>DASVYC010000052.1:0-105981 GCA_036392375.1 Phycisphaerales bacterium
GAGGCCGGCGCCACGCCGGGGGCCGCACGGGCCGCGGACGCGCCGATTGTCGCGTGGCTGAACCAGCGTGAGAGAAGCGCGTCGAGCACCAGCAGGACGAGTCCGGCGAGCAGCAGCGGCAGATCGATGGGCGGCGTGCGGTTGGTGCGTGGCAGCGCGTCCCCGGTTGGGCGGCCGGCGCCGGATGTGGGCTGGATGTACGTCACGCTCGCGGCCTGGGCGAGCGACTGGAGCACGGGGGTGAGCTGCTCCTGCGTCTGCGGGTCGGTGGCGCTGGCGCGGGTGTCGGCGTTGATGGCGACCAGCTCGCGGGTGATGCCGCGGGCGTCCACGCGGCGCCACAGCGAGCCGTTTCGCGCGGCGTCGCCCATGGACGCCGAGCCTTGCGGGGTGACTCGGCGGAGTTCGGAAGGCTCGGCGACGCTCGCCCCGGCCACGATCGTCGCGGAGCCGGACGCGAGCCCGACACCCTGGCGCACGATCTCCTGAAAGAGCGGGACCATGAGGGGCATGGCGGGAAGCGTGGTGGATTCAAGCTCGGGAGCGGTGAAGAGGGCGACGAGCAGGCCGCGGGAGGAGTTGTCGGGGCGTGCCGCGACGAGCAGCGGCGCGCCGTTGTCGAGCGTGAGCAGGCGCGACGCATCGCCCTTGAGCTCGACGCCGAGCGAGCGGAAGACGGCGACGGGCTTCACCAGTTCGTCGAGCTCGGCGCTCAGCCCCGCGAGCAGGGCCCCGAGGCCGGAGCCGTCGCCGCCGCGGACGGTGCGGGGCGGGTCGGCCGCTGTGCTCTCGCGCGCGACCACCCACGTGAGCCCGAAGGCCTTGAGCATGGGCTCGGGCCACATGTGCACGCCGATCGCGGCAGCGGTGGGGGCGGTGACGCCGACAAGGCCGCCCTTGCGGGCGAACTCCGCGAGTGTGGACCAGGCGTCGGGTGCGAGCAGATCGGGTCGGGTGACGAACGCGGCGTCGGCGGCGAGCAGGTCGGCGGGGGACAAACGCGACGGATCGACGCGGGCGATGGTGATCGGTTCGTTCTCGGCCTCGAGGGCACCGCTCACGCCGCCGGTGCGGGGCGAGAGCGCGAGCGTGATCCAGTCGGCCGCGGCGTAGGCCGTCGGCGCGGCTCCGGAGTCGCTCATGGGCGCGGCGAGGACGACGCGGACGGTCTCGCGGGCCTTCCAGGGTTTGCGGAAGACGTTGTCGGCGATGATCGCGTCGTCGTCGAGGCGAGCCTCGATCCACAGCGGCGACGCGGCCTTGCGGGACGTGGGGTCGGATTTGGGGAACCCGATCGGGGCCAGCACGCTCGCGGTTTCCTGTCCCGCGGCGAAGCGCACCGGCGTCGCGACCCAGGCGGGCGATTCAGTGTCGGCGGTCTGGATCGCGGCGAGCCGCAGGTTCACGGCCGCGGCATTGCGCACGCCCGGGCCCGAGCGTGCGATCACCACGCGCGCCTGCTGCGTCTCGGGCGCGTTGCCCTCACGTAGCAGCACGCTCCGCAAGGGCTCGACCGAGATCACCGCGAGGTTGTCCAGAGGATCGGCGGCCGGGGGGCGGACCAAGAGGTCGGGACGTTGGGCCGATTCGACGATTTCCGGGGCGCGGGCGGTGTCGAGCGACCCGCGGCGCAGCCCGCTGAGCAGCGCGATGGCGCTCTGGCGGGAGGTGTCGCGGCCCAAGAGGTCGCGAGCGATCGCCAGGGCCCCGCTGACATCGGCCGCGCTCTCGGCGGGCTCGATGGAGTCGAGCGCGCGGCGGAGGCCGGCGAGCTCGGTCGTCAGGGGCGTCGCGAGCTTCTCGGCGGGTGCGCCAAGAGTGATCAGCGCGGCCCGATCGCCGCGGGCGGCGTCCAGGCTCTCCAGCAGGCGCAGCGCTTCGCCCTTGTTCGCCTCCAGCTCTGTCGCCTCGCCGACGCGGGATTGCGACGTCAGCGCGTTGTCTACCACCAGCACCAGGTCGCGGGGCGTGCGGCTCTGCAGCACCGAGTCGCCCGCGAACATCGGGCGGCCGACCGCCAGCGCCAGGAGCAGCACCGCGAGCGTGCGTGCGGCGAGGATCAGGAACTGTTCCAGCCGCATCCGCTTGCGCTGACGCCGAAATGCCTCGAGCACGAACCGCATCGCGCCCCACTCCAGCGGCCTTGTACGGCGGCGGAAGAGCAGGTGGATCACAACCGGTGCCGCCACGCAGCCGAGGGCGATGAGGGCGAGGGTTGGGTTCAGGAAAGACATGGGTGCTGGGAGCTCGGCGGAGAGAAAGGCGTCCGGCGTTGGAGAAGGCAGAAGGTCTAGGCGAGGTGGCGCTTGATCTGGGCGTTGCGGCGGGAGACGAACGCGGCGAGCGCAGGGCCGAGGTAGTCGTGGGTGTTGACGACGGTGTGGTCGTAGCCCAGGCCGCGGAGCAGCGTACGGAGCTGGGTGTTGTGCTCCTCGAGCGCGGCGAGGTAGGCGGAGCGGATCGAGCGCGGGTCGAGACGGACCGGAGATTCGCCCTCCAGGCCCTGGAAGATCACGCCGCCCGCGGCGTCGCGGAGGTCGAACTCCATCTCGGCGCGATCGAGGATCTGGAAGGCCATAATGTCAGCCTTGGCGTGGCGGGCGCGGGCCAGAGCGTCGCGGATCGCCGCGATATCCATGAAGAAGTCGCTCACGATCGCGATGATGCAGCGGTTGGTGACCTGGCCGAGGGTCTGATCGATGGCGCGGCGGAGATCACTGGAGCGCTGCCCGGGAGCCGTGCCGCGGGCAGGATGCGACGCCAGAGCGCTCACGATCTGGCGCCACGTCTCCTGGCCGCTGGACCGCTTGAGCACCAGCTTGACCTGATCGTCGAACATCTCGAGCCCGACGCGGTCGCCCTGGCGCAGCGTGATATAGGAGAGCGCCGCGGCGAGCGCGGTGGCGTGGTCGAACTTGCTCCAATGCGTGCGCCCGTCGGGGCTGGTGTCGCGCCCCTCGCCCGAGGCGTCGGCGAACGTGCGGCTGCCGAAGGACATCGAGCCCGAGCAATCGACCAGCACGATGAGGTCGAGGTTGGTTTCCTGCTGGTATTGTTTGAGGTGCAGCTTGTCGGAGCGGGCGAAAACCTTCCAGTCGAGGTGGCGGAGATCGTCGCCCGGGGAATAAGGGCGGTGCTGAGCGAACTCGACGGAGAAGCCTTGATAGGGCGAACGGTGCTGACCGCTGGAGAGGCCCTCGACGATCATCTTGGCCCGCATCTCAAACGTGGCGAGGCGGGCAAGGGTCTGGGGGTGCAGATAGAGCGAAGCGTCGATGGGCGTGGAGCCGCTGATATTCGAACCCGGGATGTTGCCGCCGATCGCCATGGGAGTGAGGATAGTGGAGCGGGGCTCGAGCCGCAGACGCGGCGTGTGCTGTCGGGGTCACGCCCTCGACGATCGTGGTACGCTGAGCCTGGACGGAAGTTTCGGGGTGTTCTGGGAGATTGCAGTCGAATCACGCGCTGGCGGATGGTCGCGGGTGCGTGCGGAGAGACCAGCCATGGTTCGGATCGTGTCGCGTGTGGTTGTTGTGCTCGTCTCGCTGATACTCGTCGGCGTGATGACCGGCTGCGAGAACAAGCTGACCAAGGAGAACTACGACCGGATCCAGGTGGGGATGTCGATCTATGAGGTCGCCGAGATCCTCGGTCCGGGCGAGAAGCAGGAGCGGGGCGGGGCGTCGAGGCTGGCCCAGGACATGCTGGGTGCCGACATCGCCGCGGCGACCGCCCGCCAGAACGCCAACCAAGCGAAGCAGGGGCTGAGCGACCTGACCGGCGGCGGCACGGGCCCGCAGGTCGGGGAGAAGCCCAAGACGCCGGCGCGCCCGTCGGGCGTGCCGGACGCTCCGGTGCGGGACGTTTTCATCTGGAAGGGCGACAAAGTCGAGATCTCGGTCGTGTTCATGGACGAGAAGGTCGTGTCCAAGAACCAGGACGGGCTGGAATAGCGGACCCGGGGAGAGCGTTGAAGGCTCGCGGGAGGATTCCGGCAACAGCCACGCGACGGCGGCGTTGGACCGATGACGCACTATCTCGAAGGAGGGTGTCATGTCGGTCCGCTCGATCGTCCGTCGGGTCTCTGTGGGTCGTGTGTGGTTGCTGGCGTGTGTGATGTTGCTGACGCCGCGGGCGTGGGCGCAGCACTACAAGCCGGAAGCGGGCGCGTACAAGACTGGTTCCATCGACATGGTGCTGACCGCGGACGACGCGCCCGCGCGGGGCGAGTCGTCGCGGGACATCCCGCTCACCGTGCGGTTCCCGCGCGACGCCAGCGGGGCGCTGCCGCTGGTGGTCTTCAGCCACGGCATGGGTGGCTCGTCCAACGCGTTCCCGGATCTGACCGACCATCTCGCCAGCCATGGCTATGTCGTGATCCTGCCGACGCACTCGGACTCGGTGAAGCTGCGGCGCGAGCGGGGCGAGCAGGCGGGGCGCGAGATCCTGAGCAACCCGCAGGCGTACGTGCGGAACGTGAAGCCCTTCGAGCGCGTCGATGACGTGAAGCGGATACTCGACGCGATCCCCGCGGTGGAGAACAAGATCTTCCCGGACGCCAAGGCGAGCATCTCGCGCGAGGCGATCGCGATGGCGGGGCACTCCGCCGGAGCGATGACCACGCAGATCGCGCTGGGCGTGAAGGCACGCACCCGGCTTCTCGGCGGCGTGCAGAATCTGAGCGACCCGCGGATCAAGGCGGCGGTCGTGATCTCGGGACAGGGCCTCAAGACGCGGCTGTTCACCAAGGACAGTTGGTCGGACCTCGACAAGCCCATGCTGGTGATCACGGGGAGCGAGGACACCGCCCGCGCGGGCAACGACACGCCCGAATCGCGGCGGCACCCGTATGAGTACGCGCCCGCGAGCGCGGGCGAGCCGCACACGTACCTGCTGTGGGTTGAGGGCGCGACGCACAGCTCCTACTCGGGCAAGTCCGCGTCGGCGCTGCTGGGCGAGAAGCCCGAGGACCCGGCGATGGTGGCCGCGGCCACGGGGTCCGCGACGCTGGCGTTTCTCGACGCGTATCTGAAGCACGCGGCCGAGAGCGACGAGGCCCGGACGGCCCGGGCGTACCTCGCGGGCGACGGGATCAAGAACGCCAGCGACGGCAAGGCGACGGTGAGCCGCAAGTAAGCGGGCGGTCGATCACTTGTCGGATGCTTGAAAGACAGATGTTTTCGTGCCCCAAACCAGCACGGTCGGCGGGTGTTCGGCCATCGATGACGGGCCGTGAACCGGCCCCGATCGATCTTGAGTTACGTTTGAATTCTGTGTATACAATTCAAACGTGAGTAACAACCACGGACATGTCATCCGCACCGCCGCCGCCGCCCGCGCGATCGTCGCTCCGCTGCGGCAGGAGATCGTCGACGCGCTCGACGCCGCCGGCCCCTGTTCGATCGCGCGGCTCGCCGAGCTCCTGGGGCGGCCGGCCGACTCGCTGTACTTTCACCTCCGCAAGCTCGAGCGGGTCGGGCTGGTGATCGAGACCGAACGTCGCCGCGAGGGGCGGCACGTCTTCCGCGTGTACGACGTGCCGGCGCACCCGGTGTCGCTCCGCTACGGCGAACCGATCCGGGCCGCGGACCTGTCGGGCATTGCGCGGTCCGCGTTCCGCGCCGCCTCGAAGGAGTTCTCACAGGCCGCACGCGATCCGGAGATCGTCACCGAGCCAGGGCCGCGCCGCGCGCTGTGGATGGGACGCGCCAAGGGCTGGCTCACCGAGCGCGAGCTTGCCCAGGCCAACACGCTGCTGGGCGAGTTGCTGGCGCTCGTGCGGGCCGCCAACGCCCGTGGCGGGCAGCGCGATGGTGCGCGGCTGTTCGGCGTCACGTTTGGGCTCGCTCCGGTTCCCGTGGTCCTGCGCGGCACGCCCAAGCGTGCCGCCACTCAACGCGGCCCCCGCCGCAAGAAAGGTGCGTCATGAACCTTCGCTCCTCGTTCGCCCCCATGCCCGGTGTCTTGCGTTCGCGTCTCCGCTTCACCGCCTGCCTCGGTGTGGGCGTCGGAGTGGTCCTGGGCACATCCGCCGCGGCCGCTCCGCTGACGGTGCAGGAAGTGGTCGATCGCGTGCGGGAAGCCGGGGGCTGGGACGCGGCCAACCCCGCGGGCAAGCTGGTCGCGCTCGCCGGCCGCGGCAGCCTCATCGGCGTCGAGCAGGACGTCGAGATGCTGGTCTCTCCCAAGGGCGATTACTACGCGGCATACCGCGGCGACCTGCCGATCGCTGAAGGAGTGATCACCGCACCCCCGACGCTCTGGACCCGCGACCTGGGCAACGAGATTCTCACCCCCAGCCTCGGCGACGCCGACACGCTGCGGCTGCGGGCGCTGGCGTTGACGGGCGCGTGGACCGCGCCGGGTGCGCTGGAGCTGCGACTGGACCCGCTCACCAGCGACGACCAGGCCGTGCTGAATTTCAAGCTGCCCGACGGGCTCATTGCGGGCGTGATCCGCATCGATCGCAAGGCTTGGCGCGTGACCCAGTGGAGCTACTCCGCGGGCGACGGCGACCGGGGCATCCGATTCGAGGGTGCCATCGAGTCCGGCCTGGGATGGTTCCCGTCCCGGGTGATCTCGACCGGCACCAGCGGGGAAGAAACGACGATCGAGCTCGCATCGGCCGCGCTCGCGAGCGATGCACAGGCCGCGATGCTGCAGAAGCCCGCGCTCCGCAACGGACACCCGGACGATGTCTCGTTCGACGCGAGCGTGCCGGCCGAGCTTGAGGTGAAGCGGGCGCGGAGCGGGCATCTCCTGGTGCGTCCGAAGGTGAACGGCCGCGAGGCGGCGTGGTGGATCTTCGACACCGGCGCGGGCCAGAACTGCGTGGACAAGAAGGTGGTCGAGAGCCTGGGCCTGCGGCGCTTCGGCGTCGTGCCGGTCAACGGCATCGGCGGCACGATCCGCTCCAACTTCGTCCGCCCCGCCACCCTCTCGCTCGGACCCGTCACGCTCGCCGATCCGATTATGACCGAGCTCGATCTCTCGATGATCGGCACGGCGCTTGGCGAAGAGATCGGCGGCATCGTCGGCTTCAACACCATCTTCCGCTGCGTGGCACGCGTTGATCTCGCCCTCGCCAGGGTCTCGCTGCACGACCCTGTCGGGTTCGACGCCGCCGGAATCAACTGGACGCCCGTGCGGCTGTACGGGCGCCACCCGATCGTCGACGCGCGATTCGAGGGCCGCCACGGCCTCTTCAAGCTCGACACCGGCGCCAACAACACCGTCAGCTTCCACGTCCCCGCTGTCGAGAATCTCAAGCTTCTCGACGGGCGCGACACCACCGAGAGCAAGACCGGCGGCGTGGGCGGGATGCGCACCGTCCGCCGCGGCAAGGTCTCGTCGTTCGAGCTGGGCGGCAAGATTCTGGAGAACGTGGACGCCGAGTTCGCCACCGAGAAAGTCGGCGCCTTGCACGACGCCTACAGCCTCGGCAACATCGGCGTGAAACTCATGCGCGGCTTCGAGCTGGTGTTCGATTACCAGAACGGACGCATGGGATTCGTCGATCGCCCGCTGCCCGAGAAGAAAGACCCACCGAAGACGGACAATCAGAAGCCCGACGCCGACGGCAAGTAGATCCGAGGATTCATCATCTCGGCTTGAGCGACACGGCTCCCCCATCGGGAGCCGTTGTCATGTGGTCTTCTTGGCGTTCGCGAAGATGGTCTCGACGTACCCCTGGAAGTCGTCGTGCAGGATCTTCATCGATGGGTTGGACATCATCTTCTGGAAGCTGGGCTCGGCTGCGATGATGCGGAAACGCTTCACCCACGATTCGAAGTACTCGTCGGAGAGCTGGCCGTGCTGGTGCCCGTACCACGCGATCTCAAAGAGCGAGAGCTGCATGAGGTTGAAGAAGTAGAAGCGGATCTCGTCGTCGTTCTCGAGGTTGCGGACGTCGTCGCGGTAGACGGTGGCGAGTTTGGGGTTCTCGACCCGCATGCGGCGCAGCCCCATCTGCAGCTCGACGAGCTTGGTGAAGTTGGCGACGTGCTGGGCCTTGCGGGCCTGGTAGAACTGGACCGCGGCGAAGATCAGGCCGCCCGCGATCGAGAGTGATGAGATGGTCTGAAGAATGACCGCGACGATCTGCAGGTTGATGCTCATGGCCGCAGATCGTTGGCGGGGCGCGGGGTTCTCGGAACCCTTGGCCCGCGGGCCCGGGGCTGCGCGTGTGGGTATCGGGGTCGGCGCCGCAGGGCGCGACATTTTCACTGGCGGCGGCGCCTGGTTTCTGGCAGAATCGGGGGTCCGGTCATGCCCCCGCACCTGCACCCAACCCCTGCCGATTCCGGCGGACCTCCCTTCGACACGCACGATCGCGTGCGTGCGATCGCGCAGATGGTCGCCGCGGCCCCGCAGCCCGAGCGTCGGGCGATTCTGGAGCGCGAGTGCGGCGACGACCGTGTGCTGCGTTCGAGGGTCGAGATGATGCTGCTCAAGCAGGACCAGCTCCAGACCCTCGACGAGCCGACCGCCCGTGCGAGCACCACCGGGCTCGGCGCGGCCCGGGCCGCCTTCGACGCCGCCTTGCCCGAACGCATCGGTGGATACGCGATCCGCCGGGTGCTGGGCGAGGGCGGCATGGGTGTGGTCTACCTGGCGGAACAGGAGCGCCCACGCCGCACGGTGGCGTTGAAGGTGATCCGGCCCGGGCTGATCACGCCGCGACTGTTGCGCCGCTTCGAGCATGAGTCCGAGACGCTTGCGAAACTGCAGCACCCGGGGATCGCACAGATCTACGAGGCCGCGACCCACGAATCGCCGCTGGGGCCGCAGCCGTTCTTCGCGATGGAGCTGGTCGAGGGCAAGCCGCTGACGATCTACGCGCTGGAAGAGCGGTTGGATCTGCGGCGGCGGCTGGAACTGTTCGCCCGCATCTGCGAGGCCGTGCATCACGCCCACCAGAAGGGCGTGATCCACCGCGATTTGAAGCCGGGCAACATCCTGGTGACCTCGAGCGGTCAGCCCAAGGTGCTGGACTTCGGCATCGCGCGGGCCGCGAACGACTCGAACGAGGGGAACCTCGGGGGCGCCACGCTTCGGACCGAGGCGGGGACGCTCGTGGGCACGCTGTCGTACATGAGCCCGGAGCAGGTGAGCGATCCGTCGGGCGTGGACGTGCGGTCAGACGTGTTCACGCTGGGCGTGATCCTGTACGAGTTGGTCGCGGGGCGCTTGCCGCACGCCCTGGAGACGCACACGCTGCCGGAGGCGGTGCGGATCGTCGCGGAGCGCGATGCCCCGAGCCTGCTCTCGGTGGACCGCAAGATCCCGTTCGATGTGGCGACGATCGTCTCCAAGGCGATGGAGCGTGACAGGGCGCGTCGGTATCAGAGCGCGTCGGACATGGCCGCGGACATCGGGCGTTACCTGCGCGACGAACCGATCCTGGCGCGTCCCGCGAGCCGGGCGTACAAGGTGCGCAAGTTCGTGGCCCGCAACAGGGCGCTCGTGACGGGCGCGACGCTCGCGGTGCTGGCGCTTGTCGGTGGCATCATCGGCACGGCGTGGCAGGCGGCGGAGGCGACCCGCGGCCGCACGCTCGCCGAGGAACGTGGCGTCGCTCTCGATACGCAGCGAGCGATCGCCGAGCGCGAGGCACGCACCGCCAAGGCCACCAACGACTTCCTCAACGACATGCTCGCCGCGGCCAGCCCCGAGAGCGCCAGCAGCGGCGACGCGACGGTGCGTGAGCTTCTCGACGCGGCCGCCGAGAAGCTGAAGAACGGGGGCGTCGAGCCCGGCGTGGAGCTGCCGCTGCGGGTCACCCTGTCCAACACGTACCGCGCCCTGGGCCGTCCCGAGGACAGCCTGCGGGAAGCACGACGGGCCCACGATCTGGCCCTCGAGCAGTACGGCAAAGACGCGATAGACGAGATGGAATCGCGGCGGACGCTCGCGATCAGCCTCGCCGAGAACGGCAAGCCCGCCGAAGCGGAGGCGCTGGTTCGTGAAGTCATCGGGGTCTATGAGAGGGACCCAAAGAAGTTCGCGCTCGAGCACGCCGAGGCCCGTGCCGAGCTCGGCCGCTACACCATGGAACTCGGCAAGACCGACGAATCGATCGCCTTGCTCGCCGCGGCGCTCCCCGATCTCCGCCGCACCCGGGGCGAGAAGCACCGCAACGTGCAGACCGCGGCCCACAACTACGCCGTCGCGCTCCAGCTCGGCGGGAGATGGGCCGACGCCGAGAAGGCGATCCGCGAATCGCTGGTGATCTGCGAGAAGCAGTTCGGCCCCGAGCACCTCGCGACCGCGTACGAGATGAACACGCTCGGGAACATCCTTCAGCGACTGGGACGCAACGAGGAAGCCCTTGACGTTCACACCCGCACGCTGGAGATGCGCCGCAAACGGCTGGAACCCGATCACCCCAGCGTGCTGACATCGATGGCCAACCGTGCCGCGTGCCTGGTGGCGCTGCAGCGCTACGACGAGGCGATCGCGAGCCTGCGAGAGACGCTCGAGATCCAGCGCACCAAGCTCGGCCCGTCGCACACCAAGACACTCTCGGCGATGAACAACCTCGCCTTCGCGCTCGAGGACACGGGCAAGCTGGACGAGGCTGAGAAGCTGATGCGCGAGATCGTTGCGATCCAACGCGACAAGGGCTTCACCGACCCGGAAGGCTGGGGCCAGCTCAACAACCTGGGGGCGATGCTCGTCAAGCGCGGCAAGGCCGCCGAGGCCGAGGGCTTCTACCGCGACTTGTTCAAGGCCGCGGAGGGCAAGCTGCCGGAGACGCACGTGGTGCGTGCCATCTATCGCAACAACTTCGGCGAGTGTCTGGTGGCACTCGGCAAGCTCGAAGAAGCCGGCAAGGAGCTCAGCGAGAGCCACGCGGTGATCCTGGCCGCGTTCAAGGAAGGACATCCGAGAACCGCCAAGTCCACGGCGAGGCTTCAGGCGTTCGAAGCCGCCAGGGCCGCCAGGAAGTAAAGCGATCGATGGCCTCTCTTTGCCGTGGCTGCCCCTGCTTGACCGCATCCGCGGTCAAGCAGTGCGGGTGCGTCCCGCGTCCGCCGTTCCGCGGGCTCGCATCCGTAGTCTCGACGGAGCTCTCACCCGCAACCCGCGATTCCGTGCAACCGAGCGACCGCCGCGCACGGATCATCCGGCGGCTTCACGGGAACAGATACGATGCGTGCGAGTCCGCGGCTATCAACAGCCGCGGCGGAGGTTGCCATGTCCAAAGCCGTCGTCGATCCTGCCGAGCTGCGTCGCTTCGCGATGGACCTGAAGCGCTTCAACGCGACGCTGCAGCAGCAGACGCAGGTGATCCAGGGCCGGATGTCCACGCTGGGCCAGACCTGGCGCGACCAGGAGCAGGTCAAGTTTGCCGAGCAATTCGAGGCGACCATCAAGACCTTGAACCGCTTCATCGATCTCTCCGAGCAGCACGTGCCGTTCCTGCTGCGAAAAGCCGAGAAGATCGAGGAATATCTGAATCAGAGGTAGGCAGCGGGCCAGTGGGAAAGTGGGGCAGTGGGGGAGTTGGGCAGGAAGGAGCAAGCACGCGACCGCCGGTCACCGTCTCTCCGTCTCTCCGTCTCTCCGTCTCTTTGTCTCTTTGTCTCTTTGTCTCTTCGTCTCTTCATCATGGGCGAATCCGCACGCATCACCTCGGTTCAACCGTTGCGCGATATGAAGGTCGCGCTGGGGGAGTTCATCAACCAAGTGAACATCGCGTTTGCGAATGTGGACGCGGAGATCGGGCGGATGGGGCAGTGGCTGCAACAGGACCGACCCGCATACTACAAGCACGCGGTGCGCCGCGCGACCGACGCCGTCACCAAGGCCAAGAGCGAGTTGAGCCGCAAGCAGTACATGCGGCATCCCGAGCCCGTGAGCGTGGTCGAGGAGAAGAAACTGGTCGAGAAGCTCAAGCGTCGGCTCGAGGAGCTCGAGCGCAAGCAGGCGGCCGTCCGCCAGTGGGCGCCGCGCTTCGAGCGCGAAGCGATGATGTACAAGTCCTCGTCGCGTGCCCTGGCGGAGCTGGTGCAGAGCACGCTGCCCAAGGCGATCCAGCGCCTGGAGAAAATGGCCCAGGCGATCGAAGACTACATCCGGCTGCAGCCCGCCGACGCGACGCTGACCGCCGCCGATCTCGCCGCCATCGAGCGATCGCTGGATGAAACCGGATCGAGCGCCCCGCCCGCGACCACGGTCGAGAAGTACGCGGGGCTGCGGGCCCTGTCGATCTCGCCCCAGGCCGCCCGTGCGCTGCCGCCCGCTTCGATCCACACACCCTGGTCCTGCCCCGGTCCCGCCGCGGCCGACGCTTCGGCGATCGCCGCGCTCGCGATCTGCGACGCCCCCGTCGGGCCGGACGAACTGGTGCACGTCGCCTGGCGTGCCGTGGCGTGCGAGGGCGTGTACCTGTTGCGTGGCCAACCGATCATCCGCGACGACTGCGTGCCCACCAGCGGCTGGTTCATCGGCCCCTTGGAACGCCCCGAAGAACCCGGCGGCTTCGTCGCGGTGCCGGTGCGTGAGCTGCTCGTGGGCCATCCCGCGCTCGGGCCGCTGCTCGCCCTGCGCACCGGCACGCTCGTGGTGATCTCCGCCGGGCTGGTCCGGTGCATCCTCGATGCGGACAACCGCGAACTGTGGCAATCGGACGCGACGTGAGACGTTGAGAGCGTGAAGGCCGTGAGAAGGACGTGAACAGCCAATGAGTACTCCGTGAGATCACGATGAGCACAAAGGTCGCCCAAGCCAATCTCAACGACGCCGCCAAGGAGCTGCGGTTCCGCTGGGCGCGTGCCAAGTCGGAGTGGGACGACGCCGCCAGCAAGCGGTTCGAGGTTGAGGTGATCCAGACCCTCGAGCCGGCGCTGGTGGCGACCCTGAAGGCCATGGAGCATGTGAACGAGCTCATGATCCAGGCCCGCCGCGAGTGCGACGATCGCGCGGGCGACTGACGCCAGACCACCGCAACCGCTACTCTGCCGGAGCCCATGCCAGACGAGATCCGACTCCAGCCCGAGCGAGCCCTGCTGCGTGCCCTGCAGCCGCTGGTCGCGCACCGGGCCGACGTGCAGCGGCAGATCGATCTCGAGCACAAGCAGGCCGTCTCCGCCGCCGAGATGGAGCACCGCAAACGCACCGCGTCGATCCGCGAGAGCGCCGAGGCCGCGCTCGCCAAGATGGCCCGCGACCATGAAGCGGTGATGGCGGCCCTGACCGAACGCCTCGACAAGCACATCGTGGACGCCGAGGCCGCCCGCGAGCGTGAACTGGCGAAGTTCGCGATCGGGCTGGGCGAACTCGAACGCCGCGCAGAAACGCAGGCCGAAGAAGCCCGCTGGCTCGCCGACACGGTCGGTGAATCGACGATCCGCAAGGCGAATCTCACCCACGAGGCGGCGACCAAGGCCCTGAAAGCCCGGCGCGACGACCTCGAAGTCGCCCGTGATCGTGCCAACCAGATCCTGCAGCGCCTCGGACGGTCGATGGAGCCGTTGGCCACGTTGTCTCCCGCGGCGTCGGACGAAGCGGTCGGCGACGGGCCGGAGAAGACCATCGACGCTCCGACGCCCGCCGCCCTCGACGCCGCGGCCCTCGACGTCGCGACCCGGGTGCACGCGGTCGATCACGCGGTGAACCCCTTCTGGCTGCGGGGCGAGGGCATCGGTCTGGCGCTGGTGTTGTTTGCCGGCGCTGGAGGAGCCGCGGGCGCCTTCGCCGTGCAGCCCACCCTGCCGCGCAACGTCGGCATCGGCGTGGCGGCTGGCCTGGCGCTGGTGTTCGTGCTCCTGCTTGTCGTGCGGGCGTTGGCCCGTCGCCGCGTCGAGCCCGCGATCGCGGCGTTGGCCTCCGCGCTCGCCTCGACCGCCGCCTTGCTCAACGAGTCGCAGCAGATCGTCGATCAGAACCGCGACCGCGTGGTGCGCCGGATGAAGGCCTCGCGTCACAAGGAAACCACCGCCGCGGTGGCCCGCCTCGACGAAGCCAAGAACAAGTACGAACGCCGCCGAAACGTCGAAGAGCCCGAGCTGCGGGCGTCACTGCAGGAGCGAATCGAGTACGTCCGGGCCCGCAAGGAACGCAAGCTGCGCGAGGCTGAGACGTCGTACCAGAACAGCGTCCGCCGCCGCGAGCAGGCCCGCGACGTCGAGCTCATGGAGGTCGACTCGCAGCGCGAGATGGCGGTGGAACGCGCCGCCAAGCAAGCCGCCGAACGCTTCGACCGCCTGCGTGAGCAGTGGCTCCGCGAGGGCAACGAGCTCCTGCTCAGCGGCCATCGGCTCAACCGCTCCTCCAGCGAGGATGCTCCCACGTGGAGCAAGCTCCTGACCCGCGAGCCACGCAGCGAGTCGTCCGACCTCATCCGCTTCGCGTGGACGACCGTTGACCTCGCGTCGATGCCGGGCGGCCTGCCAGGCGAGGGCGAGCTGGCGCTCGCGCACCAGACCAGCCTCCAGCTGCCGCTGCACCTGGACCTTCGTGGCAGCGGGTCGCTGGTGCTCCACGCCACCCCCGACACCCGCGCCCGCGCTCTGGATGCCGTGCGTGCCACCATGCTCCGCCTGCTCACCCAGCTCCCGCCCGGCAAGGTGCGGTTCACGATGCTCGACCCGGTGGGCCTGGGCCAGAGCTTCGCGGGCTTCATGCACCTCGCCGACGACGAGCCGTTGATCGTCGGCGACCGCATCTGGACCGAGCCCAAACACATCGAGCAGAAGCTCGCCGACCTGACCGAGCACATGGAGCAGGTGATCCAAAAATACCTGCGCAACGAGTTCGCGAGCATCCAGGAGTACAACGAGAAAGCCGGCGAGATCGCCGAACCCTTCCGCTTCCTCGTCATCGCCGACTTCCCCGCCAACTTCAGCGAGGCGGCGGCCAAGCGGCTGGCCTCGATCGTCTCCAGCGGCCCGCGCTGCGGCGTCTTCACGCTCATCGTCACCGACAGCCGCGCCCGCCCGCCCGCGTGGCTCACGATGGCCGACGTCGAGCGCGGCGCCACCGTCCTCACCGTCAAGCCCGACGCCGTCTCGGCACGCGTCGATGAGCTCGCCCGCTGGAACATCGAGCTCGAAAGCGCGCCGGCCGACGAGGAGTTCGTCCGCCTCATCCGCCGCATCGGCGAGGTCTCCAAAGACAGCAGCCGCGTGCAGGTGCCGTTCCAGTCGATCGCGCCCGCCGACGACGAGGTCTGGAGCCGCGACAGCGCCAAGGAGATCGCGATCCCGATCGGACGAAGCGGCGCGACCAAGGTGCAGAGCCTGGTTCTCGGCCGCGGCACGGCTCAGCACGCGCTCATCGCCGGCCGCACCGGTTCGGGCAAGTCCACGCTGCTGCACGCCATCATCACGAGCCTCGCCCTGTGGTACAGCCCCGATCAGGCCGAGGTGTACCTCGTGGACTTCAAGAAGGGCGTGGAGTTCAAGACCTACGCCAGCAACCAGTTGCCCCACGCCCGCGTGATCGCGGTCGAGAGCGAGCGCGAGTTCGGCCTGAGCGTTCTGCGTCGTCTGGACGCCGAGCTCTCCCGCCGCGGCACGATCTTCCGCGATCTGGGCGTGCAGGACCTCGCCGGCTATCGCGCGACGCTCAAGGGACGCGACAAGCCCGGTGGAAGCATCAACGACCCGATGCCGCGCACGCTGCTGATCGTCGACGAGTTCCAGGAGTTCTTCGTTGAGGACGACAAGATCGCGCAGGAAGCGATGCTGCTGCTCGACCGACTCGTGCGTCAAGGCCGCGCCTTCGGCATGCACGTGATCCTCGGCAGCCAGACGATCGGCGGCGCGTACTCGCTCGCCCGCAGCACCATCGGCCAGATGGGCGTCCGCGTGGCGCTGCAGTGCAGCGAGTCCGATTCGTATCTCATCCTCAGTGAGGACAACCCCGCCGCACGGCTGCTCACCCGCCCCGGCGAGGCGATCTACAACGACGCCAGCGGGCTGCTCGAGGGCAACAGCCCGTTCCAGGTCGTCTGGCTTCCCGACGATCAGCGGGACACCAAGCTCGAGCACGTGCGCGAGAAAGCGGCGGGCATGAAGCGCGTGCCGCCCGTCATCTTCGAGGGCAACCTGCCCTCCGACCTGGCGCGCAACCACGGCCTGCGGGAACTGCTCGACTCGCCCGCGCCCACCGGTCCGACCCGCGTGTGGCTCGGCGACGCGGTCTCGATCAAGGACCCCACGTTCGCCGTACTACGCCCCCAGAGCGGCAGCAACATCCTCATCGTCGGCCAGAACGAGCGGGCGGCGTTCGGCCTCCTGGTCGGCGCCGGCGTCGCGCTCGCAGCGCGACACCGCACGCAGTTCAGCACCCCCTCCGGCTCGCTGCCACGCCTCACCGTGCTCGAAGGCCCCAGCCCCGAATGGGACGGCGTATCCCCGACGCTCGACCTGTGCAACCGTATCGGCCCGCGCGCTCGCCACGCCGTCGGCCGCGCAGTCGACAACGCGCTGGCGGACCTGCACGCCGAGCTGGAGCGCCGCCGCAGCCCTGAGCACGCCGACGCCGCCGCCCACGAGCCGCTCTTCCTGCTCGTGCACGCGCTGCATCGCCTGCGTGCCCTCCGCAAGGCCGAGGATGATTACTCCTTCACCGCCAGCGAGGACGCGACCCCCAAGCCCGAGAAGCAGTTCGCGGAGATACTGCGAGAAGGCCCCGCCGTGGGCATCCACACGATCGCCTGGTGCGACAACGTGGCCAACCTTGAACGCGCCATCGACCGCCGCGACGTGCGTGAGTTCGACCTCCGCGTCCTCTTCCAGATGAGCGGCGGCGACTCCAGCAGCCTCATCGATTCGCCCCACGCCCAGAGCCTGGGCCAGAATCGTGCCCTCCTTTACAGCGAAGAAGCCGGCACGTTCGAGAAGTTCCGCCCCTACGCGCCGCCCCCAGCGGACGTGCTCGACCGCATGCTCGCTCGCGGCTAATCCCAGCACGTCAGGACCAAGTTCCGGGTGCCACTGCTTGGTCGGCTCGGCGGTCAAACAGTGCGGCATGGAACAACGATTCTGGTCCGCTCATCGCGATGTGCGCTCGAGTCCGAAAATGGTGAGACACGCTCACCCGCTCGCTCATGCCCGGGCTTCCTCAAGGCCACCAGATCACGCGCCGAGCATCACAACCGTGACGCCGTAAACTCCCGCCCATGCCCGGCGACGCCACCGCCAACTCCGAGCCCATCATCCGCTACCGCGGCGTGACGTTCTCCTACGACCGCTCGGACTCCAGCGTCGCCCCCGCCCTCGATCGCGTCACGCTCGATGTGCGCCGCGGCGAACGCCTCGGCATCCTCGGCCCCAACGGCGGCGGCAAGTCCACGCTCCTCAAGCTCACGCTCGGCCTGCTCACGGGCTACAACGGCTCGATCGAGATCGACGGCCGCGACCCCCGCGCCGCCGCGTCGCTCCGCCTCATCGGCTATGTCCCCCAGCGCGTCGAGGCCGAGCTCGCGTTCCCGATCTCCGCCCGCCACGCCGCGTCGATGGCCGCCACGCTCGGTTGCTCCGCGTTCGAAGCCGTGCCCCGCGAGATCCGCGAGCGCGTCGAGCGCTCCCTCGATGTCGTCGGCGCGAGCGCCTTTGCCGACAAGCCCGTCGGCCGCCTCTCCGGCGGCCAGCTCCAGCGCGTCATGATCGCCCGCGCTCTCGCCAGCAACGCCAAGATCCTGCTGCTCGACGAGCCCACGGTCGGCATCGACCCCGCCGGGCAGCGGCAGTTCTCCGAGTTGATCGCCCGCCTGCACGACGAGCTGGGCCTGACCACTGTCGTGGTGAGCCACGACCTCCGCACCGTTGCCGCATCCTGCGACCGGGTCGCCTGCCTGGCTCGCACGCTGCACTACCACGACTCACCGCAGGGCCTCACGCCCGCCGTGCTCGCCGAGGTCTTCCGCCACGACGCCGCCGCCGTCTTCGGCGATCTGCACGTTGATGCCCATCGCGCCAGCGAGTGCGGCCACGACCACAGCCACGATCACAATCACGCTCACGACCACACGCACAACCACGACCGCCCGAGCGGTAGGGGAGGCACGCCATGAAGACCTGGCAGTACCTCACCGATCCCATCTACCGCGAGCTCTTCCTGCCTCCGGTGCTCGCGGGACTCGCCATCGCGCTCTTCGGCGGCGTGCTCAGCGTCTTTGTCGTGATGAAGCGGCTCGCCTTCATCGGCCAGGGCATCAGCCACGCAGCGTTCGGCGGCATCGGCGTCGCGTACGTGCTGGGCCTCGGCGCCGCCGCGGGCGCGGGAGAGCTGTCGCTGCAGTTCGCGATCGTCTTCGCGTTCTGCCTGCTCGCCGCGCTCCAGGTCGGCTTCCTCACCCAGAGCGAGGCCGGCCGCGGCTCGACCGGCAAATCACAGAGCGACACCGCGATCGGCATCGTGCTCGTCGCGTCGATGGCGATCGGATCGCTCTTGCTCCACATCGCCGAGCGTAACGGCAAGGTCCAGACCGTTGCGTGGGAGAGCCTGCTCTTTGGCTCGCTCATCAGCATCGACGCCACCTACGCCGCCGTCGCGTGGGGCGTCGCAGCCGCGATCTTCGCTGTGCTCTTTGCGCTGCGCCGCCCGCTGGTCTTCTGGGCCTTCGACGAGCCCGCCGCCGCCGCGTTCGGCGTGCGCGTGCGGCTGATGCGACTCGTCCTCCTCGTCTTGCTCGCCCTCGCGACCGTCACCGCGATGAAGCTCGCCGGCGTCGTGCTCGCCACCGCGATGCTCGTGCTGCCCGCGGCCGCCGCGGTGCAATTCAGCGCCTCCGCCCCCCGCGTGCTCGCGCTCTCGCTCGTCTTCGCCGTCGCGTCGGTGCTGATCGGTGTCGTGCTCAGCTTCGAGTTCGACTGGCCCACCGGCGCGAGCATCGTCCTGACCCTGGCCGCGATCTTCGGCGTCGGCTGGGGCCGGGCCCGGCTCAGCGGCGGATAAGCAACCGACGCTACGCATCGGATGACACGGGTTGGCGGCTTGGTGCCAACCCGTGCGGTTACCACCCACACCTCCGCACCGCTTGCCCGCCGAGCCGCCCAAACGCGGCACCCATCGAGTGGGAGGCAGTGGGTGCTCGGCCGGCCCTGGCCCGACGGGTATCATCGCAAGGTCAAGCCGTGCACCAACCCCGGATCGGCGTGCGATCCGCTGGGCGTGCGCCTGCGCGCCGCGATCCGATGGCCACGCCCGCCTCCAACCCGCCGCCCCGCTCGATCATCGACGCGATCAGTGGGGATGCCGCGCTCCGCCGGCTCGCCGATGAGGCCCTTGCCGGCCGCCGCATCATCGCCACCGGGTCCAGCGGCTCGTCGGCCGCGTTGTCTGCCGCCGCCTTGGCCCAGCTGACAGGCCGCACCGTCCTCTTTCTCTGCGCCCACGTCGACGACGCCGACGAAGCCCTCGACGAGCTCCGCTCGATGGAGATCGACGCTGCCCGCCTGCCCGCGCTCGAATCGATGCCCGGCGAGGGCGCCGCCGTACCGCTCGCGCTCGCGGAGCGATTGCTGCTCGCGCGGGCCGCCGGGTCGGGTCAGGTCCCCCGCGTGCTCATCGCGCCGATCCAGGCCCTGATGCAGTCCGTGCCGCGCCCCGGAGCGGCCGACGCGCTCATCCGCGTCGTCAGCAAGGGCCAGGACATCGCCCCCGGTGCACTCCTCGACTGGCTCGACCGTGCCGGCTACTCCCGCGTCGAGGCGATCGAGGAACAAGGCGAGTTCGCGCTCCGCGGCGGCATCCTCGACATCTTTCCCGCCGGCGACGGCGCGACCCCCGTCCGCCTCGATTTCTTCGGCGACACCGTCGACCGCATCAACGAGATCGACCTCGAGACCATGGGCTCCGACCGCGTCGTTGAACGCGTCGAGTTGGTGGCCGCCGACGCGCGGCTTCTCGCGCCCAGCGACGACGGCGTCCAGTTCCTTGAGCTCTTGCCCCCATCGTGCCTCGCGGTGCTGCACGAGACGATGGAAGTTGTCGAGCAAGGCCGCGGCTACTACGAGCGGCTCTCCGAGGGCAAGGGCTTCTTCGGCCCGCCCGCCGTCCTGAAAGTCCTGGAGAAACGCTTCGCCTCGCTCATCGAGCTGAACCAGTTCTCCAGCGGCGCGAGCACCGCCGACACACGCATCGATCTTCCCGTCCGCGCGCTCGATGCCTTCGACAAAGACGCCGCCGTCGCGATGAAGGAGCTGCTGGGCCTTGTGGAAGGCGATGCCAGGGTCGCCGAACGCTGTACGGTCTTCTGCCAGAACGACGGCGAGCAGCAACGCTTCAAGGAGCTGCTCGCGTCCGGCGAGGGCGCGGGAGCCACGCGTATCGACAGCGTCGTGCAGTACCTGCACCGAGGCTTCGTGTGGGGCGAGTCTCAGGGCTCGCTCGCGCTGGTTCCCTACCACGAGCTTCTCAACCGCTTCACCGTCCGCCGCCGCGCCAGCAAGCTCCGCTCCAATCGCGCGATCGACACCTTTCTGGACTTCCAAGCCGGTGACTACGTCGTGCACCAGGACCACGGCATCGCCCGCTTCCTCGGTCTCACGCTCCAGAAGCCCCGCGACCTCCCCGGCAAGAGCGCCAGCGACGCGCTCATCGCCGCCGGCATCGAAAAGAAGAAGGCCAAGGAACTCGAGCCCGAGGAGTTTCTCACGCTCGAGTTCGCCGGCGGTGCCAAGCTCCACGTCCCCGCCACCCAGATCGATCTCGTCCAGAAGTACGTCGGCGGCTTCGGCGGCAAGCCCACGCTCAGCACCCTCGGCGGCACGCGCTGGAAAGGTCAGAAAGAGCGCACCAGCGAGAGCGTGAAGGATCTCGCCGCCGAGATGCTCCGCGTCCGCGCCGCCCGCGAATCCATGCCCGGCATCGCGTACCCAGCCGACACGCCATGGCAGATCGAGTTCGAGGACGAGTTCCCCTACGAAGAGACCGAGGATCAGGTCACCGGCCTCGTCGCGATCAAGCAGGACATGAGCCGCACCCGCCCGATGGACCGGCTCATCTGCGGCGACGTCGGCTTCGGCAAAACCGAGCTCGCCATCCGCGCCGCCTTCAAGGCCTGCGAGTTCGGCAAACAAGTCGCGGTGCTCGTTCCGACGACCGTGCTCGCCGAGCAGCACGAGCGCACTTTCCGCTCCCGCTTCGCCGGCTACCCGTTCCGCATCGAGAGCCTGTCACGCTTCAAGACCGACAGCGAAGCCCGCGAGATCCTCGACAAGCTCCGCAAGGGCCACGTCGATGTCGTCATCGGCACCCACCGCCTGCTATCGAAGGACATCGTCTTCGCCGACCTGGGCCTCGTCATCATCGACGAGGAGCAACGCTTCGGTGTCGAGCACAAGGAATCCCTGCTCCGCCTGCGCCTCACAGTCGATGTCCTCACGCTCTCGGCCACGCCCATCCCCCGCACGCTGCACATGGCGATGCTCGGCATCCGCGACATCTCGTCGCTCACCACCCCGCCGCTCGATCGCCGGGCCATCGTCACAGAGGTCATTCCCTACAACGAACGCCGCATCCAGCAAGCCATCGCCCGCGAGCTCTCCCGTGACGGCCAGGTCTTCTACGTCCACAACCGCGTCGGCGACATCAAGTCCATCGCCGACGACGTGCAGCGCATGGCCCCCGACGCCAAGATCGTCATTGGCCACGGCCAGATGAACCCGCACGAGCTCGAGCAGGTCATGCTCACCTTCATGCGCGGCCCATCCAAAGACGGCGGCGCCGACATCCTCGTCAGCACCACCATCATCGAGTCCGGTATCGACATCCCGACCGCCAACACGATGATCATCGACAACGCCGACCGCTTTGGCCTCGCCGAGCTCCACCAGCTCCGTGGCCGCGTTGGCCGCAGCAAGAACCGCGGCTACTGCTATTTGCTGCTCCCCCCCGAGCGCAGCGTGAAGGACATCGCCCGCAAGCGCCTCCGCGCGATCGAGCAGTACTCGATGCTCGGCGCCGGCTTCAAGATCGCGATGCGCGACCTCGAGATCCGCGGCGCCGGCAACATCCTCGGTGCCGAGCAGTCCGGCCACATCGCCGCCGTCGGCTACGATATGTACTGCCGCCTGCTCGAGCACGCCGTGCACGAACTGAAGAACGAACACCCGCCCGCCCCGCCCAGCAGCGTCAGCATCGAGATCGGCCTGCCCGCCAGCATCCCCAAGCCCTATATCCCCAGCGATCAGCGCCGCCTCGAGGCCTACCGCCGCATCGCCACCGCCGCGTCACGCGAGGCGCTCGAGCAAGTCAAGGCCGACCTCACCAGCGCCTACGGCGACCCGCCCAAGCAGGTCCATCGCCTGCTCCACCTCGCCGAACTCCGCGTCGCCTGCGTCGCGTTGGGCGTCCGCTCCATCAGCGTCCGCGACAAGGACGTGATCTTCAAAGCAACCATGGCCAGGCAGTTGGCAGAGGCCCTGTCACGCACGCCGCCGGAGCTGGCCAAGGCGGGGAAAGCGCTGCAGGTGCAGGTGACGGTGCTGCCCAGCAAGCACGCGGGGGAGCTGGCGGAGGTGTACTTCCGTCCGCCCGAGAAGTATCTGGAGCCGGAGACGTTGCTCAACGTGCTCCGCAAACGGCTCGTGTGAGCAAGAACATGCAACGCAACTCCGGAACCGCGGGCGAGCGATTCCGATAGTCTTGAAGCAATGCCGGAGCCCACCCCACGCTGGCCTCAGCTGCTCGCCGCCGTCATCGCAATCGGATTCGCAGTTGGCGTGCTCGCCTTCGACGTCTTCGTGGCTGTCGTCGTTACGCGACAGATCGTCGCCCAGCAGACATGGAAGACCGCACAGGGCACCATCGTCAGCAGCGTCGTCACCGCGTCACGCCGCGGCAACGTCTCCTCTACGCCCGGACGCCCACGCGGCAGCACCACCAAGTCCCGCTACGGCCTGCGGGTTTCATACACCTACTCCGTCGATGGCAAGGAGCTCGTCAGCGAGCGCATCTCCATCGCCAGCTTCGGCGACCCCAGTTTCCGCCACGAATCCGAGGCCGCGGGGGTTTACCCGCAGGGAAGCCCCGTCACCGTCTACTACAACCCCGCTGATCCTTCCCAAAGCGCCCTCCGAGTCGGCCTGCAGCCCGAGATGGCTGTCCCCGGCTTCATACTGCTCACGTTCAACGCGGCACTCTTCTACGCGATCCGCACCGCCGTCTGCTGGTGGCGCGTCCGTCGCGATCCGATCCGGGTGTTCCTGCAACACGACGACGGCAACCGCGCCCTGCTGCGGCTGACAAGCTTCTCCGCGCTCGATCTCGCCGTGGTGGTCGTCCTGATCGGCTCGTTCATCAGCGTCTTCGTCGTCGCCTTCGCCGTCCCAACGCCGCTGACCGCTCGTGCCGCTCTCGCGCTCGTGCTCATCATCGTGCTGTCCGCCGCCGCCGCGTTCCTATGGCGAAATGTGCGGCTGAACGCGGGTCATCGCGACATCGTCGTCGATCGCACCCTGGGCCGCCTTTCCCTGCCTTTGCTCGCGGGTGAACGCGAGCCCGCCGAGCTGCGACTGTCCGACATCGACCGCATCGAGGTGGTTCTGGACCACGACCGCCTGAAGAATCGACGCGTCACCCGACGGCTCATTGTGCACGCCGCGGGCTTGGCGGAGCCTCGGGAGGTTGCACGCTGGCTCGAGGCATCAGAGGCCAAGCTTCTGGCGGGCTGGCTGCGTCGGGAGAGTCGGCTCACCGATGAGGCGGATCCAGAAGACGACTGAAAACTGGTCTGAAATCAGGGAGCGCCACGGCTCTCCGCGTGCGTGGGATGGTTTGTCAGGGCCGCGCCTCGATCCGCACCCGCTCGCCTCCGCGCCGGCCCCGTTCCTCCAGCTCCTTCATGCGGCGTTCCTGCAGCGTCGTCGGCCCGCCGAAGATGCGGTCCAGGAACGAACGCGTGCCCCGCATCGTCGAGACGCCGAACTTCGGGTCGCCGAGCGTGCCGCTCACGGTGGTGGCGGCGAACTCGTTCCGCAGGCCTTCCGCGATGTGCCCGATGATCGGCAGCCGGTTCGTCGCGCGGTGGGTGAACACCATGTCGAGGTTCATGTCCGGCCACGCCAGCGTGCCGAAGCCAAGGAACTCCAGGCTCGCCGAGAAGATCGACAGCTCCTCGAACGACACCGTCCGTCCCTGCACGAAGAACGAGGCCTGCAGCAGATCCAACGGCTCGCCCGTCGGCAACTGGAAGTTGCTCGCCTCCGCCAAGCGCGTCAGCAGCGGCAGGCTGAGCAAGGTGCCCTGTCCCGCGTTCGCCGTCCCGCGCCCGCGCCGCGATTCCGTGTCGCCGATCGTCCCCGCGAGCGTCATGCCCACGTCCAGCTTCGCCACACTCTTCGACGCCGAGTCCGCGGTGCCGCCCTCTGCGTCGCTCGAGGCACCGGCGTTCGACGGGCCGGGCGTCGGCGGCCCGTTTAGCGGCGTGTCGATCGGAGCGGTCGTCTTGGGCTTCTCGTTACCCGGCCGATCGCTCGCCAGCTTCTGCCTGAGATCCGCGATCAGCGGCCCGAGCGTCACGCCCGAGAGCGCGAACGTCGCGTCAAAGTTCCTTGGGCCGTCCGGATCGCGCCCGTCCTTCGGGAAGATCGACGCCGACGCCGTCAGGCGCCCGCCGTGGCAATCGCCCGAGACCTGCGGGATGTACGTCTCGCCCGGTTTGTCGCCGCTCACCACCCGCGCGCGGGCGTCGGTGAGCTGAATCCCCGCCAGCCGCAGCGACGGGAACAGCCCGCCCAGGTCATACCGCAGCGGCAGGTTCGCTCCCTCGCGTGACGCCTCGAAATCGATCACGCCCCGCAGCTCGCTCATGTCCACGCCCACGTCCGCGCGTCCGCCCTCGAGCTCGATTGTTCCCGCGGCGTGCAAACGATCCGGCCGCCCGTTCGAGTCCTTCGCCCACCCCGCCGTCACCACCAGATTCGGGATCCGCACCGATCCGTTCGCGTCCACCTTCAGATCGCTCAATGCCTCGCTCACGCCCGCGGGCGTCGCGGCCTTCAGGTCATCCGGCACGCCGATGCTGGAGATGTCGAAGCTCGCCTTCGCCTCCGAAGCGCCGTTCTCCGCCCGCGACCACACGCCGCTGGTCACAACCGACCACCGCTCCGCGTCGAAGCGTGCCTGATCGAACGAGACCGAATCGTTGTTGAAGCGCAGCGTGCCCGCGACGCTCGGGAACGCGACCACGCCGTCGGACATCTCCAGCCGTATCGACCGCGGCCGCAGCTCGCCCTGCACCCGGGGTCGATCGCCCCCGGCGCCCAGCGACACCGACAGATCAACCAGGCCCTTGGGCTTGTGGCGTGCGTGCAGCTCGCTCGCCCCAGCGCCCGCGACCCGCGCGATCACCCACCGCGCCAGCGGCGAACCGATCTGCGCATCGTCCCAATCCAGCTTGAACGACGTGGGCCGATCCGCCGGGTGCGCCAGCGCCCCCGCGGAGATCCCGACGGTGCCGTCGGCACGCACCACGCCGCAGTCCCAACCGCCGCTCCGCAGCGACGCCTCGACGCCGCTGAACTCCGCGACCGTTGGCTTGCTCCCCTCGCCGGGGAAGATCCGGATCGCGCCCTTGGACACGCTCGCCAGCACCTCGGCCCGCTCCGCGTCGTTGGTCGTGAACGGCAGCGACACGCCCGTGCCCGACAGGTTCGTCAAGTCCACGACCGCCTTTGTCGAGTCGCCCTCGGTCCGCACCGTTGTCACGATGTCCGTCACGCCGGTGGGGAGGTACTCGTTCCGCAGCTCGATCAGCCGCGCCGCCGGTCGCGGCGCCACGATCGAGACCACCCGCTCGACCGGCAACGCCAGATCAAACTGCCGCGCCGACACGAACACGTCCGACCCGCCGCCGCTGTTCAGATCCGCGTCCGCACGCAGCGTGAACGCGCCCGGCGCGTCCTTCCCGGCGGCCTGCGCGTTCTCCGGGTCTTCTTCGATCCCACGCAGCGCGCGGCCCGAGATGTCGGCCTTCAGCCGCGTGTCATCGACCACGATGCTGCCCGTCACGCCTGAAAGCACCAAGTCCCCGGCCACCGGCACCGACGGATCCAGCGGCTGCTCGCGATACTCCGCCAGCCGCGGCACCGCCACGATCGACCGCGGCTTCACCTCCACCCGCACCCGCAGCTCGTTCTGCTCATCCGGAGCCAGGTGCGCCGTCGCGTCCACTGCGCCCGTCAGCCCCAGCGCCGACACCACCGACCGCGCGCTCTTGCCCTCGACCTGCTTGTCCGGGAGCGCCTCCACCAGCGCCCGATCGATCGGCACGCCCACCGCCTCGACATGGATCGTCGGCTCGGGCGTCGCCTCGCCCTCGGGCCGACGCCGCGCGTCCACATCCGCCGACACCACGATCTCGCCGCCCCGCAAGCCCTGGAACTTCGCCTGGTCGATCTTGACCATCCCGTCGGTGATCACCGCCCGCAGGTTCTTCGCCCGCATGGGATACGGGAAGCGATCCACCAGCATCCCCGCATCGGCAAGATCGACCGTCACGGTGTCGAACCAGTTGTTCGCCGGCCCCAGCTCGCGCCGCACCTCGACGCCGATAGACGCCGTGCCGCCCAGCGAGAACGCCGGCGGCACATCGCCCGCGGATTCCGCCCCGCGCTCGCTCTCGTCGCCCGTCAGCGGCATCGAGATGTCGCCCCGCGCCAAGAGCCGCTCGTACGACTCCTTGTGGAAGATCCGCTCGACCAGGCGGCTGCGCTGCGGCCCCAAGGCGTCGTACAACGCCTGATCCATCGGGATGCCCTCGGCCTTGACCTTGACCATCACCTCCGCGTCCGCGATCGGCGGCGCGATCCGCCCCTCCGCGACGATCCAACCGCCGCTGGGCGCCTCGCCCTCGAGCCGATGGATCACCACCTCATCGTCCGTGAAGCGCACGATCCCGCGCAGGTTGTTGAAGCGATACGGGAATCGGTGGAACGCCGCGCTGCCGTCCGTGAGCCGCACCTCTCCCAGCGTCTTCACCACGCCGTCGTCGCTGCGGCGGACGATGATCTCCGCCTTCACCCGTCCCTCAGGATTGCCAAAGTCCGTCAGACGTTCCCGCACCAGGTCGTTGGCAAAACGCAGCACCGGCGAGTCACGCTTCAGGTCAAACGCCCCCAGCGCGAACCGAGCCTCAAACGGCGAATCGGTCCGCGTGCCGCGGTAATTCGCGTTGACCGTGTAGGGGATCCCCTCCACGCTCCCCGAGAACGACACGTCCGTCCGCCCCGCGGCGAACGTCAGCGTCCCCGTGTCCGCCTGCACACGCATCAGCCGCGGCGGCCCTTCCATCTTCGCGGGCGCCGTCAGACCCGGACGCTCATACACCCCAGGGATCGACACCCCCACGTTGCTGAGCTGCAGCGTCGCCGCCACGCCCCGCGCACCGTCCGCGGCATTCCCGATCGGCGCCTGGAACGCGTACTGCAGCCGCGTGTGGCTGATGTCGCCCGTAAGCTGCAAGTCCGCAAAGATCGAACGCACCGACGACGGCACCGATTCCAGCGGCCAGTCGCTCAGCGACACGTTCTGCAGCAAAAGCTCCACCCCATCGGGCGTCAGCCTCCCGCCCACGGCCATGCCGCGGACCTCCGCGTCGGGCTTGTCCTTCCGCCGACGCACCTCCTGGAAATTGATCGAGAACGAGTCCGCGTCGATCGGCGACAGGTCGCCCCGCACCTCCATCGACTTCAGCACCGTCAGCGACTCGCCCGTGTGCTCGCACAGATCAATCCGCCCCGAGCGCACGTTCACCCGCGGCAGCTTCCCCGCCCCGCCGCCCGACGGCAGCTTCCAACGCTGGATGTTCACCGCTTCCGTCTGGGTGTCCTGGCTGATGCGTGCGACAATGCCCTCCGCCGCCACCGCCCGCAGCCCGATCTCCCCGCTCGTCCAGTTCGACGTGTCCAGCACCACCTCGAGCTTCTCGGCCTCGAAGAACCGGCCCGGCGCTCCCGGAATCCCCGGCATCGACAGCCGCAGCCCCCGCAGCTCGGTGCGCCCGTTCCTGTGGATGTGGATCGAATCCATCCGGGCCGTTGCCCCAACCCGCGCCGAGAGCACCGATTCGATGATCCAACGCCCCAGGAACCCACGCGTCAGGGCGTAGAACATCGCCGGCAGCAGGAGCGCAACCACCGCCAAACGCAGCAGCCAGCGTCGGGCGCGTCGGGGCGTGGGATTCGGGCTTGGTGTGCTTAGTTGGCTCATCCGGAAGGAGCGGCCGCAGCGAACGGGAGTGTAGAGCCCCGCGCTCCGCCGCCGCGCCAGGAATAACCACGACCGGACTCCCCACACGCTCCGCCCGCTTCGCAACAGCACCAAGCGAATCCGCGTGGAGTGCCTTTCCCTTTGCGTCAACCGACACGCTTGCTCGCCTCGCCAATCGGATACCCTCGCCCCGTGGCTAAGGTCAAAACACTCTTCGTCTGCCGGTCCTGCGGCAGTGTCCAGAGCCGCTGGCTCGGCAAGTGCCCCGACTGCGGCACGTGGGACAGCCTCGAAGAAGAAACCCACGATCCCAACGCCGCCAAAGACCCCCAGGCCGCGCTCGTCAGCGCCTGGAGCGAGCTTGCCGAAGTCAAGGGCAACGCCGCCGAGGACGCCACCGCCGCCGCCGCAAAGTCCATCGCGGACCTGAACGACGAAGAAGCAAACCTCCCACGCCTCACCACCGGCATCCACGAGTTCGACCGCGTCCTGGGCGTCTCTCGCGACGCGTCCGGAGCCCCCACCTCCAGCGGCGTGGTCGCCGGCTCCGCCGTCCTCGTCGGCGGCGAACCGGGCATCGGCAAGAGCACGCTGCTGCTGCAAGCCGCCTCCGGCCTCTCCCGCCGCGGCTCGCGCGTGCTCTACGTCACCAGCGAGGAGTCCGCCTCGCAAGTCCGCCAGCGTGCGGTGCGACTCGGCGGCTCCACCGAGAAGGAGCTCTTCCTCCTCAGCGACACCAATCTCGCCCGCATTGTCGAGCAGACCCGCAAGGTCATGCCCCGCGTTCTGATCATCGACTCCATCCAGATGATCTACCGCTCCGACATCCCCGCCGCACCCGGCAGCATCACCCAGCTCCGCCGCTGCGCCTCCGAACTGGTGTACCTGGCCAAGAAGAGCGGCATCGCCGTCGTCCTCGTCGGCCACGTCACCAAAGACGGCCAGCTCGCCGGCCCACGCCTCCTCGAGCACCTCGTCGACACCGTCGTGTCCTTCGAAGGCGACCGGTACCACGCCCACCGCGTCGTCCGCTGCATCAAGAACCGCTTCGGCACCACGCTCGAGATCGGCCTCTTCGAGATGACCGGCGAAGGTCTCAAGGAAGCCCCCGAGAGCGCCGGCGTCATGCCGCTCGCGTCCGGCGGCAGTGTCGAGCCCCGCATCGGCAGCGTCGTCGCCCCCATCATGAGCGGCTCACGCTGCGTGCTCGTCGAGGTCCAGGCCCTCACGGCCACCGGCTTCCTCGGCGCCGCCAAACGCAAAGCCAGCGGCATCGACTCCAATCGCCTCGCCATGCTCATCGCCGTGCTCGAACAACACGCCGGCCTCCGCCTCGCCGACCGCGACATTTTCGCCCAGAGCGTCGGCGGCCTCAAGGTCGCCGAACCCGCCAGCGACCTCGCCCTCCTGCTCTCGATCGCGTCGGCCCAGATGCGGAAGGCCCTCGACCCGCGAACCTGCGTCGTCGGCGAAGTCGGCCTCGGCGGCGAGATCCGCCCCGCCCCCCAGCTCGAAGCCCGCCTCATCGAAGCCTCACGCCTCGGCTTCTCCCGCATCCTGCTCGCCCCCGGCCAGCGCGCCCCCAAGAACGCCAAGATCGAACTCGTCGCCGTCAAGAACGTCGATCGCGCCATCGAGCAGCTCGGCTGATCCGTCGCGGCACATGGAAGGCAAAGGCAATTCACCACAGAGATCACGGAGAACACGGAGAGGGAACTTGGTCAGGCCGCCGGCGGATCATGGCGCGTGCAGTGCTCTTGATGCCGAGCCATGGGTTTCTGTCTTGCTCTGTGATCTCCGTGATCTCCGTGATCTCCGTGGTGAATCCGTCTCGGCTATGAACGCGGCGACGCCAACCACTCCGGCAGCTCCATCGGCCGCCCGTCGTGGTCCACGCACGCCAGCGTTGTCTTCGCCGCCGCCGCTGAAATGGGCAGGTGCTCCTTCGCGCCCTCGCGCTGCGTCACCACCACCTCGTACTCGTGCTCGATCTTGATGCGGCTGCCCCCGGTCCACGTGGTCCGCACCTCGACCACATCGTCGTACAGCACCGGCCGCCGGTACCGCACGTCCAGCTTCACGATCACCAGGAACACGCCCCGCTCTTCGAGTGTCTTGTACGAGATCCCGCTGGTCCGCAGCAGCTCCGTCCGCCCGATCTCCAGCCACGGCACGTACGACGCGTGATGCACCACCCCCATCGGGTCGCACTCGCAATAGCGCACGCGGACAGACGACACGCCGGATCGAGCGACAGATGACATGCCGGAGCGTACGAGCAACGCAAACGGTGTCAAGACGCCCCAGCGCCAAGGCTCCCAGCGCAAAAAAGGGCGACGGACATGCATCGCCCAAACCGTCCTAAGTCCTAAGCCCTAATCCCTCAGTCCTCACCCCTCACCCCTTCCCCCTCACCCCTACCTCTTATCCCGCGTGATCTGCGCATACGCGTTATGGCTGTGAATCGACTCGAAGTTCTCCGAGTTGATCTGGTACCACGTGATCCGCTCGTCGTTGTTCAGGCCCACCGCCAGGTCGCGCACGATGTCCTCGACGAACTTGGGGTTGTCGTACGCCTGCTCGGTCACGAACTTCTCGTCGGGGCGCTTGAGCACCGCGTACACCGGCGCGCTCGCCGCGTTCTCCAGGTGCTTCACCACGTCCTCGATCCAGACCGTCGGCTTGCCCTTCCCGCCCCCGGACGTGAACCGCACCTTCGCCTCGATCTCGCACCGCTGGTTGTGCGCGCCGTATTCACTGATCTCCTTCGAGCACGGGCACAGGCTCGTCGCCGGCGCCGCCACGCCCATCACGAAGTCATCCACGTGATTCGCGCGGCACTCGAACGTCACCTTGTAATTCATCAGTCCCGGCTGCTTCGTCACCGGCGCCAGCTTCTTCACGAAGTACGTGAACCGGGCCTCGAAGTGCGCCTCCTCAGCGTCCAGCCGCTGGCAGATCGCGCGGGTCAGTTCCGGGATGCGGTCCGGCGTGATCGGTTCGCTGGTGTGGTCGTTGAGCACCTCCAGGAACCGGCTCATGTGCGTGCCCTTTTTGTAGTGGGGGAGGGCGACGTACATGTTGATCGTGGCGACCGTCGTCTGCTCCCCGCCGTCGGGTGTGCGGAGACGGATCGGGTACACCACGTCCTTCACGCCTACGCGGTCGATCGCGACATTGCGCTGATCCTGCGACGACTGCACATCGGTCATCGCCTCCGGACGGACCGACTCCTTCGCGGAGGAGCCTCCACCGGAAGCCCGTGCGGCAGAGCCGCGCGAAGAGGCGTGCGAAGGGCCTTGCGAGGATGAACGAGAAGTAGCCATCGTGGAAAGGTCGAGCATGGGCGTGGACCGAAAAGGAGCGGACTTTAGGATTCCGCCAAGCCCCGGACGTTTCGGGATGTGGTCGGCACCGGTGATTTCGCCGCACCATCCGCCGCGGATTCGCCCCAAACCCGACCGCAACACCCAGGGCCACAGGCATCATTCCACGATGCCCCATGCCTTCCCCTCGTGCCCAGTGCCCAGTGCCTAGTGCCTAGTGCCTAGTGCCTCGCGCCTTCTAATCATGCCTCAGCGCCACAATCGGATCCTGTGCCGCAGCACGCCGTGCCGGATAGATCCCGAAGATCAGCCCCACCGCCACCGCCACGCCGAACGCCAGCAGCACCGACCCCAGCGTCACGTGCGTCGGCAGGCTCACCGACTGGCTGAAGTACTGCCCCACAAACGGCGTGTTCGGCAGCTTGGGCGCGATCCACTGAATGAACCACGACGATCCCACACCCAGCGCCACGCCCATCAGCCCGCCCCCGGTCGAGAGCACGCTCGTCTCCACCAGGAACTGATTCAAGATCGCCGAACGAGTCGCCCCCAGCGCCCGCCGGATGCCGATCTCGCGCGTCCGCTCCGTCACCGTCGCCAGCATGATGTTCATGATCCCGATGCCGCCGACGAGCAGCGAGATCCCCGCGATGAACCCGAGCACGAGGTTCCACGTGAGCTGGCTCTTGCGCGCGTTCTCCAGCAACTCATACGGCACGATCATCGTCACGTCGATCTCGTCCGTCCGCCGCGAGTCGATGATTCGCTTCAATCGCTTGGAATCCGGCAGCACCCGCTCGCGGTCCGGGCACGCGATGTAGATCTCGCTGATCTCCACCTGGCTGTTCTGAAAGTTGCCGCTGCTGCCGCGGAAGACCATGTCGCCCATCACCGCGCGGGCCGTGGTGATCGGCACATGCACGTCAAGGTTGAGATCGCGCCCCACCAGCGCCGCCCCCGCGCCGCCCGCCAGCCCGATCGGCGCCAGCACCCCGATGATCGTGAACGCCTTGGAGTCAATCCGGATCGTCGCGCCCAGCGGGTCGTCGAACTTGAAGAACTCCCGCGCCACCTCGTTGCCGATCACGCACACCATCGCCTGCTGTTCCATGTCGGCGTTGGTGAGATACCGCCCGCGTGCGACGTTCAGCTTCGCGACGTTCTGGAACTCCGGCGTCGTGCCCACGGCCTGGCTCGTGCGCGACAGCGCCTCGCGCGACATCTTGCTCCCGACCTCCTTCAGCGGCACGATCGCCTCCGCGTCCGGGAAGTTCTCCTTGATCACCTCCAGGTCCGCCCGCAGCAAGCCGTAGCGGCTGATCCAGCCCGAACTGCCCTTCTTGTTGTTCTGGTTCGCCTGGCTCTCGGCCGGCTTCTGCGACCGCAGGATGATGTTCTTGGCGCCAAGCTGCTCGATCTGCCGCAGCGCTTCGCGCTTGGACCCCTCGCCCAGGCTCACCATCGCGATCACCGCCGCCACGCCCAGGATGATCCCAAGCGCGGTCAGAAACGACCGCAGCAGGTGCAGCCGCAGGTTCGTCAGCCCAAGACGCACGGTTTCGAGGAGAAAGATCACGCCCGGATGGTATCGGAGAGGTTCATAAGGGATTCGGCTCGTGCGGTTGCGTCCGTTGGCCGATAGGGAGCCCGGAAAGGAAACAGGAACCGCCCACGAACTCCCTCCGGATCGAACACCGTGCCCGCCGACCGCCTCAATCCCCAGCCCACCCGCGACGCCGAGCCACGTGTCGACGTGCGCGAAGAACGCGAGACGCCCCGCGGCTGGTCCTACCGCGTCCTCGTCCGACTCGGCGCCCAGCCCGCCACCGAGCACCGCATCTCCCTCAGCTGGGTCGATCATCAGCACTACTGCGGCGGGACCCAGCCCCCCAGCACCACCGTCGAACTCGTCGTCGCCGCGCTGCTCGAAGCCATCGACCACCACGCACTCGCCCGCACGCTCCCACGCGAGTTCGGCACCGCTCTTCCCAGCCGCTTCGACATCTCGCTCGCCCGCCGCATGGTCCCCGGCCTCGACGCCACGCTGCGCAAAGCATCCTGAAGTTCACGCCGCGCTTCCTCACCGCGCGTCCTCTCCGCGCCTCCCCGCCCCGCGCAGCGGGGAGGGGTGGTCGAGCGCAGCGAGACCGGGGTGTTGGGCCTCCGCACCCCGCAACCCCGATCGCTCCGCACGATGGTGCCATCAGTCCGCCGGCCCTGCGTCGCGACTAATGCGTCTGCAACAAGCGCACCCAAACCCCGCGACCCGCCCTCGTCGCACGGCCTCCCACACCCGCGGATCGTTCCCCGAGAGAGTTGTTCCCTGCCACTCGAGGTCTCGTCCCGCCAACAAACCAATCGTGCCCTTGGTACGCTCCAATCTTGGGAGGGCTCGATGGCCGCGTGGCTTCTTGGCGTCTTTGTGCTGATCCTGCTCGCGGGCCTCGCGCTCGTCCGTCTCGGCTGGCGCGGCCGCCGCATCAATCGCGATCCGGTGTGTCGCGACTGCGGGTTCAACCTCCACGCCTTCCGCCTCCCCGACATGCACGGAGTGCCCGCACCCGCCCTCGCGCCCACAGCCGCGTCACACGCCGAGGCAACGCACCCGGGAATACCCGCGGCACACCCAGGCAGCGAGACTTCCCCAGGCGCAGCGCCAGACCCTGCCCTAATCCCCATCACCGTCACCTGCCCCGAATGCGGCGGCGGGTTGAAGCGACCCAAAGCCGTTCGGATCGGTGAACGCAAGCGGATGCCGCTGGTCACCGCGCTGGGCGTCGTCATGCTCGCGCTCGCACTGCTGCCCTTGGGCGGCGGGATGTTCGTCGCAGTCTCGGGGCAGGATTACTCCAAGCACTTGCCGCTCAATGTGCTCATCTTCCAGTCACGCCACACAAGCCGCGACACGAGTCGGCTGATTGCGCTCGAACTGGAGCGACGCCTTCTGGCCAAAGCACTGGACCCCAAACAGATCGATCGAGTTGTTGCGAGGGCCTTGGAGCTGCAGGCGGATTGGTCCACCCCTTGGATCGAAGAATGGGGTTCCGTCTACGAGGCCGCTGCACTCGCCAACGGCGTGAGCCAGGCGCAACGCCAGAGCTGGATCGCCAACGCCGCGCGGCTGGAGTTGATCCCACGGCAGAAACTGAGGCGTGGCGAGCCGCTCCCGATCCGGCCCGTCTTGCGTGAGTCCCGCATCGCCCCCAACGACCAGCATTACGCTCAGTTCTCGCTGAAATCAGCGTCGATCGACGGCCAATCCGTCTCCTCCAGCGGCCTGTGGTCCCGTTTGTTCGGCCGCGCCGGCGGCGAACCCTCCGTCGCCTTGCAGATCGTGGGCTCCAAGAAGGCCGGAAACTATGGCGCGCAGATGAGCCAATCCATCGGCGCGCTCACGGTTCCCAAGGATCTCCCGCCGGGCAAGCACGAGCTCCGCGCCATCCTCTCGATCAACGCCTGGGAATCAGGGAAGCCACTCTCCGCATCGACTAGGGAGCTGCGCTGCGAGATCGAGATCGTCGAAGACCCCTCTCCTTCCGTCACGCTCGTCCCCGCCACCCCCGAACTCGAAGCCGGCATCGTCGCCGCCCTCACCCCCGACGAAGCCGTGTGGCGACTGAACGTCGTCTGGCGGGTGGTCAACGGCAAGCGCGAGAGACTGCCCATGCCCCAAAGCTGGTACCTCGACCTGGACTCCGGCCGCGGGCTCCAGTCCGCCGCCCTCCCGGTGCCCATCCAGATGAAGGCCTTCGGCGTCGGCGCCGACGGCGTGGAGCACGAACTCGGAATCGTCTCCAGCGAACCCTGGAGCATCGACGACACCAGCTACGCAGCCGGAACGCTGCGTCGCGCGTTCATCGGGGTCAGTGAGCCGATTGAACCCCCGTTCACCATCGTCCTCCGCCCGGACCGTGAAGCCGCGAAAGCCACCTTCACGCTCACGTCGATATACAACGGCGAGATTCGCGTGCCCGTGAAGAAGGTGCTGTACTCCGACCACAACTATCGCAACAGCTTCAGAACAAAGCAGGAGCTTCTCGCATCGATCGAGGAGACGAAGCCGTAACCGAAGACGCCCGTCCTATTTCAGCATCGCTCCCAGATACGCCCCCGTGTAACTCCCCTTGCTCTTCGCCACCGTCTCCGGCGTCCCCTGAGCCACGATCGTCCCGCCGTTGCTGCCGCCCTCCGGCCCCAGGTCGATGATCCAGTCGGCGCACTTGATCACATCCAGGTTGTGCTCGATCACCACCAGCGTGTGCCCCGCGTCGGCCAGGCGATCAAAGACGTGCACGAGCTTGCGGATGTCCTCAAAGTGCAGCCCGGTCGTCGGCTCGTCGAGCACGTACAGCGTCTTGCCGTACGGGTTCGCCGCCCGCTGCCGCATCGCCTCGAAGCGCTCGGCCCACTTGCTCGACTTCTTGCCGGCACCCTTCTTGTTCTTCGCCGGCCCCGCGGCATCCGCGAACTCGTCCAGCGCGTCGCCGGTCTCGCCGCCTTCTGCCTCATCCGCCGGCGGCGCCGCACTCCCCGCCTTCAACAGCTCCACCTGCTCCAACGCCCCGAACGTCTTGCCCAGCTCCGTCGCAAGCTTGATCCGCTGCGCCTCGCCGCCCGAAAGCTGCGTGCTCGGCTGGCCCAGCGTGATGTAGTCCAAACCAACATCGTGCAGGCATTTCAGGAACCGCAGGATCTTCGGATGATTCTCAAAGAACCCCAGCGACTGCTCGATTGTCATGTCCAAGACGTCGGCGATCGACTTGCCGCGGTACTGGATCTCCAGTGTCTCGCGGTTGTACCGCTTCCCGCGGCAGACCTCGCACTCCACAAACACATCCGGCAGGAAGTGCATCTCGATCTTCTTCAGCCCCTGCCCCTCGCACGCCTCGCACCGCCCGCCGCCCGATTCGCCGCGCACGTTGAACGAGAACCGCCCCGGCTTGTAGCCGCGGACCTTCGCCTCCTTCGTGCCCACGAACACCTTGCGGATCTCGTCGAAGATCCCCACGTACGTCGCCGGGTTGCTCCGCGGCGTGCGCCCGATCGGCGACTGATCCACCTCGATCACCCGGTCCAGCGTCTTCGGCCACTTGAACGACCCGTGCGTCCCCGGCTTCTCCCGCGTTCCGACGAGTTGGTTCTTCGCCGCCGTCAGCAAGATGTCGTTCACCAGCGTGGACTTGCCGCTGCCGCTGACGCCCGTGACGCACACGAGCCCGCCGGTGGGAATCGCGACGTCGATCTTCTTGAGGTTGTTGTGGGCCGCGCCCTTCACCACGATCGCGTTCTTCTGGTCTAGGTCGCGCCGCTTCGACGGCACCTCGACCCTCTTCTTCCCCGACAGGTACAGCCCCGTCTGCGACTCCGCCACCTTGCAGATGTCCGCGACCGTCCCCTGGGCGACGATCCGCCCCCCGTGCACGCCCGGCCCGGGGCCCACATCCAGCACGTGATCCGCCGCACGGATCATGTCCTCGTCGTGCTCGACGACGAGCACGGTGTTCCCGATGTCCGCCAGGTGCCGCAGCGTCTTGATCAGCCGGTCGTTGTCGCGCTGGTGCAGCCCGATCGTCGGCTCGTCGAGCACGTAACACGCGCCGACGAGCCCGCTGCCCACCTGCGTCGCCAGCCGGATCCGCTGCGCCTCGCCGCCCGAGAGCGTCGCCGTCTTGCGGTCCAGCGACAGGTACTCCAGCCCCACGCCCGTCAGGAACCGCAGCCGGTTGTTGATCTCCTTCAGGATCGGCTCGGCGATGACCATCTGCTCCTTCGTCAGCGCCAGCCCCTCGATGTACGCCAAGGCATCAAGGATGTTGAGCCGCGAGAGCTCCGCGATGTTCAGCATCGTGCCGTCGTGCTTGGGCCGCCCGATCACCGACTCGCTGAACCCCTTCTTCGTGTCCGCGCGGTGCGTGCTCCGCAGCAGCACGTGCAGCGCCTCGATCCGCAGCCGATCGCCGCTGCACTCCGGGCACGGCGTGTTCGACATGAACTGCCCCAGCCACTCCTTCACCGTCGGGTTGTCCGTCTTCTTCCACCACTCGTTCAATTCCGGCAGCACGCCCTGCCACACGTGCTTGCCGATCTTCAGCTTCGCCCCCTTCCCGCTCGACGCCTCGCCGCTGTGACCGTGCAGCAGCATCCGCCGCTGATCCGCCGAAAACGTCGCCACCGGCGCCTCGTAGCTCACCCCGAACGCGCGGCAGAACTTCTTCAGCCCCCGCTGGAACCACGCCCGCACCGCCATGTTCTTCGCGTACGCCTCGATCGCGCCCTCCGCCAACGACTTCTGGTCGTTCGGCAGCACCAGGTGCTCGTCCAATTCCAGCAGCGTCCCCAGACCCGAGCACGTCCTGCACGCGCCCTGCGGCGAGTTGAACGAGAACAGCCGCGGCTCCAGCTCTTCCAGCGCCACCTCCGGATGATCCGGATCCGAAAACCGCGTCGAGTACGTCACATCCCGCCACCCGCCCGGCGCCCCCGCGTCCTCGAACGACACCGTCAACGACCCCTCCGCCAGCCGCAGCGCCGCCTCGATCGATTCCGCCAGCCGCTGCCGCGACTCCGCCCCGATCCCGATCCGATCGATCACCGCATCGATCGAGTGCTTCTCGAACCGCCCCAGCTTCAGCGGGTTCTCGCTCGGGTCCTTCAGCACATCGCGCAGATCGACCAGGTTCCCATTCACCCGTGCCCGCGTCCATCCCTGCTTCACCAGGTCCTCAAGCACGTCGCGATGAAAGCCCTTCTTCCCGCGGACCACTGGCGCCAGCACCATCGCACGCGACTGCTCGCCCGGCTTGGCCTTCTCCATCACCGCGTCCACGATCTGCGTGCTCCCCATCGCGCTGATCACACGCCCCGACCGCTCCAGCACCGCCCCGTCCTTCTTCGTCTTCGTCGCCGCCCACGAGTGCGGCGTGCCACACCTTGCAAACAACAACCGCAGGTAGTCATAAATCTCCGTCGTCGTCGCCACCGTCGAGCGTGGGTTGCTGCTCGCGCTGCGCTGCTCGATCGCGATGGTGGGGGGCACGCCCTCCACCTCGTCCACGTCCGGCTTCTTGAGCTGCTCGAGGAACTGCCGCGCGTACGCCGACAGCGACTCCATGTACTTGCGCTGGCCCTCGGCGAAGATCGTGTCGAACGCCAGGCTGCTCTTGCCGCTGCCCGACAAACCCGTGATCACCACGAGCTGATCCCGCGGGATCGTGACGTCGATGTTCTTGAGGTTGTGCTCCCGCGCCCCGCGGACATGGATCACCCGCGCGTCGTACGCCGACACGCCACGCTTCTCGGGTTTTACCTCCGTACGACCCATCGTCACGGGCCGCACTTCCACGGACAAACTCTCACCCTTCTCGCGGGCGCTGGCGGTCGGCACGGGTCGCTCCTCCCTGCTCTCACGTCTCGATGGTGTCACGCGCCACTGTAGCGGCGCGTTCCCTGCTTATCGCTTTTCGTTCGGTATCACCGCGCGGATTCCGCCGCCCCAGGCTTCTCGGTGCCCGGACCCGTAGAACCGCCCGAAGTCTCGGCCGGAGAGGCAGTTGCCCCACGCGGCATCGCCGCCGCCCGCTCCGCCTCCCGCCGCTGCGCTTCCGCTCGGCTCTTGGCCTTGAAGAACCCCAGCAGCAAAAACCCGATCGCCACGCCGATCAAGTACACGCTCAGACGCCCCAAAAACTCGTTGCGGCTGCGGGTCTTCTCCATCGGGCTGCGTGTCTCGGGTGTCGCGCTCACGCCGAACAATATGAACCCGTCCTCTCACGCCGGAGCCAAAGGGCCGATTGGTATACTCACCCGCTCTCGCATGCCCCCCGCTCTGATCAAACTCGTCGCCACGCTCCTGCTGATCGTGCAGGGTTTGGTCGCGTCCGTCGGCGGGCCGGTGCTCTGCTTCTCCCTCCGCGACTGCGATCACCATCCACTCGCCTGCTCGGATCACGATCTCGCCGCCGCCAGCCAATCCGCGGACTTCCCCGCGGCTGAGCAATCCGCGCCCGACTGCGGCTGCCATCTCCACGTCCCCCGTCCCCCCAGCGACCTCGTTCCCAACACCAAGTCGCACACGCCCGACACCCGCCCCGTCGGCCCGCCCCAAGCGCTCTCCGAAGCGCTGATCCGCGAGCCCTCACGTCCGGTCGCGCACCGCCCGGCCCCGCCGCCCCAACGCGGCACAGTCCAGGCCCGCATCCTCTCCTCCATGCGCCTGCGCATCTAGCCCCTGCGCATCGAGCCGCGCCCACCCGCGCCCACCAGCCGCAATCGCCGCTCAGCGACGACGCTCCTGAGTGCGCCTCCCACGCGGCCACACCGCGTCCGCCACGCGCCCGCACCCCGCCAACCGCGTGGCACCGATCCCCAACCTCACCCGCTCTTGGCCCACTCCGTGCCCCGCTCTCGGAGACCGCATGCCGCGATTCCATCTTCCGAACCCCGTGCCCCGCCGCCCGATCCGCGCCGCCGCGCTCGCGCTGTCCATCGGGCTTGCCGGCTGCCAGTCCTACCAACCACGCCCGCTCGATCTCCCGGCCCACGCCGACGCGTTCCTCGCCCGCACGCCCGACAGCCAAGAGGTGCGCGAATTCGCGCAGTCGCTCGCCGCCGGTGTGTCGCAAGTCACTTTCGATCCTTCCGACGGCCTCACCTGCCCCGAGGCCGAGGTCATCGCGCTCGTCTATAACGCCGATCTCCGCCTCGCCCGCCTCCGCGCCGGGATCACACGGGCCAGCGCCGACCACGCCGGCCTCTGGGAAGACCCGACCCTGGGCGTCGATCTCACCCGCATCCTCCAATCCACGCCCGAGCCGTGGAAACTCTTCTCCACACTCGGTCTCACTATCCCCGTCTCGGGCCGCCTCGCGATCGAGCAGCAGCGCGCCGACGCCCAGCACGCCGCCGAGCTCGCGCGGCTCGCCCTGCGCGAGTGGGCCGTCCGCATGTCCGTCCGCCGCGCCTGGCGCGAATGGTCCGCGCTCGACGCCCAGCTCGCTGCCGGACGTGACTTCCTGACCCGCGTGGACCAGGTCCTCGCCGTCGTGAACAAGATGGAGCAGGCCGGCGAGATCGCCCGCACCGAGGCCCGCCTCTTCCGCATCGAGAAGGCCACCCGCGCCTCAGACCTCGCGCTGCTCGCCTCCAGCGCCGCCCGCGCCGAGCTCGAGCTCCGCCGCCTCATGGGCCTCGCCCCCAACGCCCCGCTCCGCTTCCATCCCCAACTCCACCCCCAACTCCAACCCCATCTCGCCGCGCCACCGCCCGCCGCCACGCTCGAGCACACCAGCCTTGCCATCCAGGTCGCCACCGCCGAGTACCGCGCCGCCGAGCGCACGCTCGAACTCGAGGTACGCAAGCAATACCCCGATCTGCACCTCTCCCCAGGCTACGGCCGCGAGGACGCGCAGGACCAAGTCCTGCTCGGCCTCTCGCTCCCGCTCCCCATCCTCAACGCCAACCGCCGCGCCATCGCCGAGGCCCGCGCCCAGCGCGAGCTCGCCCGCGGCGCCGCCGAGACCACGCTCGAACAGACCGTCGCCGCCGTCCGCGCAACCGAGCTCCGTCTCGCGGCCGCCGAAACCCATCGGCGCACACTCGAAAACGAGATCGTCCCCCTCGTCGACGCCCAGTACGACGACGCCCGCCAGGTCGCCCGCCTGGGCGAGGTCAACACCCTCGTGCTCCTCGAAAGCCTGAAACGCCAGCACGAAGCCAAGCTGGCGCTCGTCGCCGCCGCACGCGACGAGGCCCTCGCTGCCGTCGATCTCGACGAACTCCGCGGCCCTCCTCTCTCGCCCACCACCCCGTCGCCGTCCACCAACTGAACCACTCTCATGGCCCGCACACCCATGCACACCCTCCTCCACCGCACCGTCGCCCTTGCCGCGGCACTCACACTCGCCGCCTGCGACCGCGCTCCCAAAACCGACCCCGCACCCGTCGCCGCCCACGACTCCCACGAGCACGACGAGTCCCCGACCAACCGCGTGGACATACCCGCCGCCGTGCGCCAAAACCTCGGCATCACCTTCGCCAAGGTTGAATACCGCAACGTCGCCCAGACCCTCCGCATTCCCGGCCGCTTCGAACTGCTCCCCACCGCGCGCCGCGAGTACCGCGCGCCCCTCGCCGGCCGCGTCGAGCTGCTCGTCACCCAGTTCCAGAGAGTCGAACCCGGCACGCCCCTCTACCGCGTCGACTCCTCCGCCTGGCGCGACCTGCACGAACAGATCGCGGCGGTGCAGGCCACGGTGGACTCCATGGGCCCGCTCCGCGACGCCCATCGCCGCCACGAACAAAGCCTCGCCGACAAAATGAACCTCTGGCAGGACCGTCTCCGCCAGCTCGACGAGCTCCGCGCCGCCGGCGGCGGGAGCGCCGCCCAGTTCACCGAGGCCCGTGCAACACTGAACGCCACCCAGGCCGAGCTCGCCGATGTCATGGAGAAGGACGCCGAGCTGCAGGCCCAGCAGAAAAAAGCCGAGGCCGAACTCCGCGCCCTGAAGTCCCGACACGACCTGCTCGTCCGCGGCAGCACCTGCCCCGACACCCATGAAGGCATCGAACCCGGCAGCGGCTTCACCGTCTGCGCCGTCGCGCCCGGCATCGTTGAATCCATCGCCATCACCCCCGGCGGCCTCGCCGAGGAGAACGCCCACATCGTCACCCTCGTCCAGCCCGAACAGATCCGCTTCCGTGCCCGCGGCCTGCAGTCCGATCTCGGCCGCCTCCGCGAGGCCTCCCCGCTCGCATCGCCCCGCCCCAGGGCGGCAGCACGCCTCTCCAAGACGCGATGACCGGCACGCTCCAGCTCGGGCTCACCGCCGACGCCGACGAACGGACCGTCGATCTCTTCGTCACCCCCGCCACACTCACGCCCTGGGCCCGCGCCGGCGTCTCGGCCCACTTGGAGATTGTCCTCTCCGGTTCTGCCCCAGCCACCGACGAACTCGCTATCCCGCTCTCTGCTGTTGTCCGCGATGGCGCCAAGCCCGTCATCTTCCGCCGCGATCCTGCCGACCCCGACAAGGTGATCCGCCTCGACGCCGACCTCGGCATCTCCGACGGCCGTTGGGTCGTCATCCACAGCGGCGTCAAGGAAGGCGACGAGATCGTCCTCGGCGGCAACTTCCAGCTCATGCTCGCCACCAGCGGCAGCTCCAAGGCCGGGCACTTCCACTCCGACGGCACCTTCCACGAAGGGAGCCACTGATGCTCGCCCGCCTCATCGCCTTCTCCCTCAGACAGTCCTCGCTCGTCGTCCTGCTCGCCGGCCTCCTGCTCGTCTTCGCCGGCGTCAAGGTCAACGACATGCCCGTCGATGTCTTCCCCGAGCTCAACGCGCCCACCGTCGTCGTCATGACCGAATCCGGCGGCCTCGCCGCCGACGAGGTCGAGCTCAACGTCACCTTCCCCATCGAGACCGCCGTCAACGGCCTGCCCGGCACGCGCCGCGTCCGCAGCGCCTCCGCCACGAGTCTCTCGATCGTCTGGGTCGAGTTCGACTGGGGAACCGACATCTACCGGGCCCGACAGCTCGTCTCGGAACGCCTCGCCGCGGTGCGCGAAAGCCTCCCTGAAGGCGCCCACGCCGAGATCACGCCCGTCACGAGCATCACCGGCGAGATCATGCTCCTCGCCCTCTCCAGCCCCGACGCGTCGGTCACGCCGCTCGAGCTCCGCTCCTTCGCGGAATTCGATCTCCGCAACAAAATCCTCGCCGTCCCCGGCGTCGCCCAGGCCGTCGCGATCGGTGGTGAACTGCCGCAGTACCAGATCAACGTCAATCAGGATCAACTCGCGCTCTACGCCCTCACCATCTCCGACGTCGTGGAAGCCGCCCGCAACGCGCACTCCACGGCGAGCGCCGGCTACCTCCCCAACTGGGAGAACCAGGAACTGCCGATCCGCCAATCCGCCCGCGTCACCGGCGTCGATGACATCAAGAACACGCTTGTCCGCTACCACAACGGTGCCGCCATCACCATCGGTCAGGTCGCCGACGTCCAGCTCGGCCCCGCCCCCAAGCGCGGCACCGCCGCCGACCGCGCCCTGCCCGCCGTCGTCGTCAGCGTGCAGAAATCCCCCGGCACCAACACACTGCACCTCACCCGCCAGATCGACGCGGTGCTTGATCAGATCGAGAAGACCATGCCCAAGGGCATGGTCCTGAACCGCGACCCGTTCCGCGCCGCGCGCTTCATCGAGCGCTCCGTCAACAACGTGGTCCGCGTCCTCGTCGAGGCCAGCGTCATCGTCGCCGTGATCCTCATCCTCTTTCTGCTCAACGTCCGTGCCACGATCGTCACACTCACCGCGCTCCCGCTCTCGCTCGCGGTCGCGCTGTTGTTGCTCTGGGCCTGGGGCCTCTCGATCAACGTCATGACGCTCGGCGGCCTCGCCGTCGCGATCGGCGAGCTTGTGGACGACGCGATTATCGACGTCGAGAACGTGCTGCGGCGTCTGCACGAGAACGCCGCCCTGTCCGCGGCGGATCGCAAGCCACTCGTGGACGTCATCTACACCGCCAGCAACGAGATCCGCTCGTCCGTCGTCTTCGCCACCGTCATCATCTGCATGGTCTTTGTGCCGCTGCTCTTTCTGCAAGGACTCGAAGGTCGCTTCTTTCAGCCTTTGGGCATCGCGTACATCGTGTCGATCATGGCCTCGCTGCTCGTCGCGCTCACGGTCACACCAGCGCTGTGCAAGTGGCTCTTTGCCCGCTCGTTCAACCGCGCTTCGACCGACGCCGCGGCTCCCGCCGACCATGACGGCTGGCTCGTCCGCAAGCTCAAAAACCTCTACCGCCCCGCGCTGCTCGCGAGCCTCCGCCGTCGCGGCCTCGTCCTTTCCGGCGCCGGCGTCCTCACCGCTCTCGCGCTGCTCCTCATGTCCACCTTCGGCACGTCCTTCCTCCCCGCCTTCAAGGAAGGAACGTTCACCGTCTTCCTGCTCGCCCCGCCGGGCACCTCGCTCGCCGAAAGCAACCGACTCGCCCGCGGCGTCGAGGCGCAGTTCACCCAGATCGACGGCGTGCAGAGCGTCACCCGCCGCACCGGCCGCGCCGAACGCGACGAACACGCCGAGCCCGTCAGCAGCTCCGAGATCGAGATCACCCTCAAGCCCAACGTCGATCAGAACACCGTCCGCGCCGCCATCGACCGCATCATCGCCAACATCCCCGGCATCACCACCATGGTGGGCCAGCCCATCGAGCACCGCCTCAGCCACGTCCTCTCCGGCACGCCCGCGGCCATCGCCATCAACGTCTTCGGCGACGATCTCGACGTCCTGCGATCACTCGCCAAAGACATCGAGACCGCCCTCATCGCCATCCCCGGCACGCGCGACGTCGCCGCCAATCGCGAGGTCATGATCACCTCGCTCCCCATCCGCTACCGCGCCCAGGACCTCGCCGCCGCCGGCCTCTCACCCGCTTCCGCCGCGACGCAAGTCCAGCAAGCCCTCTACGGCGAAACCGTCGCCGAAGTAAACCAGGGCGTCCGTCGCTACCAGATCGTCGTCCGACTCGCCGAGAGCGAACGTGAACGCATCGACCAGATCGCCGATCTCCAGCTCCGCGGCAGCGGGGGAGCCATCGTCCGTCTCCGCGAGCTCGCCGACATCGGCCCCGAGAAAACCAGCAACCTCATCGCCCGCGAGAACGCTCAACGAAAGGCCGTGATCTCCGCCAACGTCGCCGACGGCTACAACCTCGGTCAGCTCGTCGCCCAGGTCCGCGCCAAGGTCGACCCCATCGTGCAGCAAGCCGCCGCCCGGGCCAACAACACATCCAACTCCGGTGCCTACACCGTCCATTACGGCGGCCAGTTCGAAGCCCAGCAATCCGCCAGCCGCACCATCTACATCATGGGCGCCGCCGTCGCCGTCTTCATGTTCCTCCTGCTCCAGCTCTCGACCGGTCACTCTCGCGTCGCCCTGCTCGTGATGCTCAACTTGCCCCTCGCTCTGATCGGAGGTATCGCGGCCATCTACATCACAGAGTCACCATCGCTGTTCCGCAACACCCTGGCGCTCTTCGGCCTCTCTTCGTCACGCTACATCGCACCGGTCATCTCGATCGCCAGCATGGTCGGCTTCGTCACCCTCTTCGGCATCGCCGTCCGCAACGGCATCTTGCTCGTCAACCACTACGACCATTTGCAGCGCGCGGAAGGCAAGTCGATCCCCGACTCCATCGTCGAGGGCTCGATGCAGCGTCTCGTCCCCATCCTCATGACCGCGCTCACCGCCGCCCTCGGCCTCATCCCTCTCGCCATGGCCTCGGGCAAACCCGGCAGCGAACTGCTCGCCCCGCTCGCCGTCGTCGTCCTTGGCGGCCTCGTCTCATCCACCATCCTCAACCTCTTCGTCGTCCCCGCCGGCTACGCCCTCGCGTTCCGCGTCCCCAACCGCTGATCCATCACCGCCGCGACCGCGGCAACACACACGCATCCCGAAAGGACACGCATGCTCACCACTTCGCGCCGATGGACCTGTGCCGCGATCACGCTCACCGTCGCGTTCATCTCAGCCTGCGACCACAAGCCAGCCGCCACGCCGCAACCAACCCCCGCACCCGCCCCAACTCCCGCACCCTCCGGCAAAGAAGGCCATGGCGCCACCACGGCGCTCGGCGAGAAGACAGTCGGCGTCTACGCCATCAAAGCCTCCCGCGACGGCGACGTTACTCCAGGGAAGGACGTCCCCATCGACGTCTGGGTCACCGGCACCAGCAAGGTCGCGGCCGTGCGCTTCTGGATCGGCACCGAGGACGCCAAAGGCTCCCTCAAAGCCAAGGCCGAACTCGAGAAGGACAACTGGCACACCCACGCCGAGGTCCCCAGTCCACTCCCCACGGGCTCCCAGCTCTGGATCGAGATCGAATCCGACACCGGCGAGAAGACCCGCACCAGCTTCGACCTCAAGAACGAACGCCCGGACTAACTTCAAGAACCATCCGTCACCCCCCCGGACCCCTCAAAAACGAGGTAACCCCAGCCATAGGCCGGGGTCTCGATAAATGCCCCCCGAAGGACTCGAACCTTCGACCCGCTGATTAAGAGTCAGCTGCTCTACCAACTGAGCTAGGAGGGCGACGCCGTCTGCACGGCAAGGTCGTCATGGTACGCGCCTCACCCCGAAAGGGCAACGCCACATGACTCTCCTCCCCGCGCAGCCGCGGAACGCTCGCCGAGCGCAGTAAAGCCCCGGCCGGGTGCCTTCCGATTCCGCCCGCCCTGCCCCCATCTCCCCTGCTCCCCTGCTCCCCTGCTCCCATTGACCTCCCCGAGGCGTCTCCCTATCGTTCAGGCCCATCCCAGCGGGCCCCTTCCGGTTCCGCGGGTGTCTTTCAGCCTCTCGGGTTGCGATCGGTCATCCGCCGCGGCTCGCGTGCATCGGAGAATCGGAACATGCTTCCTCCACAAAGAGTGTCCTACGGCCGCACGCGTCGTCGCCGCACCCACCACGCCCTCACCGGCGTGCAGCCCACCGTCTGCCCGCTCTCGGGCATGCCCAAGCAGCACCACCGCGTCTGCGCCGAGTCGGGCTACGTCCGCCCCGGCCTCCGCATCAAGGTGCCCAAGCTCGGCATCGGTGTGCAGAAGGACTAAGCGAGGGATCGAGCATCGGGCATCCTGCATCGGTGGCGATTGGCGTGCCCCGAGCATGATGCGGGGTTGATGCCAATTTCACTCGCTTCGGCTTCGGTCGCTCTTCCACCTTCGGGCTCCGGCACTGATGCCCGACGCCTTCCGAGCACCCCCATGCGAATCGCAGTTGACGTGATGGGTGGCGATCACGCCCCCGATGCCATCTTGAAAGGCTGCGTTGCCGCCCTCGACGATCTCCCCAAGGGCGACACGCTCGTCCTCGTCGGCCCCCGTCACGTCATCCAGGACTACCTCGACGACCGCGGCGTCAAGGACACCCGCGTCGAGATCGAGCACGCCGACGAAGTCATCCACATGGATGAAAGCCCGGCCAAGGCCGTTCGCGCCAAGCCGGAATCCTCGATCGTCAAAATGGCCCGCCTCGGCAGCGAGAAGGCCCCCCGCGCGACAGACCACTCCGGCCCAGGTGCCCACTGCGAAGTCGTCCTCTCCGCCGGCAACACCGGCGCCTGCGTCGCCGCCGGCATCATGCACATGCGACGGCTCTCGCACGTCCACCGCCCCGGCATCGCCGTCACCATGCCCGCCTTCAAGGGCCCCGTCGTCATGATCGACTGCGGTGCCAACCCCGAGCCCAAACCCGTTCACCTCTGGCAGTACGCCGTCATGGCCGCCGAGGTCGCCAAGTGCACCCTCGGCATCCAGAACCCCCGCATCGCCCAGATGAACATCGGCAGCGAGGAAGCCAAGGGCACCGACATCGTCAAGCAGACCCGCGACCTGCTCAAGGCCACGCCCGGCATGAACTACGTTGGCTATGTCGAGGGCCGCGACCTCTTCGAGGGCGTCGCCGACGTCATCGTCACCGACGGCTTCGTCGGCAACACCATGCTCAAGATGGCCGAGGGCCTCGCCAAGTCCCTCTTCGGCGCCCTCGCCGCCGAGATCATCAACTACGACCCGCACCTGATGTCGCAGATCGAGCCGGTCTTCCGCAACATCTACAAGAACAACGACTACCACGAGCACGGCGGCGCCCCGCTCCTGGGCGTCAACGGCGCGATGTTCATCGCCCACGGTTCCAGCGAAGCCAAGACCATCAAGAACGCCATCCGCAACTGCCGCAACTTCGTCAACAGCGGCGTCAACGACGCCATCCGCAAACGCCTCGATGAAGTCGGCTCCCTCGGCGGGGTGCTCGCCAACGTCGGCGTCGATGCTTGATAAGCGCCGTGTGCGACTTTCTGTTGCGAATGCGGCAGGTGTGGCTCCACCCGTAATCAATCTTCGAAATACCGAACAGAGCCCCTGTTCGCCGGCCTGCTCCGGATCAGCCAGCCGATATGCTTGGTCCTGAGCGAGTTCTTATCCATTGATCGTGTGTTCAGCAAGAATGGGGTTGTCATGAGCGCGATGAATGTCATGAAGTGGCTTGCAGGGGACCGCAGCACCTTCCCGGTTCGGGAAATCGATGGAAAAGCACAAATTCGGGTTCCCCAAGAAGTGTTGGATCACGCCGCGTGGCTCATCGAATGGTACGGGCGGATGACCTATCCACTCGATGCGCTTCCCTATACGCCCGGCTTCAACAAGATGTGCGACGAGTTCTCGGAGACGTACAGCTCTGAAGTTCGAGCAATCCGCGAACACTTCCGCCGTGACCGCAGGCTACGCGAGCTTCCTTCGACGAGATACGCCATCTGGCGATACGTCCTGCGACTCCGAAAAGACCGCTTGTTCTCGACGAACTTCAAACGCCCCTCGCCCGGTTTGCGAGCGCTGTTCGCGTTCGAAGAGCGGTTCATCACCAAGAGGACGCCCGTAACCAGAGGTGCGGCCGACCGCCTTCCCTACACCCGCCGATTCGATAGGTTGTACGCTCGCTACGAGCACCGGCGACTGCTCGAGATCCACAGGACCGCGACCGAGCTTCTTCGACTGAGCATGAACGAGTGCTACCGACATCTTGTGAAGAAATCCAAGAATCTCAGCCGCGAGCGCGACAAGCAAAGTGACTTTGCTGTTGCGGAGCCAAAGGCCGGGGCAAGTCCACAACAGTCGTCCGCAGGCATAGCTCCCGGTCTCTTCGCGGATGATGCGGGGCAGCCTATTCGTCAATAGGAGACCACCATGATCGGTGGCGGCGCGATTCAGCCAAAGGAAAACCCGCCCGACCGTTACGTCAAGTCCTTGCGGGACTTTCTCGACTGGGTGTTCGAGGATGAGACCACAGACTTGTCCGGAGTTCTCTACCGGGGACAGCCCGCCAAGCACGACTTGCAGCCAAAGGTCGCTCGGCCATACAGCGGTCGCACGCCGCCGGAGATCCAGGAGCGGGCATCTCCAATCGAGATCGAATCATTCGTTTTCCAGTCCTTTCTTCAGCAGGCCGTCGGCGTCCTCGACCATCAGAGTCTCCCATCGGACAAGTGGGAACAACTGGCATTGGCGCAGCATCACGGCTTACCGACAAGGCTCCTTGATTGGACCACCAACGCGCTGGTGGCTCTTTTCTTCGCGGTGTCGAATGACAGGAGCAATTCCGAGGTGTTCCGCCTGCATCGTTCAAAGTCGATGATGATCGATCCACAGGATCGGGACCCTTTCTCGCTCCATCGAATCGTGGTGTACGCACCGCGGCACATCAGTGCTCGAATCCGCGCTCAGCAGGGCCTCTTCACCGTGCACGGCCTCGATCGGTCTCGGAATCGACACATCCCGATCTCCAGGAGCTTCGATCCGGCAGGTGACGAGGCCCCAAACGTCGATTATGTCGTTGTGCGGACAGAGTTCTTTGAGCAGATTCGTCGCGATCTACAGCGCTGCGGAGTCGATGGCTCAACCCTCTTCCCCGATCTCGACGGGATATCGCGGCATCTGACCAGTCTGTGGTGGTAGCCGCCCGTCTTTGCCAGCCAATCCGGCTCGAGGGCCGCTTCGCAGCCGAACAGCGCCGCGAACTCCTCCGCGGGTTCGCGTGATCGCTCCCGTCCTTGTTGATCGGGCATAAACTAGTACCTCATGGTCTCAAATCCGCAGGTTCTTGGCTCAACGCAGCTTTCCATTCCCTCCCCCCGCCGCGGCGTCCGCCTCGCCGGCACCGGTGCCTGCCTCCCCGAAAAGAAGCTCACCAACGCCGACCTCGAAAAAATGATGGAGACCTCGGACGAGTGGATCGTCCAGCGCACCGGCATCCGCGAACGCCGCATCGTCGACACCGAGCACGGCGAATCCGTCAAGCACCTCTGCGCCAAATCCCTCCAACGCGCCCTCGACGACGCCAATCTCAAGGCCGCCGACCTCGACCTCATCATCGTCGCCACCATGACCCCCGAGATGGCCTGCCCGGCCACCGCCTGCATGGTCGCCCAGATGGTCGGCGCCGGCCACTGCGGCGCCTTCGACCTCAACGCCGCCTGCTCCGGCTTCGTCTTCGCCATCAACGTCGCCCACGACCTCATCAAGGGCGGCGCGTACAACACCGTCGCCGTCATCGGCGCCGACACGCTCTCCAAGCTGATGGACTACTCCAACAACGGCCGCGGCACCGCGATCATCTTCGGCGACGCCGCCGGCTGCGCCATTTTCAAAGCCACCGACGACACCTCCAAGGGCGTCCTCGCCCAGTCCATGCACGCCGACGGCGAGGGCTGGAAGGACATCTACGTCCCCCGCTGCGCCTTCGACTTCCCCCAGGGCACCCCCGTCGACGAGAACAAGTTCGACGTCGTCCAGATGAACGGGGCGACGGTCTTCAAGTTCGCCGTCGGCACCTTCCCCGAAGTCATCCAGCAGACCCTCGACAAGGCCAAGGTCAAAGCCTCCGAAGTCGACATGTTCGTCTGCCACCAGAGCAACCAGCGCATCCTCCACGCCGCCCGCGACCGCTTCGGCCTCTCCGAAGACAAGCTCTACGTCAACATCGACCGCTACGGCAACACCGTCGGCGCCAGCGTCCCCCTCTGCCTCGACGAGCTCCGCAAGGCCGGCAAAATCAAAGACGGCAACAAGGTCATGTTCGTCGCCTTCGGCGGCGGCCTCACCTGGGGCAGCAGCCTCTGGCAGATGTGATCGATTTCGGATTTGCGATGTCGGATTTCGGATGTTGCAAGGCACTCCGATCCCGCAGTCCCGCGCCGATTGCGACGCCTTGCTATCCCACATCCCACATCCCACATCCCACATCCCACATCCCAAATCCCACATCCGACATCGCGTAGAATCCCCGAATGTCCTCCCCCTCCCCCCTCGTCATCCTCTGCCCCGGACAAGGCGCCCAAGCCGTCGGCATGGGCAAGGCCTACTTCGAGAAATCCACCGAGTCCCGCTCCGTCTTCGAGCACGCCGACAAGATCCTCGCCTCGTTCATCGGCAACGCCCTCGGCAGCGAGCTCTCCCGCCTCTGCTTTGAAGGCCCCGCCGATCGCCTCAACCAGACCGACGCCTCCCAGCCCGCGATCTTCGCCACCTCGATCGCCTCCTACGCCGCCCTCAAGGCCGCGTGGGGCTTCTCGAACGGCGAAGTCCCTCTCGCCGCCGCCTCCGGCCTCTCCCTCGGCGAGTACACCGCCCTCACTATCGCCGGCGCCATGTCCTTCGAAGACGGCCTGAAGCTCGTCGCCCTCCGCGGCCGCGCCATGCAGGACGCCGCCGAAGCCTCCCACGGCAGCATGGTCGCCCTCATCGGCGCCGACGAAACCCAAGCCCAGGAAGTCTGCGACTCCGCCCGCGGCAGCGACGTGTTGGTTTGCGCCAACTTCAACGCCCCCGGCCAGATCGTCCTCAGCGGCAGCAAGTCCGCCTGCGACCGCGCCGTCGAAGTCTCCAGCAAGATGGGCCTCCGCGCCACGCCGCTCACCGTCGCTGGCGCCTTCCACTCGCCCCTCATGCAGCCCGCCGCCGACCGCCTCGCCGACGCGCTCTCCCGCACCGAGATCAAGACGCCCAAGTGCGCCGTCTACGCCAACGTCACCGGCGACGTCCACGACGACGAGCCCGACACCATCCGCCGCCGCCTGGTGGAACAACTCACCAGCCCCGTGAAGTGGAGCCAGTCCTGCGCCGCCAAGGCCACGACCTACGCCGGCAAAGCCGAGTTCCACGAGCTCGCCCCCGGCAAAACCCTCGCCGGCCTCTACCGCCGCATCAGCAAAGACGTCAAAGTCAAAACCAACGACGAACCCTACGAACCGTTCCCACTCAATGCCTCGTTGCCTTGATGCCTCGATGCCTTCCCCGAGCACGACCATGCCACACGCAATCACTCGAATCATCAGCGGCGTCCTCATCGCCGCTCTCCTCGCGTCAAGCCTCACGCTCGCCGGCTGCGACAAGCCCAAACCCAAGCCCAAGCCGGTCGCCCCGACCGCACCCCCGCCGCCGCCCCCGCCCAAGCAGCTCGACGCCGGCGCCCTGCTCCAGACCATGCGCGCCGACCAGCGCATCCAGTTCCCCAACGACAAAGCCCCCAGCGATGAGTCCGTTGCGCGCAGCGTGATCGACCTCGCGACCGCCCTCGTCAAGGGCGACGACAAGGCCATGGGCAACCTGCTCATCTCGACGGGCAAGGACGTGCTCGACTCGCTCACCTCCAGCGGCTCGTGGGAAGAAGCCACCGCCAAGATCGAGGCCGTTCGTGTCGTCGAACTCGCCGCTCCCGGCGACAAGCCCCAGAGCTTCACCGTCTCGCTCGCCATCCAGGAACCCGGCGTCGCGTACGTCCTCCGCTTCGCCGCCACACTCGACAACGGCACATACAAGTACACCGGCCTCCCCGGCGGCCGCCTCACCAAGACCCGCGCCAACCAGTTCGACGACGGCAAGTTCGACTGAATGTCGGATGTCGTGCGCCCTGCTTCCACCCTCGCACGACAGCGCCATCCTCGCATGCCTCGATTTGCTATTAACCCATTTGCGATTTGCCATTTGAGTTTTCCATGACCACCGACAAACGCATCGCCGTCGTCACCGGAGCCTCCCGCGGCATCGGCCGCGCCATTGCTCTCCGCCTCGCCAAGGACGGCCGCCACGTCGTCCTCATCGCTCGCACCGAGTCCGCACTCAACGACGTCAAGCACTCCATCGAAGCCAACGGCGGATCCGCCTCCGTCGTCGCCGCCGACATCTCAAGCGCCTCCGCCTTCGCCTCCGCCATCGAGAAGATCGCCGCCGACCACGGCCGCCTCGACATCCTCGTCAACAACGCCGGCATCACCAAGGACGGCCTCGCCCTCCGCATGTCCGACGACGACTGGAACTCCGTCATCTCCACAAACCTCACCAGCGCATTCGTCGCCATCCGCGCCGCCGCCCGCGCCATGATGAAGGGCAAGTTCGGCCGCATCGTCAACATCGCCTCCACCAGCGGCGTCGTCGGCAACGCTGGCCAGGCCAACTACGCCGCCGCCAAGGCCGGACTCATCGGCCTCTCCAAAACCATCGCCCGCGAACTCGGCGGCAAGAACATCACCTGCAACGTCGTCGCCCCCGGCTACATCGAGACCGACATGACCAACGACCTCCCGCAACAGGTCAAGGACCACGTCATGGGCCTCATCGCCGTCAAGCGCTTCGGCACCGTCGATGACATCGCCGCCGCCGTCTCCTACGCCACCAGCGACGAAGCCGGCTTTTTCACCGGCCAGACCCTCATCGTCGACGGCGGCATGACGATGGCCTGATGCCTTGACGAACCCCACGCGCAAGCGTGGGGCCACAGCGACATCGAAAGTCAGTGCCTGACCTTCGTGCCGAGCGCTGATGCGTCATTGGTTCTCTACATACTCAACCGCCTTCTTCAGCGATTCATCTGAATCGATGTACCGAGTGCTCCCGTGGTCCACCCATACGCGAGTCTCACTCGTCGCAAACCCCGCTTCAATCAGCCTCCGGGTACCCCACGACTTGAACTGCTGCATGACCGCCTCAGGAGCGTGCTTCGTGGGCGGCCGCACGATGACGTGCACGTGATTCGATCGCACGTTGAGAGCGACTACTGACCATTTGCGGATCGCCGCGTGATCGCGAATCGCGCCTGATACGACCTGCTGCATGACTTCGTCGAGTACGAACGACGTTTGCTTCATTCTCGCACCCATTGTCGCAACAACGTCTGGGTTTGCCGACACCAGCGGTGTTCCGGGGATGTTCTGAATCTTGTTGACGGAGCCTCGTTCATCGCCGTGAAGCCACGTTCCGTACGTATGCCAGGTCAGGAAGTACGCAAGGAGAGACATGGCAACAGCGTAACGAAACCCACGCACAGGCGAGGGATCACCTTCGCTCCCATCTTCGGACGCGGCCGTAGCCCTCCGCTTGCGCGGAGGGTTCGTTAAGGCAGCCGGCCTAATCCAGCGCCGTCGCCGCCGCAAACTTCGGCGTCGGGTTCGTCAACCCCAGCATCCGGTCCAGCGCCAACAGCGCATCCCGCCGAACCTCCGGATGCACCCGGATCACATTCACCGCCCGCGGCTTGTGATCCTTCGTTGCCCGACCCGTCAGGTGATCCAGCACCCACAGAAGATGGGGCTCATCAATCCGGTACATCGTCGTGCACAGGCACTGACAGTCGCTCAAGATCCGCACCGACACACCACGAGTCTTCGCCTCGCTCGCCAGCCGGTTCACCAGGTGCACCTCGGTCCCCACCGCCCAGCGTGAGCCCGTCGGCGCATTCCGTATCTTCTCGATGATGTATTCGGTCGAGCCCGCCAGGTCGCTCTTGTCCACGACCTCCTTGCAGCACTCGGGATGCACGAGAATCGTCGTCGTCGTACCGTTGGCCTTGTCGATCGCGCGAATCTCATCACAGTGCTCGGGACGGAAGAGCTTGTGCACCGAGCAGTGCCCCGCCCACAGGATCGCCTTCGCACGCAGCACCTGCTCCGGCGTTGCGCCGCCGAGTTCCTCGCCCTTGTTCGCACGCCGCGGGTCGTAGACGCACGACTCGGTGGCGACATCGACGCCGTACTTCGCGGCCGTGTTCCTTCCCAGGTGTTGATCCGGCAGGAAGAGGATCTTCACGTCTTCACCCGCACCGCCCTGCTTCATCGCCCACGCGAACACCTTGTCCGCGTTCGAGCTGGTGCAGCACGCCCCGCCGTGCGCGCCGACAAATGCCTTGATCGCCGCGCTCGAGTTCACATAGGTAATCGGCACGACGCGCCCGCGCCAGCCCTGCGACTGGAGCGACGCATGGATCGTCTCCCACGCAGTCACAGTGTCGTCATACTGGGCCATGTCCGCCATCGAGCATCCCGCCGACAGATCGGGCAGGATCACCTCGACCGAATCGGGCGTCAGCATGTCCGCCGTCTCGGCCATGAAGTGCACGCCGCAGAAGATGACATACTTCACCGCGTCCGCGCCCGTCCGCTCCGTGGCCAATCGCGCCGCGATCTGCGACAGCTTCAGCGAATCACCGGTGTAATCCGCGTGCCGGATGATCTCGTCGACTTGGTAGTGATGCCCGAGGATCACCAGCGATGACCCCAGCTCCTTCCGTCGCGCAGCGATCGCCGCCGCGAGCTCGTCGCTGGTCATCGTGTGATACAGGTCAGGAAGCGAGGGCTGCCAGAGCACCAAACGTCACTCCGTGGTCACCACGAGCGATCGTAGGAATGACTTCAACCGGTGGCACAGACGTCCCGTCTGTGCTCGTTCATACCGCCCTGCGGGCCGCGTCCACCACGCCGTCCTGCACGCTCTTGAACCGGATCGCCGCCGCCTGCTTGCCCTCGGACATCGGCAGCACCCGCAGCACCTGCCCGACGACGCCCGCGTCCGCGGTCACAATCGCCGAAGCCCCCCAGCCCACGATCAGTTCGATCTCATCACCCACGCTCAGCGGCCGTGCCGACTCCAGCCACACCATCGCGCCGCCGATCGAGAAGTCGTGCGTCGACGCCGCCAGATACTGCCGCGTCTGCCGGTGGAAGATCTTGCACGGCTTGCGCACGTACATCCGTGTGTGCTTCCGCCGCTCCGAGCCATCCGTGGCCGGCGGGAAGTCCGTCACCCCGTCGTTCGACTTGATCTCCGTGCCCGCACCGATGACGCCGAGGACGCTCTTGGAATGGTGGTTGCTCGACATGCCGCGGCTCCAATCGCCGCACCGGCCGCGAAAGAGCGGGGCCGTCCGTGGCCCCGAGATCTGCATCGCCGCCCGAACTCCGCGGCGCCCGTCCGCGGTCGGCGGACATGTTGCCATCGGCCGCGTCCGAGAAGAACTTCACCAATCCCTTCACACACCCGTGCGTTCTTCCCGACCATCCGCCTACAACACGCGCAAGAACCGCTCGCGATCGGCCCCGTGTTCGTCTGCTTCTGGCTCGACTCACCCCTCATCCCTCACCCCTTCCCGCTCCCATGGATTACGCCCTTGTCTGCTTCACCGTACTCGTCGCCAGCGGCCTGACGCTGGTCTCGGGCTTCGGGTTGGGCACGATCCTTATGCCCGCCTTCGCGGTCTTCTTCCCGCTCCCCGCCGCCATCGCCGCGACCGCGATCGTCCACCTCGCCAACAACGTCTTCAAGCTCGTGCTTTTGGGTCGCCACGCCGATCGGGCCACGCTGATCCGCTTCGGGGTGCCCGCGGTGCTCGCGTCGTTCGCCGGGGCCGCGCTTCTGGCGCTGCTCGAGAACGCCGCGCCGCTCACGACCTACTCAATCGGCACGCATGTCTGTCGCGTCACGATCGTGAAGCTTGTCATCGCCGCCATCATGCTCGGCTTCGCCGCCCTCGAGCTCTCGCCGCGCTTCTCGAAGCTCGAGTTCGACCGCCGCTACCAGCCCCTCGGCGGCGTGCTCTCCGGCTTCTTCGGCGGCCTCTCCGGCCATCAAGGCTCGCTCCGCTCTGCCTTCCTCGTCCGCGCCGGCCTCAGCAAGGAGTCGTTCGTCGCGACGGGCTGCGTCATCGCGGTCATGGTCGATGTCGCGCGTCTGCTCGTCTACGGCGTGGATGCATGGCGCGCGCACGCGCAGCAAGCCCGGGCCGAGGGCGTCGGCTTCGGCCTTATCGCCGCCGCGTGCCTTAGCGCGTTCGTGGGTGCGTACATGGGCGCGAAACTCGTCCGCAAGATCACCATCGAAGCCGTGCGCGTGGTGGTCGCGGGTATGCTAGCGGTCATCGCGATCTTGTTGGGAGCGGGGATGATCTGATGCGGTACAGGGTGATACCGAATACCAGAACGACCACACCTCGTATCGCCCAGTGCGTGCAATGCGGCTACGCGATCGGCAGGCTTCCCGCTGGGGTCTGCGCAGAGTGCGGCCGCGCGTTTGACCCCGGCGACGTCTCAAGCTATCGACATCCGAGGCGTTGGTCCCAAGCCCAATGGGATTTCGTCCGTCCACCCGGCATCTACTTCCATTTGCTCGTCGTGATCTTCGGGGTGGGCCATGTCCTTCTCGATGCAAGCCTTGACCCGATCGGCCTGTTGTTTCTTGTGCCAGTTTGGCTGGTCCTCGGGTTGATTTGGTTGGTTCGGCTTCTGGGCCGCACGTGGGCGCTGTGGTCCTGCGGGAAGCTTCGCATGTTCTGGGGGTACCGACCTATTGCGCAGTGTCTCGCTCCGATACTGGTGCTGACGATCGCGGCGTTGACCTGGCTCGATATTCCGTTTCGTGTTCGATTCGAGCTTTCACGGTCCAGTCTTGACGCCCTCGCTGATGACGCTGTCGCCCAGCGTCAACTAGACACGCCGCGGCGCTGCCGCCTTTTCTGGGTGTCCCGCGTCGAGCGTCGCGGAAGTGAAGCCGTGCTCGTCATCGGGCGCGGCTGGTGGGTGGACGAGTGCGTCCTGATTCGCGATGAATCATCGGAAACACCGAACATACGTCGCCACACCATGCAACGGCTCGGACAACGATGGAAATTGGCCAGTCAGGCAGATCCGACGTGGTAACGATCAAGGTCGACGTTTGAAGGGACATCCATGAGAGCATTACTACATCTGGCAATCATCGGCGTTCTGGCAGTCGCAGCCCTGAGCGGCTGCGAGACGGTCGGTTCTCGTGACGCCATCCGCCCACTCACGCAGGTCGCCTCCTCACTCACGCAGTGGACCGGCGTCGCCGTTAGCAGGTCCGGCCGCGTCTTCGTGAACAGCCCCAACTGGCACGAGGGCCACACATGGTCGGTCGCCGAGGTGCATCCCGACGGCACGCTCAAGCCGTATCCCGACGAGGCGTGGAACCGCTACGACCCGAGGCTGCGGTCGCTGCCGCTCAACGTCTTCGTCTGCGTCCAGAGCGTGCACGTCGATCGTGCCGACCGCCTCTGGATCCTCGACCCCGGCGCGCCCCAGCTGCAAGGGCCGGTCGCGGGCGCTCCCAAGCTCGTGCGTGTTGATCTTGTCACCAACGCCGTCGTCGAGAACCTGCCCTTCGGCGATGTCATCGCGCCCAAGGGCTCGTACCTCAACGACATCCGCGTCGACACGCGCCGCGACTTCGCATACCTCACCGACTCCGGCCTCGGCGGCATCGTCGTCGTCGATCTGAAGCACGATCAGGCGTGGCGTCGGCTTGACAAGCACCCGAGTGTGCTCGCCGAGCGCATCGTCCCCATGGTCGAAGGCCGCGAGCTCCGCTTCGGCGGCGGGGACGCCAAGGGGCAGGTGCCGCAGATCCACTCCGACGGCCTCGCCCTCTCCCCCGACGACTCGTACCTCTATTGGCAGGCTCTCACCGGCCGCACGCTGTACCGCATCCGCACGGAGGTGCTCCGCGATCGCGCGCTGAGTGAATCGCAAGTCGCCGCCGCGGTCGAGAAGGTCGGCACCACCGTCGTCACCGACGGCATGGAGATGGATGCGAACGGCATCCTCTACTTCACGGCCCTCGAGAAAGACGCCATCATGTACGTCGCGCCGCCCGACATCGAAGCCGCGGCCAAGGCGACCGCCGCCAACCCCGCCGCGCCCGCCGCCGTGAATGTGCAGACGCTGGTGCAGGACCCGCGGATCGCGTGGCCGGACTCGTTCGCCGTGGGTAAAGGCAAGGACCTGTACTTCACGACGGCCCAGATCCACCGCACCGCGTGGTTTACCGGCACGATGCCGCAGACGCCGTACCTGGTCTTCAAGACCACGCGCCCGGGGCGGTGAGCCTTGACCCACGCCCGATCATGAACGCGGACATGATGGCCACATCGACCATCGCGTGCGAGATCCAGACCCAGCTCAGGCCCCGGGTCTCGAGCGCGGCCTTGCCCCAGAGGACCGAGCCGACACCGATCGCCAGCGAGGTGGGCAACGCGGCCACCACACCGACGCTGAGGCCCCAGTGCATGAGCCCGAAGGTCAGAGCGGCGGTCCAGATGCCGGCGGCGACTCCGGCCAGTCGAACGAACGCGGGTTGCAGCAGCCCGCGGTAGATCACCTCCTCGACGCCCGCGTTGACGAGGGCCGCGAGCAGCACCGCGGGCAGCATCGACAGCAGCACGCCGCTGCGGAGGTGAGCGAAGCCGGTGAAAGCCTGTCCGATGACGAACAGAACGATGGCGAAGAGGCCAAAGCCGATCAGGTGGGCGCGCCACGTGGAACGAGGTGAGCGCTGCGTGATGTCGGAGGAACGCACGCTCCAGTTGCCGACGCCGAGCGCGAAGGCGTCGGTGGAGCGGAGGACCAGTCGATAGCCCACGAGGAGCACGAGCATCATCGGAGCCGCGAGCGCGAGGAGGTAGGCGATCCGGAAGATCGAGAAGTCGATCGCGTCCCGCGTGGTGCGGAGCGGGAAGGGCATGCGGATCCGGTCTTGCACGACTGGGAGCGCGAAGAGCGCGTGACCGAGGAGGAACGCGGCGACCATGGCGGCGGCCGCGGCGGACTCAAGGCGACGCGCGGCGGCGAGGGCGCCAGCAAGCACGACCGCCGCGGCGGTCGCGGCCCAGTAGAGCGTGGCATGCGGCGCGATCGCGCCCAGCAACGCGCCGACCTGGCTGGGGCGGTACTGGCTGAGGAAGGCGACCGCGCCGAGCCACGCCAGGACGCCGAGTCCCACGGCGAGCGCGACGCGGGCGCGGGTGCGCCTTGCTGGTTCTTGGAGGTGATGCAGGTCGAGCATGCCGTGCCCGGTGGTGTCGGGCAGAGCGGAGGAGGCGGATGCTGGAACGGTCGTCATGGCGTGGTCCTCGGCTTGCTCGCGCGGCGAGCGTCTCTTGGTGCTTCGGATTCGGTGTCGAGTTCGAGCGTGCGTCGGGCTTCGGCGACCCAGGCGAGGCGGGCTTCCGCAGCGAGTCGACCGGCGGCGATCGTGAGCAGCGCGTGCGCCCGCCGGCGTGGGTCGTGCTCCTGCTGCGTCACGAGCTCGGCGGCGGCGTGGAGCGCGCGGAGCTGAGCCTCGGCGGCGTGCTGGACACCGCTCACGTGAGCGGCGGTGGCGATCGGGTCCTGATGGCTGAGCATGCACTTGAGCAGCCACTCCAGCCGCGGCGTGGGCGGGGCGGCGGGTGTGCGGAGCCACGCCGCCAGCGCGGCGCGGCCGGCGGCGGTGATGCGCCAGATCGTGGCGCGACGCGGCCCCTGCTCGGTGCGCGCGGGCTCGATGAGCTTCTCGCGGTGGAGCCGCTCGAGCGTCGGATAGACCTGTCCGAAGGACTCGGACCAGAAATGGGAGACACTGCCCTTGATCCAGGCACGGATGTGGTAGCCGCTGAGGGGACCCTCCCATTCCAAGGCCCCGAGGATGGCGAAACGGGATGTGCTGGGGTGACGCGGCATATATCTGGATGATACATTGGAAGTACGGGGGCCCGATTTCGCGCGGGGGGGCGGAATCCTGCGGCGTTGGCGCGGTGTTTGGTGAACGAGGCGTGGGCTGCGACCGATAAACACCCTGCGGCATCTCATGCCCGGAGGTTTTCCATGGAACTCGGACTCGTCGGTCTCGGCAAGATGGGCGGCAACATGAGCGAGCGGCTCATCAAGGGCGGGCACTCGCTCGTCGTCATGGACCGGGCTGCGGATGCCGTCGGCCGCCAGACCAAGCTCGGCGCTAAGAGCGCCAGCACTGCGGCGGAGATGTGCAAGCTCCTGAGCGGGCCGCGGGCGATCTGGCTGATGATCCCGGCGGGTGCGCCGGTCGATCAGGCGATCGCGGACTTCCTGCCGCATCTTTCGAAGGGCGACACGCTCATCGACGGCGGCAACACGAACTACAAGGACACCATCCGCCGCGGCAAGGAGCTGGCGGCCAAGGGCATCCACTACGTGGATGTCGGCACCAGCGGCGGCATCTGGGGCATCACCGAGGGTTACTCGATGATGATCGGCGGCGACCACGCCGCGGTCGAACGTCTCAGTCCGATCTTCAAGACCCTCGCGCCCGCGCCCGACAAGGGCTGGGGCCGCGTGGGTCCGAGCGGCGCGGGGCACTTCACCAAGATGGTGCACAACGGCATCGAGTACGGCATGATGCAGGCCTTCGCCGAGGGCTTCGCGATCATGGCGAAGAAGAAGGACCTCGATCTGAACGTGCAGCAGATCAGCCAGATCTGGCAGCACGGCAGCGTGGTGCGTTCGTGGTTGCTCGATCTGATCAGCATCGGGCTCAAGGACGATGCGACGCTGAAGGACATCAAGCCGTGGGTCGCCGACAGCGGCGAGGGGCGTTGGACGGTGGCGGAGGCGATTGACCTCGACGTGTTCGCGCCCGTCATCACGCTGAGCCTGCAGAGCCGTTTCCGCAGCCGCGACGAGTACTGCTATACCGACCGCATGCTCGCGATGATGCGGAACCAGTTCGGCGGGCATGCGATCAAGAAGACGTAAAGGCGGTTCACCGCGGAGGACGCAGAGAACGCGGAGAAGTCGGAATGATCAAGGCATTGGAGTGCCGAGCCAGCACTCTGCATTCCTCGGCGTTCTCCGCGTGCTCCGCGGTGAAATGCTCTCGGAGTTTCCCATGCAACTCGTCAGCCAGGGCGGCCCTGCACCTCGACATCTGTACGTGATCTTCGGCGCGACGGGCGACTTGTCGTACCGCAAGCTGCTGCCCGCGTTGTATCACGCGGACCTTGATCCCAACGCGCACGAGGGGCACGCGATACTGGGTGTGGCCCGTGCGGCGTTGTCGGATGACCAGTTCCGCGACGCGGCGGTCGAGGCCCTGACGCAGGGGGGCGTGCACAAGGCGGAGGCGGAGCGGTGGGCGAAGAAGACGCTGTACTTCCAGTCGCTGGGCGAGAGCGGGCCGAAGGAGTACCAGGCGCTGCGGGCCCGGATCGAGCAGCTCGAGCGCGAGCACAAGCTGCCGGGGCACCGGGCGTTTAACCTGGCGCTGCCGCTGCCGGCGTTTGCGCCGACGGTGGAGCGGCTGGCGGAGGTGGGGCTGAACCGCAGTCCGGGCTGGACGCGGCTGGTGATCGAGAAGCCGTTCGGGCAGGACCTCTCGAGCGCCAAGGCGCTCAACGCGTTGATCCACAAGTACTACCCGGAGGACCATGTCTACCGCCTGGATCACTACCTGGGCAAGGACACGGTGCAGAACATCCTGGTCTTCCGGTTCGCGAACTCGATGTTCGAGCCGTTGTGGAACCGCGACAAGATCGAGAAGGTGGAGATCACGGTCGCGGAGCAGCTTGGCGTGGAGTCACGCGGGGCGTTCTACGAGAACGCGGGGGCGCTGCGGGACATCATGCAGAACCACATGATGCAGCTTCTGGCGCTGGTGGCGATGGAGCCGCCGGCGTTGATCGAGGCCGACAGCGTGGCGAACGAGAAGGTGAAGGTGCTCAAGTCGATCCTGCCCCTGGACAAGGAGCACGTGGTCTTCGGGCAGTACGGCAAGGGGATGATGGGCAACGAGGTGGTGCCGGGGTACTTGTCGGAGAAGGGCGTGGCGCCCAACTCGCGCACCGAGACGTTCGTGGCGGCGAAGCTGGCGATCAACAACTGGCGGTGGCAGGGCGTGCCGTTCTTCATGCGGACGGGCAAGCGGCTGAAGCGCAAGGCGACGCGGATCACGGTGACGTTCAAGCGGCCGCCGGTGGCGATGTTCGACACGTTCGGGAGCTGCCTGTTCACGCAGAACCGGCTGGAGCTGCTGCTGCAGCCCGACGAGGGGTTCAACCTCAGCGTGGAGGTGAAGCAGCCGGGCTCGGGGCTGAAGCTGCAGACGCAGCGGATGCGGTTCCGGTACGCGGAGGCGTTCGGCAAGCTGCCGGAGGCGTATCAGACGCTGCTGCTCGACGTGGTGCGTGGCGACCGGACGCTGTTCGTGCGATCCGACGAGATCGAGACGTCGTGGGAGCTGTTCGATCCGGTGCTGTGCGACCGTCCGACGCTCGCGACGTACGCGTCGGGGAGCTGGGGGCCGCAGGAGGCGGAGGACTTGCTGGTCTCGCGCGGGCACAACTGGACAGAGATCTGAAGAGCTACGGGCCGGCGCGCAGGCGCTCGAGCAGCTCGGCGGCGCGGGTGCGGGCGAAGGCCATGGCCTGTTCGCTCTCGGCGCCCTCGCGCCAGTAGCGGCAGACGACGTGGAGGGCGTCGCGCTCGCGGGCGAAGAGGGACCACCGCGGGTCGGGCGCTCCCGCCGCGGCGGCGAGGAGGGCGAGCGCGGCACGGGAGTCATCGTCATCGGCGCGGAGCTCGGGGCGGGGGCCGAGTTCGCGCTGCAGCGCGGCGGCAAGGCGTATCAAGCTGTGGCGATCGGCCAGAGCGCGGGCCTGAGAGGCGGCGGCTGGGGCTTTGGCTTCGTCGGCGTCGGTGAGTTCGGGGAGGACCTTCTGCAGCTCGGTGCGTGCGGCTTGCAGCGCGGGCTTGAGGTCTTCGGGGTTGGCGGTCCAGCCGCCGAAGCGGGTGAGCGCGGCGTGGTCGGCTTCGAGCAGTGCGATGTCGGAGGCGAGCGCGAGCGCGGCGGCGAGGGCGCGGAGGCGGGCGGCGTTGAGCTCGCCCGAGGGGGCGCCGGCCTTGCCGCTGGCTTTCTTGCGCCAGATCGAGCGTTCGCGTTCGACGGCGTCGAGGACGGCGGCGGCGTGGGTGGCGAGCACGGCGTCGAGCGCGGCGTCGCGGGCGCGGAGCGCGGGCTCGGCGGGGAGTTCGGAGAGTTCGGCGGCGTCGCGGGCGAGGCTGGCGAAGCCGTCGAGGGCGCGGTCGCGGAGCTTGGGATCGGCGACGTCCTTGGCGAGCTTGAGCAGGCCGTCGGCGATCGGCCTGGCGTTGTCGCGTGCGACGGGCTCGGGCGAGGCGGGGTCGCGGAGGGCGTCGCTGGCGCGGGCGATGAGCTCGAGCAGGCGGGTGTTGCGGGCGTGCATGTTGATGGCGGCGAGCACGCCGGGGTCGCCGCCCTGGTCTTCGGCGCGGATGGCGGAGGCGATGGCGTCGATGGCGCGGTCCTGGGAGGCGCGGCAGAGATCGGCGATGGCGCGGCGGGCGGGGCGGAGCTGGCGGACGACGGCCGTGTCGTCCTGGAGCTCTTCGCGGGTGAGCATGCCGGCGAGCCAGCGGGCGGCGCGGTCGAGGCGCTCGGGTGTGGGGGGTGTGGGGGGTGTGGGGGGCGGGTTGTCGGGCATCAGTTCGATCGCGGGGCTGATGGCGTCGAGGATGGGCTTGAGCTTGGGCTCGGAGGAGAGGCGATCGGTCTCGTTGAGGAGGCGTGACCAGGCGGCGAGGCGGCGGAAGCGGGCGAGGCCGCGGTCGGCGGTTGGGGCGTCGGTGGTGGTGTCTGTCAGAGTTTCGGTGGCGGCGAGGGCGAGTTCCTTGGTCCAGCGGCGGTAGGCACCGGCGGCGAGGCGGGACTCGCGGCCGAAGACGCCGCCGGCGTCGCGGAGCAGGCGGGTGAGCGCCTCCGCGCCGGGTCGGAAGGCGGACCAGCGTTTGGCGAGTTCGAGGCGCTCGCGAAGGGGCTGCAGCGCGGCGTCGAGTTCGGGCTGTGGCTCCGAACGTGGGAAGTCGGGCCATGCGGCGGAGGGCGCGCCGGTGATGATCGGCCAGGCGGCGCGGGCCCGCGGCTCGTCGAGGGCTTGCAGGATCGGGGCGAGCGCGGCGCGGAGGTCGGTGTCGATGGTGTCGGCGGTGGACTTGTTTGATGTCAGGGCGGCGGAGAGCGCGGCGAGGTCGGCGGCGACGGCGCGGAGCTGGTCGTCGGACCAGCGGCGGGTTGAGAGCAACTGGAGGAGTGGCGTGCGGGCGTCGTCGAGCTTGCGGGCGGCGGCGGTGAGGCGGCTGGCGGGCACGCCGCCGGCTTCGCCTTGCTCGAGGAGTGTGGCGATGAGCGTGAGGTAGGCGGATTCGAACGCGCCGGCGGGGGTGTTGGCGGCGGTGGCGGCGGATGCGCGGCGGGACTCGGCGTCGCGGAGCGCGAGGATGCCGCTGTTGGGTACGGGCTCGTCGGAGCCGAGCTTGAGGCGTTGGGCGTGGGCGGTGGAAGCGAGCAACGCGGCGAGGCAGGCGGCGCGGAGTGTGGCGTTACGCACGGGCCATGGCGAGGGCTTGGGCATAGACCTTCTCCAGCTCGGCGACCATGGTTTCGGCGCTGAAGCGTTCGCGGCAGAGCTCGCGGCCGCGGGAGGCCATCGCGGCGCGGTCGTCGGGGTGATCGTACATCGACGTCACGGCTTCGCGCAGGGAGGCGGTGTCCTTGGGCGGGATGAGGCGGCCGGTGACGCGGTTGATGCAGATCTCGCCGGTGCCGTCGACGTCGTAGGCGACGACGGGGACGCCGACGAGCAGGGCTTGGGGCACGGTGCGGGGGAGGCCTTCGCGGTACGAAGGATGAACGAGGACGTCCATGGCCTTCATCATCTCGGGGACGCGCTCGCTGGGGACGAGTCCGGTGGTGATGACTTTGGAGGCGAGGCCCATCTCGGCGACGCGTTTGAGCAGGCGGTCGCGCCACCAGCCGTCGCCGACCCAGAGGAGCTTCCAGTTGTCGCGTTTGCGGAGTTCGTCGCCGAGGGCGTCGAGCAGGTCGTCGTGGCCCTTGAGCTCGGCGAGGCGGGCAACGGTGCCGATGACGAAGTCCATGGGCGAGAGGCCGAGCGATTCGCGGACGGCGTCGCTGGTGGCGGCGGTGCCCTGGGGCGTGAGCGGGTGCAGGTAGCGATCGACTTCCATGCCGCTGTAGACGGTGGAGTATTGCTCCTTGCGGCCGATGTGTTCGTCGAGGAACTGCGCTGTCATCGCGTCGGCCACGGAGACGATGCGGTGGCAGCGTTTGGCGGCGAACTTCTCGCTAGCGATGTAGATCTTGTTGGTGCGGGCGGGCAGGTACTTGTGGAAGGGCGGGCCGTGGATGGTGTGGACGACGCCGATGGGTTTGCCGCGGCGTTTGGCGGCGGGGAGCTCGGCCCACGCGGCGGCGCGGCCGAGGATGCCGGCCTTGCTGCTGTGGGTGTGGACGATGTCGGGTTCCAGGTCGCGGATGAGCTTGCGGGTTGCGTAGTAGCAGCGGAGATCGGTGAGAGGGCGGATCTCGCGGATGAGGGTTGGGACTTCGTGCATGCCGATGCGGCGTTGTTGGCCTTGGTTGTCGGTGCAGGAGAAGTTGGACGCGCGATCGAAGAGGGAGCCCTCGGGGCCGAAGATGGGGCCGAAGGCGAGGTGGACGTCGTGGCCGAGGCGGGCTTGGCCTTCGCAGGAGAGGACGGTGTTTTCCTGCGAGCCGCCGAGGATGAGGCGGGTGGAGATGTGGAGGATGCGGAGGGGCATGCGGAGCGTCGATGGTATCGAACATCGACGGTCACACGCGGGCGGATGTCGCGGCGTCGCGGCCGCACTCGGGGCAGCGGTTGTCGCGCACGCCGTGCAAGTCGTAGCCGCAGCGGCGGCAGGCGCCGTGCGGAGGCTTGGCCCATGGACGGAGAGCGAGGAGGACGAAACCCAGGCCGATAGCGCCGACGGACCAGAAGGGGATGATGACCTCGGTGCCCATGGTGCCGGTGCGGAGCACAGGCGCGACGAAGGTCTGGCGGGTCATCGCCGACATGGACGGGTAGACGACGCGGGTGAAGCTCTCCTTGGCGGTGAGGACGCCGGGGGAGAACTGCTTGCTGCGTTGGACTCGCACGGCCCCGGGGAGCAGGCGGGCGGAGTTCATGCGGCTGGCGGAGTCGGCGGCGTAGTCGAGGCCGACGAGCCAGGAGAGGGGATAGGCGATGAGCGAGAGGCCGATGAGCAGGCCGCCGAGCCAGAGGAGGAGTTTGGAGGGGAGCCCCCGAGTCACGGCTGTGGTACCGGTGAAAAGGGGGATGGTTTCACGCTCAAGATGCAGAGTCGCACGGAGATTGCGGACGGGCGCCCTATGAGAACGAGCAACTATCGGCGACCCATTGCGCGTCGACCGATCGTGGTCACAACTTCTGGAACGAAGCTATTGGTGCCCGGTTCTAGAAGCTTATTGAGGTCGGTGAACATCTTCTCGAACCGCTCCATCGCTGCGGTTTCGTCAGTAAGGGTGTAGCCAATTCCCTGACGGACCAGCCAATCGGCTGGCGCGGTGTGGTTGTAATCCACTTCGCCGGACTTCGGTACAGGGAAGACCAGTTCGACGTGCTTTACGACTCGGCCCTCAATCGGCGATCCGTCCGCTTTTGTTGCAGAGATCGCGTTCGCGCCCTTGAGGCCGTATGTCGCGTTGACCAGCGCGACGTAGCCCGCATTGCCAAGCAGATCTTCGGTGTCCGCCTGCGGCTTGCCAGCGTAAGTGTCCACGGTCAAGATGTGGTCGGCTCGCATCAGATCCGAACTTCGCAACTTCTCGACGTCATTCTTGCCGCCGTCGGCGAAGTCGCAGAGTACCGCACAATGGAGACCGTTGCCGCCGAAGAGGCTCATGAAGGCCGAGACCTTGGAGACTCCGCCACACGGCACAACGGTCCAGCGAGGATCGAGCGAGGTTCGCCCCGCAGCGGCGAGCTTGCGGCGGAACCAGTCGATGTACAGCAGGTCTGACGGTCCTTCTACGAGAAGATTGTGTTTGCCAACGAAGAGCGACTGGGTGATCTCGTAGCCGAGGCAGGCCCGGAGCGGGAACAGTGTGGCGCGCTCGGCCCTAAGCACCTGATCGGACACCTTGGTCCCGCGGTGCGGGTCGGCGTCTGGGTTCTCCTCGTCGCCGACCTCGCGGTACACATCCTCGACCGTGCGGGCGCGGAGCAGGTTTGCGGGATCAAGCATGAAAGGAGAATGCGTGGTATAGACGACTTGATAGCTCGGGGCGAGGCGTTCTTCGATATAGCGGAGCAAATCGCCCTGCGCCGAAGCGTGCAGCGCCAAGCCCGGCTCATCGAGAAGGATAATCAGATTGTCCGCGATGTTCTTCTTCAACTGATTGAACCAGACCAGGAACGAGAAGAACCAAACGAAGCCACTGCTTCGCTGGTCAAATCCGGTCGTAGCCCCGTGGCGAGTGTTCTCGATTCGGGTCCTGAGGATCCATCCGCTGTTGAACGGTGGCGCGTCACCTTCGCGCGCCGCGTCGAACCTGAAGTTCATCTTCAAGTACTCGTTCTGGCTCCAGTACCGAACGAGCTCTTTTGTCAGCTTGTTTGACGTCGCCTCGAGACGGGCAGATAAATCCTCAAAGCTCTTGATGGCTGCAAACTGGGCGACCGACATTCCAATCATGTCAAGGAGCGACGTGAACACTCGGTCCTCGTCAGTCTGCTGGTTGTTGCTGGTCCGCTGCGTAAAGGCGTCAACTGCAAGCTGGCCGGGCATACGAAGGTACTGCGAGAAATATGCGAACCGCGGCGTTCGCTGCCAAATCAGATTGATGACCGCCTGCTTGGCCGAGTTATCGCCGAACCGATCCTTGAGCGACTGCGCGAGCGACGCCCGCGCTTGTGCATCTTCCGCAGGGGCTGCAAGTTGCTTCGTGAGATCGCGCAGCGACGCAATACCCTTGAGCTTCATTCGCTCCTGTGCATTCATTTCCGCAGTCTTCAGCAGGTGCTGGATCACTGCGGCTTCGTCAAAGGCGAAGTCCATCGTGACGCCATTCGCGTAGTTCTTCGCAATGGACACGTCCCCGATCTTCCTTGCTTCAGGTCCGACCAGCGCTTCGATCGCCTTCAAGTCATCCTCTTCCAAGAGCCACTTGGTCGTGATCGCCGTGGCGGGACGTTTCTCATGCTCCGCTTGGTAGTCAGTCAACTCGTGGCGAGGATAGTCTCGGGTCACATCGAACTTCCCGTCTTCGTCGCGCACAGGCTTCAACTTGGACAGGGCCTCCAAGATTGTCGTCTTGCCTGCCTCGTTCTTGCCGACGAGACACGTCACATCTTTGTCAATAGTGAATTCGGTGGAGTCCTTGACACACTTGTACTTGGTCACATGGGCGGTCTTAAGAATCATGATTCAGTCTCCCGGCAAGTAGTGTGCCAGACCGAGTACCCCCATTGGGAACCCTGGAATCGCTCATTTCCAACCGACGATCATAGAGCATGGGCTAGTCAGGCTGCCAATGAGGCAGGAAGTCGCGAGTGCCGGGGCCGACCGCCCTGTCAACCATCTTGCCAATCTGCTTGGCTTCGAGACGCCCCCGGCCTTTGCCGTGCTCCTAGACAAAATGGAGCTGTGAATCATCGGCGTGCAAGAATCCCTGGCCTGACATCGCGTAGGTGGCGTCGCGTTACTGCAGTTGAAGTGCCTTTTTGGTGAGTCACGTACGCGCAAGCGACCCAAGCCATCAATTGCGGGTTACGCCCGGTACTTGATCCACTCCAAGCACAACCCCGTCGGCGGCAGCGTCGGCCCTGCTCGCGTGCGGTCAAGGGATTCGAGAATGGCTTGCAGGTCCTCGGCCTTCTTGATCCCGCGTCCGACGTCGATAAGGGTGCCGCCGATGATGCGGACCATGTTCCAGAGGAAGCCGTTGCCTTCGATGTCCATGCGGATGCGTGCGGCACCCGCGCCGATGTCGGTCCTAGTGACGGTGAGGGCGTAGATGGTGCGGACGGTGGTGAGGCGGCCGTGGCCGCTGGCGGCGAAAGCGGCGAAGTCGTGTTCGCCGATGAGCGCTTGGGCGGCACGCTGCATGGCTTCGACGTCGAGCGTGTCCCACACGTGATGGACGTATTGACGGTCGAAGAGCGGGCGCGACTTGGCGTTGTGGAAGGTGTAGGAGTAGGCCTTGCGCTCGCACATGGCGATGGGGTGGAAGTCGTCGGGGACGAGGGCGGCGTCGAGGATGACGACATCGTCGGGGAGTTTGCCGTTGATTGCACGGGTGAGCGAGTCGGTGTTGCGTTTGATGGGCCAGCCGGTGTGGGCGTCTTCGTCGCCGCCGCAGGTGAAGGCGGCGACCTGGCCTTTGGCGTGGACGCCGCTGTCGGTGCGGGAGGCGCCGAGGACTTCGACGCGTTCGCGAACGATCTCGCGGACGGCGCGTTCGACCACGCCCTGGACGGTGCGGAGGGCGACGCGGGTCGGATCTTCGGGGGCGAGGGCGGGGTCGACGAACTTGCCCGAGCCGGTGAGGTTGGACTGTTCGAGCGTGGGTTCCTGCTTCTGCCAGCCGCAGAAGTTGGTGCCGTCGTAGGCGATGGTGAGGCGGTAGCGGGGCACGGGGGAGGCTCGGGAGCAATCGGAAATGGTCAAATGGCAAGTAGCAAAGGACCAAGGGGAGCGACGCGTGGGCAAGGTAGCTGCATCGAATCTGTGTACGAGTCGTTCTAGCGGGTTGCCAGTGCGGCCTTGATCGCGGCGACGGCTTCGGGGGAGTGGGCTTCGAGCTGGGTGCGGAGGAGGTCGGCGTAGCGGCCGCCGGCGGCGAGGAGGGTTTCGTGGTTGCCGGTCTCGATGACGCGGCCTTGCTCGAGGACGACGATGAGGTTGGCGTTGCGGATGGTGCTGAGGCGGTGGGCGATGACGAAGCTGGTGCGGCCCTTCATGAGGCCGGTGAGGCTGCGCTGGATCATCGCCTCGCTCTCGGCGTCGAGGTTGCTGGTGGCCTCGTCGAGGATGAGGATGAGCGGATCAGCGAAGAGGGCTCTGGCGATGGCGAGGCGCTGCTTCTGGCCGCCGCTGAGACGGACGCCGCGTTCGCCGATGATGGTGTCGTAGCCGTGCTCGAGGTTTTCGATGAACTCGGCGGCGTTGGCGGCGTGCGCGGCGGCCTTGACGCTTCTGAGCACGGCCTCACGAGAGGGCAGGCCTTCGCCCTCGCTGTCGATCCGGCCGTAGGCGATGTTCTCGGCGACGCTGCCGTCGAAGAGGAAGACGTCTTGTTCGACGATGCCGAGGAGGCGGCGGTAGTGGCGAACCTGGATCTCGCGAAGATCGACGCCGTCGAGGAGGATGCGTCCGGCGGGGAGGATGATGCCCTCGTCGGGGATGGGGACGGGGCAGGGGTCGTAGAAGCGTGCGATGAGGTTGCAGAGGGTGGTCTTGCCGCTGCCGCTGGCGCCGACGAGGGCGACTGTGGTGCCGGGCGGGACGTCGAGCGAGATATCGCGAAGGACGGGGCGTGGTGTGTCGTCGCGCTTGGGGGATGGCTCGGCCTTGGGCTCTTCCATGGCGCGGCCGCCGCGGACTTTGCTGGACTGCACGGGGTAGGCGAAGCTGACGCGGTCCAGGGTGATGCGGCCCAGGACCTTGGCGCGGTCGAGGGGTTTCTCGCGTGATTCGTCCTGCTGGAACTCTCGGGGTTCGGCGAGGATGTCGAGGATGCGGTCGAAGCCGGCGAGGTTGGTCTGGACGGCGGTTGCGGTGTTGGTGAGGGTTTCGAGGGGGCTGAGGAGCATGAGGAGGTAGCTGGTGAACATCATCACCTGGCCGATGGTGAGTTCGCCGCGGATGACCTGGGACCCGCCGTAGATGAGGACGCCGGTGGAGGCGACGGGGATGAGCATGGACCAGAGGACTTCGAGGATGCGGGACCACCACCAGACGAGGATCTCCTGGCGGGACATGAAGTGTCCGGCGCGGGTGAAGCGGCCGGACTCGGAGAGCTCGCGTGAGAAGCCGCGGACGACGCGCATGCCGCCGAAGGCCTCGGTGGTCTGGGCGTCGATGCCGGAGCGGGTGATGCGGATGTCGCGGAAGAGTGGGCGGATGCGGCTGATCCAGGTGCGGTGGCTGAGCCAGACGGCGGGGATGAGCAGGAGGCCGCCGACGAGCATGCGCCAGTCCACGACGGCGAGGATGACGAGGGTGCCGAGGAGCTGGACGACGGCGCGGGTGGGGTTGTAGATGAGGCTGAAGAGGAGTTCGGCGGAGGCGCCGGCGTCTTCGCGGAGGACGCTGACCATGCCGCCGGTCTTGATCTGCTGGACGCGGTGGAGGGGCAGGCGGACGGCGTGATCAAAGACCTTCTTGCGCATCGAGGCCTGGACGCGCTTGGTGAGGCGGGTCATCTGCCAGCGGCCCCACATCCAGATGAGAACGCTGGCGCAGGAGACCAGAACCATCGCGGCGCCGAGGGCCCAGAGCAAGTTGATGCGGTCGGTGCGGGTGACGGCGGCGGGGTCGATGTCGATGCCGAAGGCGGAGAGCAGTTCCTTGGCGCGGGGCGGGATGCCGGCTGGGCCGGGGTTGTCGGTGACGATGTAGTCGATGGTGATGAGCGTGCTGGCGGGCATCACGAGGCTGATGCACGTGGCGACGGTGACGGTGGCGACCGCGAGATAGATGGTGGAGTGAAAGGAGAGGAGCTCGGCCCAGAAGAGGCGGAAGAGGTCAAAGAAGCCGCGGCTGCGTTTGCCCTTCTTCTCGCGTGAGCCGGAAGCCTCGGCGGAATCGAGCTTGGCCCAGGCGGGGTCTTTGCTCTTGACGAGGTAGTCGCGATAGCGTGTGCGGCTGCTCCGCCGCTGGAAAAGCATGCGGGAGTCTATTGCGGCAGGATGAAGCGGGAGCGCATCAGGCGGCGGACCGCAGCTCGTCGTATCGGCGGCGCAGGCTCTCGTCGCGGAGCACCATGTAGCACTTGCTGATGCGGGCGAACTTGCGGCTCGACTCTTCGTCGGGCGCGTAATCGGGGTGGTACTGGCGGGCCAGGCGGCGGTAGGCGGAGCGGATCTCGTCGGCGCTGGCGCTTGGGGCGACGCCGAGCGTGGCGTAGAGGTCCTCGACTTCGGCGGTGGTGGGGAGCAGCTCGCGACCGGCGGCGGCGGTGTCGAGGAGGCGTTCGACGTCGGCGCGGGTCTGGGCGTCGGCCTCGAAGAAATGCAGGCCGATGTTCCAGACGGACTTGTCGACCTGGCTGGTCCAGGCGACGCGGGTGAGGACGAAGATGCGGACGTCGCCGCAGGTGAGCGAGATCTCGAAGACGTGGCCGCGCTTCACCGTGGGCTCGGTGTTGGAGACGATGCGGGCGCCCTCGGTGGAGAGGTCGACGATGCTGCCCAGGGCGCAGTCGGTGAGGCGGGTGTCGTAGCGCTTGGAGGTGCGGGTGAACTTGGGCTGCTCCTTGGGCTGCCCTTTGTGCTGCCCATTGGTGGGCGCCTGACCGGCGTCGGCCTTGGTCTTCTTGAGCTTGTCCACGAACCAGCGCATGCAGGGGTATCGGCAGGGTGCGTGCTCGGGACAATCAGAGCGGTGACGGGCTGGGGCGGTCGCCTTGGTGGATGGGACGGTCGGGTCGGGCGTGCGGGTTGGGCGAGGCAAAGGGATTGGTTTTCGGGCGTTCTTCGGTTCGGTGAAGCGTGCTCGCGTGGGGGGCGTCGGTGCGGCGGATACCCTCGCAGCGATGCCCATACAAGCGAGGCCAAGGCGATTCGAGGTGGTGGCGCCGTTCAAGCCGATGGGCGATCAGCCGCGCGCGATCGAGCAACTGACGCAGGGGCTCCGGGGCGGGAAGCCCGCGGTGTGCCTGCTGGGCGCGACAGGCACGGGCAAGACGTTCACGATGGCGAACGTGATCGCGAACCTGGGCAAGCCGACGCTGATCATCAGTCACAACAAGACGCTGGCGGCGCAGCTGTACGAGGAGCTGCGGGAGTTCCTGCCGAACAACAGCGTGAACTACTTCGTCAGCTACTACGACTACTACCAGCCCGAGGCGTACATCCCGCAGCGGGACATCTACATCGAGAAGGACTCGTCGCGGAACGACGATCTCGATCAGCTGCGGCTGGCGGCGACGAGCAACATCCTGAGTCGGCGCGACACGGTGGTGGTCGCGAGCGTGTCGTGCATCTTCGGGCTGGGCAATCCGGTGTCGTACGGCGAGCGGGTGTTGACGATCACGCGCGGATCGCGGGTCGATCGGCGTGACTTCCTGATGGCGCTCGCGCAGATGCAGTACACGCGGAGCGAGATCGAGTTCAAGCGGGCGCAGTTCCGCGTCCGCGGCGATGCGCTCGAGGTCTGGCCCGCGTACGAGAAGTACGCGGTGCGGATCGAGCTCTTTGGCGACGAGATCGATCGCGTGGACCTGATCAATCCCACCAGCGGCGAGGTGCTGGCGGAAGAGCGGCAGTTCTTCCTGTTCCCGGCGGTCCACCACATGATGCCCGAGGATCAGATGCAGTCGGTGCTGACGGCGATCCGCACCGAGATGGACGCGCGGGTGATGGAGCTGCGCTCGCAAGGGAAGCTGCTGGAAGCGCAGCGGCTCATCAGCCGGACGAAGTACGACCTGGAGCTGCTGGAAGAAACCGGGATGTGCCAGGGGATCGAGAATTATTCGCGATTCATGGACGGGCGGCAGCCGGGGGAGCGGCCGTACACGTTGATGGATTACTTCGACTTTGCGCCGACCGCGGACGCGGGGCGGAGAGACGGAGAGACGGAGAGACGAAGAGACGAAGTGGGAGAAGGGGCGGACGGCATTTCGTCTCCTCGTTCCTCAGTCTCCGCGTCTCTTGCCGCCCGGCCGAACTACCGCGACTGGCTGCTGATCATCGATGAATCGCACGTGACCTTGCCGCAGATTCGGGCGATGTACAACGGCGATCAGGCTCGGAAGACGGTGCTGGTGGAGCACGGGTTCCGGCTGCCCAGTGCGCTGGACAATCGGCCGCTGCGGTTTGAGGAGTTCGAGGCGATCGTGCCGCAGATTGTGTACGTGAGCGCGACGCCTGGGCCGTACGAGCTTGAGCGGACGGGCGGCGAGGTGGCGGAGCAGGTGATCCGTCCGACGGGCTTGCTCGATCCGATCATCGAGGTGAAGCCGGCGCAGGGGCAGGTGCCGGACTTGATCGAGCGGTGCCAGGAGCGCGTGGCCAGGGGCGAGCGTGTGCTGGTGACCGCGCTTACCAAGCGGCTGTGCGAGGATCTGACGAGCTACCTCGATCAGAAGGGGCTGCGGGTGCGGTACCTGCACAGCGAGGTGGACACGCTGGAGCGGGTGGCGATCCTGACGGATCTGCGGCTGGGCGAGTTCGACGTGCTGGTGGGTGTGAACCTGCTGCGCGAGGGATTGGATCTGCCCGAGGTGTCGCTGGTGTGCATCCTGGACGCGGACAAAGAGGGGTTCCTGCGGTCGCCGACGAGCCTGATCCAGCAAATGGGGCGTGCGGCACGTAATGTGAACGCGCTGGTGATCATGTACGCGGACCAGATGACGCCCGCGATGCAGGCGGCGATCGGCGAGACCGAGCGACGGCGCACCAAGCAGATCGCGTATAACGCAGCGCACGGAGTCGTGCCGCAGACGATCAAGAAGGACATCCGGCGCGGGATGGAGATCAGCCTCAAGGGCCGCAAGCAGGCGCGGGAGAGCCTGTACGAGAGGGAGCCGGAGTACGAGATCGAGGACTTGATCGAGACGATCCGTGCCGAGATGCGTGAGAGCGCGGCGAAGCTGGACTTTGAGTCCGCGGCGGTCCTGCGCGATCAACTCAAATCGCTGGAGGCGCGGCTGGAGAAGGCGTCCAAGTCCGGGGGCTCTACGAAAGTGCGGCGGTCGGAGTTGTCGGCGAACGCGGAGGCGAAGAGTCGCAAGAGGCCGGGGATGCCGGGGGTGAAGATCACGAAGCAGATGCGGAAGAAAGGCAGTGGGAAGTAGGGGAGGGATGGGGAAGGCATCGAGGCATCGAGGCATCAAGGCATCAAGGCATCAAGGCATCAAGGCATCAAGGCATCAAGGCATCAAGGCATCAAGGCATCCAGGGCATCGAGGCATCGAGGCGATGAGTTCTTGGGAATGAAAAAGCAGCCGTTGCCGGCTGCTTTTTGGACATTTGCTGTTTGCGACCTGTTATTTCTCCGGCGCCTTCGCCAAGAGCAGCAGGCGTTCCTTCTTCGTGACCACGACGCCGCCGGGGATCTCGATGGTGACGGCGAAGAGGGCGGGATCCTTGACGAGGAGCTTGGGTTGGACGGGGACGATGAGATCTCCGGTGGTGGGATCCTGGGTGGCCTTGGAGATGTCGAAGACGCCGCCGTCGACGGGGAACTCGTCCTGACGGCCCTTGTCGAAGATCCAGAGCTGGTACTGCTGGACGCGCGGGTCGTTGGCGGCGAGGCCCTTGAAGCGCATGAAGCCGCGCTGCTCCTTGCTGTTCCAGACGATGTCGCCGCTGACGCCCTTGGCGTCCTTGTCCTCGGTGGTGGACCAGGCGACGGTCTGGGTCTCGGCTTGCTGCAGCAGATCGACGCGGGCCTGCCAGGCGGGCGCGGGCGGGGCGGGGGGCTTGTTCCAGGCGAAGATGGCGAAGGCGATGGAGGCGGCGGCGGTGAGCCACGCGACCATCTCGCGGGGACGCATGCCGGGAGCGGTGGTGTTGGAGGTGGTATTGGTGGGGGTGCGGGCGGCGGGGCGTGCGATGGTCTCGACGCCCTTGGCGAGCAGGCGAGCGCGAACGTCGGGGGCGAGGGGCTTGGCCTCGATCGACCAGTTGGCAATGGTCGCGCCGCTGAGGCGGTTGAAGTCGGCGGCGGCGGCATCGGCCAGAGCGCGGTCGGCGGGCGGGAGCTGCGAGAGCAGGCTGTCGAGTTCCTGGCGCTCCGCGGCGTCGAGGCCGCCTGCGCTGGCGCCGGCGAGCAAGTCGATGACGCGATCCAGAGGCTGCGTGCTCATGACGCGACCTCCTTTCGCGGGCCGGCGAGGGCTTCACGCATGCGCATGAGCCCGCGACGGATGCGGGACTTGACGGTGCCGACGGGTGCCTCCACGAGCGTCGCGATCCGCTCGTGCGGCACACCGTGGTAGAGCGAGTACCAGAGGACCTGCTGCTCGTCCTTGTCGAGGCCCTTGAAGGCCTCGGCGGCGAGGCGGAGGTCGTCGCGGTCGGAGGTGTGGTCGCTGTGGGGCTTGGTCTCGGCGAGGGCGGCGGGGTTTTCGACGTGCAGAGTGGGGCGGCGCGCGGCGCGGCGGACGCGGTCGATGAGGCGGTGATGGGCGATGGTCGCGATGAAGGCGGCCTCCGAGCCGAGCGCGGGGTCGAATCGTGCCGCGCTCTTCCAGACTTCCACGAACACTTCCTGCACCGCGTCCTCGATGTCCTCGCCGAGGGGGCGCAGATAGCGATCGGCCAGGCCCCAGACCATACCTCCGAATTCATCGAGGCACGCCGCGACTGCGGCGTTGTCACCTCGAGCGATTCGTTGAAGGGTCGTGTCCGGCACCGGGGGAGGGCTCCGAGCGTGTTCGACCTTCTTTCGACGCGAACGGCCGGCGGATGTCAGATTTCGGAGAGTATTTCGCGCGGTTCAAAATCCGTGTGAGGCGAGGCCTCGGAACAGGGGCGTCCGATTCGAACATCGTGGCGTGCGACCGGCCGTTCTGCGGAGCTCCTCCCGCTGGCGCTCGGCGGTGGTGGTGCGCTGTGAGCGAATCGGCCTTCCGAAAGGAAGGGAGAGGAAGAAGGAGATTCACGATGAAGATGTCCTTGAATGCGATCACCCTTGCAGTAGTCCCGCTGGTGGTGCTCGCGGGTTCGGCGCAGGCCGAGCTTGTGTACGGGGTGACGCTGCAGCAGACGCTGGTGTCGTGGGACAGCGCGGCTCCGAGCACGCTGCTGTCGGGCGTTGCGATCTCGGGCCTGCAGGCCAACGAGGTGATCCACGGGATCGACATGCGTCCCAACACGGGCGAGATGTTCGCCTTGGGTTCAATGAACCGCCTGTACAAGATCAACCGGATGACGGGCGCGGCCACGCAGGTGGGCCCGGCGTTCTCGACCCCCCTGAACGGGTCGTCCTTCGGGTTTGATTTCAATCCCACCGTGGACCGCATCCGCGTGGTGAGCGATGTTGATCAGAACCTGCGGCTGAACCCGGACACGGGCGGGGTGATCGTGGACACGCCGCTGGCGTACGCGAACGGCGACCCCAATTTCGGGAAGAACGCGAATGTCGTGCACGCGGCGTACACGAACTCGTTCAAGGGCGCGACGAGCACGACGCTGTACGTGCTGGACACGGGGCTGGACGTTCTGGCGATCCAGAACCCCGCGAACAGCGGGCAGCTGATGACGGTCGGCTCGGTGGGCACGGACCTGACGGACCTGGGCGGGTTTGACATCTCGGGCATGTCGGGGCTGGCGTACGCCGTGGTGCGGGACAACCTGCTTGCACGCAGCACGTTCTGGCGCATCGACCTGGCGACCGGCCAGGGGACGATGATCGGCGAGATCGGGGGCGGGTCGATCATCACCGCGATGACGGTGGTGCCGGCACCGGGTGCGGCGGCCCTCGCGGGTCTGATCGGGCTGGGGGCGGCGCGGCGTCGGCGCTGAACGCTGGCGAGCTCTTCTCCCGACGCGGCGTGAAGCTGCGGCGGATGATGTGTGCAAGGGGCCGTGCCTGGGAGGGGCGGCCCTTTGTGCGTTTTTGGGTTCAGGAGGCGTGCATCGCGTTCCACGCGGCGCGGTAGCGGGCGGCCATGACGTCGAGCGAGGCGCTGATGATGCGGACCTCGCCGACGACGTTGATGAAGTTCACGTCGCCGGACCAGCGCGGGACGACGTGCACGTGCAGGTGCGTGGGCACGCCCGCGCCGGCGGCGCGGCCCTGATTGATGCCGATGTTCAGGCCTTGAGGCTGGAGGGTGCGCTGGGCGAGTTCGGCGGCGAGGTCGGTGAGCTTCCAGAGCTCGGCCCGCTGGTCGGCGGTGTAGTCGAGCAGGGTGGGGCGGGGGTCGCCGAGGGCGATGAGCAGGTGGCCGCCGGTGTAGGGAAACGCGTTGAGCAGGACCATCCCGTGCTGGTTGCGGACGACGACGTGATTGCGCTCGTCGAGCTCGGGGTGCTGCCAGTAGTCGAGGAGGAAGGAGGCGGAGTCGGAGGATGGTTTGGGCCGTGCGGTCTCGGACGTGTTGGGTGTGGGGCCGAGGGACTCCAGGTACTGCTGGCGCCAGGGGGCGTGGAGGGAACGCGGGCCGGGGTCGTTGGAGGGCGCGGGCATCGGTGAAGTGTACCGGTGCGACGCTAGGGGTTACTTCGCGGCGGCGATGCCGTCGGGGCCTTCGCCGGCGCGGGTGTGCGCGACGATCTCGAGCGTGGCGGCGTCGATGTGGGCGATGGTGCCGCTGAGGAGGTTACAGACGTACACGAGCTTCCCGGACGGCGAGCAGGTGATGCCCATGGGCGCGTCCTGGTTGGCCATCGGGCCCTCGGTGGGCAGGGGGTTGGCGTCGAAGCCCTGGGGCGGGCGTGTGTCGAGTTCCTTGACGAGCTTTCGGTCGGCGACGGAGAAGACGGAGACCTTGCCGGCGCCGGGCCTGGGGACGAAGGCGTGCTTGTTGTCGGGAGTGATCGCGACGCGGATGGGAACGCCGGGGCATTCGAGGCTGGCGATGACTTCGAGTGTGGCGGTGTCGATGACGGTGACGTTGCCGGCGGTGCGGTCCGCGGTCCAGACCTGCTTGCCGTCGGGCGTGATGGCGATGCCCTCGCAACCGGGCGCGGTCTTGATGATCTTCGCGGGTTCCTTCCCGTCGCCGCCGAGATCGATCACGCTCACGCTGTGATCGCCGACGTTGGCGGTGTACGCCCGCGCTTCGTCCGGTGCCAGCGCCAGCATGTGGCTGCCTTTTTGTGCGGTGGACCATGTCCGGACGACGGTGCCGCTCTCGGTGTCCACTTTGAGGATTCTCTGCGAGGTCTCGCTGGTGACGAGGACATGTCGGTTGTCCTTGAACCACGCGGCGCCGTGGGGGCGCTTGTACTCGCCGAGGTCGATGGTCTTCTTGATGGCGCCGCTGGCGAGTTCGACCAGCAGCAGCTTGTTGTTTGGCACCTGTGTTCCGTAGACGCAGACGATGCCGAGCGAGCCATCGTGCGACGTTGCGGCTTCGTGCGGGCCGCTGCCGGTGTCGATGGTGGCAGCGGGCTTGGGGCCGGTCTTGGCCGCGTCCTGAGCGCCGCGGAAGATCATGGCGTTGTCGCCGCCGCGGTTGGCGACGAGCAGGGTGTCGCCTGCAGCATCGGGCATGGCCGCGAGAGTGACTGCGACGAGCAGGCAAGAGCTTAAGACGTTCATCGCCCGATGCATGATGGCCTCCGGTGAGGCGTTCTACTGCCCCAGCCGGAAACGGTTGCATATCACGGCGGATCAGCGGGGTACGGAGGCTTCGGCCCGCTGCTTGAGATTGGAGAGCCAGATGTCGTGGAGCCTGCGGAGCTTGTTTGGGATGAAGATTCCCTGGAGGCTGGCGAGCATGCCGAACTGGCTCTCGTCGGTTATGACCCGCGTGCCGCGTGCGGTGGGGACGAGAAGCCAGGCGTGGTATCCCTGGATGGTGGACTTGCGCGATTCCCAACTCAAGCGGTACGGCGGGTCGAACTCCGTCACGCGCGAGACGAAGTCGAGGTCCATCGTGCGCCACGAGAAGGAGGATCGCGCGGTCAGACGGCCGTCGGGGGCATCGATCACTTTGACGTCTGTGGCGCCCTCGTACCAACTCGGCCAAGCTTCGGCCTGAATCAACACGTCCCACACGGCTTGGGGCGGCGCGTCGATCTCGATTTCGTTGTGGACAAAGAAGGTGGCCTTGCTGGGCTGGTAACGCTCGGGCCAGCGGATGGCGTCTGGGGCGATGGGGGTCGAGTTGCTGAGGTCGAGGGGATTGTCGGGCGTGCCCGCGGGCGGCACGGTGGCGCAGCCGCCGAGCAGCGCGTAGCAAGCGATGGCGATGGGGGTGATCGTGTTGCTGACGGCGCGCATTGGGTCGCTCCTGGGAATCGGGGTTCGAGGTGGTGATGCGACGGCGGTGATTCCGCTCAACGGGGCTTGGGGACAGCGATCCTGGCTTGGGTGCCCGGCAGGTTGGCCAAGCCCCAGTCTCGGATCGATTCGAGGAGAGGGAAGAGTGACCGCCCCTTGGCGGTCAGCGAGTACAAGAAGCGACCCGCGTGCGACTCGGACGCGCGGGACTCGACGAGCCCGGAACGGCAGAGCTTCTCGAGCCGATCGGCGAGTATGTTGGTGGCGATGCGCTCGGGGGATTCGGTGAACTCGTTGTACTGCGTCTTGCCCGCGAAGAGATCGCGGACAACGAGCAACGTCCAGCGGTCGCCGATGAGATCGAGTGTGCAAGCGATCGGACAGACCGAGCGGCGCGGCTTGGATTTCACGAGCTTTCTCCGGTGCGGGGGCGCGATCTCGCGGAATAGTCGATTGGCTCGACACCCTCCAGGCGACGCAAGATTTCCGCCCATCCCGGCGGGGTCTCGTCGGACCATTCGAAGCGCAGGAATTTGGCGGTGCGCACACCCGAAAGACCCTCCCGGATCGCGGTGCGGTGCACGGGTGATTCGATGAACGCATCGAGGGATTCCTCGTCGCGCCACATGGTCATGGTCCAGACCTCGTTCCCGAGCACTCGACCGCGGACGGAGTGACCGAGATAGCCCTCGTGTGAGGGCAGACTCTCGATGACGCGGCGTGTGTGATCGTCGAACGCGCGGCGTTTGTCTGGATGCAGCACCGCGTTGGTGACGGCGACAAAGACCCGATCCCCATCGGACGATCGACCGGGACCGGAGAACGGGGTCGCGAGGGCACAACTCCCGAGCGTCGAGGCGAGACCCGCGAGCGTGGCGAGTGCGGCCGCGAACAAGCCGATCAGGCGAACCGACGATTTGTATCTGGGTGTCACGGGTTGAAGTGTAGCTCATAACTTGCAAAATGCAAGTCAAAACAGCGCGAAGCCATCGTTTCCGGGCATCGCTGAGCAACTAGACTCCTCTACCCGGTACAAACTGGGGCCAGAAAGTCGGACCGGAACTGGTCCGCACCAGGAGATTCGTTCATGTTCGATGCCATCCGCGTCGTTGAGAAAGCGCCTTCCCAGATCAAGAACCTTGTTGTCGGTGTGTTCGCGGCGGACACCTCCGCGGACGAGAGCGCCCGGCCCGCGTTTGATGCGGCGACGGCGCGGGTGATCGCGGCGGCGGGCGCTTCGGACAACGCGGCTCACGCGATCGCGCGGGCGGAGTTCGAGGGCTCGATGGGGTCGGTGATCGACACATTCTCCGCCGACGGCGAGACGCGGATTGTGATCGTGGGGCTTGGCAAGGCGGCGTCGCTGAACGCGGACACGCTGCGGTTTGTCGGCGGCGTCGCGGGGCGCCGGCTTGCGGCGGCGAAGGCGACGAGCGCGGTGGTGGAGCTGATGCCCGCGGTGAAGGCGGCTGCTGCGTCGGGTGGGGCGGGTGGGGGGAAGAACGGCAAGGGCGCGAAGCCTGTGGCGGGCGGTTCGATTTCGCCGTCGGTCTCGGGGTCGGCGTTCGGCGAAGGGCTTGGTCTCATCGGATGGGTGTGTGATGAGTTCAAGGGGTCGGTGACCAAGAAGAAGGGTGCCGACGGCAAGGAGAAGAACAGCCGCACCAAGCTGGATGTGTTCAGCAAGGACGCGGGGTTCGCGAAGGGGATGGCTCGCGGGCTGGGGTTGGCGGAGGGGGCGAACCTGTGCCGCACGCTGAGCCAGACGCCGCCGAACATCGCGACGACGTCGTACATGGCGGAGCAGGCGAAGAAGCTGGCGAAGCAGGCGGGGCTGAAGTACTCGATCTTCGAGGGCGAGGCGCTCGAGAAGGAGCGGTTCACGGGCCTGATCAACGTCGGCAAGGCGAGCGAGAACAAGCCCTGCCTCGTCCGGCTGGAGTACCGCCCGAAGGACGCGAAGAAGGATGCGAAGCCGTTGGTCTTGGTCGGCAAGACGATGACGTACGACACGGGCGGGTTGTCGCTGAAGATCAACAACGGGATGGTCGGCATGAAGCGCGACAAGGACGGCGGCTGTGCCGTCTTGGGCGCGATGCACGCGATCGCGACGGTGATCCATCCCAAGCGGCCGGTGGTGGCGTTGCTCTCGATCGCCGAGAACAGCATCAGCGACGAGGCGTACCGGCCGGATGACGTGATCACCTATCGCAACGGCGTGACGGTGGAGGTGACCAACACCGACGCCGAGGGGCGGCTGGTGCTTGCCGATGCGCTCTGCTGGGCCTGCGAGAAGGAGAACCCAAGCGCGATCATCGACCTGGCGACATTGACGGGCGGCGTGGTGGTGGCGCTGGGCAGCACGTACTGCGGCATGTTCTGTGAGGACGATGCGCTGCGGGCGAAGGTCGAGGCCGCGAGCAAGGCGAGCGGCGAGCGCGTGTGGCGGCTGCCGATGCACCAGGAGTACCGCGACCTGATGAAGAGCCCGGTGGCGGACATTCAGAACAGCAACGCCAACCGCAAGGCGCACCCGATCCAGGGCGCGGCGTTCCTGTCCTACTTCGTGGACGAGAAGATCCCGTGGTGCCACCTCGACATCGCGGGCGTGCATGTGGCCGACAGCAACAAGGGGCCGTTCGTGGACGGGCCGACGGGTTGGGGGACGCGGCTGTTGGCGGAGCTGGTGGACGCGTAAGCGTCGTCTGCCGTTCCGAGCATCGTGGGTGTGCGTTGGTGAGATGAGCGTCCGGGTCGCGTGGAAGCGTCACGCGCCGGAGTCTTCGTCGCGCGACGCGATGTAGGCTTGTTGATATTGAGACTGTTCTTGCACGAGACAGATGCGTGCGAGGTCTTTGTGAACGCGGTACATCAGGCTGTAGTAAATCGCGAGCGCGACGAGCGTGGGGATCGCGAAGCAGGAGCAGACGAGGCAGAGCGGGCCCAGCCACATCATCCATTTGGCGCGTCGGTACACATCGACGTTCGGAAGTCGCTGGGCGAGCCAGCGCAGGTAGACCATGCAGGCGTAGAACTGGACGGCCGCGGCGATCAGTGCGGCAAACAGGACGCCGTAGGTGAGCACGGCGGCCATCGAGTTCAGGCCAACGCCGTACGCGGCGTTGGCGATGCTCATCCCGCCGACGGACGCGAAGGCCGTCGCGGTTGCGGAAGCGGTGACGATGAGCGTGAGGCGGACGAGCCGCCGCGAGGTCTGGCCGGCGCCGTCGGCGTCTCGTCCGGGGTCGGGTGAGGTGAGCAGCCACCAGCCGATGGGATACGTCACCAAGCTCGCCAGCGACGCGACGAAAGCAAGGAGTGAGATCGCCACCACGAACATGCGGGCGGCGGTCGATGAGACGAAGCCGATCGGTATCGCGACGAACTGGAAGATGAAGACCGATGCGATGGAGCCGGTCATAAGCCCGACGGCGTTGCGGGCCATCCCGGCTCCGCGGTGCAGTCGCCGGACGTACGCGGGCAAGCGGTATTCGATGAGATCGGGTCGGAGTGATTGCGCGACGGGGATGCCGCATTCGGGGCAGACGCCGTCGCGGGGTGAGCCGGTGAGGTCGTAGCCGCAGCCGATGCAGCGGTGCTGGGAATCGAAGTTTGGTGCGAACGGCTGCGGGATCGGTGGCTGGTCCACCGCGGGAGCATACTGATCTACACGACGTTTTGCGAGCGTTCGATGCGGGCGCGGGTGGAACCGACCAGCACCGCCATCCAGAGAGCGGCGGGAATGAGGCCCGCGGGGCCGATCATCGCGGGGACGAGGAAGAAGGGGAGCACGCGGCCGGAGGTTCTGGCGTTGGAGTAAAGGGCGGGGTCGGGCAGGCGTGCGGCGAGCCAGCGGATGAGGTTGCACAGCCCGGTCGCGATGAAGAGCCACGCGCCGACGACGCACATGACCCTGAGCATGAACGAGGCCGCGTCGAGCAACGGGGCGAGGAGCGCGAGCGACGCGGGGAGCGGCGCGGCGGTCAGCGTGGCGGCGAGGACTTGGACGGCGTGGACGATCGGGAGCACGACGGCGGCGGCGCGGAGCGTGCGGGCGTTGCCGCGGGCCTGGTCGTGCCGCGGGACACCGGGGTCGTCGATCGTGAGTTGCCAGATGCCGAACGAAACGAAGATCGCGGCGAAGAGGTCGAGCGCAGGCCAGAGGACGAGCGGCAGGGCGTAGCGGAAGGTTCCGAGGTTGGTGTATTGCAGGGCGCTGATGCCGCCGAAGGCGACCGCGAGGATGAGGCCGAGCAGCAGCGCGGTGGAGCCGGTGTGGAGCGAGCGGAGGTAGTCGGGCGAGGCGAGCCCGAGGCGGCGGCGTTCAAGAGAGAGGCGGACGGGGTGGGCGCACTCGGGGCAGACCGCGTCGATGGCAAGGCCGCGGAGGCTGTAGCCGCAGGTGGTGCAGGGCGCGTCAACGGGGACGATGTCGAGCGCGTCGACGGGGTGGGGCACGCGCCCATGCTAGGTGAAAGAAGATGCTCGGGGCTTGGAAAGCCCCGTTCCCGAGATGCTCGGGGGCTGGAAGGCCCGGCCGTTGTGGTTACGGGCAGAGCAGGGCTTCGTAGGCGGCGGCGAAGAGGACGAAGTCCGTGTCGTCCACGTAGTTGTCGGCGTTGAGATCGGCGGCGCAGCTGAAGGGCATTGCGGCGAAGCGGCAATCGAGGATGCTGTATTGCTGCGCGAAACGCACGAAGTCGTCGTCGTCCACGAACGTGTCGGTGGTCATGTCGGCCGGGCAGGTGCCTTGGGGGACGGGGCGGAGCTGGTGGTTGAAGATGAAGTTGCCGACGTTGTAGCCGAGGATGTTGCCGTCGAGCGCGTCCCAGTAGTAGTGCACGCCGAGCCAGATGCGGCTCATGGCGTTCTCCCACGCGGCCTGCGAGAAGCTTGTGAAGGTGCGGGTGAGGTTGGCGGGGTAGCCGAGGCCGGGGTTCACGGCGAATTCGTCGCTGCCGATGGTGAAGGTGATGTTGTCGGTGCCGAAGTAGTTCTCCATGATGGCGGCGTGGACGGCGCCGAAGGTGGCGTGGCCGCTGACATAGGCGGGGAACGGCGGGGTGAAGTCGTTGAGCGGGAGCCAGGTCGGATCGGGCGCCGTGAGCGGGTTGCCGTCGTCGAGGGATTCGCGCACGGCGTCGATGGGACGCCAGAGGTCGATGGGGGTGTTGTACTTGGCGTCCCACGCGGCGATGCAGGCGTCGCCGAGCGCGAGGCCGACGAGGCCGTAGAGATGGGCGTTCTGTTCGAGCGTGAGGCCCATGTCGTCGGAGACACGCTTGGTGAGCTGGAGCAACTGTCCCGGCGGCTTGCTTGTGCCGTCGCGGTCGTTGGCCCAGAACCATGCGGCCTCTGTCTGGTCGGCGGTGCGGGTGGCGCTGACGCGCTTGCCGAGTTCCTTGACGCCGGGGACATTCACGCTGCCGTTGATCTGCTCGGCGTACTCCGGGCTGATCATCATGTCGTGCATGGTGCCGAGATCGGTGAGGCGCGTGGGGCGGAACATGTGGCCGTCTTCAAGACCCCAGGGCGTGACGTTGCCCCAGTGGGGCGTGAAGGGCTGGACGAAGGGGCCGTCGGGGGTGATGCGCCAGTCGCCGGCGTGACCGCCGGCGGTGTAAGTGGGATCGCCGTCGTAGCCGTCGTTGAATCGGTGGAGGAGGAGCTGATGGGCGACGGCCTCGCCGAAGGCGATGCCGTTGCTCTTGGCGGGGCTCGCGGGGATGAGGGCGAGCTGGGCGTCGTAGGTGGATTGGATGAGGACGCCGATTTGAGGGTTCTCGTCGCTCTGCATCGGATAGATGTTGGACATGATGGTGTAGGCGGCGGCCGCGGCGGCGGCCTCGCGGGAGGCGCCGGCGGGCGGGATCGGCAGGCCGTCGAGGTAGGGTTTGTGCGATGCGGCGAAGTTGTCCACGCGGATGATGGAGTTCACCGCGTCGTACATCGCGAGGTTGAGCATGGGCCCGCCGCGGCTGATGGGGCAGGGGGCTCCGCCCTGGTAGCGGATGACCTGCAGGTAGACCTCGTTCCAGTCGGTGATGACGTCGGCTTGAGCGACGCCGGCGAGCGACAGCAGCGTGGCCGCGGCGACGCGGCGGATCGAATGCGACATGAGATCTCCCTCCAACACGTCCTCACGAGGCCGACGGCGACGCCCCCGGCGAGAGTGTTTGTACCCCAAAGGGTCTGGTTTCTCAAGGGATTTCTGACAGGCGAAGGGATTCCGGACGTGCGTGAAGTCGGCGGAAAGCGGGGAGTGGGGTTGGCGTACCGAGCGGCATGGGTAGACGAGTTTTCGGACCCAAACAAACACAAGAAAGCAGGGAATGCCAGTCAAAATGCGAGATCGATGGTCGAATTTCCCACCTGAACCGGTAAGATGCCCCCCGCAAGTTTGCGTTCGTGCCCGTTTCCGCGGGCCGTGCTTGCGAGGAAAAGGGATTCAGGTACGGGTTGGAGGAGAGAGACCTATGAGGCCATCAGTTTCCGCTTTCGCCGGGTTGGCGATCGCCGCTGCCGCTCACGGCGCGGTCATCGTCAACGGGACCTATCAGCTGCACAATCACCCCGATGGCGCGGCCCGTCCGCCGCTGTACGGGATGCGGCTCGACGAGCTGTACAACGCGACCGCGAGCCACGACATCTTCACGTTCAACTTTGATCACGCGATGTCGAACATGCGGATGGACGTGACCAGCACGTCGATCCGGATCTACGGCGTGACGATGGGCGGCCGTGACACCGGCGGCTCGTATGCCGCCGACGTGTACAACGGGCTGTACACCATCGATTTCACCTACTCGATCGGCGTGGCCAACAAGCCCAGCGACGACGACCGCTGGGTGAAGTACGGCGCTCCGGACATGCAGAACAGCGGCACGATCCAGACCCCCCTGGGGCACACGATCGCGCTGCGTGACAAGTCCAACGGCACCTACCAGTTCCGTCTCGGCGATGAGGACAACGACGCGGGCCACCGCGGCTTTGCCGGCATCTCCGGCTGGGGCTGGATGAACCACGGCCCGGTGGGCTCGCCCCATGTGGATTCGAGCGACTGGCTCTTCACCGCGACCCTGATCCCGTCGCAGGGCGCTCTGGCTCTCATGGGCCTGGGCGGGTTGATCGCGGCGCGTCGCAAGCGCTGAGTCGATCGTGCAGTCAAGTGTTTTCACCAGAAGCCGAGGGGCATGCCCCTCGGCTTCTTCTTGCGCGCCGGTGGCGTGCGGCGTGCACCGTGTTCGTTTGACGGGCTGGTCGCCATCCCCGCACGGAAACCTATAGTCGCACCGCATGCCGTACACCCTCAAGCCCGTCGACACGATCGACCTCGACTCGGACAACATCAACTACATCAAGCAGCACGTGGACACCGGCGACCGGTGGGTGCTGAATTTCGGGCCCCAGCACCCGGCGACGCACACGACGCTGCGGGTGGTGATGGAGCTGGACGGCGAGCGGATCGCGCGGATCACGCCGCACATCGGGTACCTGCACTCGGGCTTTGAGAAGCTGGGCGAGGCGCTGGATTACAACCAGTACGTGACGATCGTGTCGCGGATGAACTACCTGTCGCCGATTGCGAACGACATCTGCTGGCACCACGCGGTGGAGAAGCTGTTCGGGATCACGATCACGCCGCGGTGCACGGTGGTGCGGACGATCATGGCGGAGCTGGCCCGCATCCAGGATCACCTGCTGTGCGTGGGCGCGGCGGGGCTGGACCTCAACGCGATCACGGGGTTCCTGTACTGCTTCAACCTTCGCGAGAAGATCTACGACATCTGCGACTTCATCAGCGGCCAGCGGTTCCATCCGGATTGGACCCGCGTGGGCGGCGCGATGCAGGACCTGCCCGACGAAGAGATGTTCAAGCGGATGATCAAGAACTTCATCCACAAGGAGCTGCCCAAGGCTTTGAACGAGGTCGAGGGGCTGCTCAACCGCAACCGCATCTTCTGGGATCGCACCAAGGGCATCGGCGTCATGACGCGTGAGGAGGCGATCAATTTCAGCCTGTCGGGGCCGCTGGCCCGCGCGAGCGGCGTGGCCCGCGACCTGCGCAAGGACGAGCCGTACCTGTGCTACGCCGACAACTGGGACGGGCAGGGCGCGGAGGCCGTCACGTTCCAGGTGCCGGTGTGCGACGACGGCGATTGCTACGCGCGGTACCTCGTCCGCGTCGAGGAGATGAAGCAGTCGGCCAATATCATCGAGCAGCTCATCGACAAGATCCCGGGCGGTCCAATGGACACGTTCGCGGATTCCAAGATGGTGAAGCCGAATAAGAAGGATGTGTACGGCTCGATCGAGGGCCTGATCCAGCACTTTGAGATCATCATGAGCAACCGGGGTTGGAAGCCGCCGGTGGCCGAGGTGTACGGCGCCAACGAGACCGCGAACGGGGAGCTTGGGTACTACATCGTCAGCGACGGCGGGCCGAGGCCGTGGCGTGTGAAGACGAGGCCGCCTTCGTTCATCAACTACTCGACGGTGGCGAAGATGGCCGAGGGGCACGTGCTCTCGGACATCGTGGCGATCCTGGGTTCGATCAACATCGTGGCTGCGGAGCTCGACCGCTGATTTCTGTAGGGCTAGATTTTTTCTTGTTTGACGGGAATAATCCTTCCGAGTGCGGAGGCGGGCATTTCATCGCCGTTGGGGCCGTTGCGTCGGGCTGTTGCTCGCCGCGGTGTATGCGTGCGTGGCGATTGGCTATCTGCCGACGCCAGCGCTGGTGGGGCACTGGCTGGGTGCGCGTTCTGTGTCGCGGCATCCGTGCGAGGATCACCTGTGCGGCTGCGCGAATCCGTTGGAGTGCTGGACGGCGTGCTGCTGCCTGACTCGTTCGGAGCGGATCGCGTGGGCGATCGCCACGGGAGTGGAGCCGCCGCGTGAGGTGCGGGTGACGGACGACGAGATCGGGCGGGTGGCGAAATCGATGGCAGCTGCGGGCGGGCGGCGCGGGGTGGTCTCGGTCGCCGTGCTGCGTCACCGCATGGCCCGGGGCGAAGCGACGGAATCCAGCGGGGAGGCCAAGCCGCGTGGGCGAACGATGTCGGCGTTGGGTTGCAAGTTTGTGCCGCAGATCTTGGCCCTGGCAGCACCCGTCTCGGTGAACGCGTCGCGTGTCGTGGGAGGCATCATGATCCTGCCTCAGGCGGGCCTGGTGGAAACCGTGAACGAGCGCAGCGGCACGCGCTCGCTCGATGTGGATGCTCCGCCGCCCCGCGCGTGACGCGACGACCCGGCTGTCTCATTCCCAACCCGTCACGTCTCGGAGCTGTCTCCGTGCGCTTGTATCGATGCGAAAGGTCCGCCTTCACGCTGATCGAGCTTCTTGTAGTCATCACGGTGGTCGCGGTGCTGGTCTCGCTGCTCGCTCCCGCCTTGCGCGGCGCGAGGGCGGCGGCGCTCGACACTCGGTGTCTGGCCAACCTCCGGTCCATCGGACAGGCGGTGGTGCTGTACGTCAATGACAACAAGGAGCGATACCCGATCTCCAGCCACACGTCGGGCTCGCTCGCGAGCGCCGCGTCGTGGCTGCAGTCGCTGCAGCCGTACGGCGTGGTGGTGGGCGATCGCTTCTGCCCGCGCGATCCTGCGCGCGACAGCAAGAGCGCGTCGTTCGCGACCAACGAGCACTTCGAGCCGCTGACGCCGGGGCTGGATTTCAATCCGGTTACGAAGAAGCCTCTTCCGGGCGGACGCACCCGTGCGTACGTGCGGATGAGCGATATCCCGCGTCCTTCGAGCACGATCTACGTCTACGAACCCAACGGCTCGGGCACCGTGGATCACCTGGTCACCCACGAATTCAAGAACGCGAACGCGGTGGCCCAGGCGATCGCGGTGCGCCGCCACGCGAATGGAGGTAGGGATCGGGGCGGCGATCGGATCGTGAGCATAGGCGCGGCCCACTACTTGTTTGCCGACGGCGGAGCACGGGCGTGGTCCTGGTCGGACTTCGCGCCGCGGTTCTCGCCGTCGACCAGTCCGTTTGATCCCGTGACGGCACGTTGACGCCGTCGCATTCCTTGACATGAACTTCGGGGCCAAGCCCCGAGAGAAAGAGACTCTGTATGTTGATTGTCCATCGTTCTGTTGTTTCGATTGTTGCTGTGATGACCGTGGCGGGCTCCGCGCTGGGTGCGGCGAGCGCGTTCCGCGGCACGCACATCGGCTTTGACACCGCCACCGGCACTGCGGGTGAGCAGCTCCAGCTCCGCACTGGCTACGGCACGAGCGGCGCCCCGGAGAGCGAGCAGTGGGCGTTCCGCTTCGCGTCGGTGAGCGGCCAGACGCAGCTCCAGACCCGCTCGGCCCGCTACGCCACCGACCCGAACGCTCCGTTCGAGCACACGTCGTATAACCTCAAGCACGCGGCACCGACGAACTACCGGGCCGCCGAGGGCGGGGGCGTGTCGCCGGTTTCTGGCTGGTACTCCAACTCCAGCATGGCCGCGGATCCGGTGACGGAGCGGCAGACGTTCAACGCTACAGGCGCTGACTCGTTCGTGAGCCTCGGGCGTCTGACGGGCGGCTCGTTCGCGTGGGAGATTGTCAGCGTCACGGCGCTCAACGGCTCGGTGGCCGCGAGCTTCGGCATCGGGATGGTCACCAATCCCAGCGGCAACACCAACAACGCTCTGCGCCAGCTCCAGGGCGTGAACACCGTCAGCAGCGTCAACTACGACGTCTTCGGCGTCTACGACTCCAATCAGGCTGGCGGCGGCTCGCTCGCGGATCGCAGCATATTTCTGGGCTACGGCAATCACTTCCACGGCTGGGGCTTCTTTGTCAGCCAGCGCGGCGAGTACGAAGTCAAGATGCGCGTCTACGACGTCAACGGCGTGTACGCGGCGTCGGAATCGTTCTCGTTCCTGGTGAACTCGATCCCGTCGCCGTCGGGCTTGGCGCTGCTGGGACTCGGCGTGTTGGTCGCGTCGCGTCGGCGTCGCGTGTGAGTACGTGCTTTGGCCTCGCTCGGTGAGGTCCAGCGCCCCGGTTCACGCCGGGGCGCTGACCCCGCCGAGCGGGGCCGGGCTGATTCCAAACCAGATAACCAAACACAGAAAGAAGGACCCTATGAAGACTCGAATCGCATCGCTCGCGTGCGCGGCTCTCGCATCGACCGTCGCAGCGCACAATCACGTCACCGTCGACACCGCCTCCGGCAGTGTCGGCGACAAGATCCTCGTCAAAGCCGGGTACTACCCGACCGAGGGCGCGTTCACGATCAGCGGCGGGCGCCTGATGAAGAACGGGCTCAAGGCGTGCTACGACCTGCCCGAGATGTTTGTTGATGGCCCGCTGGCGGGGTGGTTCGGCGGCGACGAGGTGCTGCTCACCAGCGACTATTTCTATCTCACCGGGCGTCTTGATGGCGGCGAGTTCCGGTGGGAGATCGCGTCGATCGTGCCGGTGATCGCGGGTTCGACGCGGGTGAACTGGGGCGCGTTCGACGAGTTCGGCGCGTTCAGTGTGATGGCCGCGAGCGACGGGGCAACGCGGCTCGCCCGATCGTTCTCGACGCCCGCGGGCGATCACAATCATGATCAGGCGTACGGCTTTGAGGCCGGGGGCCTGTACGACGTGACGTTTGTCGCTTGGGACGCGTCGGGGAAGTTCACCGACGCGGACCCGATCACCATCCGTTTCCGGGCCGGGCCGTCGTGCCCGAGCGATATTGATCCGGATGGATACGTGGATGATGCGGACTTCGTCGTCTTCGCGGCGGCGTACAACGTGCTCGACTGCAACGACGCGGCGATGCCGTTGGATTGTCCGGCCGATCTGAACGTGGACGGGTTTGTGGACGACGGCGACTTTGTGCTCTTTGCCTCGGCGTACAACGAATTGCTCTGTCCCTGAGAGCGGACGCCGCAACCGACCGCGGTTGATCCGATAGCATCGTGCCATGGCGCCGAGTGGGCCGAGCGGCCCCGACAACCCGAGTGATGCATCCCTCGCCCGTGCGGCTCGCACGGGCGATTTTGCTGCGCTCTCGACGCTCTTGGAACGACACCAGACGCGGGTGTTTCGGATGTGCGTGCGCGTGACCGGGGATGAGGACGCGGCTCTGGAAGCGACGCAGGACACGATGGTGCGGGCGGTGCGGGCGATCAAGACGTTCGATGAGCGGGCCCAGTTCACGACGTGGATCACGCGGATCGCGATCAACGCGTGCTACAGCCGTGCGCGTTCCGAGAAGCTGCGGCGGCACGCGAGTCTGGACGCGCCGTCCGGGGGTGGGGAGAGGGCGTCTGCCTCACGAGGCTCGATGCTGGGTGGCGGGGGAGGAGGTAGCGGAGGTGGGGGTTCGTTGGGGTCTGGGTTGGCGAATCGGGAACCGGGGGCGCTGGAGCGGGTCGAAGGGGTTGAATCTCGTGCGAGGGTGCTGGCCGCGTTGTCGATGCTGGACTTTGAGACGCGGACAATCCTCATTCTGCGGGACGGGCGCGATCTGGATTACGACCAGATCGCGGCGATCCTGGGTGTCGCAGTCGGGACGGTGAAGAGCCGCCTGTTCCGTGCGCGGCAGGCGCTGCGTGAGGCGATCGAGAAGGCAGGGGATCCGACGGGCGAAACGGGAGCATGAGCACGACAGGCGACAATCTCTCGGATGCGGGCCGCGGCCCGGGCGATCGCGAGCACGCGTCGCTCGACGCGGTGGAGTCGGTGCGTCCTGCGCTAGGTTCGCTCGGGGCGATGCAGCGTGATCGCGCGGCGCTGCGGGCGGCGTTGGGTGCGGAGATGCAAGTGCCCTTGTCGCGGGCCCGGGCATCGGCGCTGCGAGCGGCGGTGGGCGCGGCGATGGAGGACGCGCGGCGGCATCCCTGTCGTGATGTGACGAGAGATGAATTGGATGTGGGGGCGTTGGCGGCGCTGGGTGACGGTGTGGCGCTGCCGCCGGATCCTGCCCGGGCCGTGGTGTACCGGACGCGGCCGGGGGTGCTGGCGACGATCGGGCCGTGGATCTTCTCGCGCGGGTCGGTGGCGGCGGCCGCGGCTGTTGTGGTGGTTGGCGGGGTGTTCTACCTGGCGTCGATGACGCCCGCGCCTCGCACGCCGGCGAAGTCGGTGGCGCAGTCGCCTCGCGATGCGGGATTGCCGTCGTGGGCGGTGCTGCCAGATCGGCCGGTCACGCCGCGGGCCAGCGCGACGAGGCCGCCGGAGGCGACGCCCGAGCCGGTGCGGGTGGCGGAGGTCACCTCGACGCGCGATCCGGCGCTGGCGTTGCGGTGGCTGCGCGAGGGGCGGCTGGCGGTCCGGTTGACGACCGATGCGCCGCGGCGTGATAGCGCGCGCTTGGAGGGGATGATCGCGGGCGCGAACGCCGGGCCGTGGGCCTTGGCCGCGGCTCAGGGGCGCGAGGCGGCGGTGCCAGCGATGGCGTGGCCGATCGACACGCGGGTCGCGGACGCGGATGGGCGCGGGATGATCGCGGCGCGGGACAACGCCCGTGTCGGAGCGTTCGAGCTTGCGGTGCGGCCGACGGCCGAGTCGCTGGAGATGGCGCGCGAGTCTCTGGAACTGGCGACGCGCGGCGGGGTGGTGTTCGAACGCATCGACGCGTTGGCGGGGGAGGGTGTGCAACTGGAAGCGGCGGGGCCCTCGGCGTCGGGTGTGCTGTGGTGGACCAAGCCGGCGGAGCAGTGGCTGCTGCGGGTGCGGGTGCCGATGGTGGTGGAGTTCGGAACGCCCACGCGGTGAGCGAGTTTCACCAGGCGCGGCCGCGGCGATCGAGGAAGCACTGACGCCGGGGCCTGGAAGGCACCGCCCCCAACAAGTTGGGACGGCTGTTGTGGACGGTGTGTGTGCTACGTTTCGAGCTATGAGCGAGCCACGCTTTGCTGTCATCATCGCCGCCGCCGGGGCTTCGCGGCGGTACACCGAGTCGGGCGGGCTGCGATCCAAGCTCGACGAGGACCTGGGCGGCAAGCCCGTGCTGCAGAGGAGCGTGGAGCTTTTCTGCAAGCGTGACGATGTGTTCACCATCATCGTCGCGGGCCCGGGTGAGGACGCGGAGTTCGCGGAGTTCAAGTCGCGGCACGCGGACCGGCTGGGGCTCCTCGGCGCGGTGCTGGTGAAGGGCGGGAAGACGCACCGGTGGGAGACGGTGAAGAACGCAATGGCGGCGGTGCCCGACGACGCGACGCATGTGGCGGTGCACGACGCGGCCCGGCCCGCGACGCCGGCGGAGATGATCGATCGCGTGTTCGAATTGTCGCGGCATCATCCGGCGGTGGTGCCGGGGCTGGAGGTTGGTGACACGCTGAAGCGCGCGAGCAGGTCGGACGCCCCGGCGCGGCCATCGGATCCGCTGGCGGCGATCCTGGGAACGGCGCCGAGCGATGAGAAGACGATCGTGGTCGAGGCGACGGTGGATCGCGCGGGGCTCTACGGCGTGCAGACGCCGCAGGTGTTTGAGATCGGGGTGCTCCGTGCGGCGTACGGGCAGCCGGACCTGACGAGCACCGACGACGCTTCGCTGGTGGAGCGGCTGTTCGCGGCGGAGGGAAAGGGACACAAGGTGGTGCTTGCAACGGGTGATGCGAGGAACATCAAGATCACGCGTTCGGGCGACGTCGCCTTGGCGCGCGCGATCATGGGCGTGAGCGGGCCGACGGAGCGGCCGACGCACAAGCGATTTTGAGGGCGATCACTCGTCGCTGCCGGCGGCGAAGACCTTGCCGTCGGCGCTGTTCCAGACCCAGCCGGCCTCGTTAGGGTCGGCGGCGGCGCCGGTCTGGCCCTTGCGGGTGATCTCGACGACGCGGGTGGCGACCTTGGACGGCGAGAGCGGGTTGGCGGGCGGCTTGTCGAAGGCGAAGGAGTCCCACTGCGAGGTGTTGACGTGGCCGGGCAGCCACGGGGCGCCCTTGAAGGTCTCGCCGTACTGCGCGACGGCGGCGCGGACGCGTTGGAGCTCGCTGAGCAGGCGGTCGTTGACGGAGAGCTTCTTTTCCTCGGCGCCGATGCCGCGGGCGGCCTTGAACTGCTCGACTTTCTTCTGCTGCTCCTGGACGAAGCGGGGCGCCTCGGGCGCAGGGGGAGCCTGTTCGCCGCAGGAGGTGAGGAGGAGCGCGGGCAGGGTCAGTGCGGTCCAGAGGGTGCGCATGGAAAGACTCCGGGAGACGTCTTGGGATCGGCCGCGGGAGGGGATCGGTGCAGCGGGACGCGCGTGGGTGGGAGTGGAGAGGCGCGGGGGCGATGTTGGTATCGGCACGGGGGACGGAGCGGGCGGTTCTCGGACGCGGTGGCGTTGAGGCCGTACGCTTGCGGCGATCGGCCCGGGGTGCGCGGCGATTGCCGCGGAGAAATGGTCGATAGCACGCGACACGCAGCCGAGGAAGAAGCACGATGAGCGATCAAGCCGCGACGATCCGGACCAAAGTCTCGCCCAAGTGGTTGGGCAAGCAGCTGGTCTTCATCCTGATCGTGACGGGCTTTGCGCTGTGGGCGCTGGCGGACGCGGTGTGGATCTATCCCAAGCGCGGCGAGGAAGCGGCGGAGTTCCTGAAGCTGCAGTACCTGCGGGCCACGCTGGCGCCTGGGGTGCTGGAGAAGGTCGGCGTTGAGGACCCCGCGAACGAGATCGCGACGCTGCGGCTGCGGGATCGCACATCGCTGTCTTCGATCCAGCGGCTGCGGCTCGAATGGCTGGAGGCGCTGCGGAACGCCGGGAAGCTGACGCCCGAGCGCACGAACATCACGCCGGACGTGGCGCGTTCCGAGATGGAGCGGCTGGACAAGTTCTTCGGCAAGGCGGCCCAGCCCAAGCCTTTGTCGCAGTTTGATATCCCGCTGCAGTGGATCATCCTGGTGGTGTGCGGCGCGATTGCGCTGATGATGGTGTGGGTCCTGCTGCGGACGATGGGCACGTCGTACGCGTGGGATCCGGCGACGCGGACGTTGACGTTGCCGAGCGGGGTGGCGGTGGCTCCGGGCGACGTTGAGCTGTTCGACAAGCGCAAGTGGGACAAGTTCCTTTTGTTCCTGAAGATCAAGGCGGGTTCGCACGCGTTGGCGGGCTCGGAAGTGAAGCTGGATCTGCTTCGGTTTGTCCCGCTGGAGGAGTGGGCGCTGGAGATGGAAAAGACGGCGTTCCCGCCGGCGGAGGTGCCGCCGGGTGAGGCAAGCCCTTCGGCGATGATGATGACGCAGCCGGGGACCAATCCGGGATGAGATCCCGGGAGCGTCATGCGCGGGCGAGCGGTCGGATGCGGGATGGAGAGAGGTGGGCGGAGCGTGCGTGGGGCGACCTCTGGCTTGCGCGAGAGGCTCTCCGGGCCTGCTTTGCAGAACGGACAAACCTATAGTGCATCCGCTCGCACCTTTTGAACGGACACTCCGCGCATGGGTATTGAATCCGCACTTCCCAATGACTGGGTCCTGACCACGCAGCTCAAGCGGGTGATCAACTGGTCGCGCCGCAACAGCATGTGGCCGATGCCGTTCGCGACGGCGTGCTGCGGCATTGAGTTGATGGCGACGGCATCGAGCCGTTACGACGTGGCCCGGTTCGGCATGGAGCGGATGGGTTTCTCGCCCCGCCAGGCGGATCTGATGATCGTGGCGGGCCGCATCGGGATCAAGATGCTTCCGGTGCTGCAGCGTATCTACATGCAGATGACCGAGCCCAAGTGGGTGATCAGCATGGGCGCGTGCGCCTCTACGGGCGGCGTGTTCGACACGTACGCGACGGTGCAGGGGTGCGATCAGTTCATCCCCGTTGATGTCTATGTTCCGGGCTGCCCGCCCCGTCCCGAGCAGTTGCTCGAGGGCATCATGGCGATCCAGAAGATCATCGATCAGGACGGGATTCCGCCGACCGATGGCAGCGGGCGTCGTGCGCCGCTGGGCATCGTGGTGCAGCCGAGCCACCAGATGAAGCCGCAGCCGGTGGGGCTGACGATCTCCTGAGCATGATGGAAGTACGCTGAACGGTGGCCGTACACACCCTGCACGGGTGTTTGCGTTGCGTGGTCGCGCGTGCCGGCGATGCGATTTGTACGAACTCCATGCGAATACGAGTTGATCCCGCGTCGGAGCGTGTGAGGATCATTGTGCCGGAACCCGGATCGGACGCGATGTCCGGGAGGGTGCCATGAAGACGATGATGTGCGGAGCGGTGTTCGCGGCGGCGGCGCAGGCGACGGTGTTGGCGCAGCCGATGCTCACGTGGGATTCACGCGAGGTGTGGGCGCAGATCTGGGGCGCTTCGGTGGATCGCTCGCCGCCGATGGCCTTCGGTCCCTGGATGGACAACGCGCTGCTCGAGAGCGGCGGGCCGGGAGTGCCGCACGCGGCGACGGCGGCATATCAGGAATCGGTGATCACGACGACGGGTTTCGGGTGCCTGGCCGCGCCGATCTCTGCGACCGCCGAGCGCGGGGCGCGCCCCACGAGCGCGGGGGACAACTTCGGGTTTTTCTTCTTTCCGAGCCCGGGTCTGCGGCTGGTGATGCACGCGGAGTTGCTCGGGGCGTCGGCGGTGCTGACGAGGAACATGGACCTGTACTGGAGCGCGACGCAGACGACGACGCTGGACGCGGTGCTCCCGGCGGGGTACTACGAGCTCAGCGTCGGGGTGGTGGTGCAGTCGAACTCATCGGCGGCGTTCCGCACGCTGGGGCGGTTCATCCCCGAGGGGAGCTGCTTGTGCGACCTGACCGGCGACGGATTCGTGGATGACAGCGACTTCGCGGCCTTCGCGGCTCAGTACGAGGAGGCGGTGTGCACGTTCCTGAACCAGCAGCCGTTGTTCGCGTGCGCGGCGGACTTCACCTTTGACTTCGCGGTGGACGACGCGGACTTTGTGATCTTTGCGGGCGCGTACGACGCGTTGGTCTGCGAGTGAGGGTGAAAACGGAGATGGAGGGCGGTGGGAGAGGCGTCGGATCGGGGCGGTCGGGCCCCGGTGGGGTGTTTGCATCGCCGCGCTGGTGTTGGCATCCAAGAGAGGTCCCGCCCGGGCCTTTCGGAGCGGGTAGCATTGACCTACGGCCTCGAGCGAGAGGCCGGCCGGGGTCGTCCCGGCAGAGGAGCATTTCATGGCCGGCGCCAACATTCAGACTTTCACCGACGCCAATTTCGACGCCGAGGTGATCAAGAGCAACGTTCCTGTTCTGGTGGACTTCTGGGCGGAGTGGTGCATGCCGTGCCGCATGCTGACGCCGACGATCGAGGCGCTGGGCGAGCAGTTCGCCGGGAAGGCCAAGATCGGCAAGGTGGACACGGACGCGAACCGGAAGGTGTCGGTGCAGTTTGGGATCACGGCGATCCCGACGGTGATCCTGTTCAAGGACGGGCAGATCGCGAAGAAGTTTGTGGGCCTGACCCGCAAGGAAGACCTGGCCGCCGCCCTGACGCAGTTGTCCGCCTGAGCGGAGGTGGCGTGAACCACAACCCGCCACCCCGCGTCGCACCACCGAGGCCCGCGTCCGCATGACACAGACGATCTCTGCCGAGCAGTCCAAAGCGACCGAGAGCCTGCGCACCCGCACGCTGCGATGTGGCGTGGTGGGTGTGGGGCGGATGGGTCAGCATCACGCGCGTGTGTACTCCAAGCTCGCGGGTTGTCAGCTCGTGGGCGTGGTGGACGCGAATGTGGCGCGGCGGACCGAGATCTCGGACAAGTTCGAGACCAAGGGCTTCGGCACGGTCGAGGAGCTGATCAAGGCGGGTGTGGATGCGGTAAGCATCGCGGTGCCCACGACGCGGCATCGCGAGATGGCCGAGCCCTTGCTGAAGGCGGGCGTGGCGTGCCTGATCGAAAAGCCGCTGGCGCAGGACGTGGAGCACGCGCGGGCGATCAAGGAGCTGTCGGAGAAGACCGGCACGATGCTGATGGTGGGGCACATCGAGCGGTTCAACCCGATCATGCGGGCGATGCAGAACGCGACCAACCGGGTCAGCGGCGGGCAGGATGTGGTGCCGCGGTTCATCGAGGTGCACCGCGTGAGCCCAATGACGTTCCGCAGCGTCGATGTCGGCGTCGTGATGGACATGATGATCCACGACCTCGACGTGGTGCTGATGCTGATGGGCGGGCAGGAGCCCGACGACGTGCAGGCGGCGGGCGTGGCGGTGATCACGGATCACGAGGACGTGTGCAACGCACGGCTGACGTGGCGGCGGCCCTCGGGCACGTGCGTCGCGAACATCACGGCGAGCCGGCTGGCGCTCAAGACCGAGCGGGTGACCCGCATCACGGGCGAGAACGCGTACATCAAGATCGATTACGGGGCGAAGACGGGGATCATGATCCGCCGGATCGCCAACGAGCCGCAGATGCGTGAGATGCGGGAGCAGATCCGTAGCGGCGCGGACCTGACAAGCCTGAAGTGGGGCGAATTGGTGAACATCGACCAGCTCAAGGTCGATGATGCCGAGCCGATCGTGGCGGAGATCGAGGAGTTCCTCGGGGCTTTGCGCGACGGGCGGCGGCCAGCGATCGACGCGGAGGCCGGGTTCGCGAACGTGCGGACGGCGCAGCGGATCGTGGACGCGATCAAGCGGACGATGCAGTGACGCGGCGTGGGCGGGACGCGTGAGTCGTCCGGAAACCGAATCTCATACGGAGTTTCTTGGCAGTCGCGGAGCGTGCCCGGACTTGCGGGCGCCGCTACACTTCTTTCCCCGTGGAATCACGGGTCTGCACGCGCGTCGGGCGGCGCGTCGGGGGCGTTGATCGCGTTGTTGACGCGGCACGCCGAGAGCTCCGTCCGGTAGTCACACGCATGTCCACCCATTCTGATCCGAACCAGTCCATCACCACCGCTGGCAAGCCCGCCGACGGCGACCTCACCGCCGAGCTGAACGCCGAGATCGATGCCGCGATGGCCGAGCTCGACAGGGAGGCGGACGCCGCGGCGAAGAACCTTGACAAGGCGCGGGTCGCGTCAGGTTCCGGTCGTCCGGCCCACATCCGCGGGCCGCGGGTGGTGCAAGCGGGGCGAGAGCACCGCACCGGTCAGGTGGTGAGCGTGGGTCCGACCGACATCTTCGTCGAGTTCGGGCCCAAGGAACTGGGCATCGTGCCCCGCCTGCAGTTCAAGGAAGAAGAAGTCCCCAAGACCGGCGACACGGTCGAGCTGGTGGTGGACAAGTTCGAGGCGTCGGAAAGCCTGTTCATCTGCTCGCGCCCCGGCTCGGTGCAGAAGGCCGATTGGGAGCTGCTCGAAGCGGGACAGGTCGTTGAAGGCCGCGTCACCGGCGTCGCGACCGGCAAGGATGGCAAGCAGGTCGGCCTCGAGCTCGAGGTCGCCGGGCACCGGGCGTTCATGCCCGCCAGCCAGGTCTCGCTCGATCGCGTCGAGGACATGACGGTCTTCGTGGGCGAAAAGATGAGCGCGTCGGTGGTGCGGGTCGAGCGCTTCGGCAAGGGCAACATCGTGCTCTCGCGGCGCGACGTGTTGGGAGCTGAGCGCAAGCGCCTCGCGGAAGAGACCAAGAAGAAGCTCGTCGAGGGTCAGACGGTCGAGGGCATGGTCCGCAAGATCATGCCGTTCGGCGCGTTCGTGGACATCGGCGGCGTCGACGGCCTGATCCACATCAGCGACATCTCCTACGACAAGATCGGCTTCGGCGAGAAGGCGATCGAGCGGCACGTGAAGGAAGGCCAGCGGGTCACCGTCAAGGTGCTCAAGGTCGACTTCGAGGCCGATCGCATCAGCCTGGGCTTGAAGCAAGTCCAGGGCGATCCGTTCGTCGCGGCGGCCGAGAAGCTGGCCGAGGGCGCGGAGATGACCGGCAAGGTCACCAAGCTGCTCGAGTTCGGCGCCTTCGTCGAGGTCGCGCCCGGCGTCGAGGGTCTGGTGCACATCAGCGAGATCGACCACAAGCGCATCGGCAAGGTCGAGGACGTGCTGAAGGTGGACGAGATCGTCCGCTGCAAGGTGCTGAAGATCGATCCGGGCAGCCGTCGCGTCAGCCTCTCGATCAAGGCTCTGAAGCCCTTGCCGGAGATCAAGGTCGGCGAGGGTGGCCAGGGTGGACCGGGCGGGCAGGCGGGCGAGCGTCCGGCTCGCGGCCGCGGCGGCCCCGGTGGTGGTGGCGGCGGTGGGTTTGGCGGCGGCGGTGGTGGTCGTGGCGGCTTCGGCGGCGGCGGCAAGGCTCCGCGCGACACCCGCACGCCCGATGAGATCCTCAAGGAGACGCCGGCGCTGCGTCGCCTGCGCGAGAAGTTCAAGAAGACGAACTTCAAGGGCGGCTTGAGCTGATCGGATTCCGAGAACGATGCACAAGGCCGTTCCGAGAGGGACGGCCTTTTTCGTTTGGTCGGCGCACGCGACGGGTTCGCGTGCTCGGTATGGACACGATCGACCACGTCTCTCTCACCCGTGGCATCGGGAGAGTGAGGCGGGTTACTTCTTCTCGCGGAAGAGCGCGACGCAGGCGGTGTTGCCGTGGAGGTAGGAGTCGTGCCCAACGGGGCCGATCTCGCCGGAGGCGAAGAAGCCCGCGAGCGGAAAGGCCTTGGTGGAGCTCCACGCGCCGGCGGGGACAGCGGCGGGCAGGATCATCGAGCCGGGTTTGGCGAGCTGCTCGCCGGCCTTGACGGTGGCGAACGCTCTGGCGATGGCGTCGGCATCGTGGTTGGGCGTGGAGAAGAGGCGAGTGCCGCGGCCGTTGCAGGAGACGAGCATCGCGCCCGCGGGGCGTTCGTACAGGCGCTGCGAGTCGAGCAGGAGCCCCAGGTCCTGGGTCGCGGTGTCGGCGTCGCGGACGTGGAACTGCACGGTCTGGCCGACGCGGACGAAGTCGGCGACGGCGATCGCGCCCGAGCCGGGGTCCTCGCCTACGACGGCGCGGATGAGAAAATCGCTGCGTCCGAAGCGATCCTTGTACTCGTTGATGACGCGACCGACGAAGAGCCCCGACGAGAGCGCGGTGCGCTCCTCGGGGGTCATCTCGGTGACGACCTCGCGCATGACGTCGCGGGCGGGGCGGCCGCCGAGCTGGAGGATGAGGTTGTTGCGGGCCTTGGTGATGACCATGGGCGACGCGACCGGGCGGCAACCCTGGCTGACGAGCGTGTCGATGCAGACCGGACCAGAGACGGTGATGCCGACGGCGCCGAAACGCAGGACGCGGTCGTTGTGGAAGAGGGCGTTGCCGCCTGGCGCGCGGGCGGCGGAGGCGAGACCGCCGAAGACGATGCCGGCGGGCTTGGCGTCGCGGTCGAGCTGGCGGGCCTTGTTGAGGGCGGGGATGAGCTGCAGAGCCGGGATGCTGAAGGGGTCCGCGAAGACGAAGATCGCGGCGGTGTCGCTGGCGGCGCCGATGCCGCCCGCGAGAACGGCGACGTGCTCTGGCTCGGTGGCGTCGAGGGGCGGGAAGGAGTCCGATGTGAAGGCGCTGAGGCGCACGCCCGGGAGGGAGAGAGCGAGGACCGCGAGGCCGGGGGTGCGTTCGAGCTCGATGGTGCCGCCGGCGACGGACTCGGCGGAGACACCGATGGTGTGGATGGGCTTGAGGCGGGAGCGGATCTTCTCGGAGATCTGGCCGGCACGCTCGACGTGGTGGGAGGAGAAGAAGACGAAGGCGAGATCACAAGGGCTGCCCGCGAGTTGGATCAGGCACTCGTCGGCGGCGGCGGCGGCGGCTTTGACCGGATCGGTCTGGGCTGAGAGCCCGGAGGCGACGACGATGCCGCGAGGCTGGGGGTTTGATCGCTCTCCCGGATCCACGACGAACGCTAGGGGGTGAGCGCGTGGGAGGTTGGAGGGCTGAGGTTTGAGGCAGTTGCACGGGCGGCGGTGGGAGGGTGGCGGAGTGAAGGGAGCTGTGCGGAGCAGCGGTGCTCCAACCTGCGCTCACACCCCTGTATACTTCCCTCCGATGTCACCCGGTCGGCGGCGACGCGGGTGGTCTTGGGACCGATCGGATCGCCTGCCCGAGGGCTTGGTGAGGTTTCAATGGTGAGTTTCGAGCGCTCGGGCAAGGATCGTGAATCGGTATGAGAATCTACGTCGGGAACCTGCCGTTCAGCACCACCGAGGATGAGCTGCGCGAGTTTTTCGGGCAGCACGGGTCGGTGACTTCTGCCGCTATTGTCATGGATCGCGAGACCGGCCGCCCGCGCGGCTTTGGGTTCGTGGAGATGGCCAACGACGAGGAGGCCCGGAAGGCGATCGCGGCGACCAACGGGCAGCAGCTCGGCGGGCGTCCGCTCGTCGTCAATGAGGCCAAGCCCCGTGAGGCCGGTGGCGGCGGTCGCGGCGGCTTCGGTGGTGGTCGTGGTGGCTTTGGTGGTGGCGGCGGCCGCGGCGGATTTGGAGGCGGTGGTGGCGGCGGCTATGGCGGAGGTGGTGGAGGTAGCCGCGGGGGCTTTGGCGGCGGCGGACGGGGTGGTGATCGCGGCGGCGACCGTGGCGGTTACGACCGCGGCGGCGACGGCGGCGGTTGGTGATCCTCCGGCTTCGCGAACACAGGAAACCAAAGAGCCCACGGACGAGGTGTCCGTGGGCTCTTTTCTTTGCGACCTTTGTTGCGACGTTCCAGCTTCGGAGCACGAGCTGATCTCGGGCTGTGGACGCGTTACGGGCAGAGCAGCGCGTTGTACGCCTCGGCGAAGGCGACGAAGTCGGTGTCGTCGCTCACGCCGTCGCCGCTGAAGTCGCCGGAGGGATCGAGGAGGTTGTTGTACGCCTCCGCAAAGATGACAAAGTCGGCGTCATCGACGAAGCCGTCGGCGTTGAGGTCGCAGGGGCAGGGCGGGGCGACGATGACGAACTGCAGGGAGCCCTCGATGGTGTCGATCTGGTCGTTGCGGCCGGGGGCGCCGGTGATGTCGGCCACGAAGTTGCTGCTCGCGGTGGAGCCGAAGGACGAGCCGGGGTTGCAGGCGGCGAGCTGGCCGCCGCTGTCGGGGTCGCCGGGGCAGTCGCCGATCTCCTCGAACGCGAAGCCCTGTCCCCAGCCCGGGGCGCTGTCGTAGGCGTCGGCCTGGGCGAAGTTCTGCGTGGTGTAGGAGGCGATGCGGAGGTTCAGGCTCACCGGGCGCTGCGCGAAGCCGAAGGCGCGCCAGGGGATGCGGTACTCGAACTCGCCGGCGTTGGCGTTGTGGTTGTCGTAGGCGGCGGTGTTGTTGATAGCGGCGTTCCAGAGGAATCCGCGGTCGATGACGCCCTGGCCGGCGCTGCGTGCAACGGGGTTGGCCGCGTTGACCGCGAAGAGGTTGGAGAGCCCGCCGCCGCCGTTGCCGTTGTCGACATACTGCGTGCCGACGAAGTGGGTCGGGGCCCAGCCGAGGAAGTCCACGGCCTTGAGGCCGAAGGTGTTGTGGGTGAGGGCCGCCTTGAGCTCGCCGCCGGGGTTGCCGCCGGCGAGATCGAGCGCGAGGAAGAGGTCGGCGACGTCGTTGCTGGCGTTGGCCGACTGATCGGTGAAGCGGTTGAAGGGACCCGTGGGACCGGCGACGGCGAGATAGAGGTACTCGCGGTCATAGGCGACATAGATGTTGATGATGTCGCCGCGGTTGTCGAAGAAAGCGACGTCCTGGTTGGCGAGGCCGTTCCACCAGTGGAAGGTGGAGGACTCGACCGAGGAGTCGGACTTGGTGGACGAGCCGCCCGCGAGCGGCACGGCGTCGGCCGACTCGGTCAAGAGCGTCCAGCCGTCGGCGGCCTGGTTGATGGAGCCGTTGATGGCCGGTGCGGCGCACGCGGAGCCGGCGACGAGACCCAGCGCGAGCGCGCGGGCGAGCGAAACGATCGACATGAGAATCTCCCGAAATCCCACCCTCGGCCTGTCCTCCGTGCCGCGGCAACCCGATGCCGCGGACGCCCGTGGGTCGATGCGAGGCTGCCGACAGCGGGGGGCGGGGGTGAACCCGTCCGAAGCCGATGGAGCCGTTGCGAGGAA
>DASVYC010000053.1:0-40987 GCA_036392375.1 Phycisphaerales bacterium
CGTCCCCTCGTCCGCCTCGGTCAGGCGGTTGAGGTCGTCGTTGACGTACTTCACGTCGAAGCCGCGGACCACGCGGTCGCGGTTCAGCGTGATGTTGCTGTTGCGGTCGTACTTCAGACTCGAGCGATAGGCATAGGCCCACGCTGTCGTCGGCGAGCCCTCCTTCGGACGTGCCCACCAATCCTCAAGATCACGATTGAAGCGGTCCCAGCCGGTGACTTTGGCGAGATTGACGGCGGGGCCTTCGCCGTAGATGCGACGGGAGACTCCGGGCTCGTCGAGCGTGGTTCCGGCGACGGTGCGGCCGCCCATGTAGGTGTAGGAAGCGACTGGGATGGTGCCGGTGCCGGAAGCGACACGCACGGAGCGCACCCGGCCGACCAAGTTGTCGAGGGTGTCGGCCCCGCTCGTGGGCACGGCGTAGTCGTAGGTGATCTGAGAAGATCCGCCGGAGCCGGGGATCGTCATCCCGGTGCGACGGACGCCGACGCGTCCGCCGGTGGGCGCGGCACGCTCGTTGGTGAAGCCCACGACGAAATCGGACGAGTCGTTCTGAACAGCTCCGTCGTAGCTCTGTCGCGCGGAGGTGAGGAGCGCGTAGTCGTCGTACGAGTAGGTGACTTCGTCCGTGACAGACGGCGTGGAGTTCTTCTGGGTGACCTTTGAGACCATGCCGCGGGCCTCGAAGGCGACCTCGATGGAGCGGACATCGCCGTCGATACCGGTGCCAAGGGCGTCAACCGAGGTCGAACTCGTCCGTCCGGCGGCGTCACGCTTGGTGCGCAGCGTCGTGCCGTTCTGATCCTTGTACCAGGCGACCTCGCCGAGCTTGTTGTAGGCCGCGTGGGTGGTGCGCTGCGCGGTGCTGGTGCTAGCGCCGCCGGGCGGGTAGACGGTCTCACGCAGCAAGTGCCCGGTCGCAATGAGCGACTTGGCCGGGCTGCCGCCGAGAGTGGTGTCCTTAGTCGTGCCGTAAATGTACTGTGTCACCTGATCGCCGCCCTGGCCCGAGGGCATGACGGCGGTCATGGAGGTCATGAGACCGTTGGTGTAGGCGTAGTTGACGGTCTGGTTGGCGTCGGCGGGTAGAGAGCTACCGGTCTTGTAGTTCGCGATGGAGGAAGTCACTCGGCCGCGGGCGTCGTAGCTGGTGCGCGATTCAAGCGTCTTGGGGTCCTTGATCGCGATCAGTCGCCCGGCCCCGTCGTAGGTCGCTTCGGTGACAAGCACGTCATCCGAGCGTGAAGGAACGGTGGACGAGCGTGTGAAAGTCACGGTGCTGCCCGAAGAGAGATAATCGGGGAACCCCGCGGTGCCATACTCGGCGAGGGCGATCTGACGATCCATGTCGTCGAACCAGTGGCTGGTGATCTGGATACGTCCTTTCACCTCAGCCGAACTGAAACCCGTCAGCTGATCTGGCAGCGGCGCATCATCGGCCACCGCTCGATTCAAGTCGCCGAGCGTTCCCGAGCCGGCCGTCAGCGGCTCGGCGTGCGAGCGCGAGATCGAAGCGTCCAAGATGACGTTGCCGCTGGAGTTGTCGTAGGTTTTGTGAATCTGTTCGAGGACGATGTCGCCGTCAACCTTGGTCTGGAAGATTCCCGAGTCGTACACATCCGAGTAGGACGTGTCATCGAACTTGGCGAGGGTCCATGCCCGGACGAGCTGTCCGAGCCGGTCATAGCGGTACTTGGCGAGGCGGGTGCCATCGGTCTTGATGATGCGGCCGATGGGGTCGCGCCAGTAGAGTGTGGTCAGTTCGCCACCCGAGACAGAGTTACCCTTGGTGCCCCCTGTCGCCTGAACGATCCTGTGCGTGATGGATTTCCAAACCTGTCCGCGAGCGTCGTAGAAGTATTCCTTCAACGACAAGCGCGAGGAAGAAGCTGCGGTTGGATCGGTCGATGCCGAGAGTGTCGCCGCGGAATCAAAGAGCGCCTCGGCAACGACGCGATTGAGGTTGTCGTACTTGCGGACGATCTGCGGAGCGGACGAGCCGACGAGCTTCTCGACGATGGCGCGGCCGCGATAATCACGGATGTACTCGGTGGTGCGAACGATCTCCTGGCTGCTCGGATCAAGCTCGCCGGTGTAGCGATGGCGTTTGGCGAGCAAGACATCGGAGACATCGAAGCCTGAGTCGTACTCGAAGGCCTCGACCTTGGTCATGTCTCCGCCGCCGGTGTTGGTGTTGCCGTGACTGATGTCCCAGCCGGAGTCGGATGTGCCGATCCAGCGTTCGATGATCGCACCGCGGAAGTCACGCACGACGCGCTCAACCGTGCCCGAGGGCTTGGTGATGCGTGCGAGCCGCCCTTGCGAGTCGTAGTCATACTTGGTGGCGTCAAAGTTGGCGCTCGTGGTGCCCGGCCAGCCTCCTCCGGAAGGAACGCCAAAGTAGTCTCGGCGTTCGTACAGGTGCGAGCCTGTGGCATCCACATCGAACCAGACGGTTTCCTCGCCCACGGTCTCCGAGCGCTGCTTGCGATAGTCGTACGTCGACAGCCGCGAGATCGTGCCGGTGGCGATCGCATTGATTGGGTTGGTCACTCCCGAGGTCGCGAGCCAGGAGCTCGGCTGAGATGACGTCGAACCATCTGTGCCGGAAAAGGCGATGTCGGCATCAACCTCCGTCTTTCCGGCGAGGTTCTCAATCGTGTATCGAACAGGTCCGAAGGCTTTGACCCAGGCGCCTGAGCTGTTGCGGTGGACGAGGGGAATAGACAGCGTGAGCTTGCGGTTGTCCCAGGACTTGACGTAGTAGAACTCCTCGGAGCGCTGCTCGTCGGCTGTCTTCGCGGCGTCGAGCTCGTCCGGGCGGCCGGGGTACGTGCGCTTGATCAGGCGATCCTGATTGTCATACTCGTATGTTGTCACCAGATGGGCCCCGTCGGCGTTAAGGGCCGAAGTCGAGAGCCCAAAATCTGACAGGGTCGTTGTCAGCGAGCCGCTCCACGCGTTTGACGCGTAGGTCTGCCCCGCGTCCTCGATCATGCGGGAAAGACGACCGTTGCCGTCGTACTCGAAGTAGGTCCACTTACCCGTCGCGTCCGTCTCCAGAGCGACCTGTCCGTTGCGGTAGGTGTACGTCACCGTGCTGGTGGCGCTGTTCGAGCCGTTCTCGCCGTTCGGAACTGCGTTGACGGTTCGAGTGGTCGACTTCACGAAGTACTTGGGCGTTCCGCTAACCGCCTCGGTCCAATGGGTGTAGGAATACGTCACTTCCTCAAGATCAGAAGCAGTAATGCTTCCGAGGCTGTTGTGGCTGAATGCGTTCTTGAGACGTTTCTCGGAGTATACAAGCGGCCGACCTATCTCGAGGCGGTCTGCTTCGGGCCAAGTCGTTGTGCTCGAGAAGGCCGCAATGCTGGGCACGAGCATGTAAAACTCGATGCCATTGCTAATACTACCTGGAGTCGGCGATGAACTCGACAAGTTAGCATGCATATTGGACTGATTCAACACGAACACATTGGCATTATTCGTGAGAACTGTCTCGACTCCGAATGAGTACGAAACCCGCGTCGGCGACTGCGGCAGATACGCGCCGCCACCGTACTCATAGTGCCACACTAAGCCGTCGCCGTAGTTTTCGATAGCACCGTCCTCGACATCCCCTGGATCCCAATAGGAATCGCATCGATACTTCGAGATTGCCTTACTCGTGTACTTGCGCGTGATCCGGCCTTCCGCATCGCGGTCGTACTTGACGATCTGCATCGTGGGGGAAGCGCAAGGCACCGGGTCTCCGCAATAGGTACTACGGTCCGGATCGCAGCTTGCGATGATCTGCGCGAGCTTTTGGCGGTACTCGTCAAAGTACGTGACTCGCACCGACCCATCGGGTGCTTTCACGGTCACCCGTTCGCTCCATGTTCCCGACCATGGATCCGGAGGGGTGGCTGCTGGGTTCGCAGGGAACGGACCCCATTCCCGCCTCTCCTCGTAAGCCGTTGGAGTATCGCTCGGTTCCAGTGTATTTGGGCCATATCCCACTTTGTAGGAATAAACGTACGCGCCCTCGGTAGCGCCGGAGCACCCGCAGCCACCGCCTATCAGCTGCACTTTAAGCCTGGTTCCGGGTTCTGGAAATGTATCATTATAAACAGAAAACGTCGTCAGATAAGGCAAGAGCTGTTCGTCGGTATATGCATCGATGCTCGTGGATGTTGAGGACGTATTCGTTGATCCGGATGTCTTGGTGCTATTGGGCTCTTCATCAAGAGTCGCGGTGGCATTCTTTAGCAGAAAAGATCGCATCCCTTCTGGCTGCACCACGACTCGGACACGACCGCAATGGCCATACGGTGGTTCGCCGCCAAGACGGGTCGATACAAAGGTATAGCTTACATCATTCTCCCGGTCCGGCCAACCAATTCTAGTGTAGTACCTGTAGTACCAGTACTCCTTGAGATCAGTCCCTGACGACATTGGTGTCGTGATGGTGACTAGCCGGAGTTGCCCCTTTCTTCCGCGGTTGATGTTGAGCTGCGGGTCCGCGGCAGGATCGCCGTCGTACACGCTGTAATATCCGTACTCAACTGTTCGGATGATCGCCGACGATGCACTCTCCGTCGCTCGAAATGTAACAGTTGTCAGCCACTTATTTGTTGCGTCGTAAGCAAGATCAATGCGATGGCCAGACCCGTCGACCATGAATGTCGCGCGTGCGGTGATCGTGCTACCACTGCCATACTCGAAGCCGGTCGGCGAAGCAGAAGAACCGTACGATGCGGCCATCGACGCGGCACTGATTGTGGATGATGCGGTGGCGCTGGTTTCGCCGGTATAAACCGTGCTCACCGAGCTCGTCTTGCCAGGCGCGGTTTTCCGCCAGAATTGGCCGCGGAGCGCATTGAGATTATGACTCACTCCGCCAATGGACTTGGTTCCGTAATCAAACCCATAAAAAATCGTAACACTCCCGTCCGGGTCGTGGACTTCGATCCGGGAATCGTTAGCCGAGGTCGATTCATCAAACAACAGCAGTCCGCTGCGGCTACCGTTCACGCCCACGAACAGGATTGGCTTGGACGTGTCATACTCACTTGTTCCTGAGCTCTGCCGCTTGAAGACGACCTGTCCGCTCCCACTGTACAAGACAATGCGATCGTCGGCTCCATCTGAGGTACGGAACCGCTTCACTTCCGGCCGCAGGGCTTGAAACTGGCCGGTGCCCGAGAAACCATTCGAATCAAACTGCGCGCAATCATCGGTGTACAGATAGGGTTCGGCGATGGTCTCGCAGTTTCCCGAGTCAGGTGCGTGATAGACACCGTTCGCGTAGATGATGGGAAACACGGACTGGGGCGCAACCGACGGCGTCGGAGGAGAGTAAATGCCGCTATCGGAAAGCAGCTCATTGAGCGTCAGGCCGCCTCCACCTCCGCCTCCGCCTCCGCCGCTGCAGTCCGCTCCTTCGCCCGGGGTGCAAGCCATGTTAAGCGTTCGGTCCGACCCTGGGTTTGGCGCAGCTTGGCCGGTTGTCTTTGTTCCGTTGCAACCTGGAACGCCGCCGGGTGCGGACGGGCACGTCGGCGGGTCTATTGGACACGGCGGAATCGCGATCGCGATCGTCACGGAGAAAAGTGCGGAAGCGACGCCTATTGCGTGATACAGCCGCGACCGCCATCGCACCGCCGATATCGGTTGCTGATCAGACGACAGGTCGATGGCCCTGTGCATCCGGGACGAACGCGTGTTCTTCAGCATGTGGATCTCCCACCAAAGCTCGACCTCGACCCCACGAGCGACGTGCGAGACTACCAGCCCAGGTGCCCACGTGCCGTTATCCACACACGGTCAAATAACTGTGGAGAACCCGTCTCGTGCTTGGTGCGTCTGCGTAGTCTGAGATCATTGTGTACACTGCGTCCTCGATCAGCGGGGCTTCAGGAGGGACCACCATGAACAGATTGGCGTGGCGTGGCGTGATATCCGGTGCAGCGGTGTTGTTCGTTCTTTTCTGTGGCGGGGTTCTAGCCCGTGGTGCAGAGGCGGCTTGGGCGTCAGCAGAAGCTGAGCTCGTCGCGGTTTCGAAACCGGAGCTTCGAAAATGGCTTTTCCAGATTGGTGCCGATCCCGAGACGCTCACGGTTGCAGGTGTTTCGCCGGCTTCTGCAGCGGTGGCGGTCAGCAATGCGCGCGCGTTCCTGGCTTCGAATTTATCGAATCTGAATGATCTTCACAGAGCGGCGGTAGAGGCAGTGTCACAGCTCGCCAAAGTGACACCTCAGGATCAAACGTACGATCAAGTCAAGGCCTCAGCTGACGCTGCAGTTGCCGCAAGAGACTCTGGTATAGCAAGTCTGAAATCGGCGGTGTTCGCCGGGCTGGGCTCGGAGTCAGCTGCTGTGGCGGAAGCAGTGGTCAGGAACCGGTCGGTTGGTCTGCCGCTCAAGTACCTCGTTAAGGATCGGACCGACGCGGAATGGACCACGCTGCGCGAGGCGCTCGCGGCCGCCAAGGCCGCGAGTGATCGTGGAGATACCATTGACTCGCAGGCGGCGGGGATTATCTCAGCTGCGGACGCCGATGCGTTGGTTTCCGCGGCCGCAACGAGGTTGCAGTCAGGACTTGCGTCGGTGCGTGCTGCCTGGAAGCAGGCCATCGAGTCGGAGTAGTGGCTCGCAACGTTCGGTGCTGCTGCTGTTGTGTATAGATCGTGGTCCACATGAGCGAAGCCAAGTCGCATCTTGGCGGTGTCATGTCGTGTTTCCTTCCTTTGCCGATGATCCATTCACATTGCGGTGGTTGTTCTCGCGAGCGCTGGGGTGGGGGTATGAGTGAGGGTCGGGGGGAGGAGGGGCCGCGTCCTCACCCCGCAAGATTGGATGGCATTCGTTAACGTCTCTTGTCGGAGAACGCGGGCTCGTTCTATCGGCGCATGTTGCGACAGTGATGCCACGCTGCTGTGCGGACGCTGGCTTGCTCTGCTGGGGAGAGACGGAGAAGGAGCCCGGACCCGGGTCCTTCCTGCCTCATCCGTTCAGAACCCCTCACACATCTCCCCTATGGATTGTTCTCGCTTGTTCGTTCGGCAGGTTGTTCATCCATTCTCTGCCGGGTTTGGGCGTGGTCGGCGTAGGGCTGCCTACGTCAGGCTGGGTTCCCAAGGCCTCCGGCGCAAGAATCGTTCGAGCGGTGGAGAGATACCTTCATTCCAATCGCTGCGCGGTTCGTTCGCGTGGAAGCGGTTGTCGACTGCGACACCCTGATCGTCGATCGTTGCGGTGGGCAGCGGAATCAGCGTGGTTGCGGGAGAGGAGCCGCGGGCGGGGAGCGGGTGAACGGGGTGCGGGACCTGTGCGGATTGGGGCTGCGGGGGGGGTGTGGCCACGTCCCGCGGGGGGGGAGAGCGGAGGACGGGTGCCGCCTATCATCTAGACCCGTTCCGGCGTGTGCCGATGGGCGGGGAACAACTTGCTTTGCCCCGTTGAACCGCGAGGGAATCCCTCCCGGGTGCCGGGGGTCAGGAGTATGGCATGGTTCGTCTGCGTTTTCAGCGTCTGGGTCGTCACAACCGTCCGTTCTACCGCCTCGCGGCGCTCGACAAGCGCACGCGTCGCGACGGCGTGGTGATCGAGAACTTGGGCTGGTTCAACCCGATCGAGAAGGACGCTGCCAAGCAGGTCCACCTCAACGAGGAGCGGATCAAGCATTGGCTGAGCGTCGGCGCCCAGCCGACGGACACGGTGCGCGACTTCCTTGCGAAGCGCGGGCTGGTTGATGTCAAGGCGTGGGAAGAGGACCGCAAGCACGATCGCAAGCGCCTTGAGGCCCGCAAGGCCGCGGAAGCCGCCAAGGCGGCCGAGGGCGGCGAGAAGAAGGAAGAGGCCAAGGCCTGATCATCCGCGCGATCACGGGATCCGGGCTCCGCGCCCGTGCGATCCGTGCATGCGGGTCAGTGCATCCGGGCCGGTCTTTCCCGCGAAACTCATGCGAATAGGAACACCAAAGCCCCGCACGCGTGCGGGGCTTTTCGCTTTTGGGAGCGCCGCGGCGCTGGAGGCTTGGTGGCGCAGTTTCTATAGTCCCAACCCGGCACGGCGAGCCGCGTCGGAGGGTCTATGCCCCGATCTTCTGGCACCGATTTCTGGCGCCCGTTCCCGACACCTTTTGACTTGAGGACTGCCCATGGCCGCGTACTCCAAAGGACTCGAAGGCGTTGTCGCCGCCCAGACCAAGCTGTCGTTCATAGACGGCGAGAAGGGCGTGCTCGAGTACATCGGGATTCCGATCGGGGAGCTGGCGACGCACTCGACGTTCGAGGAGACTGTGTTCTTCCTGTGGAACGGGCGCTTGCCGAAGAAGAGCGAATTGAGCGACTTCGAGAGCGCGCTGCGGTCGCGGTACGAGATCCCCAAAGGGGTCGAGGAGCTGCTGCACACGCTGCCGAAGACGGCCGAGCCGATGCACGCGGTGCGGACGCTGGTGTCGTCGCTGGGCCTGCACGATCCCAAGCCCAACGCGATCGATATCCCCTCGCTGCGCGACAAGGCGCTGTCGATCCTGGCGCAGGTGCCGACGCTGCTCGCGTATTTCCACAACTACCGCCAGGGCAAGGCGCTGGTGCGGCCTGACAAGAGCATGGGGCTCGCTGAGAACTTCCTATACATGCTCAACGGCAAGAAGCCCACGCCCGCGATGACCAAGGCGATGGACGTGTGCCTGGTGCTGCACGCGGATCACGGGTTCAACAACTCGACGTTCACGGCCCGGGTGCTGATCTCGACCGAGAGCGACATCTACTCGGCGATCACGGGGGCGATCGGATCGCTGCGCGGCCCGCTGCACGGCGGTGCCAACGAGGGCGTCATGAAGATGCTCAACCAGATCCCGACGGTCGGCGACTGCGAGAAGTTCATCCAGGACAAGCTCGCGAAGAAGGACAAGATCCCGGGCTTCGGCCACCGCATTTACAAGGCGTACGACCCGCGTGCGACGCATCTCAAGGTGCTCGCGGAGCAGCTCGCCCGCGATACCGGCAACATGCCGCTGTTCGAGAAGAGCACGGCGATCGAGGCGGTCATGAACCGCGAGAAGGCGGCGAAGGGGATCTACCCGAACGTCGATTTCTACAGCGCGACGACGTACCACTGCATCGGTCTGCCGCTGGATCTGTTCACGCCGAGCTTTGTGATCGCGCGTGCGGGCGGGTGGTCGGCGCACTGCATCGAGCAGCTCAGCGACAACCGGCTGTTCCGGCCGGACGCGGACTACACGGGGCCGCACGCCGTCGCGTATGTGGGGTTGGAGAAGCGGTAAGAAGGGGAGAGGAGGGGAGCAGCGAAGCAGGGGAAGAGCAAAGCCGCGGGTTGCCGCGGCTTTTTCGTTGCGTTGATGGAGGTTTGTGGGCGTGGTTTGTGCTGTGTGGCCGCGGCGCTGCTTGGCTCGGAGCAGCCGAGCAGTGGCACCCGGAGCAGGGGAGTTTCTGTGCTTGTTCCAGCCAACGCGTTCGCACTGCCCGGCTCCGGGCAGCCGGGCAGTGGCACCCGCAGTAGGTTCACATGCCCAGGCGGGCGAGGATGCGATCCAGTGTGATCCGCAGCAGGGTTTCGTCCCAGGGTTGGGCCGAGAGCGTGATGCTGGTCTCGTCGTTGGCGGTGCTGGCGATGTCGACCTTGAGGGTCTTACCGAGGTTGTACGCGGGTGGGCGTGCGACGATGCCGCCCTGCTCGGTGGTCGAGGCGCTGGACTCGATCGCGTAGCCGCGGTCGCGGAGGGTCTGCTCGGCGGCGGCCATGACCGCGGGGACCTTGGCGGGGACCACGGCGGACAACGCGCCCATCTTGTAGGTGGCGGTGAGCTGAGACTGGCTGCCCTGCTGCTTGGGCGTGGCCTCGCAGCCGGCGAGGGCGAGCAGAGCGAGCGGAACGGCGCATGTAAGACGGATCAGCTTCATGAAGAACCTCCAGGCCTGGGTATGGTAACGGGGTGGAGGTATGGGTGTCGAGGAAGCGTGTCGGTGCTGCGGCGACTCCCAAGCTGATCTCCCTGCCCGGCTACAGCATGGTCCAACCGATTCTCTCTGCGGCGTCGGCCGGGGTGGTCTGCGGCGGTGGCGCGTCGTGGGTGAGGGCCTTGCGGATTTTGGCGATGATCCGCTTCTCTGCGGCGCTGGTGTTGAAGAAGACGCTGAGCACGCCGCCGCTGCAGTCGGCGATGCCGCGGGCGGTTTTGAGGAGGTCTTCGCGGAACTCATCGAGCTGCGTGTGGGTGAGGGTGTGGCGGAGTTCTTCGGCGTATCGGAGCCAGAGGGCGCGCAGCTCGGGCGTCGGGCCGCGGCGGAGCCATTCGCGCAGGCGGTCCATCGCCGGGCCGGGGGTGATGCCGAAGCGTGAGGCGGCGTGCTCGACGGCGTCGGCTTCGCGGTGGTCGAGTGTGCCGTCGGCCCAGGCGATCTCGACGAGCGGCATCAGCTTGAACGCGGTCATCATCTCGCCGCGGACGTTGAGGTCGAGCAGACGGTCGATGAGCTGCTCGTCGGCGAGGCCGGTGATCTTCTTGAGCTGGTCGCGATCGAGGCTGCGGCGGAAGACGGATCGCAGTTTCTCGACGAGCTCGGCGTCCTTGATGTGGAAGTATCGCTCCTCGAAGCTGCGGCCACGCAGTTCGAAGGCGTCGAACGAGTGCAGGGCGTTCATCGGAGCCCCCTTTCCGCGGCGTTCGCCGCGAGCCCCACCTCCCCCACCGCTCCTCCACCTCCGTCACGCTGCCGCGGGGTTGCGGGTTTGTCAGCTCCCCGCATTGAGTCTATCGACATGGTGCGGCGGTTCGATCACTTCATCGAGAGAGGTGTGGCCATTCGTGCTCGTTCGCGTCGCGCTCGCACGAACGAGGAGCGCACCGCGGTCGGCCGTCGGGCGAACTTTGGGCTTGCATTGGGGCGAACATTTCGGGACAATGGCGTGCCGGGGTTTCGGCCCCGGGTGGTTGTTCCTGAAACTCGCTGGGAGGACAAGATGAAGATTGCCGCTCTTTCGTGCGCCGCGATGGCGCTGGTGGCCGGTGTGTCGCGGGCCGAGGTGGTGTGGGCTTCGTACTCTTTTGTCGTGACGCTGACGCCTGGCGGTGCGCTGTTGTCGGCGCCGCAGGCGATGCAGACGATCCGCTTTGAGGGCATGCACGAGGTCGAGCTGGTGAGCGTCGGGGATCTGCCGCGGGCGGGCGGCGTGAAGAACAATCCGCTGTACAAAGACAAGGGCGTGCGCGGCGACAATCCGCTGCACAAGAACGGGGATCGATTCACGCCGGGCAATCCGTGGGCGAGCTTCGACGCCGAGGGCTTTGGGTGGTACGCGGGGACCTTTGACTCTTCGGCCTTCGTCCAAGCGAACGGCATCATCCACCGTGACCTAGCGGCGCGCAACATCCTGCTCGCTACCGATCAAGGCATGTTCGGGTCGGTGCCCGGTGCGTCGATCGTGCTCGGGGCGGATGGGATCGATGATCTGCGGACGACGCAGAGCGTCGGGCCGATCCGGTGGATGGCGCCGGAATCGCTGCGGCTGTACTTTAACGGCGACGCGGCTTCGGACGCGTACTTTGATGTGTCGATGGCGCTGGAGTGGGCGGTGATCCCGTCGCCGTCTGGCGCGGTGGTGCTGGCGATGGCGGGGCTGATCGCACACCGTCGGCGGCGCTGAGCGAGCGTCACGGCTCGCGGTAGAAGCCGCCGCCGGCGTCCTTGAGTTTGCCGGCGCGGACAAGGGCGGGCCAGATGTCGGCGGGGAAGCCGTCGGGCGGCTGCATGGAATCGATCTCGGACTTGCGGCCCCCGGAGGTGTAGCGCCCGCCGAGCTTGGACTCGTCGGCGAGGCGCGAGACCTTGAGACGTTTGTGGAACGCGCGATAGGCGGCGTCGAGTTCGGAGGCGGGAAAGTCCCGCAACGGCACGGCGGCCGCGGCGGCGGCTTTGCCCTCGATGGTGTCGATCAGGGACTCGAGGCCGCCGATGTCGCGGGCGTCGGTGACCTGCGTGATGCGTGCGGCGTCGTTGCTGAGACGAGCGAGCAGACGCGAGGCGAGAGCCCAGTGCTCGGCGGCGTTGCCCTTGTTGGCGCGGAGGTCCTTGGCGAGGGAGCGGACTTTCTCGAGGACGTTCATGGGGGAGGGTAGAGGGGAGAGAAGAGACGGAGAGACGGAGAGACGGAGAGACGGAGAGACGGAGCGTACCGCTTTCGGGTGTGAAGCGTGTGCCGGCACGGGTTGTGGTGGGCCCCGCGGGCTTATGCCGTGGGGGCGTTGGTTGGCAACTCGGGAGCACCATTGATCGCCTGGCGGAGCCGAGATTCGAGGCTGGAGGGGTTGTAGCTCGCGGCGACGCGCACACGCAGCAGCTTCAGCCCCGCGGCGGCAAGCGCGCGGTTGACGAACTCGTCTCGGTCCTGGCGGCCTTTGCGTTCGTGCGAGCGGTCGTCGAGCTCGATGAGGAGTTGGACCTTGAGGCTGGTCGGGTCGAAAAGCACGAAGTCGACGGACTTGCGATCGATCTTGTTCTGAAAGGTCTGCCAGCGGGGGATGCCGGCACGCGGGTAGATGAGCTTGCTCAACTGGACCTGGGCGAAGATGAGTGAGCGGCCGTTGCAGGCGGTTTGGAGTGCGGCAAAGAAGGATCGCTCGGCGGCGGTGAGCAGGGCATCGCGGGTGATGTAGGGGAGCGGTTCGTCGCCGGTGTCCTCGTCGGCCGTCGGCTTGCGAGCCTCGAGGAAGCGAGTAAGAACCCAGAGGACCCCGATGATCAAAGCGAGGACCGCGAAGGCGAGGATGAGGGAGGTGTTCACATTAGCAAGGTACCGACTTTCTAGCGCACGTGAACGACGAGCCTGTCGCGGAACGACACAACGGTGCCGGATCTTCGACCCCTTTGGGGTCGGGAATCATGGAAGGGCGGCAACCGGGGGTGCCGCTGCGCGGCGACCCCCGGCTGGGTTCTGGCACCGCGTTGCGGTGCGAGGTAGGGGATGCGATGGGTTGTTCGGCACGGACAGCACGGTGTGATCGGGCGACTCACCGCGGATGCACTGACCTCGCAGAGCCGAGGTTAGTGGCCCGCTCCCCATGCTCTCTTCCACGAAGTGGGCCCACCGGTTCACCGGACACTCAGGTCGACTCTCCGAACATCCGTCTGGGACGAATGACACCTTCTAAAGGCAACGCCGGATTCACCGTATCGACAACAATTGGTCGCCCGGATTGCATGTCGGCGGGGAGCACCCTAGATCGAGCACCCGGCGCTCCAAGCTCACGCGTGGGTGTCGACGGCTTGCGGACTTCGGCCGCAAACGCCGCGATCGCAGACTGCAAATCCTTGCGCAGCTTTACGATACCTCCCACCGTGTTCTTGTACTCGATGTGCCGAAGATTCCTGAGATTGAACGGCAACTCATCGGGATCGCGGACAAGCAAAATCGGAAACCGACGAATGCCAAAGCACAGCCCAAGCTCAAATATGACATTCAAATTTGATTGAGATACATCCGCAACAATTATTTCGGCGTGTCTAATTTGATTCCACACTTGATTTAGAATGGCACCAGGATGATGTATTTCATTGGCTTTAAGTGCTGATATTTTGTTTGCGTCCATGGCTGGCGCGATTGCCTGATTATATATATCCTCGAATTCCTGAGTGTGCGGAAGGAGCACAAATCCAAGTCCGCGATGGATCTCGATGCCATCGCCTTGAAGAATGGACTCGGTCTGTAATCGCTCGAAGGCGGGCAACTGCGAGCTTGATGCACGGGTTCCGGGAGAAACGCCATCCGCGTTCCGTGAACGGATCTTGTCGCAATCCAGCCCGGTCAGCGCAGCAACTGCCGCAACAACCTCATCGACATCCACCGCGCACACACCCGCGTGTGTACGGGTGGATTCGGGCTCGCGGGAGATAGATTCCGGAGCATGGTGCTCAGAGCTGGGCGGAGCTTGCATAACCGGATCGCGCCCCGCCTTCGTCTGCAGCGTTGCAGCGGTCTCTTCGCTGTCGTCCGCACTCTGACTAACCTGCACACAGGCCTGATCTACCACCTCCAAGGCGTTTGCAGGCTGACGCACACCCGGCCGGAACATCGATCCAAGTTCCGCCGCGGCCTTGACGGCCTCTTTTGTGATGGCAACGCCGTGGTGTTTCTCCAGACTTCGCACAGCGACCGACAGTATCCGAAGCGTTAATTCCTCGCTCGGCTCCTCAACGAAAATCGGACTAATGGAACGAGCGAGGATCTGGTCGCCGTCCATGCTTACTTGATTGTACCATTCCCGTGAAGCGAGACCGACGATTCGCAGCTCGCCGAGGCCGAGTGCGACCGCGACACTCGACGTGATCTCCGGATGATTCCAGAGAATCTGCATGTCCGAGATGAACAGAATGACATTGCCGGTTCGCTTCGCTTCATTTATGACGGCCCGAATCCGCTCCTCAGCCTGCCCGCGGTACTTGGTGCCGGCGATCATGAGCGTCACGTCAAGCCTCACGAGACGCACATTGTGCAGCGCCTTCGGTACCTTTCGTTTCTGATGCAATCGATGAGCCAGTCCGTGGATGATGGACGTCTTCCCGACCCCGGGATCCCCGACTAGAACAGAATTGTGCCGCGTGCGCCGCGACAAGTCCTGAATGATGCGTTCGATGTACTCGTCGCGAGGGACAACCTCATCGAGTTGGGACGACGCGGCCAGCGCTGATAAGTCCACTCCGAACGCATCTAAAGCGGGAGTCTTGACACGAGGAGGGTCTCCGGCTGCAGGAGACAAAAGATGCCCTACACGTCCGCCGTCTCCACCGGCACGAGTCGGCTCGTCATCTTTGTTCGAACCCAGCAAGTTGAGCGTTTCCTTGCGAAGAAGATCGGCCGTCACACCGAATTTCGCCAATGCCTCGCACGCCGTCGTGTTCGTGTCTCTTGTCAGTCCAAGCAGAAGATGTTCCGTGCCAACGTAGTTATGATTTAGATCTCTTGCCTCAATGATTGCGTACTCAATAACTTTCTTGGCCGCAGGTGTCTGGGGCAATTTCCCCATCACAACCATTTCTACACCCGGCTTGACGAGCTTTTCGACTTCATTCCGAACTCGCCGAAGATCAATATCGAGATTCTTCAGAACGTTTGCACCAACTCCACTTCCTTCTTTCACAATGCCGAGCAAAATGTGCTCTGTTCCGATGTATTCATGATTGAATCGCTGAGCTTCTTGATTCGCGAGCGCCATGACCTTCCTGGCACGGTCTGTAAATCGCTCAAACACGATGGGTTCTCCTTCGTTGGGGATCACAGCGCGGCGATCGTTTGCTCCAGCGCGCGAGCGAGACTGGCGGCACCGCCCGCGGTATCGGCGTATAGCAAGACGCGCTGGCTCCGAATGTCGAATGGGATGTCTTCAATGGACTGCGACAGCAATATGGACGGCTTTCCGAGACATTGAGCAAAGCCGAGCTCGTAGAACACATTGGGATTTCGTCCGGTGAGATCAGCGACAATGTAGTCGCACGATTGAATCCTCACGCGGACATCCGCCATGATGTCGCCGACCGTAAAGAAATCGTCTGCCCGCGCGACATCATCCCCGCATTTTCGCACGGATGGACGGATGACGTGTTCCCATATTCCATCGAACGACTTGGCAAACGGCATGATCACAAAGCAGCTTCGCAAGTTCCCTCCCCCGCGGTAGTACGCGCGTTGGCCATTTGGATCGCGAGTCGCAGCATACCACGTGGGACGCTCACTGCCAAGCATCAATGCGGACGTTCGGCCACATGGGCGGATTTTCGGCCAACCCGAGTACACATCTCAACGGAAGCACTCAATCGAAATCAGTCCCCCTGATCCAACACCGCCATGAACGCTTCTTGCGGAATTGTAACCGACCCCACGCTCTTCATCCGCTTCTTGCCTTCCTTCTGCTTTTCGAGCAGCTTGCGCTTGCGGCTGACGTCGCCGCCGTAGCACTTGGCCAAGACGTTCTTGCGGAAGGCCTTGATCGTCTCGCGGGCGATGATGCGGCTGCCGATGGCGGCTTGCAGCGGGATCTCGAACTGGTGGCGGGGGATCTGTTCCTTGAGGCGTGCGATGAGGTGGCGGCCGCGGGTTTCGGCTTTTTGGCGGTGGACGATGATGGCGAGGGCCTCGACGGGGTCGCCGTTGATGAGGATGTCCATCTTGTGGAGGTCGTCGGCGCGGTAGCCGATCACCTCGTAGTCCATGGTGCCGTAGCCGCTGGTGAGGCCCTTCATCTTGTCGAAGAAGTCGTAGATGATCTCGGCGAGGGGGACTTCGAACTGGAGCAGCTCGCGGCCGGCGGAGACGAAGGACTGGTTCTTGTAGGTGCCGCGGCGGTCGAGGCAGAGCTTCATGATGTCGCCGATGTACTCCTTGGGCACCATGATCTCGACGCGGCAGACGGGCTCGCGAAGTTCTTCGACGAGCGACATGTTGGGCAGGTCGGCGGGGTTGTGGACTTCGAGGAGCTGCGAGCCGACGGGGACGCCCTTGCCGTCCATGCCGGCGATGAAGGGTGAGGTGGGATCGACGGGCTTGAGGGACTGGCCGTTGGCGCCGGTGATGGTGTCGGTGCCGCGGACGAGGACGTGGTACGAAACCGTCGGCGCGGTCTGGATGATCTGGACGCCGCCCTCGCGTTCGAGGCGTTCCTGGATGATGTCCATGTGCAAGAGGCCGAGGAAGCCGCAGCGGAAGCCGAAGCCGAGGGCTTCGGAGTGGACGGGCGAGAAGGTGAAAGAGGAGTCGTTGAGGCTGAGCTTCTCAACGGCTTCGCGGAGTTCTTCGAAGTCGGAACCCTTGCCGTCTTCGGTGGTGGCGGGGTAGAAGTCGCAGAAGACCATCTGGCGCGGCGGCTGATAGCCGGGGAGGGCTTCGGCGGCGGGGTCGTTCTCGAGCGTGATGGTGTCGCCGATGCGGACGTCTTTGAGGGTGCGGATGGCGGCGACGATGTAGCAGGTTTCGCCCGGGCCGACCTTGCCGTCGGGCAGGCGGTAGGGCTTGGGGTTCATCTTGCCGATCTCGGTCACCTGGAACGAGCGGCCGATGCCCATCATGCGGATCTTGTCGCCGACCTTGAGTTCGCCGTCGAAGATACGGGCGTAGACGATGACGCCGCGGTAGTCGTCGTAGACGGCGTCGAAGATGAGGGCGCGGAGCTGCTTCACCACGGGCTTGCGAGGCGGCGGGAACTTCTCGCAGATGGCGGCGAGGAGTTCGGGGATGCCCTGGCCGGTCTTGGCGGAAACGAAGATGGCGTCGGCGGCGTCGAAGCCGAGGGTCTGCTCGATTTCCTCGGCGACTTCGTTGGGGCGCGCGGAAGGCAGGTCGATCTTGTTGATGACCGGGACGATGGTGAGGTTCTCGTTGACGGCGAGGTACGCGTTCACCAGCGTCTGGGCCTGGACGCCCTGGGTGCTGTCGACGACAAGGATGGCGCCGTCGCACGCCTTGAGGGCGCGGGCGACTTCGTAGTTGAAATCGACATGCCCGGGGGTGTCGATGAAGTTGAGCATGAAGAGGTCGCCGTGGGATTCGGCGGACTCTCCCTTTTTGGTCTTATGCGCGGGCGCGGCGGACTCGGCCTGATTGGTGGCGCTGGAGGTCGAGCCGGAGTCGTCGATCGGGGCTTCGTATTCGTTCTCGAGTTCGTCGGCTTTGCTGCCGGGCTTGTGGCGGTGGAAGACGGTGACGGCGGAGGCCTTGATGGTGATGCCGCGTTCGCGCTCGATGTCCATCGAGTCGAGGATCTGCTCCTTGGCTTCGCGCGCGGAGACGGCGTTGGTGGCCTGGAGGAGCCGGTCGGCCAGGGTGCTCTTGCCGTGGTCGATGTGGGCGATGATGGAGAAGTTACGGATATGTTCGGGGCGCTCGGACATTGCGGGGGATGGTAGGAAAGGACAGCCCGCGCCAACGGCGGGATTCGGGGCGAAATGCGCGGCGTTGGCTCGGGATTTCCAGAGCGAATTCAGCCAGCGAGAGGCTTGCTGAAGCGGTCCGCGATGTAGGCCTGGAGATCGCCGCCCCCACCGCCCCCACCGCCCCCACCACCCCCACCGCCCCCACCACCCCCACCACCAACTGCTGCGAGCACGTGGCGGACGTAGGCGTCGCGTTCGTGGTGCATGATGTCCATGTCCCAGACGCAGAAGGACTCGCGGTCGGAGAGGCGGAAGGGCGTGGCGGGGTCGCGGTCGGCGGCCGCGGCGTCGCGGACGAGGATGCGGGTGAGCAGCTCGTTCTCGTTGTCCCACCAGCAGACGATGAGGTAATCGAGCGGGGTAGCGATGTGGTGGATCGCGAAGGCGACTCCGGGGCGCGAGGCGGTGCGGGCGGGCGTGGGCAACGCGGCGCGGATCGTGGCGAGGACGTGGGTGTCAAAGAGATCAGCGGCGCTGTCGCGGCCGAGGATGGAGTATGGCTTCAGCGTCCAGCCGTCGCGGTGGATTGGGGCGTGGGATCGCGCGGGGCGCGGGGCGAAGGGTTTGCACGGGAATGAGGCTTCACGGCGAGGCAAACAGTTCGGGCCTAGGTCTACTGCCATGACTTCCACTTCCTTTGGATGTTGCGCCATAGACGTGCCCGTTCAGGCGACATAGACCAGTTTGCTTCGCTGTCTTGCAGTCGATCGTTGCGGCCGCACAATCTATCGTCCAAGCGGTGCTCGACCGCCGAGGGGGATGCATAGCTCCGGAGCTGCTCACTTTGGGCGGCGAGGCGTGAGAATCGAGGAGAACGGCTCTTTCGATTTACCTTCGTCCAATCTTCGAAGTCCTCGATTTCGAAACGGGGAACTCGATCGGATCGAAGTCCCGTCGGAAATGCCACCGGAAGAACCGGCCACGCATCTCTTGAGAAATCCGCGATCGAACCGATTCGCTGCCACCGACACGACGCCAAGGAGAGATCAAGGGCTCGATCGATCGTGATGGCTCGGGTAACGACGAGATCGCCGATCTCGCTGAGTTCGGGCGGATGATCGAAACGAGCCTGCAGCCCAAACCAGATTGCCCAGCCGTTGCGCGGGTGCTTTGGTTCACGGCGGGCGGCGACGAGCACACCAAAGCCGCCGCTAGGGAGTGGGACCGCGACCACATCTCCCGGCAAGACGTTTGGTGATGACTTGGGGCGTTCTGGCGTGTGGGGAAGACCCGCGCGGCCGGAAGGAGGGTGACGCGGCCGGGCTCGGTACCAAAGGTCGATCGTGTCCGGGTTCATCGAGACAGCGGCTACACGATGGCCGAAGAAGCCAGGCCGCTCGCTTTCGATGCAGTCCTTGATACCACGCTCGAACTTGCGGATACCGGAGACGACGTCGTACTCCGGAAACTGATATCCCACGTCCGGTTCGCATGGTTCACACGCCAACACCTGCATGCAGCGGGTCGGGTTGTGATACTCGAGAGCGAAGGGTGGTTCGTCAGTACTGCGCAGCGGCGGGATGGGCCATTGCTGCGGGTCGAACGAGTGAATCGAGCCGGCGCGGCGCCAGAATCCGGATCGCAGTGCCTTGCACTCGACCAGACCGACCCAGCCGTTGCCCCACGTTGCCGGAGATTGGATGGAATCGGCGCGAACCGCGTCGGCTTGTGGCCGCAGCGTGCAATAGCAGACGCAAGCCTGCATCGGATCGGCATCATCAGGCGGTCGCACAACGATCATCGCGACAAAGCCATGTGACTTCACCGGAATCTCAAGGACTTCCCCCGCGGAGAACGTGCGATCGGATCGCGCCGCCTTTGCCATCCCCTCACCTCCTGACTATGCGCGAACAGCTTTGTTTAGCCGTCTTTGCCCACCTTCGCCCAACTGTCCTTCAGCGTTACCGTGCGGTTGAACACCAGCTTCGACGGCGACGACTCGCGATCGACGCAGAAGTAGCCGAGTCGTTCGAACTGGAAGCGGGCGCCGAAGCCTGCCCCACCGCCGCCGCCTTTCGATGCGTCGAGCGATTCCGGCGAGCCGTCGGCGAAATACTTCGCGTTCTGCGCGATCCACGGCTCGACCAGCGCCTGCACGGTTTCGAGTGAGTGGGGGTTTAGGTCGTCCTGCCAGTTGCCGGTGCGGTCGCCGGGGTGTTCAGCGCTGAAGAGGCGATCGAAGAGGCGGACCTCGGCGGGCACGGCGTGATCGGCGCTGACCCAGTGGATGGTGCCTTTGACCTTCTTCGTCGGCTGGCCGTCGGGGCCGAGGGGGGCGTCGCCGCCGCGGGTCTGGGGGTCGTAGGTGGCGAGGACCTCGACGACGTTTCCGGCGGCGTCCTTCTTCACGCCGGTGCAGGTGATGAAGTAGGCCCAGCGGAGGCGAACCTCGGCGCCGGGGGCGAGGCGGAAGTACTTCTTGGCGGGGACTTCCATGAAGTCCTCGCGCTCGATGTAGATGACCTTGGAGAACGGCACCTTGCGCTTGCCGGCGGCGGGGTCTTCGGGGTTGATGACGTAGTCGAGTTCGTCGACTTTGCCTTCCGGCCAATTCTCGATGGTGACCTTGAGCGGACGCAGGACGGCCATGGCGCGCGGCGCGGTCTTGTTGAGCACGTCGCGCACGGCGTTCTCGACGCGGCCGACGTCGATGAAACTCTCGACCTTGGTGACGCCGACCTCGGTGCAGACGTTCTTGATCGCGAGCGCGGGAAAGCCGCGGCGGCGCAGGGCGCTGATCGTCGGCATGCGGGGGTCGTCCCAGCCGCTGACGAGCTTGTCCTCGACCATCTTGAGCAGGTTGCGTTTGCTGAGGACGGTGTAGGTCGGGCGGAACTTGGCGAACTCGATCTGCTGCGGGTGGTGGATCGTCTTGCCCCATGGGCCGCTGCCGTCGGTGGTGCGGCCTTCGTTCACGGCGTCGATGAACCAGTCGTAGAGCGGGCGGTGGTTTTCGAACTCCAGCGTGCAGATCGAGTGGGTGACGCCTTCGAGCGAGTCCTCGAAGCCGTGGGCCCAGTCGTACATCGGGTAGATGCACCATGCGGTGCCGGTGTTGTGGTGTTCCTCGTGGACGATGCGGTAGAGGATGGGATCGCGGAGGTTGAAGTTGGGCGAGGCGAGGTCGATCTTGGCACGGACGGTCATCTTGCCGTCGGCGTGCTTGCCGGCCTTCATCTCTTCGATGAGCTTGAGGCTCTCGGCGGCGGGGCGATCACGGAAGGGCGAGGTGCCGGGAACGGTGGGCGTGCCGCGGCGGGCGGAGACTTCGTCGCCGCTGAGCTCGCAGACGTAGGCCTTGCCCTTCTTGATGAGCTCGATGGCCCACTGGTACATCTGCTCGAAGTAGTTGCTGGCGTAGTAGAGGCCGCCGGCGTGAGGGCCGGAGTCGAAGGAGCCGGTGTTGAAGGCGGCGGTGATCCACTTGACGTCGCGGATGATGGAGTCGACGTACTCCTGATCTTCCTTGGTGGGGTTGGTGTCGTCGAAGCGGAGGTTGAACTTGCCGTTGTACTGCTGGGCGAGGCCGTAGTTGAGGCAGATGGACTTGGCGTGGCCGATGTGCAGGTAGCCGTTGGGTTCGGGGGGGAAGCGGGTCTGGACGCGCGGGGTGTTGGCGCGGGACTTGTCCTCGGGTTTGCTGGCAGGCCACTGGCCCCAGGTGCCCCACTTCTTCGAGGCGTTGTCGGCCTCGATGATCTGCTCGAGGAAGTTGAGCGAGCGCTCGGCGGGAGGCGTCGGGGCGGAGTCGGCTTTGGCGGGAGCTTGATCGTTCATGAGGGGTCGCACAAAGAGATCGCGGGGCTCGGGTGGAGATTCTACGAGCCGCGGGAGGCGGTAATCTCTGGCATGCAAGGTCCCGCCCATCGCCTGAGTTTGCGCGTCGTGGAAGGTGCGTATTCGTTCTGCCGGCTGGATTCTGCGGCCCCACTACCGCCTTGGGCCCAGGACACCACTCTGTCGATCGTCCTGCGCAGCAAAAAAGAACTCAGCATCGTCTGCCCGAGCCGGAACGTACCCCCGGCGGTGCGGGCCGTGGGGCCGTGGAAGGCGCTGGTGGTGGACGGGGTGCTGGATTTCGATCAGGTCGGGATCATCGCGAGCTTGGCCGGCCCGCTGGCGGCGGCGGGGATCAGCATCGCGCCTGTGGCGAGCTTTGACACGGACTATGTGTTCGTGCGCGAGGACGATCTGGAGCGGGCGATCGGCGTGCTGCGTGAGGCGGGGCACACGGTGGTCGTATAGGGGAAGGCATCGAGGCATCGAGGCGTCGAAGCATCGAGGCATCGAGCGTCAGGTGGTGCGGGCGGCGATGAGGGCGATCCAGTCGGGGCCGAGTTCGGTGGGGGTGACGGGGCGCGGGGCCTGGCCGGGGGCGATGTTGCAATCGGTGTAGACCTCGGTGGACGCGAAGCCGGCTTCGGTCATCGCTTCGCGAAGTTCGGCGATCGACCACAGTCGCCAGCGATAGACGAAGGCGCGGGGGAGTTCCTGGATGATCTCGCCGTCGATTTCGACGCGGAACGAGATCGAGTTGATCACCATCGAGGTGAGCGGATCGGCCTCTTCGTGCTGCCAGTGGTAATGGATGATCTCGCGGCCGCGGCTGGGGTGTTTGCGCGTGAGCGAGCCGAGCTGGAAGGCGGAGGCCCCGCCGTAGGTGTCGCAAACGAAGACGCCGCCGCCGAAGCCGGCATTGCCGCGGGCGAGGCGGGAGCGGGAAAGCTCGAGGTAGTCGATGAGCTCGCGGCGGGTGTGGAGGTATCCGATCGAGAAATTGCCGACGAAGACAATGTCGCAGCCGGGATCGGGGTTGGTGGGCTTGGTGGAGTCGGCGTGGAGGAGTTGTAAAGAAGAAGAACCAACCCACCCCCCGGCCCCCTCCCTCTGGGAGGGAAAGTGCGACTGCAACGCACGACGGGTGCGGGTGATGACTTCGTCGTCGAGGTCGACGGCGATGGCGGAGGCGGGTTCGCCGAGGCGGGCGGCGTCTTCGAGCCAGCGCTGCGAAAGGGCGGCGGTGCCGCAGAAATCCTCGCGGAGCACGACGGGGTTGTTGGCGTGCACGCCGCGGAGGAATGCGCTGACGTGGCGTGGCGACTGCACGCAGAGTTCGTAGCACGCGAAGCGGTCGAGGCCGTCGCTCATGGAGCGATTGTTGCGTGGGCAGCGGTTGCGGGGCGCTCAGCGGGCGTTGACGGGCTTCTTGTTCGGCTTGGGGCTGGGCTTCGTCGCGGGCTTGATCGCGGATCTGGTGGCCGGCTTGGTCGCGGGTTTCGGAGCGGCGACGGACTTCTTCGCGGGCTTCACGGCGGCTTTGGCGCTCTGAGGACGCGTCGTTGCGATTGTGCTGACGGGCTTTGCGACTGGCTTCGTCGCGGACTTGGTGGGAACGGGCGGCGGGGACGCGAGGCGCGGCGCCACGTTGGATCGTTGCGGCCCGAGTTCGTCGCTCGACTCGGGAACGAACTCGATGCGGATCGCGCGGGTCTGCGAGGCCCGCGGCTGGGCGGAGGCTCGCGGCAGAGACTCGCGATTCGGCGCTGGCGTGAGGAGTGCGGGGAGGGGCGCGGATGTCGCGGCGGCGGCCCACGTGCGCGGCGGGAGCTGCGTGCCGCGTGGGGGGACGACGCCGGTGAAGCGTGTCGGCGCTGGTGCCTTGTTCACGTCGGGGCGGGCCAGCGTGGCCGCGAGTTCCTTCTCGAAGTCGGGCACGAGCGGGTTGCCGATCCAGGTCAAGCGGCCGTCGGGGCCGACGATGAAAGCGGCGGGGATGCCGCCGCGTTGAGAGGCGACCATCCAGCGGCGCCACATCTCGCCGCTGCCGTCGTAGGCGATGGTGAAGCCGATCTCGTCGCTGCGGCGAGAGACGTAGTCCTGGACCTTCTCGAGGCGATCGTCGCGGTTGACGGTGGTGGCTTGCTCGGACGCGGCGACGCTGATGACGGTGAGGGCGGGGTTGTTGCGCTGGAGCTCGGTGAGCTTGGGGACGACGAGGTGGCAGGGTGTGCACCAGGTGGCCCAGAACTCAATGACGTAAACCCGCCCGCGTTCGAATCGGGTGACGGGTACGCCGCGGGGCCACTGTTCGATGACCAGCGGCGGAGCGGCGGAGCCAACGGCAAGCGTGGCATCGTCCTGAGCCGCGGCACGGGGCGCGAGCGTGGCGAGCAGAGACAGGGACAGCAGGATGAGCGTTCGCAGCATGCCGCGGCTCCGAGGCAGGGAGATCGAGATGAGCAGGCCCACGCTCCGCGCGTGGGAACGGAGCATCGGCGATCGCGATGGATCGGCATGCAAATGAGCGATGCGAACGGAGGCCGAGCAGGGGCGCGGGAGGGGGAACCTTGGAGGGCTGTGGTTGGAGGACGAGGCGGACAGATGAGGCCGGCGTCGGAGTGCGCGGGCTGAGCGCAAGAACGCACGCGGAGCGCGGGTTCTGCGGATCGTTCCGACCGGATGCCCGTTGCCTACGCCTTCACGTTCCCAGTGTGTTCAGGCACTTCTCGATACGCGTCAGCGACGGTGCGCGGCCGAGCACGGCGAGCGACTCGCCGAGGGGCGGGCTCACGGCGGCGCCCGCGATCGCGACGCGGATTGCCTGCGAGACCGGGCCGAGGCCGGTGCCGGCTTGCTGGCCGACTTGCTCGATGAGCGCGTGCAACGTGGCGGCGTTCCAGGTCGCTTCGTCGACCGCTTGCAGGCGCTCAAAGACGGTGCGGAGGAGCGTGAGGCCTTGGTTGCCATTGGCCTTGAGGTTCTTCTCGACGGCGGCGGGATCGAAATCCGCGGCGTGATCGTCGCGGAGGACGAAGGCGGAGGCCTTCACGCCGTCGCGGAGGGTCTTGGCGCGGGCCTTCACGGCCTTTGCGAGCTCGATCCAGCGGCCGTTCGCATCGACGCGTGCGGCGAACACGGGTTCGAACTCGGTGCACCAGGCGCGCCAGCGCTTCGCGAACTCTTCGTCGCTGAGTGCGTTGATCGCGTCGGCGTTGAAGGAGAGGAGCTTGTTGCGGTCGAACTTGCTGGCGGTCTTGCCGATGCGATCGAGGCCGAAGTGGGAGGCGATGAAGGCGTTATCAAACTTCTCGAGGTCCTTGCCGTCGGGGGTCTTGAGGCCCGGATTCCAGCCGAGCAGGGCGACGAAGTTGCAGATGGCCTCGGGGAGGTAGCCGTTCCTCTTGAAGTCCCAGACTTCGATCTCGGGGAGAGCGATCTTGAAGTGGGCCGCGATGGCCTCGGCGACTTGCACGTTGTCGTTGTCGCCGGCGAGGAAGGCGGGCAGCAGTGACAAATCCGCACCCGCCCCCGAAGCGCCTTGATTTGAGCTTTGCTGCTTTGAGCTTTGAGCTTTGATCGCCTCGACCAAGCTCTCCGCCGTCACACTCTTGTCCTTCGCCATCGCGTCCTTGGCGGCTTTCCGCGCCGCCTTCGCCTTATCTCGCTTGCTCATCTTGCTCGCGTCCATGTTGCAGATGATGGGCATGTGGGCGTAGAGCGGGATGCGGAAGGCGGTGCCGTCGGAGTGCGTCAGGGCCTTCTGCAGCGCGACGTGACGCGGCGTGTTGTTGAGGTGCTCTTGGGCACGCAGCACGTGCGTCACGCCCATGGTCTCGTCATCGATCACGACGGCGAAGTGGTACGTCGGGAAGCCGTCGGCCTTGCGGATGACGAAGTCGTCCATCTCGCCGGGGGCGTAGCGGACATCACCGAGGACTTCGTCGTGGACGACGATCTCCTCGTTCGGGGCGGCGAAGCGGACGACGTGGCGCTCGCCGGCCTGGGCGCGCTTCCAGCGCTCCTGCATCGCGGGCGTGTACTTGCCGAACTCGATGTCGGCGGGGCGTGGGTAGCGATACGTCTGCTTGGCGGCAACCGCCGCGGCACGTTGCTTCTCGGTCTCCTCGTTGGTGTCGAACGCGGGATACGCGCGGCCGCTGGTGATGAGGCGCTCGAGATAGGCGTTGTAGATCGCAACGCGGCGGGCCTGGAAGTACTCGCCGACGGGCGGGCGGCCGCTATTGGGTTCCCAGTCGTGCTGGCCGATCGTGCCATCCGGCTGGATGAAGGGGCCGAGGTCGTTGACGATGCCAAGCCAGTGGAGGTCCTCGATGATGCCGCGGGCGGACTCGAGGCTGCTGCGGGCGGCGTCGGTGTCCTCGATGCGGAGCATGAAGCGGCCGCCTGACTTTTTGGCGAAGGCCCAGCAGAAGAGAGCGGTGCGGGCGCCGCCGATGTGGAGGTGGCCGGTGGGAGAGGGAGCGAAGCGGGTGACGAGGGGGGGCATGGGAGTTGAGGGTAGGAATCGCTTCGCTCTAGGTTGGCGGCGGAGAAGTCCCAACCGGGTAGCCGCAGTTGCCGCAGAGGTTGGCTGCACGGCGTGTTCGGTAGCGTCGGGCGGCGGATGTCGCGAGGGTCCACCAGGCGAGCGTGGGCAGGATCATGGCGATGCCGAGCGTGAGCAAGAACCGCGGCACGAGGATGCTGTAGGTCGCACGCTCGTTATCGCCTCGGATCGTGAGGTCGAGCCAGAGGTTCTCGTAGCGGATGCCGAACGCGGGGCCGGATTCGCGTTCGTCGATGCGGAGGGTCCGGACGGCGAATGTCGGGACATCGTCGAAGCCGTAGCCAACGTGCGATTCGGGGCGTGGGGACGCGGGGCGGATGCGATAGGTGGGGATCAATGTGTCCGGGGGAATCGCAAGTGGTGAACGCGGATTGACGCCTCGGATGCCTTCGAAGAAGGAATCGTGCGGAATGTGGGGCACGACCGCCGCGCGTCGCGGCTCGCCCGGGGCAACGGGTGGTAGATCGATCGCGTCGACGATCTTCTTCGCGATTTCCTGCGCGCCGCTCGCGTCATCGGAGAGAGCCCGGATCTGCGACATGGTGAGTCCGATGGGCCAACCCGGTCGCACTGGGAGCTGGGTCATCGCGAACCACTGCACCTCGTATCGCGGAAAGAAGCAGAGAAAGAGGCCGACGAGGGCGGCGCATGTCGTGGGGTGCCAGAGCTTGCTCTGTTGGCGGCGCAGAGCGTCGGCCGCGATCCATACCAGCGCGACGAGCGGAAGGATGTAGAGCAAAGTCCATTGATTGAGCCGCTGCTCCAGGTGTCCGGATCTGGTGCTGACGCGGAGCGTGGTCTTAGGTGTGAACTGCCACCATGTGTCGGCCAACCCCGGGTAGTACGCGTACGGACGGATCTGGTTTCCAACAACCGTGTCTGTCCAACTCGACTCGAAGAAGCCCATGGGCCAACCAAGTCGAAGCGTCCGGCGGTGGGTGCGTGCGAGATCGCCGAGCGCGTACAGCTCGACGACGGCGTCGGAATCGTGTGCCCATCCGGCGGGTCCGGCCCAGTTGCCGCGGTCCTCGAATCGCGACGGCCGGAACGGCGGCACGCGCGTGCCGTTCGCGATCTCACGCCACTCACCGAGCGAGAGATTGTCTACGACCATCTGCGAGAACATCTCGCCGGCCGCGGGGATGCCGGGCGTGACGATGCGGGCGCGGAACGAGAACGCGATCAGGAGCACGAGTGCCGCGATCGATACGCCGAGGGGCAGGTAGCGCCACTCGCGTGGCAGGATCGATGGATAAGCATCAACGGCTTTGCCGCATTCCGCGCAGTGCACGGCCCCCGCTCGTTGTGGAGCGTCCCCGTTCATACGACCAGATTACCAACGGGTTCATTCTCGGGCAAAGCGATCTTGCTTTCTGTGCAACAACCGCACTTGCAGGCCTTCCACCGGGCCGATGCAACAGGTAGAATGCGATGAGTCCTCGCCTCCGACACCTCGCGGCGTGCGTTGCTCCGCGATCTGTCTTGGGCGAGGGCAGACAGGCCGCACGCGACGCTTGCTGATCTCGGGATTCCGCGTCGGGCTCTGAGCCGCTTTGGCCCCCACTCTCAACTTCCCGGCGCTCCATCCCACTCGCACGCGGCCGGAAAGGCACACATGGCTGCTCATGGAATTGCTCACGGATCTGCATCCGCCCGCTCCGTCGCCGACGTGCGCAACATCTGCCTCGTCGGGTCCGGCGGCAGCGGCAAGACGACACTCACCGAGAAGCTTTTGTTTTCCACCGGCGCGCTCACCCGCGCCGGTTCTGTTGAGGAAGGCAACACCGTCAGCGACTACACCGAAGAAGAGAAGCATCACAAGCACTCGCTGCAGCCCGCGTTCGTGCACTTTGACTACGAGGGCCACGAGGTCCACCTGATCGATACTCCCGGCCTAGTCGATTTCCTCGGGCACGCCATCGCGTGCTTTCCCGCGGTCGAGACCGTTGCGGTCGTGATCGATGCTCACAAGAGCATCGACTCGACCGTGCGGCGGCTGATGACCGTCGCGGGTGATCGCAAGATCCCGCGGATGATCATCATCAACAAAATCGAAGAGAACCCGGATGGTCTGCCCGAGCTGGTCGCCCAGATCCGCGAGACGTTCGGGAACATCTGCCTGCCGATCAACTTGCCCACGCTCAAGGGCAAGAAGGTCATCAACGTCTTCGAGCACGACGGGCACGACAGCGCGGGAGATCAGACCGATTTCTCGAGCGTCCACGAGGCGCACAAGCACATCGTCGAGCAGGTGATCGAGGTCGATGAAGAGCTGACGATGGAGTATCTCGAGAAGGGCGAGGGCGCGGGGTTTGACCCCGAGAAGCTGCACGCCGCGTTCGAGAAGGCGCTGGGCGAGGCGCACCTGGTGCCGATCTGCTTTGTCTCGGCCAAGACCGGCGCGGGCGTGGACGATCTGCTGCACGTCTTCGCGAGCCTGTGCCCGAGCCCGTTGGAGGTGCTGCCGCCGGAACTGGCGATCCGCAAGGGCGAGGACGAGAACGGCCAACCGATCGAGGAAGACTATGTGCCGCAGCCGGACCCCAAGGGCAAGGTCATCGCGCACGTGTTCAAGGTGACGACCGACGCGTTCGTCGGCAAGCTGGGCATCTTCCGCGTGCACAGCGGCACCATCAAGCACAAGCAAGAGCTATACATCGACGACAACAACAAGCCCTTCCGCGTTGGGCACTTGTTCAAGCTGCAGGGCAAGGACCACGTGGAAGTGAGCGAGGTCGGCCCGGGCGAGATCGCGGCGATCAGCAAGGTGGATGAGCTGCACTTCAACGGCATTCTGCACGAGGCGGCAGAGGCGAGCACGGTGCACCTGCGCCCGCTGCCGTTGCCCAAGCCGCTGTACGGGCTGGCGATCCAACTGAAGAACCTGGCGGACGAGACGAAGTTCTCGTCGGCTGCGCACAAGATGATGGCCGAGGACCCGAGCCTGCGGATCGAGCGGATCGCGGCGACCAATCAGACCGTGATGCGCGGGCTCGGCGAGTTGCACCTGCGGGTCGTGTGCGAGAAGTTCAAGAAGCAGTACAACATCGAGCTGCTGACCAGCCAGCCCAAGGTCGCGTACAAGGAGACGATCACAACGCGGGCCGACGGGCACCATCGCCACAAGAAGCAGACGGGCGGCGCCGGACAGTTCGGCGAGGTCTTCCTGCGGATCGAGCCGTTGCCCAATGACCATCCGACCGGGTTTGAGTTCGTCTCCGAGGTCGTCGGCGGCACGGTGCCGCGGCAGTACTGGCCGGCGGTCGAGAAGGGCGTCAAGCAGGTGCTGGATGCCGGCGCGTTTGCCGGCTATCCGATGCAGGGCATCCGCGTCGCGCTGTACGACGGCAAGTACCACGACGTGGACAGCAAGGAGATCGCGTTCATCACCGCGGGCAAGAAGGCGTTCATCGACGCCGTAGCGAAGGCCAAGCCCAAGCTGCTCGAGCCGTTCGTGATGGTCGAGGTCACGGCCCCGAGCCGCTACATGGGCGACATCGCGGGGCATCTGTCCACCAAGCGCGGGCGGGTGCAGGACTCGCTGGTGCAGGGCGGCGACACGTGCATCGTGCGTGCGGTGGCGCCCCTGGGCGAGCTGAACAATTACGCCAACGAGCTCAAGAGCATGACCGGCGGGGCCGGCGCGTTCACGATGGACTACAGCCACGACGAGCACACCCCGCCGCAGGTGCAGGCGGCGGTCGTGGCGGCGTACAAGCCGCATGAAGATGCGGAGTAGCGTGAAGGGGTGAGGTCTGAGGTTTGAGTGCAAGGCACCCGCGCCCGTGCGCGGGTGTTTTCGTTGGGTAGTTTCATTGGGTGTTTGAACGAACAACCTGCTCGCTCGCCATGATTTGCCGCGTCGAGCGTGGCCGCTATGGGCTTTCCGCGCAACCGCCTCCCCTCGCCGCCGTCTATGTGATAGTCTTTGGGTATCGGGCCGTGGCATCCGGCCTTGGCCCGCCGGGAGATTTCCCATGTCCGATCGCAAGCCGTTCTCGTTCATCATCACCGTGGGCGCTTTGGCCGCCGCGGGAGCCGTGTTGTATTACTCCGTGCGTCAGTTGCCGCAGGACGTCGGGGCGGCGCCGTCGGCGTCGGTGACCGGGGTCTCGCTGCACGCGATGGCGGAGGCTGGCAACATCGCGGGTCTCGAGGCGCAGCTCAAGGCGGGGGCGAAGATCGACTCGGGCCTCGAGGACGGGCCGCTGGCGCAGCGCGGGATGACCCCCTTGATGACCGCGATCTTTGCGGGGCAGGAGAAGGCGGCGGAGATCCTGCTGGCGGCCAAGCCGCAGCTCGAGGCCCGTAGCCGCGACGGACGCACGGCCCTGATCTGGGCCGCGGGATGGGGCACGCCCGCGATGGTGCAGAAGCTGCTGGACGCGGGGGCCGAGAAGAACGCCCGCGACGAAGCGAACTTCACGGCCCTCATCATGGCCGCCGCCCGCGGCGACGCCAAGAGCTTGGACCTGCTTGTCAAGTCGGGCGCGGACATCAACGCCAAGAACAAGTGGAACCACACCGCCCTCATGACCGCGATCCGCACCGGGAACAAGGAGAAGGTCGAGGCCCTCCTGAATGCCGGCGCGGGCGTCAACGACGCCGACCTGGACGGGCTCACCCCGATCCACATGGCCGCCGAGAGCGACGCGCCCGTCGGCACGCTGGAGATGATCCAGAAGCGCGGCGGCAACCTCGATGCGCAGAGCGCGGCGGGGCTGACGGCGCTGATGATCGCCGCCGACCGCGGCGACGCCGAAAAGGTCAAGAGCCTGCTGACGCTTGGCGCTAAGGCCTCGCTCAAGGATCGTGACGGCTCGACCGCGTTGGATTGGGCGAATCGCCGCGCCGACGACGCGGGGAAGGCGGTGGCGGAGCTGCTGCAGTCCGTGAAGTGACGCGACCGCGAGCGCGGCACGGTTCGTCTCCGGGCTGCACACGCGTACCAGACATCGAACAGCAAACCCCGCGCAAGCGATGCGCGGGGTTTTCGTTTTTGGTCGGGTCGCGTGCTTGCGAATCTCGTGGAGTTTGTCGCCGCGTCGCCCACGCGGGCTTGTGTGTCCACTATGCTGCTCGCTCGATCGCACGGACGCGGTCGCACCCCCGACGGAACACGACGCATGACGCGGATCGATCCCAACGCTCTCCGACTCGCCGGCGCGTACCAGACCGCGGCGAACCGCAAGCCCTCGAGCAGTGCGGCGTCCTCGGCGGGCAACACTCAGCCGTTTGATTCGCTCCGCCGCGCCGACGCGGTGGTCGACCAGGTCGCGATCGCACGCCCGGAAAAACTGGCGGCGTCGGTGAGCAAGCTCGCGGCGGCGACCGTCGCGGGTTCGGCGGTGAAGCCGGCCGCGAGCAGCTCGGCGCCCGCGATTGCCGCGCCCGCTTCCACCTACACGGCTCGCGGCACGCTCTCGATGTACGCCCAGCCCGGTGAACGCAACACCGCGGCGACGGGCGTGGCGCTCGGCCGTGTGCTTGATGCACAGGGCTAAAGATGCACGCCTGTACGGCGGGCGCTCTTGACAAGGTGCCTTGGAATGCGGCGGCTCTCGCACCGATTGGCTGCGAGCGGCCAAGCTGCGGCACCCTGATGGGTCCGTTCTCTACTTGCCGTTCTGGGCGGTGCCCACGCGGACGTCCATCACGCGGCCGACGATGAGCGCGCAGTCGGCCTCGAGGTCGACGCGGCGGACAACCTCGCAGTCGATCCCCGCGACCGCTCTCTTCAGCACCGGCGACTGGCTTTGCAGCGACTCCCAGGGCGTGCAGTCGAAGGGGTCCTGCTCGCGGGGCGCTTCATCGCAGAACTTCTTGAGGCTGAACTTGTCGTCGCGGTCGATCACGCTGAGGGCAAAGGCGCGGCTGTCACGGATCAGGGGCTCGATCCAGTGCCCGCGGCGGATGGACACGCAGACCAGGAGCGGTTCGTCCGCCACCACCGTGGCGGCGCGTGCGATCACTCCCGCGCGGACGCCCTCGAAGCCCGAGGTGATGACGAAGCATCCCGTGGGCAAATGAGCAAGGGCCGCCAGCGCGTCCGAGCGTCGACTCTCGGGGAGCGGGAGGTATTCGAGCACGCCCCTGCTTCGGCGATCGGCGGAAGTAACCCGAGCGGACTCGGCAACTTGCGCAATACTGGGACGCGGTCTCAGCGAGACGCCGCGGGCCGCAAGGCAGGAACGGCGGCGACGGCGCACGCCTTGCGCGAAGCGACGCGTTGTCCACATCTATCCACAACTCGCGGCGTTTCTGCACAATTTGCAGGCTCGGTGGGGCGAAGTGTTGCAAAGTGTCGAGAAGTGGATAATCTTCCCATGTCGGAACGCGAGCGAGCGGGTCGCACGTTGCCGACGCGGGAACTCACCAGTTTGATCGACCGGGGGCTTCCTTGCTGTTTACCGGGCACGCCGAACTGACCATCGACGCGAAGCAGCGTCTGGCCATTCCGGCGAAGTACCGGGGACAGTGGAACGAGTCCGAGCATGGCAAGGCGTGGATCGTCGTGCCGTGGGCGGACGGGAAGCTCCTGAGGCTGTATCCGGAAGGCACCTTCGAGCGGCTCAGCAACCTGCAGAACCAGGGACGCGAGACGCTCATGCCGGCTTCGGACCAGGCCTCGCTCGAAGCGGATTTCTTCTCGCTTGCGGAGCGGATCGAGCCGGATTCGGCGGGGCGTCTGACGTTGCCCAAGCTGCACCTGGAGCTGGCGGAGATCCCGAGTGAAGTGGTCGTGATCGGTGTTCGCGATCGACTGGAAGTGAGAGGTCGTGCATGGATGCAGACTTTGAAGGACCGGTTCCAGAAGATGCCCACGCTCGCCGAGGGTCTGCCACGGTGGCGCGGTTCGGACGGCGGGAAGAGCTGAAGAGCTCCGAGCCGCGTCGGATCGAGCTTGGCGAGGCGGGCGACGAATACGGCCGCGTCGAGGGCCGCGTCGGTTGGGGTCGCACGGCGTAAGTCGCCGGAGCGGCCGCGTTTGGCCCGCGGTGTGCGAGGAGACTCGCCGCACGGGATTTCCCGCCCCGGCGTTCCCTTGGAACGTCTGGGGGGTGACAAGTGAGATTTCGTTTTCGACGCCGGAGCCTCTCCGGCGCGGGGATCCGCAAAGGGACTTGCCTCGTGGCGCACGGACGCGCCGACCCCTGTCTGCCTCCCTCCCCCCGCGCTTGCAGAGGCCTCGACCAAGGACGGTCGTGACGGCGTCGAAGGCAGGATCAAGCTCCGCGGCGTGAAAACGCTCCGGGGCACTTCGGCGGCGTGCCGGGCGTTCCAACGCTCGCACCCGCCACCAAGCAGGCCTTTCCCGCAAGGGGGGCCGTCAGGCATCTGGCTTGTCGTGTGTGCCCCGACGAGCCGCCAGGCTGGTGTCTTTCCTCCGAGTTTTCGGGGGTCACCAAAGGACACCACAAGGCGACGGGGCGTCCACTCCCACCACCACCAATCCCGTTGCCGAATACGACGCCGCCCCGGCCCACCACCGGGGCGGTGTTGCTTTTGCCCCCGGCGTTTTCAAAGACCAGGGCTCCGCGCGACCTCTTGCCAATACGATCGGCCCGGGAGATCGCCATGACCGAGACACAGCCGCACGCGGACGTTCGCGCCCTCACCGCCCTCACGGTCTTTGCGGCATTCGCCGACGGAGCCAAGTCCGACGCCGAACGGGCCAAGGTTCGCGAGTTGCTCGAAGGTCTGGGCAACGCCAGCACCTCCGAGGCGGTGCGGCGCGTGCTCCTCAAGCAGACGACCGTGGCGAGCGAAGCCTCGGCCCTGACCTCCGACGCGTGGCGGCAGCTCGCCTGGGAGAGCGCGTTAGCGGTGTGCGAGGCCGACGGCAAGACCTCGCCCGCGGAACGCGCGTTCCTGGACGAACTCGCCGCCGCCCTGGGCCGCTCCCCCTCCGAAGCCAGGAGCGAGATCGATCAGGCCGACGCGATTACCGAAGGCGTCCGAAACGACGCGGTGCTGGCGTCGGCCCCGATGCTGCCGGTGCTGGCGCGTCGCGAGGCATCTCCGGCTTCCCCACCGCCGATCGACCCGCGCGATGAGAGCGTGGACGGCAGTGTCCTGCGGTACGCGATCCTGACCGCGGCGGTCGAGCTCCTGCCCCAGAACCTCGCCACGCTCGCGATCATTCCGCTGCAAACCAAGATGGTCTACGGCATCGGCACCACGTATGGGCACACGCTGGGAGCGTCCTCGATCAAGGAGTTCCTCGCGACCATCGGCATCGGCATGACCGGTCAGGTCGTCGAGCAGTACGCACGCAAAGTCCTCGGGAAGTTCGCGGGCGGCTTGCTGGGCGGATCGCTGGGAGGGATCGGGCGCACCGCGACCTCGTGGGGCACCGGCCCGGTGCTCACGTTCGCCACCACCTACGCGATCGGCATGGTCGCCAAGCAGTACTACCGCGGCGGGCGCCAGATCGGCTCGATCGATCTGCGTTCGCTCTTTGAAAGCGAGTCTCGCCGGGCGCGGTCGCTCTACGAGCAGTACGAGCCACAGGTGCGCGAGACCGCCGCCAGAACCAATCCCGGGGAACTTCTGCGCTCCCTCCGCGCCTGAACGCTCAGATGCACAGAAGCGCGTTGTACGCGTCGGCAAAGAGCACGAAATCCGAGTCGTCCACGAGGGAGTCCTGGTTCAGGTCGCCCGGGCACGTCGGGGGCAGGCCGGGTGTTCCCTCCGGGCAGAGCAACGCGTTGTACGCGGCGGCGAACTGGACAAAGTCGGCGTCGTCGACTTGCTCGTCGCAGGTGAGATCGGCGGTGCACAGCACGACGCGGGCGACGGAGGTGTTGACCGTGCCGCAGGGGTTGGTGATGCCGCCGAGGAATCGGATCTCCTTGATCGGTGCGGGGGCGCGAGCGCCGGTGATGGTGATCTCGGGGCTGTCCCAGTTGGCGACTTCGAAGGTCAAACCGGTCGTATCGGCATACGTCGGGCCGGTGATGGGCTCGAAGACGCCGCTGTCGGGGGGCGACTCGACGCTCCACTGGTACGCCACGTCGCCGGGCGCTTCGATGGCGACGCCGAGCGTGGCGCTCGAGCCGGGGCTGGCGCACACGGAGCGGTGCACGGGGTCGGAGATGATCGTGGCGGTGCTGGGGCAGGGCAGGCCCTTGATGAGAAACCCGCGGCGTTGGCCGTTGAATGTGCCTGTGCCGGCGATCGCGGAGCCGTCGTTGGACACGCCCCACGACTCTTCCAGGATCCAGCCGGTGAGATTGCCGCCCAGGGAGGTGACCCACGCGGCGAGGTCGGTCATTCCGACGTTGGTGGACCAGTAGAGCGCGCGGTACGTGTTGATCCCGATCGCGGCGCGGCCGGTCACGACCTTGCCGTCGAAATTGGTGCTGCGGGCGTACGACGCCGTGGTGCCAAGCGGCGTGCCGAGGTTCTGCATCGCGGCGTTGGTGTACCGGAACGCGCGATCGCCCGAGGGTAACTGGCAGTCGCCGACGATGACCGCGTTGTTCTTGCTGATGGCGAAGGCACGCGAGTCGGTGCCGCCGGGGAGAATGCCAAGGTTCTGGATGATGTTGCCGGGGAGCCAGCGCACGGCCCGGTAGCCGGAACCGGACCAGGAGCTGCCGCCGACGATGATGGAGCCGTCGGCGCTGATGCCGTAGGCCGAGTTGCCTTGGAACCCTCCCGACAGCGTGGGGAGAGCGACCATGGTGCCGGGGCTGGTCCACTTGACGCCGTAGGCGTTCCCGTCGGACGCATTGCTCCAGCCGACGACGATGGTGGTGTCGGCGCTGATGCCGGTCGCGAGGCCGAGCGTGCCGCCGGGGAGCAGGCCGAGGTTCTGCGGCCCGCCGCTGACGGTCCAGCGGAAGAGCTTGTTGCCGCCGTTGCCGGCGACGCCGAGACCGGCGTGATCCATGGAGTTGCCGGACGAGAAAGACACGGAAGCGGGAATGCCCAGGTCCACCATGCCGCTGGGGATGCTCCAGCGGAAGGCGTGGTAGATGACGGCCTGACCGACGATGACATCAACGGAGCCGGTGACGTAGGTGGCGTCGTGGCTGACGGCGGTGCCGCGGGACTCGGTGCCGCCGGGGAGGATGCCGAGGTTATAGATAACTGGTGCGGCGTGGGAGAACGCCGCCACGCTCAGCGCGAGGCCGCTGATCGCGAGGCGTGCGGCGTGATGGCGAGCGAGTGATGTGCGTGTGGGCATGGTGATCTCCAGGGTCCTCCATAGGAGATCACGCACAAGGCCCGAACCTTGCAGCGAATCCGGGAAGATTCGTTTATTGGCAAAGCCGTTCGCGTCGTGAGGCGATGGTTCAACGCTCCCGCACCACACCCTTGCCCTTCACGATCTCGCCGATCACGTACACGGATTCGCCGAGCTTCTCGAGCTGCTCCTTGATGCTCTCGGCGAAGGCCTTGCGCACGATCACGCAGTAGCCGATGCCGAGGTTGAAGACGCGCTTCATCTCTTCGTCGTCGATGTTGCCGTGCTGCTGCAGGAACGTGAAGACCGGCGGCACGGGCCAGGACGAGCGATCTATCACGGCGTCGCAGCCCTTGGGGATCGAGCGGACGAGGTTGTCGGCGAGGCCGCTGCCGGTGATGTGGGCCATGCCGCTGATGACGTTCTTGACGCGGTAGTTGCGTTGGAGCTTGACGATGTTGCCCGCGTAGATGCGTGTGGGCGTGAGGAGGACTTCGCCGAGGGTCTTGACTGCCGCACCCGCGTCCTTGCTGCGCCTGCTCTTCTTTCCGATTTGCTGCTTTGCGCTTTGCTGCTTTGAGTTTTTCGCGGGCGGCAGCAGTTCGTCGTACACCTTCCCCAGGTCCAACCCCGCGTGCTTCACGACCTTCCGCACCAGCGAGTAGCCGTTGCTGTGGATGCCGGCGGAGGCGAGGCCGAGGACGACGTCGCCGGGTTTGACGCGCGTCGGGTTGATCGCGCGCTTGAGTTCGACGACGCCGACGCAGAAGCCGGCGAGGTCGAAATCTCCCGCGGCATACACGTCAGGCATGTTGGCCGTCTCGCCGCCCAGGAGCGCGCAGCCGGACTGCTTGCAGCCCTCGGCGACGCCCTCCACCAACGCGGCGAGCATCTTCTTGTCCACCGTCGGCACCGCGATGTAATCGAGGAAGATCAACGGCTCGGCGCCCTGCACGATCAGGTCGTTCACGTTCATCGCGACTAGGTCGATGCCGACGGTGTTGTACACGCCCATCTCGGCGGCGAGCTTCACCTTGGTCCCCACGCCGTCGCAGCAGGCGACGAGCACCGGGTCCTTGTAGTTGCGGCTGAAGAGGCCCTTCTTGTAATCGAGCCGGAACAGCCCTGCGAAGCCGCCGGGGTTGGGAATCACCCGCGGCCCGAAGGTGCGGCGCATGGTGGACTCGAGCGACTCGGTGAACGAGTCCTTCTCGTTGATGTCCACGCCGGCGGAGGCGTAGGTAAGACCGTTGCGGCGCGAGCCGTTGGAGGAGTCGGCGGGCATGGGGGCAGGGTATCGGGGATGGGAGATACTGGAAGGAAGCTCGTCCGCGATGGGCGTTCATCCACCATGGACCGATCGACAAGGCAGAGCTGTGCCGAGGGATGGATGCATTCGCCATGCCGAAGGCGGGCGGCGTCCGGGAGCACATCGGATCCAAGGCGGTGAACTCGGAGGACCGAGCGGAGCGATTTTGCTGGCCGTGGTCCGATTTTGGTGGCCTAGTTGAGCATCGATCCGCGAAGGGGACGCGGTGACGCCGTCGGTGCGACGGACAGGAGATGTGAGATGTCCAATGCGTTCTCTCGTGCGGCTCTGGTGATCGGTGTCTGCGGCCTGGCGTCCGCTTCGCTCGCCCAGAACGGGTTCACCTATGTCAAGGCCACCGCCAATATCTTCGGCTACGGCGTGAGCACGCCCGCGCCGGGGGCTGGCGGCGGCGGCACGCTGGCCAATGTCATCGCTCTCAACGCCGGGACCGGCCGCGTCGCCGCGTTCTCTGCGGGCGGACCGGCCGGATGGGCCGGGGCCAACGTCAACGGGCCCGACGGCGGCAACTTCGCCGCCAACACCAACATTCCGAGCGTGGGGCCTATCTCGGGCTACAACGGCCCGCTCAGCGGCCAGCTCGTCGGCGTGTTCATCGAGGCCGGCGACATCTCCGCCCTCGCCGCTCCCGGCGCGATGTCCTACCCCGACCTCGCGAGCTATCAGCAGGCCAGCTACAGCCCCGGCCTGCGCCAGGTCTTCTTCATCGGTGACGGCAAGACCGGCACCGGCAGCGGCGACGTCCAGGCGTTCTTCGTGCCCGATGGGGCCGCGTACCTTGTGCTCGGTATCGCCGACGCCTTCGGGTTCAACGGCCAGGCGGGTTGGTACGACGACAACGTCGGCGGCTACGAGACCAGCTACGTGATCATCCCCGCGCCGGCGTCCCTGGCCGCGGCGGGGCTGATGGGCCTGATTGCGGCCCGCCGTCGCCGGGCCTGAACGCTCCTTTTCGCACCGGAGCCTTGGCAACTTTCACCGCCGGACGCAGGCCGCCTTGCGTCCGGTTTCTTTTTGGTGCGGGATCGAGCCGCGGGAGCTTGCTTTCGGACCGTCTTTTCCGACTTTCTCGTCCCGAACGTGTGGAACGGCTGGCCGGTCTGGGGTTTCTGTGTCATGTTTGCGGTGCCGTCACGCCGTCGGTGGGCGTCCGTGATTGCGCTTTTTCAGGAGCTCGACCATGTCCAAGCGTTGCGTGTTTGTTGTTGCCGGCGTCGTCGGGCTCGCCTCGATGGCTCAGGCCGAGTTCATCATGAACCAGGGCCAGGCGCAGAACGGTCCCTCGGCCGCTCAGGGTGCCTTCCAGGCCAAGGCCGCGGAATCCGTGATCATGACCGCCGTCATCGTTGACGAGTCGGCGATCAACGTGCCCGCCGGTCTGGGGAACGCCGCGATCTTCGCGCCCGCCGCCGAGATGGGCAGCGTCGGGACGGATGAGAGCAACCCCGGCGTCGGCATCGCCGTGATCCCCGCCCCGGGCGCGCTCGCGGGCCTGGGCATCGCCGGCCTCGCGCTGGCGCGTCGCCGCCGCTGAGCGGATCGACAACTCGATCTCAACGAAACCGGGCGCTGGTCGCCCGGTTTTCTTTTTGCACTCGGAGTGGGTGCGGGGAGCTCGGAACGGCGGGCGACCAGTGGCGTTTGGCGGGGTCTGTTCCGCGTTCGCAGTTCCGCGCTCCGCCCCTCTCGATCCTCCCGTTCATCCGCATAGACGGATGGATAGTTCAAACGCCTCCGCCTATGGTCTGGGCCCTCACGGGGCGATTCAATACGTCCCTTCTGAGTGGGAAGGGAGCGGGGTGGATGCGCGTCGCGGCTCGGTGTCGCGAGCGCAATGGAACGGTGTGATGATGGGCGGCTGATCGGTCGAGGCGTGTCTTCGAATCGGCGGCCGCGGTTCTCTCGGAGTCTCTCATGGCGCGTTCGCAGCTCTTCACGTCCGAGTCGGTCTCGATGGGTCACCCCGACAAGGTTGCCGACCAGGTGTCGGATGCCATTCTCGATGCGATGCTCGCGGACGATCCGCGCAGCCGCGTCGCGTGCGAGACGCTGTGCGCCACCGGCCTGGTCGTCGTCGCGGGCGAGGTGACGACCCACACCTACGTGGACATCCCCGACATCGTCCGCGCCACCGTGCGAGAGATCGGCTACACCAGCGGCGACATGCGCTTCGACAGCGAGTCGTGCTCGGTGCTCGTCGCGCTCAACAAGCAGAGCCCCGACATCGCGATGGGCGTCGACAAGGAAGGCGCCGGCGATCAGGGCATGATGTTCGGCTACGCGTGCAAGGACACGCCCGAGCTCATGCCGCTCGCCATCCAGCTCAGCCACCAGCTCGTCGAGAAGCAGGCCGCCGTCCGCCGCAGCGGCAAGATCAAGGGCCTCCGCCCCGACGCAAAGAGCCAGGTGACGGTCGAGTACGTCAACGGCAAGCCGAAGCGCGTCGACACCGTCGTGCTCTCGACCCAGCACGATCCGGAGTGGAACAACAAGCAGCCGGCCCTCAAGAAGGCCGTCATCCAGCACATCCTCAAGCCCGTGCTCGGCCGCTGGTGGAACAACAACATCAAGGTGCACGTGAACCCCACCGGTCGCTTCGAGATCGGCGGCCCGCACGGCGACACCGGCCTCACCGGCCGCAAGATCATCGTCGACAGCTACGGCGGCATGGGCCGCCACGGCGGCGGCGCCTTCAGCGGCAAGGACCCGACCAAGGTCGATCGCTCGGCCGCCTACATGGCCCGCTACATCGCCAAGAACATCGTCGCCGCCGGCCTCGCCGAGCGCTGCGAGATCCAGCTCTCCTACGCCATCGGCGTCGCCGAGCCCACCAGCGTCTACGTCGACACCTTCGGCACCAGCACCGTCGATGAAGAGAAGATCAGCGCCGCCGTCCGCAAGGTCTTCGGCCTGACCCCCCGCAAGATCATCGAGACCCTGAACCTGCGCACGCCCATCTTCTCCCCCACCGCCAAGCACGGCCACTTCGGCCGCAAGCCCGGCACGATCGTCTACAAGGGCAAGAAGTACGACACGTTCACTTGGGAGCGCACCGACAAGGCCGAGGCCCTGCGTCGCGCGGCTCGCTGAGTCAGCACTTGAGTTGAGTTCCAAAGCCCCGAGGCTCGCCTCGGGGTTTTTTCATGGGTGGAAGCCGTGGACACGGGGCCGTCTCGTGCGGGGGCGGGG
>DASVYC010000054.1:0-77621 GCA_036392375.1 Phycisphaerales bacterium
CGGCGACGGCGTCTCGGTAACCCCCGGTCCTCGGCCCCGACTCAGCCGGGGGATCCCCTCGCGGGCGTCGCCGGAGGGGCCGGAGAGAACTGAAAGCGGACGTTGGAACCGGTTTCCCGTGCGGAAAATCGTGAAATCTTCGCGTCGGGCCGCGCGACGGCCTGCGATTTCGGGGCAGGGCGTGGTATGTTGAACTGTGAGCTTTGGCGTGCCCGGACGGCACGCCGTGCGCGTTTGCGCCCCTGCCCTCCGAAACTCCGGTTCGGTTGGTGGGAGGGCTTCTGGGTTTTACAGCGTTTCTCGTACGAGGGAGATTCTCAAATGCGTCAATGTCAGATCGCTTCGGCTCTCGTCCTCTCGGCCCTGGCCGGGCTTGCCGTCGCGCAGCCGCTCGCCATCACTGGCCAGAAGAAGGCCGAGTACGGCAACCCCCGCTGGGTGAACAAGATCCCGACCAACGCCGGCGACAACGCCACCCTGAGCTGCGATAAGAACACCATCGGCGGCGTGAACCTCGCCAACGTGCTCACCGGCGTCGAGCTCGCGATTCCGCTGTCGGCCCTAGGCAACCCCACCGGCACCATCAAGATCACCGCCTTCATCAACAACCAGGACGGCGGCTTCGCGTCGAACCAGTGGTCCGGCACCTCGCTCGTCGGCCCCGCCGGTGAGCTGGCCCAGCCCGCCAACTTCGGCGAGACCCGCGCGATCAACATCGAGACCGATGTCCGCGCCGCCGGCAAGCAGTACTTTACGGTCAACCTCGCCGCCGCCGGCACCGCCCCCGTCATCGACGGCACCCGCGACGCCAGCGGCTGGTCCGCCCGCTTCCAGCAGGGCGCCCGCACCGGCTTCGGCGACGCCACCCAGGGCACCGTGGACGGCGCCGGCGGCTCCGAGCTCGACCGCGGCTACTCCCGCGTCGCCGGCGGCGTGCTCTATCTCTTCTTCGCCGGCAACCTCGAGAGCAACGGCAACAACATCGACATCTTCTTCGACGTGAACAACCCCCAGGGCCAGAACAAGCTCCGCGCCGACAACGTCGGCACCCGCCTGCTCCGCATGGGCGACGACGGCACCAACAACGGCCTCACCTTCGACAGCGACTTCAAGGCCAGCTATTGGGTCGGCGTGAACGGCACCGGCGCTCCGTATGCCTTCTACGTCGATTACGCCCAGCTCTCCAACAACGACGGCAGCGGCGGCGGCGCCTTCTTCTACTGCGGCACCACCACCGCCGCCAGCAACGGCGTCCTCACCGGCGGCGATGTCGGCGCTCCGGCGATCTTGGGCACTATCAACAACTCGAACATCCTCGGCGTGCCCGCCTTCTGCCCGCCCCCCACCGGCAACGCCGACGTGTCCAACGGCTCCGAGCTCGGCGCCCTCTACAGCTACGTGGACAAGGTGAACAAGCGCCTCTACCTGTTCACCTCGGGCAACGTCAAGACCGACTACTCCGGCCTGCTGTTCTTCATCGACGTCGGCGGCTTCCAGACCCCCGGCGGCGAGGAGCTCGGCCAGAATCGCATCCGCAACGACAACACCAACGCCGACTTCGGCTACCTCAACGGTCACGGCGGTGACGGCACCGGCACCAACCCCGGCCTCACCTTCGACACCGATTTCAGCCCCACCTACTTCATCGATTACAAGAACGGCGGAAACGTCGAGAACTACTCGCACGCCCAGGTCCTCCGCACCAACGGCCGGGCCACGGTCTGCGACGCCGTCATCGACTACGGCAGCTTCGACGGCGGCAACAAGGCCGTCCCGAACGGCAACGGCCAGATCTACGACGTGATCAAGTACAACGGGCTGCAGGGCTACCCCGGCGGCACCACCGAGCCCTTCATCGGCTTGCAGGAGCAGGACGGCACCCGCACCGACCTCGAGGCCAACTTCCCCCCCTACGCCAGCCACAAGTTCATGGCCGAGTACGTGGGCGAGCCCTGCAACAGCATCCCGGGCAACCCCTCCGCGGCCAAGCCCGCGGGCGGCATCATCCTGATGCGCATGGACCAGTCCAACCTCGGCGGCCAGACCGCCGTGGGCGGCGCTTCCTTCACCGAGGATGACGTGATCGCCGTCAACTCCGGCCTCGAGTGGTCGATCGACCTCGCCGAGCTTGGCTACGACGGCGTCAGCGACATCAAGGTCGCCGGCTTCATCGAGACCGTCGGCGGGTTCACCATCACCAATCAGGTCTTCGGAGAGCTGCCCGCTTCATACGGCGACCTGCCCACGGGCAGCAACGTCGGAGTGGCCAGCGCGGTCAACTTTGCCACGATCCCCGGCCAGCAGTGGGTTCTCGCCTACGAGACCTGCCCAGCCGACTTCAACAACGACACCTTCGTCGACGACAGCGACTTCGTGCTGTTCGCGGCGGCCTACAACGAGCTCATCGCCCCCAACCGTTGGGCCCTGGGCGACGTCAACGGCGACGGCCTCGTCGATGACTCCGACTTCGTCACCTTCGCCGGCGCCTACAACGATCTGCTCTGCCCGAACATCATGGAGTAATTCCTCGTTCGGCAACAAGGCTCGCTGAGAGTTCATAGTCACCCCGAAAGGCCCGCCACCCGGCGGGCCTTTTCATTTGCTGCCCGCCATCCGGCCCGGCGTCGGAGGGTCCCGCCCACGCTTCGCGGCCGTTTCAGGACTCACGCTCAACTCGTGCCGGTTACCGGTCGATCCCGGACCAGTCCGGCGTGGGCTCTCGCCCCGCCGTTTCCACGGAGACCGACCATGCACGCCTCTCTCGCTCGTTTCGTCCTTGCCGGCACCGTCCTGGGGCTCGGTGCCTGCGGCACCTCGGGGACGTACGCCGAGCGTCCCGCGGATCAATCGACCACGGCCGCCAAGGCTCAGCCGGCCCCCAGCGAGAACAGCCGTGCATTCCAGACCGCCGGAGACGTCGCCACGGCCGAGCCCGAGGTCGTGACTGCCGAGCCAGCGGTCGCGCCGGCGCCGATCGCAGAGGCCGTGCCCGCGATGCCGGAGCGGCGTCTCTCCCCGATGCCCGTCATCGCCACCCGCGAGCGGTTCGACGAGACCGGGCCCGCCAACGTGGACGGCCTGTCGCAGGTCTCGTTCGCGCAAGAGGGCGAGGATTTTGATCCCGTGCTCACGCCCGACGGCGAGCGGATGCTCTTCGCCAGCACCCAGTACCGCACCACCAGCGACATCTACGTCAAACCCGTCAAGGGCAGCGTGGTGACGCAGCTCACCAGCGATCCCGCGGACGACGTCATGCCCGCCGTCAGCCCCGACGGCAAGAAGGTCGCGTTCGCCAGCAACCGCAGCGGCTCGTGGAACATCTACGTCATGCCGATCACCGGCGGTCGCCCGGTGCAGATCACCTCGACGAGCGCGCACGACCTGCACCCGTCGTGGTCGCCCGATTCGCGCCGCCTGGTCTTCAGCCGCCTCGGCGAGGTCTCCCACCGCTGGGAGATGTGGGTCACCGACGCCTCGAACCCCAGCGCGTCGCACTTCGTCGGCTACGGCCTGCTGCCCGAGTGGAGCCCGGTCGCGGGCACCGGCGCCAACGGCGCTGACCGCATCCTGTTCCAGCTCCCCCGTGAGCGCGGCGCCCGCACCTTTGGCGTGTGGACCATCGACTTCAAGGACGGCGTCACCAGCAACGCCATGGCGATCGCCACCAGCTCGCGCTCGGCCCTGATCAACCCGACCTGGTCGCCCGACGGCAAGTTCATCGCGTACGCCGAGGTCCCCGCTCCGGAGGGACGCGTGGAGATCAACCAGTCGCGTCCCACGCAGAGCGACCTGTGGATGGCGGCGGTGGACGGATCGGCACGTGTGAAGCTGACCGACGGCAACGCCGTCGCGCTCATGCCCTATTGGGGCGCCAACAACCGCGTGGTCTTCTTCAGCGACCGGACCGGTCGCGGAAACGTCTGGACAATGGACGTGGCCAATGCCGTGATGGCGTGCGGCGGAGGTACTGGCGTCGAGCACGCCGCCGTCCCCACCGAGCACGCCCAGGCGAGCGCCGAGGAGACTGCCCAGCCCGCCGAAGAGAAGTAATCGGGGATTCGTCCCCGTTCATCAAGGTTGCCGATAGATCCAACGCCCGGGCCAGACCCGGGCGTTGTTTGTTTCGGGATGCAACCAGCACACAACCGACCGGAGGATCTGGTCTTGAAAACCAAGCATGCTCGAATCGTCGCCTGGATCGCCTGCGTCGCGGGAGCGACGGCGTCACTCAACGGCTGTTCATCGGCCCCAGAGCTCGCGGCCCCACGCAGCACCATTGCTCCCTACAGCACGGCCCAGGGCGAATTGCTGTGGGCGGTCGCGCCCCTGCGGAACGAATCGGCCACCAGCACCGTGGACGCCCTCGCGATCAGCGACCGTGTGGTCGAGGCTGTGGAGCAGGTGAAGGGCGTGCGGGCGATCCCGATGAACCGCACGATCGAGACCATGCGGGCGCTCAAGATGCCCCTGGTGCGCACGCCCGGCGATGCCCGCAAGCTCGCCGACGCGCTCGGCGTGGATGCGCTCGTCATCGGCTCGATCACGGCGTACGAGCCGTACGACCCCAAGCTGGGCCTGGCGCTCGCGTTGGTTCCCCGCACCGAAGCGATGCAGGGGCGTGCGATGCCCAAGGATCAGGGCGTGGACCCGCGGACGGTGCAGTCGAGCCCGACGGAGATCGTGCCGCCGCCGTCCTCGGGCGAGCCGGCGTCGGCGGTGTCGGAGTTCTTCGACGGCAAGAACCAGGCCGTGCAGATGGACGTGCGCACGTTCGCGGAGGGGCGCTCGGACAAGGTCACCGCGAGCGGCTGGCGCCGGTACCTCAAGAGCGTGGACCTATTTGCCGAATTCGCGGCCTACCGGACCATCGACAGCCTGGTCCAGGCGGAGACCATCCGGCTGGGCGTGGCTTCGGCCACGGCGCGGCCTTCTAAGGTCGCTGAGGCAGCTCCCAAGTCGGCTCCCAAAGCTTCTGCGGGGCTTCATTCGGAGGGCCGCCGGGACGCGGCTGCCGCCTCGCCAGGCGGGGGCAATAACTAATCGAACGCCGAAAAATATCGCGTAAACCCTGATCCTTCCATGGTTTCAGTTGGTTTTCCACATAGTCCGAGAAAACCGGGGGGTGTTTTCGTCCGTATAAATGGCGGAGCAACACGCTGGTCCGACAAGACTTGCGTTCTTCCTTGCGGACGGCGTTCAGCCGCTGGGGGCGAGAACCGATTGAAGGGTCCAGCGGTCGTCTCGCGACGTGTGTTATCCGCCGAGAGCGCCTGATGCCGTGGTTACGGGATCAAGCTTGAGCGGCCCGGAGAGTTGCCGATGTTCACCCTTCCGATCGTTGACATGTTCACTCGGTACCTGGGCGACGAGCGCCACTTCAGCCCGTACACGGCTCGTTGCTACGGTGCCGATCTGCGCCAGTACATGGAGTACCTGGCCGCCGAGTTCAAGATCAAGCCCGATGAGTCGCACGAGAAGTCGGCGACCAGCAAGTACGCCGAGGACGCTCGCTCCGGCAAGCGTCCGACCATGGCGGGTTCGAGCTTCGCGCCCGCGACGCTGACCGACGCGGTCTGCCAGGCGTCGGCCGACGTGATCCGCGGGTTCCTCGCGCACCTGGGCGAGAACCAGTACTCGGCCGCTACGATGGCCCGCAAGATCGCCACGCTGCGTTCGTTCTACAAGTGGGCCGACCGCAAGGCGCTCGCCGCGGCCAACCCAATGACGCTGATCCGCACGCCGCGCCAGGGCAAGCGCCTCCCGAAGGCGATCACGATCGAGCAGATCGAGAAGCTGCTGGCCGCTCCCGACGACAACGACGTGCTTGGGCGTCGCGACCGCGCGATGCTCGAGACGCTGTACTCCACCGGCCTTCGCGTCAGCGAGCTGATCGGCCTGGAGATCGAGGATCTGGACATAGCGGGCGAGGCCCTGCACGTTCGTGGCAAGGGCAAGAAGGAACGCATCGTTCCCCTGGGCAGCCACGCCATCAACGCCATCAACCGATACGCGGAACTCGTGAAGAACGACCCACGCTTCGCCCAGTGCTGGAGCCAAGACCGCAAGATCCGACCGCTCTTCATCAACAAGCACGGCGGGCGTCTGAGCAGCCGCTCGGTCCGTCGCAAGCTCGACAAGTACCTCAAGCAGGTCGGGCTCGATCCCACCATCAGCCCGCACACCCTGCGGCACAGCTTCGCGACGCACTTGTTGGACAACGGGGCCGACTTGCGGAGCGTGCAGGAGCTGCTGGGCCACCAGTCGCTCTCCACCACGCAGGTGTACACGCACCTCACGACGCAACGCATGCAGGACGCTTTCAATCGGGCCCACCCGCGGGCGCAGGCGAGCTGATCGACTGCATAATGCTGGATCGAACACAAACACCCGCGATCGCGGGTGTTTTCCTTTTGCATTAGTCAGTCACTCTTTGCCGGGTGACGGCTGCTCAGGCGGGCGCTCGCCGCGTGGGCGAGGCGGGGGGAGACGGTCGAGGATCTCCCGCACTCTTTTCTCAGCGACGGCAGGATCGTCCACGGTCACGATGCCGCGGACGATCCGATCCTGGTCCACAATCACGGCGGAGGCTATTCCGCCGGCGAGCACAGGATCGAGATCGGCCGAGCTCTCGGCGAGCAGCAGCGTCTCGGTCCGGGGATTGGGGACAGACAGATTGTCCTCGCTGTCGAACAGGCGGAAGAGCAGGCCGGCTTGGGAGACCGTCAGGTCAGCGTCGTCGATCAGGGCCACGCAGCGGGCGTTGTAGCGGTTCTCCGAGCCGAGCTGCAACTGGTCGCGGAGCTTGATCGCGGGAAGCACGGTGCGGCGGAGCTCGCGGAACGTCGCGTCGCGCAGCTCCAGATCGGCCCTCTCACGGAGCGCACGGGTATCGAAGCGGGTGAGCACGAGCACCGACGCGACCTGATCGCTGGTTTCTACCCACCGCGTGCCGGCGGTGGTCAGGAAGTTGAGCACCGTGGGCACCGCGTGGCCGATACGCAGTGATTCGCCGTCGCCCGTGAGATCGCTGAGGGAATCGACGGCGGTGCGGGCCGCGGTGTCGATGGGCCACGTCGCCGGGTCGGTCGTCTCGATCGCCCGCACGTTGACGTCGATGGCCCGCACGGGGCCGGACTCGAGCGTGAGCTCGGCGGATCGCAACCGGTTGCTGCCGCGTTCGACGGTGAGCTTCAGCGTGCCGGGCGTCGAGGCCCCCGCGATGTCTCCTTCGATCACCTGCCGCCCCGAGGCGCGGTCGAGCTTGGCTACCCGCCACAGCACATGTGCGGGCCCGTGTTCGGACGTCGGGGTGAGTCCCAGGTCGCGCAGACCCGCCACGGTTGCGGGGACGGATCGGTCCGCGAGCACGAGCTGCGGGAGGGCCAGGGCGGGGAAGAGCTTTTCGAGCCCGGTCTTCAGAGGCTCATCCGGCAGCGTGAACTCTGCATAGCGGCTGTTGTCGTTCGTGGTCGAGGCGAGCACCCGCTGGTCCACCGAAGTAACGATGAGCTGGCCGAGTTCCAGCCGGAGGCGTCGCGGGGCACCGGTCTTGCCCGGATCGATCGCGACGGTGATGATGGACTGGGACGTCCTTCCGCGATCATCCTTCACGCGAACGGTCACGCTCTCGCGCATGGGAACGGATCGGTACGCCTCGGCGAGAGCAGCGAGCCTGGCTTCGGCATCGATGGAAGCCTGGCCCGGGGCCGGCGCCGCGGGCGGCTGCGGACCGATCTGGGCGTGGGCCGATCCGCACGCGACGGAGAGCACCGTCGCCGCGAGGACGATCGGTTGGGACCTACTCCTCATCGTTCTCCGCCTCTTCGCTGCTGGCCGGGGGCTCGCCGAAGATGGCCGACCCGATGCGGATGCAGTTGGCTCCCTCTTCGATCGCGACCTCGAAGTCGCCGGTCATGCCCATCGAGAGGATGTTGACCGGCCCCTCCACGGCGCCGCTGGCGCGGAGCTCTTCGAACAGCTCGCGACATCGGGCGAAGGTGTGCCGAGCGTCTTCCGGATTGTCGCTGTACGCCGCCATGGTCATCAGGCCCCGGACGCGGACGTTGATCATCGAACCGATCTGCTCAGCGAGCGGGATGGTCGCGGGGATCGGGCAGCCGAACTTCTGATCCTCGCCCGAGCAGTTGACCTGGATCAAGACGTCGATCACGCGGTCCTTCTTGAGGGCGAGCGTCTGCAACTCTTCCGCGACGCGGAGTGAATCCACCGAGTGCGTGAGCCGCACCAACTCGATGATCTTCTTGGCCTTGTTGCGCTGCAGGTGCCCGATCATGTGCCAGCGGGCGCTGGTGGCGGCGGGGTCGGGGATGCCGGGCTTTCCGGGCACCGCGTCGAAGAGCGTCGCGGCGGCGTCGGCGGCCGCCTTGCGGGTCGCGGGCAGCGTCTTGAGGCGTGCCTGATACTCCTCCACCATCGCCGCCTGCTGCAACAGGTGCTGCACGCGGTTCTCGCCCAGGTCGCGGTGCCCGAGCCCGAGCAGCTCGCGCACCTGCTCCGGGGTCGCGTACTTGGTGACGGCGACGAGAAGGATGTCCTCGGCCCGACGCCCGCTGCGCTTGGCGGCGGCGGCGATGCGGGTCTTGACCAGTTCGTAACGCTCGATGAGCGTCTCGGGGAGAGCGCGGGGAGTGGACATCATGGGTGCGATCGGTGTCACTGCGGCGGGCTCCCGACGCAGTGCAGCGCGGGAGGCGGGCATGGGGTTCGACAAGGAAGCGATTCGGCTGGGAGCGGTGGCGCTGGCCGCGAGCTCCGGCGTGTTTTCGTCTGTTTCGGCTTCGACGCTGGAGTCCAGCTCCAGGTCCAAGTCGTCCAACGGCTCGAGCGAATCGGCGACGCGGGCCGCGGGGCGCGGCTTGAAGGCAGGCTTCTTGGAAGGAGCCTTGCCGGCCGCCGCGCTCGCGGCCTTGGAGGGGATCTTGGTGACCTTCACCACCACGGCGGGGCGCCCGCTCTTCGCGCCGAGTTTCGCGGCGGGCTTGCTGACCGATTTGGTGGCGGACTTGCTGTCGACCTTGGACTTGCTCGCCTTCGACGCTGTGCGTGCACCGCCCTTTGCGGACGATTGTGTCGATTTGGAGCGTGCCATGTCGGCCTCCTGCCTGCATCGGGGTGCGGATCAATCGCTGCGGCTCCGCCGCGTGGGAATAGCATATCGCGCCGTTCGGGGCGGTGTGCAAGCAGTCCACGCAGTGCCCGCACCCTCGCGGCGGATCATCCCCCCTCACTCATTCACCCTTCACCTCATCCCCACCGACGGAGCCACCATGTCCACCACCCTGACGCCCCGCGAAAAGCCCCTTGCCGTCGGCGAGATCGCCCCGAACTTCACCCTCAAGGATCAGAACCGCGCCGACTGGACGCTGAGCGACGCCGTCAAGAAGGGTGACGTGGTTCTGTGCTTCTACCCCCTGGCGTTCACGAGCGTCTGCAGCACCGAGATGAAGTGCGTGAGCGACGAGATGGCGAAGTGGTCGAGCAAGGGTTCGCAGGTCGTCGGCATCTCCTGCGACTCGTTCGCGGTGCAGGCCGAGTGGGCCAAGCAGCTCGGGCTCAAGCAGACCCTGCTCGCCGACATGCACCGCGAGGTGTGCAAGGCCTACGGCCTGTACTGGAAGGACCTCAACGTCTCGCAGCGCGGCACGGTCGTGATCGGCCAGTCGGCCGACGGCGTGGCGAAGGTCAAGTGGACCCAGAACCGCGAGCCGGGCAAGGCGATGAACTTCGAGGAAGTGCTGGCGTGGCTGGCGCGGTGAGCCGCCGACGCAACCGACGATTTCCCCTCCGCGCGGCCCGTCGCCTCGCGGATTCGCTATTGGTCGCGCGTACCCTGCGGGTATGAGCCGCTTTCCTCTCGTCCTCATCATCCGCGACGGCTGGGGCATGAACCCAAACCCGTCGCACGATTCCTTCAACGCCGTCAAGCTCGCCAAGACGCCGGTCGCCGATCGGCTGATGCGTGAGTATCCCTGGACGCTCATCAAGACCAGCGGCGAGGACGTGGGCCTGCCCGACGGCACGATGGGCAACAGCGAGGTCGGGCACCAGAACATCGGGGCCGGGCGGGTGGTGCCGCAGGAATCGCTGGTGATGACCAAGGCGTGCGAGACGGGGCTGCACACCAACAAGGCGATCGCGGCGGCGGTGGCGCACGCGAAGCAGAAGAACAGCAACCTGCACCTGCTCGGCATCAACTCCGACGCCGGCGTGCACGGGCTGCTCGAGCATCTGTATGCGATTCTCGCGGCCACGAAGACCCTGGGGCTCGATGGATCGCGGGTGTTCCTGCACATGTTCACCGACGGGCGCGACACCGGGCCGTACACGGGGCTGGGGTTCACCAAGGCGGTGGAAGAGAAGTGCAAGCAGCTCGGCGTGGGAAGGGTCGCGAGCGTGATGGGTCGGTATTACGCGATGGACCGCGACCACCGCTGGGAGCGGGTGCAGATCGCGTTTGATTGCCTGACTGGACGGGGCCTGGAAGGCCCCGTCCCGACTGCTGCGTCGGCGGCCGCGGCGATTCAGCACTACTACGACAACCCCTCGGGCGAGACCTTGAAGGGCGACGAGTTCGTCACTCCCACGGCAGTCGGAACGCCGGAGCAGATCGCGGCGTCGCGCATCAAGGACGGCGATAGCGTCATCTTCTACAACTACCGGGGCGATCGGCCGCGGGAGATCTCGGCCGCGTTCGTCTTCCCGGACGACAAGTGGGCGAAGGTGAAGCCCTCGCCGGACTCGGGGAAAAACGGGTTCGACCGTGGCCGCAAGCTCGATCTGTTCTATGTGACGATGACGGATTACTGGGAGGCGTTGACGCCGTTCGTGTCGGCGGTGGCGTTCCCGAAGCCGCCTCGGATGGTGAACATCGCGGGCGAGTGGATCAGCAAGCAGACCGGCAAGGCGAGCAACCTGCACCAGTTCCGCTGCGCGGAAACCGAGAAGTACCCGCACGTCACGTTCTTTTTCAACGACTACCGCGAGGAGCCGTTCCCGGGCGAGACGCGCGAGAACCCGCCGAGCCCGAAGGTGAAGACGTACGACATGAAGCCCGAGATGTCGGCGGAGGAGATCCGCGACGCGGTGCTGCGGCGGATCGCGGCCCCGGATTGCGAGGAGCTGATCGTCGTCAACTTCGCCAACGCCGACATGGTCGGGCACACCGGCAGTCTGCCGGCCGCCGTCAAGGCCTGCGAGACGGTGGACGCCTGCGTGGGCCGGCTCGTCGATGCCACGCTCGCACGGGGCGGGTCGCTGATCGTCACCGCCGACCACGGCAACAGCGAGCAGATGTTCGATCCCGCGACCAACGCCCCGCACACGGCCCACACGACCTACGACGTCCCGTTGATCGTCGTGGGTGAGCGGTTCAAGGGCAAGAAGCTCCGCGGCGACCAGGACGCCTCGGGCTGGTTCAAGCCCGAGGTGCGAGCCAAGAGAGGACGACTGGCCGACATCATGCCGACGGCGTTGGCGATGATGGGGCTGCCTCAGCCGACCGAGATGACCGGAACATCGCTTCTGGCTGATGAACGCTGACCCGCTGAAATCGGGGGGCTCATCGCGACGGTGCGGTCGCCGAAGATCCGAAGCGAATGGCAGGACCTGATCGGCATTCCTCTTGCTCCGTGCATCAGCTTCCGATACAAAGGAGGCCTCGGGAAAAGCACGGAGATGAGTTCCATGGGCGATTCGGTCCTGCGCGGTCGGTGTGGGATGCTTGCGGTCGTGCTGGCGGCGGGTTCGTTAGCGGCCGCGGCTTGGGGACAGCTGACGATCACGCAGATCAGCCGCAACCTCGGCGGCGGATCGACTGCCCGGGGCTGGCAGGCGGTGGTCGATCTGACCAGTCCGCGGGTCCGGATCGTGACCACGGCGCCCTCGCTGACGGCCACCGGTGGCGACTCCCTTCTCATGACCGCGCCGACCTTCCGCACCAACACCGGTGCCCGCGTCGCGATCAACGCGAACTTCTACGGCACGGTTTCCAGCACGGTCGGTGACATTATCGGGCTGTCAGCGATCAACGGCAACGTCATCTCGCCGGTGCGGCAATTCGGTTCCTTCCCCGATCCGGCGATCACCTTCGATCGCAACAAACTCGCAAAGATCGATTACATCACGGCGGCGGATTCGAGCGTCTTCGACGCGGTCGCGGGCGTGGGGCCGAGCAACAGCGACAGCGACCCGGGCACGATGCTCGTGATCGACGGCGTGAACACCGGGGCCACGGCGCGGGTGCAGCCGACGACCCGGACCGCGCGAACGGCGGTCGGCATCAACCAGGCGGGCACGACGCTCTACATGGTCACGTTCGATGTCGGCGGGACGTCATCGGGCATCAACCTGTCCGAGCTGGGTTCGTACATGATCTCGATCGGAGCGAGGAGGGCGATCAACCTCGACGGCGGGGGCAGCACGAGCTTCTCGGCGACGCTGGACAACGGGACCGTGGTGCAGAACTCGCCTAGCGGCGGGTCGTTCCGCGCGGTGGCGAATCACCTTGGTGTGGTGCTCCAGCCCGCGAATGCCGTGTACCGAACGACGCGTCCGATCCGCGGCGCATGGCTGCGGCCGCCGGGCGGAAACACCGCCAGTTCCACGCCCTCCACCGACGGGTTTCTGACGACCATCTCCGCGCTCGCCCAGGCGGGCATCACCGACGTGTTCCTCGAGACGCTGTACTGGGGCAAGGACACGGGTCGCAACAACGATCCCAACTTCCCGGCGCGGTTCAACAGCGACTATCTGCAGAGCGCGATCACCCTCGCGGCACGCTACGGCATCCGCATCCACGCGTGGTGCGAGACCGGGTATCTCGATTTCGGGGCCAATCCCTCGGCATTCCTCGCCGCCAACCCGGACTTCGTGGTGGACAACCGCGATCCGGCGGTGACGATCACCGGCGATCTGGCAAACCAGCGATTCGTGAACCTCGGCAACCCGGGTGTGCGGTCGGCACTCAATGGCTACTTCGGGCGCTTGGCCACGAACTACAAGGGCCTGTTCGGGATCCAAGCCGATTATCACTTCTTCCCGCTCTCCACCAACGGCTGGGCGCCGTGGTCCTATGACGCGTGGGCGGTCAACGCGTTCCAGCAGCAGTTCGGGCGCGACCCACGCACGACCTCGAACACCAGCGGCTCGACGTACGACTCGCAGTGGCTGAGCTGGAACCGCGGCAACGTGACCGAGGCGTTGGTGCAGATACGTAACGCCGTGGACGCGGTGAGCAGCCGCCCGGTCTTCAGCGCGGTCGCATTCGCCGACTGGAACGGCGTGACCCACACCAGCAAGATGATCGACCTGCCGTCGTGGGGCACGAGCGATGCGGCCGAGCTGTACTTTGTGATGTCGTACTTCACCACCGCCAGCGCCATCAATACGGACCTGCAGCGGGCCCAGGCGGCGCTCCCGGGCAAGCGGATCGTGGCGGGACTGGCCAATCTCACCAACCAGACACGCCCGTCGATTCTCGATCAGCTCAACACCGCGCGGCTGCGCGGAATCGAGGACTGGTGCTGGTTCGATGCCCCCACTCTCAACAGCAACCCGGCCATGCGGGCCGATATCCGCAACTGGATCCTCAACGCCGCCACGCAGCAACGCGGCGACTTCAACGAGGACGGCTGGATCGACGCAATGGACTGGCAGTACTTTCGATCGATCTACAGCGGGACGCCGGTGACGGTCGGGAACACGAACCGGCGCCTCGATTACAACGGCGACAACGCGATCAACGAGGCTGACTGGGAGGCGTTCAGGGCCGAGTTCTCGAAGTTCCGCTTCGGCGAGGACGGCGTCGTCGACCAACGCAGCGTCGAGGCCTTGCAGCAGTGCTTCAACGGGCGCCAGGTGCTCACGGGCGTGTTGCATCTGTACGATCTCAACGGCGATGGGATCGTTGACTACTCGGACCAACTGCTTCTGCACACGCTGCTGACCGTTGACATCGGGCTCGACCTCGACGTCAACCGCAGCGGTGGCTTCGATCTCAACGATGTGTACAAGCAGAACCAGTCGCCAATCGACGTCAACCGCGACGGGATCGTGAACGCCAAGGACCTCGAAGACCTTACGAACGAATACCTCAAGGACTGGGAGGCCGAGCAATCGGCCGGGCGTCGCTAGTCAAGCTGGGCAATCTGGCGTCGCCGCATCGACGCATTGTGTCTGAGAATGTCACGGTTTTGGGGAAGGTGCATTGAGCGAGTCGCAGTCTCATCCGATCTGAGCATGGGAGGCACCGATGGCTGAACCGACATCCCCCATGCCGCTGCGCAGCACGCTCGCGTCCGATCCGGACATGGTGGAGCTGGTGCAGGAGTTCGTGCAAGAACTGCCCAACCGGGCCGCGACGCTGGAGTCACTCCTGACTGCGTCGTCATTCTCGGACCTGCGTCGCCTGGCTCATCAGCTCAAGGGCGCCGCCGGGGGCTACGGCTTCTCGCCTATCAGCGAGAGCGCCGCCAAGGTTGAGACAACCCTCCGCGAAGACGTGTCAGGCGAGCAAGTGCAGGTGCTGCGCTCGCAGGTGGAAGAGCTGGTGGGTTTGTGCCGCCGCGCGACAGCGGGATGACACCTGACGCGTAATCCTGCTCACGAGAACGGGTGGGTCAGCCGAAAACCTAGGCAATTGGAGAGGTCCTGGCGGGCCTCGGTGGGGACTTGATCCGGCCCGGCGGGAATCTCGGATGACGAGCAGCGCTGACAATACCTCAGGAAGCCGAAGCCGCGTGCTGGTCGTCGATGACTCGCCCGACGTGCACCGTCTGCTGCGAGCGAGACTCAAGCAGGAAGAGATCGAGATCATTTCGGCCGAATCGGGCGGGGTGGGCCTCGAAGAGGTCGCCAAGCAGCGGCCGTCGCTGGTGCTGCTCGACCTGGACATGCCCGGGATGGACGGGTTCGAGTTCCTCCGCAAAATGAAGGAAGACGCCGCCACGCACCACATCCCGGTGGTGATCCTCTCGGCGTTGTCGAATCCGCAGGACAAGGTGGCGGCGTTCGACCTGGGCGCGCACGACTTTGTCACCAAGCCCTTTGAGCTCACGGAGCTGCGGGTGCGCATCCGCGCGGCCTTGCGCATGAACGCGCTGCTGCAGATGCTGTCGCAGCGAGCCCAGATCGACGGGCTCACGGGTCTGTGGAATCGCGCGTACTTCGATCAGCGTGTGCAGGACGAGGTGGCGCGTGTGCAGCGTCACCCGGGGCCGCTATCGATCGCGTTCATTGACGCAGACCACTTCAAATCGGTCAACGACACGTTCGGGCATCCGGCGGGCGATGCGGTGCTGCAGGGCATCGGACGAACGCTGCTGCGGTGCATCCGCCAGACCGACGTGGCGTGCCGCTACGGCGGTGAGGAGTTCGTGCTGATCATGCCGGCGACGCCGCCGGCGGATGCACACGCGCTGTGCGACCGCATCCGCTCGACGATCGAGTCGCTGGTTTGGCCGCGTCATCCGGAACGGAAGGTGACGGTCTCGATGGGCGTGGCGGGCTCGAGCACGGGTGCGGGGCTGACCGCGGCGGCGTGGGTCGAGGCGGCGGACCAGTGCGTGTACAACGCGAAGAAATCCGGGCGCAATCGGGTCGTAATGAACGACCTCTCGGCCGGAAAGGTCGCTGCCGCTCCGGCACCGGCGCCGCTGCGCAAGGCGAGCTGAGAACCCCGGAACGGGGATCGGATCAGAACGGGAACATGAGCCCGGTGAAGACCATCACGCCGTCGCGTGAGGGGTTGGCGGAATCGCCGTTGATGCGGGCGTTGGAGATGTGGTGCCAGCGGACGCCGCCCTGAAGGCGCAGGCCGTTGTCGGTGAGTTGGTAGGTGAAGCCGACGCCGGCGCGGGGGAGGAAGTTGAAGCTGGTGCCGCCGTCGGGGACCTCGCCGCCGGCGCCGAGCAGACCGACTCCGGCCTCGGCGAAGAGCGACCAGGTTTTCTTGTTCACAAAGTGCCAGCGGAAGGCGATCGTGGCGCTGCCGCCGCCCTGATCTTCGCCGGGCTGATTGAAGTACCAGCCTGCACCCTCGAGAGAGAACTCAAAGTCCTGCACGAGGAAGTAGTTCCACGCGACGGAGCCATTGATGTCGGTGGCGGATTGGCTGTCGGTGCGGCAGAAGGCGACGCCGGCGCCGACGGTGATGGCCTGCCAGCCGGGAGAGCCGAAGGCCTTGACGGCGGGCTTGGCGTCATCCGCGAGCCGCGCGGCGGCGGCAGACATCGAGAACGACGCGGGGGACACGTCGAGCGTGGAACCCTCGGCGAGAGCCGGGGCGGCGGACGCGAACAGGGAGAGAGCGGCGGCGACGCTAGCAGGAATCCGTTCCATGGCAGGAATGTAGCCGATCCGAGCGAGGTCTGCCCGGCCCGTGGCGGGCGAGGGGTGAGAGGCGGCTCGTGCGGCAACAATGCGGCGTGAGCGATCACTCGAACGAACACGATTCGGTGCAGGCCCGCCTGCAGCGGTTGGAAGAGGCGCAGCTTTACGCCCAGCACGACCACGAAGCCGTGCTCGCGGCGTTGGAGGATCTGTCGCAGCGGTTCGAGACGCTGATGTTGAAGCTGAACCGCCTGGAATCACGGGTGCAAGAAACGAGCAAGCCATGGGACGAGCCCAGGCCGGGCGATGGGGCGGATGACCAATCTGGCTCAGAGCCTCGCTAGTCGTTCCCCGGCCAGCCCCCGTGCAGGAACTTGCCGTCCTTGTGGAAGACCTCGCCGTCGGCGGCGATGGTGCCGCCGCTGCGGAGGTCGCAGACCATGTCCCAGTGCAGACCGCTCTCGTTGGTGCTGCCGCTCTCGGGATAACCGGCCCCCACCGCCGCGTGGAACGTGCCACCGATTTTCTCATCGAAGAGCGTGTTGCGGCTGAATTCGGTGATGGAGTAGTTGGTGCCGATCGCGATCTCGCCCATCACGCGGGCGCCCGCGTCCTGGTCGAGCATCTTGATCAGGAAGTCTTCGTTCTTCTTCGCGGAGGCGTCCACGACGCGGCCGCCCTTGAAGACCAAGCGGACGCCTTCGACTTCCTTGCCCTGATAAACGGCGGGGAAGGTGTAGTTCACGTGGCCGTCGACGCCCTGAGGCCCGGCGAAGACCTCGCCGTCGGGGAAGTTCTCGTGGCCGTCGCAGTTGATCCAGGTGGACTTGGAGACGTTGACCCGCAGGTCGGTGCCGTCGTGCCCGTTGCGTGCCGGGACTTTGAAGTGGACTTCTTTCTTGCCCTGGAGGAATGCGCGGACGCGTTCCTGTTTCTCGCTGATCTTCTTCCACGCGGCCGCGGGGTCGGGGAGATGCAGCAGACCGGCGCGATAGACGAAATCGGCGTACTGCTCGAGGCTCATCTCGGCGTCTTGGGCGCTGGCGTTGGTCGGGTATTGCGTGCCCGTCCAGCGCAGCTCCTTCTTCGCGGCCCGCTCCATGAAGACCTTCATGAACGGGCGGCGGGCGTTCTGCTGCCTGGCGATCTTCTCGCTGGGGAATCGCGAGAGGCTCTTAGTGTTGTTCTCCGACCAGAAGGCGATCTGCACGTCGATGCGCCCGATGCGTTCCATGTCGAGTGGATTGAGGAACGCGATCTGTTCGTCGCTGCCGTGCGAGAGCATGAGTTCGGCAAGCCGCTCAGATTGGATGACCAGGAAGGGGTGGCCGCCGGCCTTGAGCACGGCGGCGTATGTCGCCTCGATGGCTGGCCAGGCGTTGTAGTCGCCGCGGATGGCGACGAGGTCGCCCTTTTTGACGCGAGTGGAATAGTTGACGAGGACGTCGGCGAGCTTGAGGATCCGTGGGTCGTGCATGATGAGAGCATACCGAGGGGTGGGGCGTGGGTTTCGGCAGGCTGGGGCTCGGGTGCCACAGGTTGTCTGCTCTGAGCCAACCCGTGCATAGTGCTCCGATCTTCCTCTTGCGTCATTCGATCACGACGCGTCGACACGTCATGGCACAGAGCGGCCAAGCCGTGGCACCCGGCGCATCGGATTCAGGTTTCGCCGCCGCCGCGGAGTCGGGGGGCCTCTGCCCATCGCAGCTTGTGGATCAGCGTGGACCAGTACGACGACTTGCGGTTCTCGACGAAGCGTGCGGGGCGGGCGTGCTTGGTGATGCAGATGACGTCGCCCTCGCGGATGAGCGTGTGCACCTGGCCGTCCATAACGAGCGTGGTGCCGCCGCCGTGGCAGTCGTCGTTGACGCGGGTGACGGCGATCTCAATATCGCTGTCGGCGGGTACGACGATGGGTCGGAAGCTGAGCGAGTGAGCGGCGATGGGCGTGAGGGCGATGGCGTCGAGACGAGGCGAGACAATGGGCCCGCCGACGGAGAGGTTGTACGCGGTGGAGCCGGTGGAGGTGCTGACGATGAGGCCGTCGCCGCTGACACGGGGTCCGACGTTGTCGTCGATGAAGATGGCCATGCCGATCATGCGGAAGGGCGGGCCGGCGGTGAGCACGCAGTCGTTGACGGCGAGCGAGGAGAATCGGACACCTCCGGTGGAATCAACCACCCGGGCCTCGAGCATCGGGAACTCGCGGACGGGGAGCTCGATGCCGGTGAAGATCGCGGAGGCGGCGGTTGCGAACGCGCCCAGGTCGAACTCGGCCATGAAGCCGAGCTTGCCGAAGTTGATGCCGAGCATCGGCTTGTTGAGGTGCTCGCAGCGTCGGAGCTGGCTGAGGATGGTGCCGTCGCCACCGAGAACGATGATGAGGTCGGCATTCGACGCGCTGGATGGCAGCGTCTCGATGCCAGCCTCGGCTTCACCAACGAGTGTGCCGTGCTTCTCGATGAGCGAGCGCACCAAGCCCGACGCTTCGCCGGCCTCGGGCTTGTCGGTGTTGACGATCAGGAACGCTCGGCGGCGCATGGGCGGAGTTTATGGTCGCGTCATCGCCTGGGTGCCCGCGAGGCGCGGGCGGCACGCATCTGCTCGCCGCTGGGTTCGGTGGGCCCGCCCGCGGCCTTGCTGATCCAGCGGATGAGACCGGGCACATCCAACTCGACTTCGGCGAGCTGCTTGGCGCGGCTGTCCTGCAGGATCCACGCGTCGGGCAGGCCGTGGCGGGTGATCTTGGCGTTGTCGAGGCCCATCTCGGCCGCCGCCTCAACGACAGCGGAGCCGAATCCCCCGATCACGCTGTGGTCCTCAATCGTGAGGATTGGGATGCCGCGGCGGACAAGCGAGGCGATGAGGGCGGTGTCCACGGGCTTGGCGAAGCGGGCGTCCCAGACGCCGACGCGGACGACGCCCTGCAGTTTCTCCGCTGCTTCAACGGCGGTGATGGCGGGCGTGCCGAAGGCGAGGATGGCGACGTCGATCTCGGTGTCGCTTCCCGCGAACTCGGGCGTGAGGCAGCGGGCCTTGCCGAGCTCGAAGGGCGGGCAGGGCTCGCTCGCGAAGCGGGGGCTGACCGTGTCGCGGGGGTAGCGTGCCGCGGAGAGGCCCGCGTCGTAGTTCCGCATGAACTCGATCGCGGCCTTGAGGCTGGGCTCGTCGATGGGCGCGACGAGTGCGGCGTTGGGCAGGGTGCGGAGCAGGGCGACATCGCAGAAGCCGTGGTGCACGGCTCCGTCCCCGCCGACCAGGCCGGCGCGGTCGAGCAGCAGGCGAACGGCCAAGCCTTGCAGCGAGACTTCCTGGAATGCTTGGTCAAACGCTCTCTGCAGGAATGTCGAATAGACGGCGAAGAAGGGCTTCCAACCTGTCTTCGCGAGACCGGCCATCATGTCCATGGCGTGGCTCTCGCAGATACCGGTGTCGAAGGCGCGATCAGGGTACTTGTTGAGCGACTTGGTGACGCCGGTGCCGTCGGGCATGGCCGCGGTCGCGCAGACGACGCGGAGGTCCTTGTCCATTGTCTCGAGTAAGATGTCGCCGATGGCGGCGGTGAACGAGCGGCCCTCGCTCTTGATCTCGACGCGGCAGCCTTCCTTCACCATTTCGCCGTCGGGGTTGGTGACGGTGAACGCGGCGGGCGAGTGGAAGCGGGTGGTGTCCTTCTCGGCGAACTCGTAGCCCTTGCCCTTGACGGTCTTGACGTGCAAGACCATGGGCTTATCGAAGTCGCGGGCCTCGCGGAGGAACTCGATGAGCGTCGGAATGTCGTGGCCGTCGATCGGGCCGACGGTGACGAGGCCGAAGTGCTCAAACCAGCCGCCCTCGATCTTGTCGGTGTGGAAGAGGCTCTTGGCGGCCTCGCCGGCGGCGTGGTAGGCCTCCTTCAGCACGCTGCCGCCGGGAACCTTCTTGAGGGCTTCCTTGGCCTGCTTCTTGAACTGGCCGTAGGACTGACTGAGGCGCAAACGGTCGAAGTAGGTGGCGAGCGCGCCCTGGGGCTTGCTGATGCTCATGCCGTTGTCATTGAGGACGACGAGGAACTGGCGCTTGAGGATGCCGGCGCCGTTGAGGCCTTCCATCGCGACGCCGTTGGCGATCGAGGCGTCACCGATGACGGTGACGACGCGGCGGCCGTCGGGCTTGGCGGACGGCTCGAAGCCTTCCTTGTTGAGCGTGTCGCCTCGGGCCATGCCGACGGCGGTGGAGATACCGGTGCCGTCATGGCCGACGCGGAAGAGGTCATACGGCGATTCCGCGGGCTCGGGGAATCCGGCCATGCCCTGACGGGTGCGGAGGTTCTCTAGCAGGCCAAAGCGGCCGGTGAGCAGCTTGTGCGGGTAACACTGGTGGCCGACGTCGAAGAGCAGGCGGTCGTGGGCGAAGTCGAAGACGTAGTGCAGAGCGATCGAGAGTTCGACGACGCCCAGGTTGGGGGCGAGGTGGCCGCCGACCTTGGAGACTTGGTCGTAGATGGCACGCCGGATCTCGGCGGCGAGAACCGGGAGCTGGTCGATCGGCATCTTGCGCACGTCGGCCGGACCGGTGAGGGCCGACAGCAACGGAAACGCCGAGGCTGGAGTGATAGGGGCGGGTTTGGAACCGGCAGCGTTGCGCGTGTCTGACATCGTGTCCGTCCGTTCGCTCATCCGTGCCGCGGCGGTGCCAAGCCGCGACCCCCACGAGTTCCCCAGTTCCCGATGATCTTCACCGGGAGCTCTTTGTGCCTACTGAAAACGATAGGAAGGCAGGGGCAAATCCCTCAGCGAGATCTTGGGGCTCAAACGATGCCGGGGTCTGTTGTGTTCGTCGGAAGATCACGATTCGATGCGAGAGGTGGCGTTCTCGGGCCCTTCAACGCGGGGAGGCCGCGACCACCGCCAACACACCAACTCACTGCAGAGGGCGCCCGGTTCCTGTCCGAGTCACTTGGTGCGGGTCGCGAGGAAGTCGCACAACGCCCGCAGGGGCTCTGCCGGGGCTCCGAGCGGGGAGAGATGTGCAAGGGACTCTTCACGCAAGCGGCGGATCTCGGCGAGGCACTTTTCGAGGCCCGCAGCGCCGCCGCCGAAGGCCAGTGGGTACGTGAGCTTCCCAGCGTCCTTGTCCTTGCCGGTGCGTTTGCCGGTGTGCTCGGCGGACTGTGTCTCGTCGATGACGTCGTCCACGATCTGGAACATGAGGCCGATGGTCTCGCCGTAACGGGCGAGCGCGGCGCGGCGGGTCTCGACCAGCTTGGTGTCCACGCCCGAGAGTTCGGCGCACACCGCGCCCATCACGCACGAGGCCCGGATCAAGGCGCCGGTCTTGTGGCGGTGAATCTCCTTCACCTTGAACAGCGGCTCGAGCCCCGGGGCGGCGCCGGGGATGGTGTCGTAAACCTGACCCACGATCATGCCCGTGGTCGCGGTCATGAGCTCGCGGACCAGGCGGTGGCTGATCGCCGCGTCGCGCTCGCCGGCGAGCTTGGGATTCACGACGCCGCTGGTGATGGGATCGAACGCCAGCGTCATCATGGCGTCTCCGGCGAGGATGGCCATGGCTTCACCGGCGTGCTTGTGGAGCGTGGGCTTGCCGCGGCGCAGGTCGTCGTCGTCCATCGCGGGCAGGTCGTCGTGAACGAGGCTGAAGCAGTGGACCAATTCAACTGCGACGGCGGCGGCGAGGGCGTCGTGGGGGTCTCCCCCGGCGGCGGCGCACGCGTGACAGGCAAGCACGGGGCGGAGTCGCTTGCCTCCCCCCAGGAGCGAGTAGGCGATCGCGTCGCGCAGGCGGTCACCGACCTTGAGGGCGGCCACGTAGCGATCGAGCGCCTGCTCGATGGTCGCCATGGGGGCGAAAATGTCCGGAGATGCCGTCATCGCCCCGGCCGACATCACACCCGCCCCGGCGTCGCCGCCTGCTGGCTGCGGATGAGGTCGTACACCTCCTGAGGGCTGTTGGCGGCGTAGAGGCGCTCGCGGAAGGCCTCGGACATCATGAGGCGACTGACCTGAGCCAGGGCCTGGATGTGATCGCTGGTTTTGTCCGGCGGACTGGCGAGCAGGACGATGAAGCGAACCGGCTGGCGATCGATGGACTCGAACTCCATGGGCGCGGCGGGCTTGCCGATGGCCATGGCGAGCCCGTTGATGCCGGGGCACTTGCCGTGGGGGATGGCCAGGCCGTGCCCGATGCCGGTAGTGCGGGTCTGCTCGCGGGTCCAGACGGCGTCCTTGAGGGCGGCGACATCGGAGACGGCGCCGGCGGCGCCCAAGACGTCGACGAGCTCGTTGATGACGCCACGCTTGTCGGTCGCGACGAGCGGGGCGCGGATGCAATCGAGTCGGAGTATGTCGAGGAGGTTCATGCGCCGGTCACAAGGAGGTACGGTTGGGCCGCGGTCGACAGGGCGGGAGTGTACGCCCGGACCCGCGAGACTTTCCGCCGCGGAAGTGGTCAGACGGGGGCTCGGCCCACCGCCACGTACGACCCGTCGTTCCAGCCTGCGGGGTCGTCACCGGGTGAGCCCTCGGGCATGGAGCGTCGGTCGACCATGAGCGTGCAACCCATGGCGCGGGTCATGTGATCGCGCTGGCCCTCGTTCTCCTCGTGTTCGAGGCTGCAGGTCGAGTAGGCCAAGAGACCTCCGGGGCGCAGCAATGACCGCCCGGTGGCGAGGATCTCGCGCTGCAACCGGACCAGCTCGTCCAAGGCCTTGGCGTCGAGCCGGTAGCGGGCTCCGACGCGGCGGCTGAGCACGCCGCTGTTGCTGCAGGGGACATCGAGCAGCACGGCATCCGCGACGCCGACGCCGCCGTCCTGGCAGGCCCGCGGCGCGTGCTGTGCGTGGAGCACGCGGATGCGGGGCTCGTTGGCAAAGACGCGTCGGAGTGTGGCGAGGCGATCGTCGTCTACTTCGCACGCGATCACCGTGGCATGCGGGAAGGCGCGGAGGAGTTGGCGGGTCTTGGTCCCTTGCCCGGCGCACAGGTCGACGACCAGACGCGCGTCGGCGGCGTCGGTCCCACTGGCCTGTGCGACCGTGCGCACGACCTCCGCCGAGGCCGGGTCCTGCACCCAGATGCCGCAGCGATCGAGGCATGGGGCCAGGGCGGAGCGCTCGCCCCGCCAGACCGATGCGTGCTCCCGCCGATGGGGCGTGAGGTCGCCGGCGCTCACGGCGTCGGCGAGCGCCGCCGTCGCGGCTTCGGTGTTCACGATGGTCGGCGCGGGGCCGATGCCCTTGAGCGCGACCGCCGCCGCGGCGTCGAGTCCGAAGGCCTGCACCCACTTGTCGAAGAGCGGCTTGGGGGTGCTGGTGAGGATCGCGATCCGTTTGGCTTCGTCGGGAGGGAGGCACGGACGCGTGAGCAGCAACGAGCGTCCGTCGGGAAGAGGCACCGCGTCGAGGCGGGTGCGCCAATCGTCGCCCCGCGGGATGCGCTCGGCGCAGAGCTCCGCGACCCGGCGGAGCACCGCGTTCACGAGACCGCCGGCACCCACCCGAACGCGGGCCTTGGCGATGTGCACGCTCTGATCGATGGCTGCGTGCGGCGGGACCTTGTCGAGAAGGACCATCTGAGCTGCCCCTACCAGCAGCACGCCCTGCACACCCGGCTCGAGCGATCGAAACGGACGGTCGAGCCCGAGGCCAATGAGAAACTCGAGCGTCAGCCATCGGCGCAGCACGGCGTCGTGCATCGCGTGTGCGAACGCGGCGTCGCGCCCTTCGAACTCGTCGAACGAAGCGCTGAGCGGGAGATCGGGGAACGACGCGACCATCGACGCCAAAAGGCCGGTGACACGATCGCGCACGGGGTCGATCGGGCCTCGCCCGGCGGGCGGCCGCGAGCCGCGGGCCGGGCGAAGCTGGGATGGAGGCCGATCAGACATGGGAGCGAGTTTAGTTCGCAAGACGAAGCCGCCGCGGAGCACGGGCCGGGTCTCGCTTGGCTCGTAGACTTGCGTGACGCATGTCAGTTCGCGATACCCCAAGCCATTCGTCTCCGCCGCGGTCCCGGCCGCCGGCGCGGATCATCACGAGGATTGTCCCGAGCCGCGAAGCGGGGCGGGGCTTGCTGGCGGGGATGCGGATCCGCAAAAAGCTCTTCGTTCTGCACACCTTTTTCTCACTGGCGCTCACGCTGATTCTCCTGGTGGCGATCCGACCGGCGATCGCACGCATCCTCGACAGGGCGGACAGCCAGGCCTCGATGGACTTGCTCTCCACGCTGGTCCCCGAACTTTCGACCGCCCGTACCACGCAGGCGCCCAGGGTTGTGGAGTTTCTGCGGACTCGGCCGCACGTGGTGGTGAAGGAAGGCTCGGCGAGCGAACTCGAGATCCCGCGCGAGTTGGCGGTGAACGCGAGCACCACGCCCGGGCGGGTGCTGGAATTGGAGACTCCGCCCTGGGAAGCATCCGCGGCGGTGTTCGTGACCCCGCCGGGGGCGAGCGAGGGCCGGTACATCGCGCTCTCCACGTCGAGCCCGGCGGCGCGAACGGCGGTGACAGGGCTCTACATCTTCACGCTCATCGCCCTTCTGGTTGTCTATGCGTTGGTCGTGGTGGCGCTCGAGATCTTTGTACTGCCTCAGGCGGTGTACGACCCGATCCGGCGTGTGCTCGCGGCCGACCGCGCGGTGCAGGAAAACCGGGCGACGGACGAGGAGCTGGTGCCGGAGATCTACATCCCACAGGACGAACTGGGCGAGATCATGCGGTCGCGGAACGACTCGATCCGGGCGCTGCGGCGAAACCAGCAGGCGCTGAATGAAGCGCTCGGTCAACTCGAAGCCGCGGCCGGCGACCTGAAGAAGAAGAACTACCTGCTTGAGACTGCCCAGCGAAACCTGGCGGACGCGGACCGGCTCGCGAGCCTGGGCATGATGTCGGCGGGGATCGCGCACGAACTAAACACGCCTCTGGCGGTAATCAAGGGCAGCGTCGAGCAGATCGCCCAGGACCCGTCCAAGCCGGTCGAGCCGGCGCGGGCCACGCTGATGCTGCGGGTGGTGCAGCGGCTCGAACGCTTGAGCGAGAGCTTGCTGGACTTTGCCCGCGTGCGCCCGCCGCGCTCGCGGGAGACGGCGTTGGCCCCGCTGGTGGAAGAGGCGGCGACACTGGTGCGACTGGACCGCTCGATCCGCATGCCGTCGCTTGAGAATCGCGTGCCACCCGGGCTTGCCACGGTGTGCGACCCCGATCGCATGACGCAGGTGCTGGTGAACCTGATCCGCAACGCGGCGGACGCGATCGCGGCGACGCCTTCGACGCGGGCGGCTCAGATCGTCGTCGAGGCGGACGAAACCGAGAAAGACGGGCAGCGCTGGGTGAGCCTGCGGATCCGCGACAACGGGCCGGGGATCAATCCGGCGATCCTGTCGCGGTTGTTTGAGCCGTTCGCGAGCACGCGCCTCGACAGCCGCGGGACGGGGCTGGGTTTGGCGGTCGCCGAGGGCATCGTCCGCGAGCACGGCGGGATGCTCTTGGGACGCAACATCGCGGGGCCGGATCAGTCGTCGGTGGGCGCGGTCTTTGAGATACTCCTGCCCCAGGGCAGCACGCGTGCGGTGGAGGCCGCTTCCGGATACGCTGGCGAGCAGCGATCGTCACCCTGATACGACCACGACTCCGCCGTGACACACCAATGACACCCAGCGAGTCCATCTCTGCTCTGCCAACGCCGCCGCGGCTGTCGATCGTCTGCCTCGACGATGACGAGGATTTCCGGCAGTACATCCGCTCGGTGCTGGAAGCGGATGGGCACGACGTGCGGGCGTGCGTGAACTCAGCGGAGTTCTTCAGCGCCTGCGAGCAGCGGCTGCCCGACCTGGTGCTGCTGGACATCAAGATGGGCCGCGAATCGGGCGAGACGGTTCTGGAAGAGATCCGCAAGCGATGGAGCAAGCTTGCGGTCGTGGTCGTGACCGGGTATCCATCGATGGACTCGATGCGGGAGACGTTCAAGCGCGACGTGTTCGACTACTTGGCCAAGCCGTTCTCGCTGACCGAGCTGCGTCGGGTGCTGTCACAGGCGACGGCGACGCTGGGGCTCGGGCAGCGGCCGCAGGACCGCCTGCGGGCCGAACTCGGCAAGCACATCCGCCTCGCACGCACCCAAAAGGCCTGGACTCTCAAGGAACTCTCCGACGTCAGCGGGGTGAGCGTGAGCCAACTCAGCTCGATCGAGCGCGGCACGCACCTGCCGAGCCTGGAATCCCTGCTGGCGATCGCCGGGGCGATGGAGTGCAAGCCGAGCGAGTGGATGTCGGCGGGTGGGTTCTAGATCAATGTGATCATGTCGAGTGCCACTGGCCGGCGGCTTTGGGCCGGGCAGTGCGACGCACGCGCGACGGCCGGGCACACGAATCAACTGCAGGTGCCCCCGCACTTTCATTGCCCGACCGCCGAGCCGGTTGGGCAGTGGAACCCGATGCGTCCGCTAGCTCAGCGAACCTATCGCGACGGGGTGACGGAAGAACTGCTCCCACCACTTCGACACTTGCGGCACCCACCCGGCTTCCACCAAAACTTCCACGGACACCGAAGCGCCGCTCGCGACACCCAAGGGCCGAAGCGTGATCCGCATGACGTAGTGCCCGCGACCGTCGTGCTCGATCTGCAGCGCAAACTCGTGGTCCTCCGACGTCCGCTCCTCCGAACTGAATCGCTCGTGCCGCTCGATGGGCATGTCGGTCCACGCGGACGCGAGGTGAAAATGCTCCTCCATATGGGCAGCGCGGCCCGATGCCGTCACTACGCCCGGAATGTCAACGCCAAACTCGAATGTCGAGCATTCGAGATCGCCTCGGTGATTTGACAGGGTCAGCGTCGCGTAGATGCCCTGCTGTCCGGGGATGCACAGCACGCCTTCGGAGTAGCTCGGGCGTCCGTCGTTCATCGCATCACACCAGCAGGGTCGCCGGCTTCTCAAGGAGGCTCTTGACCGTCGCGAGGTACTGAGCCGCCATCGCGCCGTCGATGACGCGGTGGTCGCTACTCATGGTCATGTTCATCACATGGCCGGGGACGATCTGGTTGTTCTTGACAACGGGCTTCTGGATCGCGCCGCCGGCGGCGAGGATGGCGACATTGGGCGGGTTGATGATCGCCGTGAAGTTGTCCACGCCGAACATGCCCAGGTTGCTGATGGTGAAGGTCGAGTCCGACATGTCCTCGACGGAGAGGCCCTTGTTGCGGGCCTTGTCGGCCAGCCGCTTGGTCTCGCCGCTGATCTGGCGGAGGCCCAGCACATCGGCGTTACGGAGCGTGGCGACGACGAGGCCGCCGCCGCTGCCGTCTTCGGCCACGGGGAGTGCGATCGCGACGCCGACGTTGACCTCGCCGAGGAACTCGATGGTCTCGTTGCCGGGCGTGCCGACCCACTTCGCGTTCACGTACGGGTGCTGGTGCATCGCCAGAGCACACGCGCGAACGAGGAAGTCGTTGACGCTGAGCTTGACGCCCTGCGTGCCGAGCTGTTCGTTGAGCTGGGTGCGGAGGGCGACGAGGGCGTCCATGTCGACCTCGACGCTGACTTGGTAGTGCGGGATGGTGGTCTTGCTCTCGACCAATCGCTTGGCGATGGTCTTACGCATGTTGGAGAGCTGGATCGTGCGGGGCGTGAGCGTTGCACCGACGGACGGCAGGACGGCGGGCGCGTTGCGGTTCGGCTTGGCGGGCTGCTCGACGCGCGTGGCGAGATCGCGGGCCGAGCCGGCGCCCGACGCCATGCGCCCGGCAACGCTCGTCGCGCCGGAGCTGATCGCGGCCTCGACATCCTTGCGGATAATGCGGCCCGCGGGGCCGGAGCCCTGCAGTGAGCCGAGATCGACGTTGGATTCCGCGGCGATCTTCTTGGCCAGTGGGCTCGCGAAGATGCGACCGCCGTTGTTGGGGTGGCTGGTGCCGTTCGAAGCCGGAGCATCGAGCACCGCGACCGAGCCGCCGGAGGCCGGAGCCTGCGTCGAGGACCCACCGGCCGCGGCGACGGCCTTGGCAGCAGGAGCCGCTGCGGTCGAACCACCCGCGGCGAACTGCGACTTCACCGACGCGATATCTTCACTCGCGCCAGCAAGCACGAGTATGACGGTGCCGATCGGGACGTTCTGCCCCTCGGGCACCGGAATGACCGCGACCGTGCCGTCCTCGAAAGACTGAAGCTCCATCGTGGCCTTGTCGGTCTCGATGTCAGCAAGCGCGTCGCCGCTCTTGACCTTCTGGCCTTCTTTGACGTTCCACTTCACGACCGTCCCGGCCTGCATGGTGTCGGAGAGACGGGGCATTTCAATCTTGATGGGCATGGTGCAATCTCTGTCAGTTCAGGCGAGGGAAACGGAACGAACGCCGCAAAGGTACGTCGGGCGCTGACGGGCGGCGGTGAGGGCGTTGCGGTTGGAGAAGGGCCAGTGTTGCAAGACGTCAAACGGCGGATCGATGTGCTGGCGTCTCTCGCGATCCCAACAAATCTCGTTCGCAATCGCAATCCCGAAGCCCAGCATGATCCACGCGATCGCGACAAGAAATCCGGTTCCAACAAAGCCAGCACACATGAGGATGACTGGGGCGATCACTAAAAGCAGCCAAGAGGAAAGCGATAAAAGTCCGATCGCGAGTGATGCATCGTTCGTTGAAGTCGCCTCACTCATTACGGCAGGTTCTGTGATCCGCGAGGACCGGAGCAGGAGGACGCACTGAGCAACATGTCGCCGCGTCACCCGCGACATGGCGTAACGACCCTTGAGTCTCCCAGAGTAGAAAACACCGGCGGTGTTCGACGCGGCGTCCCAGATTGCATCGACCAGAACGTCGGACCCGTAGAAACGCGAGATGCGGAAGTAGGAAGCCTCGTGCTCGTCAACGGTGATCAAACCCGACGCGAGGTGCCGAAGCGTCTCCGCGTATGCCAGTCTCGCCGGGATGTTGACCTTTGCCTGAGCCACGGGCTCGCCGGTTCCTTCCGATGTGAGCTTTCTCGCCTTGCTGCTTTGAGCTTTACAGCCTCCCAAGGCTGCTCTTCACCGCCGCCATGATCTTGCCCTTGTGCGGCAGATACAGCGCCTCCAGGTTCTTCGCGTATGGCGTCGGCACGTCCTCGGTGTTCACACGCAGCGGCTGGTGGTCGAGGTAATCAAACCCACGTTCGCAGACCTGGGTCACGACTTCCGACGCCACCGAAGCGAAGGGCCAGCACTGGTCCACCACCACGATGCGGCCGGTCTTCTTGATGCTGTCGAGGATCGAGTCGATGTCCAGCGGGCGGATCGTCCGCATGTCGAGCACGTCGACGTGGATGCCTTCCTTCTTGAGCTCGTCCGCGGCGTCGATGCAGAAGTTCACCGGGCGGCCGAACGACACGACGGTGCAGTCGCTGCCCTGGCGGCGCAGCGCGGCCTTGCCGAAGGGAATCGTGTACTCGCCCGCGGCGACATGGCCCTTGTCGCCGAGCATGCGCTCGGATTCGAGGAAGAAGGTCGGGTCGTCGTCGCGGATCGCGGTCTTGAGCAGGCCCTTGGCGTCGTAGGCGTTGCTGGGGATGACGATCTTGACGCCGGGGACGTTGGCGTAGAGGCCTTCGACGCACCAGGAGTGGGTCGAGCCGAGCTGGCCGCCGGCGCCGTCGTTGCCGCGGAAGACGACCGGACAGCCCCACTGCCCACCGGACATGTAGAGCATCTTGGGGACGTTGTTCAGGATCTGGTCCGCGGCGACGAGGCTGAAGGACCAGGACATGAACTCGATGATCGGGCGCAGGCCGTACATCGCGGCGCCGACCGCGAGGCCGGCGAAGCCGTTCTCGGAGATCGGGGAGTCGATGATGCGCTGGGGCCCGAATTCGTCGAGCATGCCCTGGCTGACCTTGTACGCGCCGTTGTACTGAGCGACTTCCTCGCCCATCAGGAAGATGCGGTCGTCGCGACGCATCTCTTCGGACATGGCCTCGCGAAGGGCCTCGCGGAATTGGATCTCGCGCAGCGATCCGCCGCCCATCGGCTCCAGTCCCATCTCCGGCAACATCAACTCAGCAGGCATGAGGCCATCTCCGGCGGCCGCGCGCCGGGGCAAGCCGCGGCGGCGTGAGGTCGTCTGTCGATCCCAAGGGCACATGAACCGGCTGCGGCGACACCCAAACGGACGCCTCGCACACCGGACGGGGATTCTACGCGCCTCCGCGGTGATTGTCGCTTCATGCGGTCGATACGCGGGCCGAGCCCCGCGCCCCACGGTTCGAGCTAGGGACGCCCACCTCTCTTGTTTCATCCCCCGCGAAACACGCATCAGGGGCCGGACACAATCGCTTCGAGGCGGGTGCGCTCCGCGGGATCGAGGCGACGCAGCGGGTCGAGTCGCATGTTCGCGTCGAGTTCAAGAGCCCGCGCGGCCCAACGGCGTGCGGTGTCCGACTGCCCGAGGGACTGCGCGAGGGTTGCCGCGGCGCTGGGGTGCAGCGAGTTCCACGGATCGAGCGCGGCGGCACGTTCGAGCGCTTGGAGCGCATCGGTACGAAGGGTCGGGTCGCCCCCCAGATCGGCGGCTCCGCGGAGCACATTCGCGAGCCAGGCCTGGCTCGCGGCGCGACGCAAGGGCAGGGTTGTGGCGTCGGCGGCAATCTGGATCGCTCTCTGGCGAAGGTCGCGCCGCTCGGAGGACTCGGACGTGTGCAGCGCCGCGAGCTGCAGCGCGACGCGCGATGCGGACTCGCGGGTTTGCGAGTCGGAAGGGGCGGCGGCGATCGCCGCGACCAAGTCTGTCAGACCGCGTGTCATGCCTTGGAGTCTCAGCTTCGTGATAGCGGCTTTGATGCTGTCGGCGTCGTTCCCGACCGCCGCACCGGTCGCGTCATGCAACTGGCGCAGCACCAACGCACGGAAGCCGGGGTCCTGAGCCTCGGTCAGCGCACGGATAAAGGTGGGCGCCTGACCCATAGATGCGGCACCCGAACGCAGCAGCGATTCCCAACGGCTGAGCGGGGCGATCCACGCGCTCGCGGCCAGCGCCACCCCGCACAGGGCGAGTCCGGGCGCGGCCCGGACTGCGGCCAACCGCGCGGGCGCGGCACGAACCGGATCGGTCGCCCCTGCGAGGCCGACAAGGCATAGCAGGAGGCACGCCGAGCCGCCTTGGACCGGCGTGAGCTCGATCATGCCGTGGGTCATACCGACCGCGGCGGCTAAGGCCGCGGCGAATCGCACATGGGCGAGCGGTACACGCCGCACGACGTCGGCCGCGATCCAACAGGCGATCAGCAAGCCGCCGACACGCACGAGCACGTTGGACGGCGAGGAGATCTCGATCTCGACCCACGATCCGGCGATGGTCACTCCAGCAAGCGTGAGCAGGGCGAGTCGTAGCGGGGTGCGACATTCGTCAATGGAGGAGTCCGTCGCGTCATCGCGGGCCGCTTCGCCGAGCCGTCTTGTCCCGAGCAACGGGCTCAACAGAAGCACGCTCCAAGCAAGGCCGCCGATGCCGAGCGTTGCGGCGAAGTCGAAGAAGACGCTGTGCGGGCTTGTGATCTCTTCGGGGTTGAGCGGGCTCTTGGCGAGCAGGTAGGCGTCCTTGAACCCCGCGGGGCCGACACCCAGCAGCGGGTGCTCGACGAAGATGCGTGCCGCCGCGGCGAGGTACTGGGCACGAAAGAACAACGAGAGCTCACCGATCCGCTCGCCGACGATGCCCCGTAGCCCCACCGCCGCGAGGGCGAGCAGCGGCAAGGCGAGCAGCACCCACGGGGCAACGCGCGGCGTGCGTCGCAGCCACGGCCAGACCACGATCGCGGCGACACCGAGCGCGGCCGCCGCCCAGCCGCCTTTACTTCCCGCGAAGATGAGGATCGAGACGCCGGAGACGAGAGCCAACAGCGTCGCGACGGACACGCGGCGAGCCGTCATCACGAGCGCGATCGATGCCACGGCGGCGCACGCGCCGGCCGTGGCCAGCACATTGGACAGCCCGAGCCAGCCTGTGCCGGGCGCGTCGTAGAGGCGTCGCTCGAATGCCCTGGCGGCGAAGGAATCGGGCGTCCAGCCCTGAGCCGCGAGCATCGACTCGCGATTGGCCTTGAACATCTCGATTGTCTGCGGGTTCTCGATCAACACCTGCACGCCGGCCTTGAGGGCCAGGAAGGCGACACCGCCCAGCAGCACGCCCGCGGCGAGCCTTGCGACGCCCGCGAAGCGCGCCGTCGCGGACAGCGCGACGCACGCACTCATCGCGGCGGCCCAGGAGGCACCGAGCGTCATGTGATCTTGGGCAGCAGTTGGCGCCAGCCGTGCGTGCCACGCGATAGAGGCCAGCCCGGTGAGCAGCAGCGCCCATCGCCATATAGCGACGCCAACTCCTGCCGCGGCGCACAGAGACAGCGTCGCGCCGCTCAGGGCGACGATCGCGATGTCGATCCCCAGGGTGGTCGTGGGTCCGAGGCCGATCACCGGCCCGGCGATGACGGCTGGATCGAGATCCCACCCCGGAAACGCCACCGAAGGCGTAGTCGCCTTGAGCATCGCGAGGGCAAGGATGGCGGCGACGAAGACGGCGCTGAGCCGTTCAATGAGTCGTAAGCGGATCGCCTCGCGATCGATCGCGCCGGTGCTCACGTGCCGCCCCCGATCGAACGTTCGGGCAAAGTCGGGGCCATGGAGCCGCGGCTGGCGTACTCAAGGAACGCGAGCACGCCGAGCATCGCGACGGTCCCGGCACCGATCGCCATTGCCACGGCTGGCTCGCTGCGCGTCAGCGCCAGGCCGGCGATGCCGCTGAGGACGCCCATGCCCCAGAGCAGGTACACCGCCCCGGCCCTTGACATCCCGCGTCGGACCAGGCGATGAGACGCGTGGTTGAGATCCCCGACCAGGGGCGACTTGCCGTTCCAGAGGCGGACCAGCGTGATCACGGTGCAGTCGTAGATCGGCACCGCGAGCACCACGAGCGGCATGAGCACGGCGTGCGCGTGCGAGCCCTGCGGAGAGCCGGGATCAAAGTAGGTGATCCGAACCGAAGCGAACGCGAGCACGAAGCCGAGAACCAGGCTGCCGCTGTCACCCATGAACAGCTTCGCGCCGCCCCGCCGCGGGGCGTTGAAGAGCAGGAACCCGAGGCACCCGCCGATGAGCAGCGCCAGGCACCCGGCGATCAGCCATTGCCGCTTCTCTAGCGTGATGACCAGCATCGCCCCGGCGGCGATGGCGCTGAGCCCGGCGGAGAGGCCGTCCATGTTGTCGAGGAAATTGATCGCGTTGGTGACGACGATGAACCACGCGACGGTGATGAGAATCGACAACCACGGGCCGCCCACGTGGGGGTCGATCAGCGTCAGCAGACGTGTGTCGGTCCACAGGGGCACAGCGATCGCGGGAAGGACCTGGAGCACGAGCTTGGGCCACGCGGGAAGGGGCTTGCGGTCGTCCACGAGACCAAGCAGGTGCAGCAGCAGCAGGCTTGTCAGCAAGACGAGGGCCAGTTCGGCCTTCTGCGTCACAAAGGAAAGGGTGCCCAGGGCGGCGCTCGGAAACACCTGGGGCGTGAACGCCGCGAGCAGCACGACGGCCAGGAGCGGCCCCGCGATCGCGGCGAAGATGGCGACGCCGCCGGTGTTGGGCACCCGTCGGGGAGCTTCCTTGATCTGGCCGGCCACGCCCCCGCCGTCGAAGGTGCGCATCCGGTGCCCGATCCCCACCAGCGCGGCGCACAGCGGGGCGCTGATCGCGAACGCCACCGGGATGAGCAGCAGGCACAGGACGAGCATGGGAGGAGTCTAAGCGATAGGCCGCGTCGCCGGTCGCTCGCGGAGCACAAGCCACAACACGACCATGATTGTCTGCTGGATCAGGAACATCCACACCAGCCGCAGCGGCCAGGGGCCTAGCACGTCCATGACGGTGGCGGCTTCGGGCTTCGTGCGGCCCGCGAAGCCGTAGTTCGCGTCGATCGCGATGTTGAGAGGAACGATCGCCGCGGTGTAGATGACCATTGCCACCGTGACCGTCAGCAGGTCGCGCCCGGTCGCGCGGTAGCGGTGCACGCTCAAGAGGTACGCGGCGGCCATGACGATGGCGAGGTGTGATCCCCAGAAGAGCCAGAAGTAAGTGTGCGTGTAGCCCACGTGCACGATCGGCGAGACGAACGCCTGTGTCGAGAGACCAATGCCCCAGAAGACCACGAGCGTGCGGATCCAGCGCACGCTCGTGAGCAGCGCCAGCGGCGCGAGCAGAACGAGCAGATCGCAGAACTGCAGCGGCAGGCTCTTCTGCCAGCTGAAGTTCGACGGGGCGAGGAAGTACGCCGTGTATCCGATCGCGATCACACCCGTCGAGCCGCCCAGCGCCGAGCAGAAGCGCGACTCGCGGGCAACCTGGCCTTGCAGGAGCAGGCCACGCCCGACGCCACACACGATGACCACGGCCACAGCACACACCGCGGCGCAGAGCAGGTGAAAAGCCGAGAACTGCGTGAACGTGTCGCTCCACGCGGCGGACACGACGCTTGGTGCCTCTGCCGCGAGTCCGATCACGCCGCACCCGCGGCTTCGTGCCGGAGCTGGCCGCACGCGGCGGCGATGTCGCGCCCGCGGCTGGCGCGGATGTGGACGTTGATGCTGTGATTCCGCAGGATCTTCTGGAACTCGAGCACGTCGGTGTTCCGAGGGCGCTCGAACTCGATGCCGTTGACCTCGTTGTAGCGGATGAGGTTGACATTGGCGCGGATGGTCTTGGCGATCTCCGCCAGCCGCTCGGCGTGCTTGGGGCGGTCGTTCACGTCGCGGAGCAGGGTGTACTCAAGCGTGATCTCGCGACCTGTCTTCTCAAACCACCGCTGACAGGCGGCGAGCAGGTCGTCGATGGTCGTGTACTCCGCCCACGGGATCAGCTTGCGGCGGATCTCGTCGGTCGGGGCGTGTAACGAGAGGGCGAGCGTCACAGGCAGCTCGAACTCTTCCGCGAGCTTCGTGATCGCCTGCGGCAGACCGACCGTGGAGATCGTGATCTTGCGGGCGCTGATGCCCAGACCCCACAACGCCGAGATCGTGCGGATCGCGCCCGTCACGTTCTTGAAGTTGCTGAGCGGCTCGCCCATGCCCATGAACACCACGTTGCTGATGCGGCCGACATCCTGTAGCCGCGACAAACGCCAGACCTGCTCGACGATGCGACCGGATGTGAGGTTTCCGTCGAGCCCGCCAAGGCCGGAAGCGCAGAAGCGGCACCCGACCGGGCAACCGACCTGGCTCGAGATGCAAGCGGTCTTGCGGGTCTCGGTCGGAATCATGACGCATTCAGTCTGACGCGTGCTGTCTTCGTCGATGCGGGGCTGACCGAGGATCGGCAACGCCGCGGTGGGCGCTGGTTGTGGCTCGATGGCCTGCGCTTCACCGGCGGCGAAGTCACGCCATTGAACGAGCAGCTTCTGCGTGCCGTCCGTGGCGAGTTGGTGACGGAGCGTGTCGCCGGAGAGGAATGTCATCTCGGCCGCGAGCATTTCGCGGTCGCGTTTCGAAAGGCTCGTCATCTGCTCGGGATCGCAGATGCCCTTCTCGTAGACCCACTCGAGCATCTGCTGGGCCCGAAACGCCGGCATCCCCCGCTGCTCACACCACGCGGCGAGAGATTCGGGGGTGAAGTCAAAGATGTGGGTGGCGGGGTGGCGCACGGTTAACTCTTCGCACTCACTGTCAGCGCCACCGCACCGTAGAGCTCCTTGGTGACCTTGGGGGTCCCCACGCGGATGCGAGACTGTTCCAGATCCACGCCGCGGGTCTTTCCCAGCCGCTTGAGCGACACCGGCAGGCCGAACTCGACGTCCTCGTTGAAGATCTCCCGCTGTTCGAGCTCGCCGCCGAAGCGTTGCAACAGCGTGCGGCAGAGGTCCGCCACGAGGTCTTCGGGCGCCGAGGCACCGGCCGTGATCATCACCGTCTCATTGCCCGTGAACCAGGACCATTCAAGCTCGCTCACATCGTCGATGAGTCGAGCCGGCGTGCCGACATTCTGGGAGATCTCGGTGAGGCGCACGCTGTTGGACGAGTTTCGTGAGCCGATCACGATCACAAGGTCGCACTCGGGCGCGATCTGTCGCACCGCGTGCTGGCGGTTGGTGGTCGCGTAGCAGATGTCGCTGCTGGGGGGTTCCTTGAGCTGCGGGAATCGTTTCTTGAGCGCGGCGATGATCACGCCCGCGTCGTCGGTCGAGAGGGTCGTCTGCGTCAGGTACACCAGCTTGGACTCGTCACGCACCGTGAGATGGGCCACTTCCTCGGCGCTCTCCACTACCGTGACCGCGTCGGGGGCCTCGCCGCGGGTCCCGACCACTTCCTGGTGATTGGCGTGACCGATGAGAAGAATCTGATAGCCCTGGCGAGCGTAACGGATGCACTCGGAGTGGACCTTGGTGACAAGCGGGCAAGTGGCGTCGATGGTCTGCAGGCGTCGCCCGCGGGCGAGTTCACGGATCTGGGGGGACACGCCGTGGGCGCTGAAGACCACGATCCCGCCCTCGGGCACCTCTTCGAGACTCTCCACAAACTCCACGCCCTGCCGCTGAAAGCGGCCGACGACGTGCTTGTTGTGAACGATCTCGTGGTACACATAGATCTTCTCGCCCGGCAGAAGCGAGATGGTCTGGGCGACGACATCGACCGCCATCTGGACGCCGGCGCAGAAGCCTCGGGGATTGGCAAGAATCAGTTTCATCACGGCCCTTCATCGTAGGAATCAGAAGCGACTCAGAACCGCCGGATTCTCTCCCACAGTTGCTCCCAGTGCTCGCCTCATCGGCTCCATCCATGCACGTCGATCGCACCCAACCTCTTCGCCTACCGACCTCGGCAGCCTCGAGTTCGCAGGAGAACTTCAGCGTGCTCAGCCCGCTGGTGCCGGCCGACCTGCGGCCGCACTTCCGGGCGGTCTACGACTATTGCCGCTTGATCGACGATCTGGCCGACGATGCGGCCGTGTCCGCGATGACCGATCCGGCCGAGTCAGTCACCGAGACGCGTCTGAAGCTGTTGGCCCTGGCCCGGTCGGAGCTGCACGCGGCGGCCCAGGGCTCGGCAACGAACCCGGTGTTCGCAAAGCTGGGGGACACGATCCGCACCAAGTCGCTGCCGCTCGAGCCGTTCGACGATCTCATCCGCGCGTTCGAACAGGACCAGCGGGTGCACCGATACGACTCGTGGGGCCAGCTTCTCGACTACTGCACCCGCAGCGCGAACCCGGTCGGGCGGATCATACTGATGCTGGATGCTGCGACCCCCGAGCGGGTGGATGCCCAACATCTCCGACTCTCCGATCAGGTTTGCACGGCGCTGCAGCTCATCAACTTCTGGCAGGACGTGCGGCGTGACCTTCTCGAGCGGGACCGGATCTACCTGCCCGCGCAGGAGTTCCCGACCGACGGGCCGCTGGACGCGACGCTGCGCGACTGGATGTCGCGTCCGGACGATCCGGAGGCACGCGTGGCGTACATCCGCCTTCTGCGCCCTCTCGTGCGGCGGACCGCGCAGATGTTCGCCGAGAGTGCGGCTCTGCACCGCCAACTCGGCCCGAGGCTCGGCCCGGTGGTCTGGCTCTTCTGGAAGGGCGGCTCCGAGACGCTCCGCCGCGTCGAGCGTGAGGGATGCACCACGCTTTGGAAGCGTCCTCGGCTGACAGGCATGGAGAAGGGCTCCTTCGTGCTTCAAGCGATCGTGGGCAAGTGGCTGGGGCGGTGGCGCGGCGGTGCATGAATGATCGCGAACACCGCCGCTCGCTGGCGGCTCGGAGGACGCACGTGGCGGCTCTTGGACAGATTCTCGATCGGCTCGGTCCGGGTTGGACGCATGTGCTCCAGGCACCGGAGCGACTGCGGCTCCAGATCTGCCTCACGCCCCTCTCTCGCGCGGGCATGAGTCTCAACGCCCCCACCGAGACCTTTCGAGCGGACGCGGAGTACTTCTACCCCGCCAGCACGGTGAAGCTGCTCGCTGCGTTGTGCGTGTTGCGACGGGTACGAGCGTTGCGGGCCCAGGGCGGCGCATGGTCTGGGTTCTCGCTCGACACGCCGCTCGCGTTCTTCCCCGAGAACGCGGAGCCCATCACCGCCGACGACACCAACCTCGAGGGCGGCGAGCTGACGCTCCGCCACTGCATCCGACGGGCTTTGATCGTTTCGGAGAATCCGCCGCACAATCGGCTGTACGAGTTCCTTGGGCACGAGGGGATCAACGCCGAGCTTCAAGGGTTAGGCTTCACAGGCTGCGTCATCAACCATCGACTGGACGACGTGCGCTCGCCGGAGCAGCAGCGCACGACGCCGCGGATCGTGGCGATGCTTCGGGACGGATCCAGGCTGGAGATCCCCCATCGGGTGGGGGCGGTGCTGCCGTATCCGAGAGACGTTCGCCAAACTCGGATCGGCTCGGCTTTCTTTCGCGACGGGGTTCGTATCGAAGGACCGATGGACTTCGCGGCCGTCGGCGAGGAGAAGAACCGCGTGCGGCTGTCCGATCTGCACGCCTTGATCTGTCGCCTCCACCCACGGGGTTCACCCGCGGAGCACGACGCGGCGGCACGAGATCTCCAACTCGCATCGGAAGACTTGTCGTTCCTGCACGAGTGCATGACGATCCTTCCCCGCGCGAGCGTCAACCCGCGGTACGACGCCGATCAGTACCCCGACGACTACGCCAAGCCCATGCTCCCGGGTGTGCACGCCGTGGATCCGAACGCTCGGATCACCAACAAGCTCGGTTGGGCCTACGGATTTGTCACCGACACGGGCGTTCTCTGGAACACGGCCGGAGACGCGTTCGCGCTCAGCTTTTCGTTGTGGGCGTGCGCCGGGGGAGTCCTTGGGAACGACGACTACGAGTACGACAGCGTCGCCAAGGTCTTCGCCGCCGATCTCGCCCGGGCCGCGGCAGCGCACTTGTGGGAATCGAAGGTTCGATGAGCTCACTCGCCCGCGGACTTGACCGCGGACAGAAGAGCGTTATCATCTCTCCGTGACCTCGCAGCAGTTCCATCATCACCATCACCACGCCCTGACCAAGGCCGGCTGATGGTGCGCTGCGAGTAACGTCCAGCAAATCCAGACGACGCCGGCCTCGTGCCGGCGTCTTGTGTTTCGGGCCTGAACGGGTCGGGAACGCGGGCGAAGGCCGAGTCCGGCATGGGAGCGATCATGCCGCAGAATCAAGCCACAGAACTCTCCAAGCAACCCCGCACCACCGATGCGCCGACGGCATCCGCCGACGTGCGGCTGGCCCTGCCCAAGGGCCGCATGCAGCAGGGCGTGTTCGCGCTGCTCGCGGACGCGGGCATCCACGTCCGCGTGGGCAGCCGAGGCTATCGGCCGCAGATCTCGCTTCCCGGCATCGACGCGAAGATCTTGAAGCCTCAGAGCGTGATCGAGATGCTCGCCGCCGGCTCGCGCGATGTCGGTTTTGCGGGCGCCGACTGGGTCCGGGAGCTCAACGCCGATGTGGTCGAGGTCCTGGACACCGAGCTCGATTCGGTGAAGCTCGTGGCCGCCGCCCCGGCGCCGCTGCTGGTCGAAGGAAAGCTGCCCCAGCGTCCGATCGTTATCGCTTCCGAGTACGAGCGCATCACCCGCGGCTGGATCCAGGCCCGCGGCTACGACGCCCGCTTCGTGCGCTCATACGGCGCCACGGAGGTCTTCCCACCCGAGGACGCGGACTGCATCGTCGACATCGCCGCCAGCGGCGAGACGCTGCGGGCTCAGAACCTCATCGTCTTCGACGAGATCATGCGTTCCTCGACGCGGTTGTACGCAAGCCGATCCGCCCTGAAGTATCCGACCCGCAAGGCCGCGATTGATCGGCTGGTGCTGCTGCTGGCCTCGGTGCTGGAGGCACGCCGCCGTGTGATGCTGGAGGTCAACGTCACCCGCGCGGCGCTCGAGAGCGTTGTTTCGGCTCTGCCCTGCATGCGCGAACCGACGATCTCCCCGCTGCACGGCGAGGGCGGCTACGCGGTCAAGGCCGCCGTGCCTCGAGCGCTGCTCCCAACGCTCATCCCCGAAATCAAGTCCCGCGGCGGCACCGACATCGTCGTCACCCAGCTCTCGCAGATCATCCCATGAGCACCGCGACCCCAACTCCCGGCGCGCCGACGCTCAGCCCCTATTCCACCCCCACCACCGGGGCGGCGATCGACCTTTTTCTCGACGCCAACGAGGGACCGGGAGGCTGCGTCGATGTCGCCCGTCTCGCCGCCCTGCTGCCCAGCGATGCGACGCGTCGCTACGCCGGGCCGATCGTGCTCGAGCAGCAGCTCGGGGCGGTCCTCGGGTTGAACCCCGCACGCGTGCTGGTGACTGCGGGCGGCGACGAGGCGATCGACCGAACGTGCCGAACATTTCTCACTCCAGGCCGTGAGCTGATCCTGCCCACGCCCACGTTCGAGATGATCGGCCGCTACGCCCAGCAGGCGGGCGCGACCGTCGCTCCAACGCCGTGGAACCCGGGGCCGTACCCAGTCGACCGCGTCTTGGAACTGGTGAACCCACGCACCGCGATGATCGCGGTCGTCTCTCCCAACAACCCGACCGGGTCGGTAGCCTCGGCAAGCGATCTGCGCCGCCTCGCCGAGGCGGCGCCCAATGCCGTCTTACTCGTTGACCTGGCGTACACCGAGTTCGCCGATGAGGACCTGACGCGGGCCGCGCTTGAGTTGCCAAATGCGGTCGTCATCCGAACGTTCTCGAAGGCTTACGGCCTCGCGGGTCTGCGAGTCGGTTACGCGCTGGGGAGCGAGAACGTGATCGGGTCGCTGCGAGCTCACGGTTCGCCCTTCCCCGTGTCGACGCTGAGCCTCGCGGTCGCTGCGGAAGCGTTGCGGCGGTCTGCGGATTATCTGCCCGGTGTGGTGTCGCGGGTGCGCGCGGAACGGAGCGAGCTTGGGGTGCTCCTACGCGAGCTTGGAGCGAACCCGCTGCCTTCGCAGGGCAATTTCATTCTCGCAGAGTTCGCGGACGCGGATTGGGTGTGGCGAGCATTGGCGAGTCTTGGCATCGGGGTTCGACGATACAAGCCCGGCGTTGGCCTGGACCGCGCGCTACGCATCACCTGCCCGGGCGATGCGACATCCTTGACGCGCCTGACACATGGCCTTCAACAGGCGATGCGCCCGGGCACGATTGTCGTCGCTACGGACGATCTGGATGCTCCCCTGTGGAACGACGCGAACACAACGGCCTTGCGCCGACTCGCTGCGCGCCTACCTGTCGTGCTTGTCACACGTGTTGCGCGAGACAGATGCGAACGCGAGCTGCGGGACCGCGGCCTCGAAGGCGTGTGCGCGGGTGTGATCGCCGCGGAAGGGCTCGATGATCGGGCCACCGCGGAGGCTCTCACAGGTACGCTCACGCGATTACAAGCCGCACCGGGGTGGATGGTGTCCACGTCCCCCGATTTCCTCCCGGCGCCATCAGCCGCATCGCGCCTGATTCCCCTTGGGTGGGTTGCGCCCGGAACGCTCGGCGGCCAAGGCGCCGAGCAGCTCCGCCGCGCAGGCGCGGCACGCGTTGTCGACTCCCTTCTCTCGCTGGAGGATCTTCTCTCATGACACCCCGCACCGCCACCATCGCACGCAAGACCAACGAGACCACCATCGCTGTCACCATCAACCTCGATGGCACAGGGATCGCCGATGTCCGAACCGGGATCGGCTTCCTCGACCATCTGCTCACCGCGTTGACGCGGCACGCGCGGCTCGACGTAACGCTCACGTGTACGGGCGATCTGCACATCGACGATCACCACACCGCGGAGGATTGCGCTCTGGCCCTAGGCGCGGCGATCGACAAGGCGCTGGGTGAACGCCGCGCCTTTGCACGCTTTGGTAACGCCTACGCACCCCTCGACGAGGCACTCGCGCGGGCCGTCGTGGATCTGTCGGGCAGGCCGTTCTCCGTGGTCGAACTCGGACTGCGCCGCGAGTCGATCGGCGGGCTCTCGTGCGAGAACATCCCGCACGTCATCGCCTCGCTTGCGGTCGCGCTCCGTGGCGCGATCCACGTGGATGTGCTGCGGGGCGAGAACGACCACCACCGTGCCGAGGCCGCGTTCAAGGGGTTGGCGCTGGCGCTCCGCGCGGCGCTGGCACGCACCGCGGACGCTGACGTTCCGAGCACGAAGGGAGTCCTGTGAGCGGGCCCGAGGTTGTCATCCTCCGCACCGGGAGCGCGAATCTCGCGTCGGTCTGCGCCGCGTTCGCACGCCTGGGCGCTCGCCCACGGATCACCCAGGACATCGACCTGGCCCGCAGTGCGCCGTTGCTGGTGCTACCGGGCGTCGGCGCTTTCGGTGCGGCGATGCGCGAGCTGCAACGCTGTGGGCTTGACATCGTCATCCGCGAGCGCGTCACCGCCAGCCGCCCCCTGCTCGCGATCTGCCTGGGACTTCAGCTTCTCTGCGAGAGCAGCGAGGAGTCGCCGGGCGTGCGAGGCTTGGGAGTCGTCACCGGAGCCGTCACGCGGCTTGCATCGGATGTTCGAGTGCCGCAGATGGGCTGGAACCGCGTCGAGCCAACGCCTGAAGCGTCGCTCTTGCGACCGGACTGGATGTACTTCGCCAACTCCTTCCGCCTGGAGAGCATCCCCGCAGGTTGGGCGGGCACCCTGACCCGTTACGGCGGGTCGTTCGCTTCGGCTCTTGAGCGCGGCCCGATCTTGGCGTGTCAGTTTCACCCCGAGCTCTCCGGCGCCGCCGGACTGGCGCTCCTGACCCGCTGGCTCCAGCGTGCAGCCCGATCGGAGGCGATCGCATGCTGACCCGCCGCATCATCCCCTGCCTCGACGTCCGCAGCGGACGCGTGGTCAAGGGCGTGCGCTTCCAAGGGCTCCGCGACGCCGGCGACCCGGCGGAGCTCGCCGCCCGATACGAGAGCGAGGGTGCCGACGAGATCACCCTGCTCGACGTCTCGGCAACGCCCGAGGCCCGGGGAGCCGCCGCCGACACCATCGCCCGCGTTCGACGCGTGCTGTCCATCCCGCTCACCGTTGGCGGCGGCGTGCGCGAGGTCGCTGACGCGGGACGGCTCCTGGACGCGGGGGCCGACAAGGTGGGCGTCAACACCGCGGCGGTTGCGCGGCCCGCGTTGATCTCGGAGTGCGCCCACCGTTTCGGCGCGCAGTGCGTCGTCGTTGCGATCGATGCCGCGCTCGCTCCGGGCTCGTCCCACCGGTGGCACGTGCGGGTCCGATCGGGCGAGGAGGCGACTCCGATCGACGCGGTGGAATGGGCCCGGCGTGCAGCAGACCTTGGCGCCGGCGAGATACTCCTCACCAGTTGGGACCGCGACGGCACGCGCTCGGGGTACGACCTCGCGTTGACACGCGCGGTCGCCAGCGCCGTCCGTATCCCTGTCATCGCCTCCGGTGGCGCCGCCGGTCCTGAGCACTTGCTCGAGGCTCTGCGCGCCGGTGCCGAAGCGGTGCTCGCGGCCAGCATCTTCCACGACGGTGAGCACACCGTCGCCAGCATCAAGCAGTTTCTCGCCTCGCGTGGCGTGGAGATCCGACCATGATCATTCCTTCGATCGACCTGATGGGCGGGCAGACCGTGCAGCTTGTGGGCGGGCGCGAGCACGCGCTGGACGCCGGCGACCCCGTGCCGATCGCGGAGCGATTCGCGCTCGCGGGTGACGTTGCCGTGGTGGACCTCGACGCCGCGATGGGCAAGGGCTCGAACGCCGATCTGGTGCGTCGCCTGCTGCCGCTGGCTCCGTGCCGGGTGGGCGGCGGCATCCGCGACGCCCGCACCGCGATCGAATGGCTCGATGCCGGTGCCGCCAAGGTGGTCCTCGGCACCGCCGCCCGGCCCGAGGTGCTGCGCGAGCTGCCCCGGGAACGCGTGATCGCCGCGCTCGACGCTCGCGATGGCGAGGTGGTCGATCACGGATGGCAGAGGGGAACGGGCGAATCGATTCTCGATCGCATGAAGCGCCTCGAAGGACTCGTCGGCGGCTTCCTCGTGACATTCGTCGAGCGTGAGGGTCGCCTGGGCGGGACCAACATGGACCTCGTGCCCGATCTCGTGCGGGCCGCCTCGGGCGCGAGGGTCACGATCGCCGGCGGCGTGACCACCACGCAGGACATCGCCGCGCTCGACGCGCTCGGCGCTGACGCACAAGTCGGGATGGCGCTGTACACCAACCGGCTCGACCTTGGCGACTCGATCGCGGCGCCGCTTCGTTCAGACCGGCCCGACGGCCTGTGGCCCACGGTGGTCGTGGACGAACTCGGCACAGCTCTGGGCCTGGCGTACTCGAGCGCCGAGAGCCTGCGCGAGGCCGTGCGCTCGCGTCGCGGCGTGTACCACTCGCGGCGGCGGGGTCTTTGGATCAAGGGCGAGACCTCGGGCGACACCCAGCAACTGCTGCGTGTGGACCTTGATTGCGACCGCGATGCGGTTCGCTTCACGGTCCGCCAGAGCGGGACGGGCTTCTGCCACACCGGAACGAGCACCTGCTGGGGCCAGGCAACAGGTTTACCCGCTCTTGCGTCCCGCATCGCCGCCCAGGCCGCGGCTCCGACGCCCGGGTCGTACTCGGCGAGGCTGTTGTCGGATGCCTCGTTGCTCCGCGCCAAGTTGATAGAAGAGGCCGGCGAGCTGGCGGACGCCGCGAGTGCAAGTGACGTCGCGCACGAGGCCGCGGATGTGATCTATTTCACGATGGCAGCGATGCAGCGAGCCGGCGTGCGGCTCGCCGACGTTGCGCACGAACTCGACCGGCGGGCGCGGAAGGTCACCCGACGCCCCGGCAACGCCAAGCCCGCTCCAAACCCCCCGTCAGGCAGCCAGTTATCCAGTAGCCAGGAGGCCTCGTCGTGAGCCATCTCGCCGACCGCTCGCAAGCGACTCCATCGCAGCCCCTGCTGCGCACGATCCGGCCCGAGGAGTTCCGCATCCGGTGTTTTCGCGCCGTCGATCCGGCCACACTCGCTGCGGCTCGGTCGATCCTCGATGACATCGATGCGAGGGGAGAGGCCGCGGTGCTCGACCACGCGCAACGCTTGGGTGATCTGCGTGAGGGTGATCGCCACACTTACACCCCCGCCGATCTCGCCGCGGCCCGCGACGCATTACCCGCAGAACAACGGGCGTTACTGGAGCGGATCGCCAGCCGCATCTCCGCCTTCGCTGCCGCCCAGCGCGCGTGCATGACGGAATTGACCGTGCCGATCGCGGGCGGGGCTGCCGGGCACTCGTGCATCCCCGTGCGTTCGGCGGGCTGCTACGCACCGGGCGGGCGGTTCCCGCTGCCGTCGTCGGTGCTGATGACCGCCGTGACGGCCCGAGCAGCGGGCGTGCAGAGGGTCGTGGTGGCATCCCCTCGCCCCACCCAGGTCACGCTCGCCGCCGCGTCGATCGCGGGGGCCGACGCCCTCATCGCGATCGGCGGCGTGCAGGCGATCGGCGCCCTCGCCCGCGGTCTGCTCGCGGCACCTGCGGGCGGGTGCGACGTCATCGTCGGGCCAGGGAATCGATGGGTCACCGCGGCCAAACACCTGGTGTCGGGCGAAGTCGGCATCGACATGCTCGCCGGGCCGTCGGAGCTCCTCGTGCTCGCCGACGCGACCGCAGACCCGGCACTCATCGCCGCCGATCTGCTTGCTCAGGCTGAGCACGACGACGATGCCATCCCGACGCTCGTCACCACCGATCCGACGCTCCCCGGTCGCGTGGATGCAGCGCTGCGATCGCAGCTCGAATCGCTGCCCACCGCCCCCACCGCTCGAGCCGCGCTCGCCAACGGCTTCGCGCTCGTCGCGTCCGACCTCGACGAGGCGATCGCGATCGTGGATCGGGCCGCGCCCGAGCATCTGGAGATCCTCACCGAAAGGGCCGATCACGTCGCGTCCCGCATCACCAACGCCGGCGCGGTCTTCATCGGCCCTCGCTCCGCCGAGGTCCTGGGCGACTACGGCTCAGGCCCCAACCACGTGCTACCCACGGGCGGCACGGCACGCTTCCGCGCTGGTTTGTCGGTGTTCACGTTCCTGCGGGCACGCACCTGGCTGCGAATCGACGCCGCAGATGAAGCCCGCACGCTGGCCAGAGACGCCGCCGCGCTCGCGCGACTCGAACGTCTCGAGGGACACGCTCGCTCGGCCGAGGCGAGGCTCTAGACGCACCGTTGCGGAGCCGCGCCAGAGACCGCGGGCCTTCACCTCGCGTCTCACCCGAGCGTCTCGCCCGAACGTCTCGTGATGTTGCGATGCGGCGCGCTCGCTCCGCGACCAAAAACAAAAAGACCCTGAGGATCAGGGTCTTGAGAACGAGGCGGACGGGAATCGAACCCGCAACCACCGGATCGACAGTCCGGTACTCTAACCAATTGAGCTACCGCCCCTGCATGTGTCCGCGGCGTGCCGCGGGTCAGAACAATAGCGCGTTGCCCGGTGTTTTCAACTCAGCCCGCACGCTTTTCGAAGCTCTCGGACGGACCCGCTCAGAAGATCCATCGGCCTCAGCGGCGATCACCGGCGAGCTTAATCTGCTGGCCCTTCTCGTGCACCGCGAAGGGGTGGCCGCCGTCCGCGGGGGCCACCTTCATCGCTGCGAAGTACATCACCACGCACGCAGCCGCGAGTGCGACCACCGCGAGGAACGCCAGCACTGTGTACACATCGAGGCCGCTGCCGCGCCGGGATTTGCCGCCGGGCATCTGCATTCCGAACTGGGACATGGAACGCTCCTGGAGTCGGGGTACGGTCGTAGCGGATTACTGCAGACGCGAGGCGACCGAGTCGCCAGCCTTCACCTCGACCTTGCGGCTGAGCGCGTCCACGCGGGCGATCGCGAACCGCAGGTCGGTCTTCACCACGATCAGGTTCGCGACAAAGTCCTTGCCGCGGCTGACGAAGAGCTTCTGGTTCTCGCGGATGCGGTCGTTGCTGCCCAGGTTGATCTTGACCAGCGTCGCGCCGGTCGAGGGGTCGCTGCTGACGGTCTCGACGCTGCCGGTCACCGGAATGCCCGTGTCGACAAACGCGTCGCCGGCGACGCTGCCCGAGACGCTGGACACCACGCCCATCGACGAGCCGCTCTCGCGGGCGAGGCGAGCCTCCTCGAGCTGCTCACGCAGCGCACGCACGCTCTGGGTCAGCACCTCGTTCTGGCTCTCCAGGTCGCTGATGCGGTCGTCGGACTGCACGGCCTGCTCGCGGAAACGCAGCTCGTTCTTGCGAAGAGCCGACACCTCGTCGCGGTAGCCGCTGAGCAGCGTCGCCTGGGTCTTCACCGTCTCGCCCAGCTCGGCGATCTTCAGGGTGATGGCCTGGAGCTCCTGTTCGGCCTTGGCCTTGCCGCGGGTCAGGTCGGCGTTCACGCGCTCGAGCTCTGCGAGCTTGGAGGACGCGTCGGCGAGGGCCTTGGACAGGTTGTCACGCTCGGTCTGGGCACGCAGACGCTCCTCGCCCGACTGGGCGGCGTTGGACGCCGCGCCGGCGAGGGCGTTCTGGCTGCGGGCGACCTCCGCGTCGCGATCGGCGAGAATGCGGTCGGTGTTCACCGAGTAAGCGATGACGAGCGCCGACAGGAACAGGCTCAGAACCGCGGCGAAGATGACAAGGACTTTCGTGAGCGTCGCCACTCGTGGCTCCTCTGGTAACTCGGGCGGGCTGCGCCGCCCCTGCGTCTCTCGAACCCGGACGCCGCTTCGGCGACCGTCCGACCTCGGGAGGGCCGAATCATTCGTCCCTCACCGGCCCCAATCAAATCCTGACCCCAAAGGTTTGGCGCGGCCTGCCGCCAGCAGCCCGCACCACCACTATCCGCTCCGGGGAGCCGCCAAGTTCCATGAACCCGGACACCTCCCGACGACGCGGGTGGATAGAAGTAACCGATTTTCGCGGGGCTGTCAACCGGCGCCGGGCCGCATGGCTCCCCGGGCACTCATCCCAGCGCCAGGCTGCTCTCCACGCCCAGGCTGGCGTAGATCTCCTTCGTCGCGGTCGAGCGGTTCAGCGTGTACAGATGCAGGCCCGCGACGCGGTGATCCAGCAGATCGCGACACTGCTCGGTCGCCCAGTGCACGCCCACGCGCCGGGCCGCGGCCTCATCGCCGTTGGTCCGGTTGAGGGCCCGCATGAGCGGGGCCGGGTAGCGCGCGCCGAGCGCAAGCTCCGCCATCCGCTTCATGCCCGACATCGAAGTGATCGGCATGATGCCGGCGACGATCGGGATCGTGATGCCCGCCAACGCGCACCGATCGCGGTAGTCGTAGAAATCGTGGTTGTCGAAAAAGAGCTGCGTGACGATGAAGTCCGCGCCCTCATCGACTTTGGCCTTCATGCGCTCGATCTCGAGCACGCGGTTGGGCGTGTCGGGATGGCCTTCGGGGAAGCCCGCCACCGCGACCGCGAAGCCGCGGGGATTAGGGTGACGCCCCGAGGCGTTGAACTTCTTGATCGCCCGCACCAGATCCGCGGCGTGCCGGAAGTGCTTGTACGGGTCCTCCCCGTCCCAGTTCTTGGGAGCGTCGCCGCGGAGCGCCAGGATCTTGGTGATGCCCGCGTCCGCGTACTTCTGCAGGATCGCGTCGATCTGGGCCTCGTCGTGGCAGACGCATGTCAGGTGCGGCATCGGGTTGAGCGCGGTCTGCGAATTCAGCCGCACTACAAGCTGATGCGTGAGGTCACGCGTCGAGCCGCCCGCGCCATACGTGACGCTGACAAACGTCGGGTGCAACTTCTCAAGATCGGCGATGTGCTTGAAGAGTTCCTCAGCGCCCTCGGCGGTTTTGGGCGGGAAGAACTCGAACGAGAACGTGCTCTTGCCCTTGGCGAAGAGGTCGCGGATATCGGTGAGCGAGGTGGCAGCGGGCGTCATGCGAGAGTGTCCGTGATGCTCCGTCCGTGGAGGTTCTGGAAAGACGACGGCGGGCTCTCACCCACCGGCGTTGATGTCTGTTTCGCCGGCTGGAAGCCGGTCTGATTCAATAGCGGTAGTGGTTGGGCTTGTAGGGGCCGTCGGCGGGGATGCCGAGGTAGTCGGCCTGGTCCTTGCTGAGCTTGGTGAGCTTCACGCCCAGCTTGTCGAGGTGGAAGCGGGCCACGCGCTCGTCCAGGTGCTTGGGAAGCGTGTAGACCTTCTTCTCATACTTCTCGGCGTTGTTGTGCAGCTCGATCTGCGCCATCACCTGGTTGCTGAACGAGCAGCTCATGACGAAGCTCGGGTGGCCCGTGGCGCAGCCCAGGTTCAAGAGGCGACCCTCGGCCAGGATCATCACGCTGTGGGCGGGCTTGCCCTTGGCGGCGGGGAAAACCCACTCGTCGTACTGGGGCTTGATGTTGATGGTCTTGATGCCCTTGACCTTCTTCAACCCGGCCATGTCGATCTCGTTGTCGAAGTGGCCGATGTTGCCGACGATGGCCTTGTCCTTCATGCGGGACATGTGCTCGACGGTGATGATGTCCTTGTTGCCCGTCGCGGTGATGAACACATCGGCACGCTCGACCACGTCCTCGAGGGTCGTCACCTCGTAGCCTTCCATCGCGGCCTGCAGAGCGCAGATCGGGTCGATCTCCGTCACGATGACGCGTGCGCCCTGACCACGGAGCGACTGGGCGCACCCCTTGCCCACGTCGCCGTAGCCGAGGACGACGCAGATCTTGCCCGAGAGCATGACGTCCGACGCACGGAGGATGCCGTCGGTGAGCGAGTGGCGGCAGCCGTAGAGGTTGTCGAACTTGCTCTTGGTCACGCTGTCGTTGACGTTGATGGCAGGGAAGGCGAGCTTGCCGGCTTCCATCATCTGGTACAGGCGGTGCACGCCGGTCGTCGTCTCTTCCGAGACGCCGCGGATGCCCTTGAGCACCTTGGTCCAGCGGCCGGGGTTCTTCTTCTGGTTCTGCTCGCAGAGGGCGAGGATGTAGCCCCACTCCTCGGGGTCCTTGGCCTCGTTGAACTTCGGCACCTTGCCGGCCTTCTCCCACTCAGCGCCCTTGTGGACGAGGAGAGTGGCGTCGCCGCCGTCGTCGAGGATCAGGTTGGGGCCGCTGCCGTCGGGCCACATGAGGGCCTGATCGGTGCACCACCAGTACTCTTCGAGGGTCTCACCCTTCCACGCGAATACCGGGACGCCCTTGGGGTTGTCCGGCGTGCCGTCCTTGCCGACAACCACCGCGGCGGCGGCGTGGTCCTGCGTGCTGAAGATGTTGCACGAGACCCAGCGCACGTCGGCGCCCAGCTCGACCAGCGTCTCGATGAGCACCGCGGTCTGGATGGTCATGTGCAGGGAGCCCATGATCTTGGCGCCCTTGAGCGGCTTCTTGCCCTTGTATTCATCGCGGATCGCCATCAGGCCCGGCATCTCGGCCTCGGCGAGACGGATCTCGTTACGACCGAACTCATGCAGGTTGATGTCCTTGACCTTGTAGTCCATCGTGCCGACTTTCGCGGGCTTACCGCCAGCTTTGGTGAGGGTCTTGGGCTTGGTCGTCATCGTCGTCATTTCGATCCGCTCCTGAGGTGAGAAACTCGAGACACAGTCTGCAGCCCGACGCGGCTCCTCCGCGCCGAGCAGAATTCACTTGCGTTTACTCTTCGCGCTATCACCCGCCACCCGCCCCACCGCCACGAACAACCCGGGCCCACGAGCGTCGGGCTCCACCGGAAGTTCCCGGAAACTCATCGGCTCCAATCCCGCGGCGGCGAAGTGCTGGTGCACCTCTTCCCGCGAGAAACCAAGGTGCTTGTGCCCCATCAGGTGCCGATATTCGGCCCGCTCGTGGCGCAGCATGTCGATCACCAGCACACGTCCGGGAATCGGCTCGCGACGCAGGATGCGGGACGCTTCGCGGAGGGGTGCGTCCGGAAGCTCGACATGGTGCAACACCAGCCCGAAGACCGCGATGTCCACGCTCATCGCCTTGAGCGAGAGGGCCGTGAGATCGCTGGTCACGAAGTCCACGTTGCGGACGCCCTTGAGCCGCTGCCTGGCGGCATCGATCATCGGGCCCGACTGATCCACCGCGATCACCCGCTGCACGATCGGCGCCAGGAGCTCCGCGACGTTGCCCGTGCCGCAGCCAAGGTCCGCCACCACCCACGGCCCGGCGAGCAGCTCGAGCAGCGCGTGGGCGGTGAATCGCGTTCCGAAGAGGTCCTGCCGCACCGCGTCCCACTCGCCGGCGACGCGACCGAAGTACGACTGGCTGTCCGTCCGCCGCTCCGCGAGCACGGCCTCGACTCGGCGGGCGTCTTCCACGGCATCGGCGCGATCGGCATTCGATGGCTGCTCGCGGATCGTGAGCCAGAGTGCCCGCTCCGCAACCGACAGGTCGTCGAGCACCATGCGGTAGAACGTCGCCGTGCCCTCGCTGCGACGCTCCAGCCACCCCGCGTCCGCCAGCACCTTCAGGTGTCGGCTGATGGTCGACTGCGGGCTCTGGAAGACCTTGGCGAGCTCGCCCACCGACAACTCGTGCGACTCGAGCACACGCATCACGCGGAGCCGGGTTCGGTCCGATAGCACGCCGAGGCGATCGGCCATGGAGATGTCTGCGAGCCGCTCTTTCATCCGTTTATCCGGATGAATGGTAGAAAGGCCCGGCCACGGGGTCAAACGGTGATTTCTCGCTCGGGGGACCGGCTCACTCGGGCTGGAGCACAAAGCTCGGGCCGGGGACCTCGCCCAGTTCGCGGATCCGCTTCTGGATGTCGGTATTCTTGGGCTCGATGAACATGGCCATCCGCAGGCGGCGGAGCTCGCTGGGCTTGTCGCCGAGCGTGCGGTAGAGATTGGCCAGCTCCATATGGGGCTTGATCGACCTCCCGCCATCGAGCTTGGCGGCGGTGATCATTGCCAGCTTGGCCTCGTCCACGTTGCCCAGGATGACCTGGTAGCGCCCAAGGCGCAGATAATCGCCGCTGCGGCCGCGCTCACGGGCCTCCTTGGTCAGGAACGTGATCAGTTCCTCACGCTCGTTGCAGGCCAGGAGGGCCTCGGCGAGGCCTGCGGCGTAATCCTCGTTCTCCGGCTTGACCGCGAGGCACTGGATGAACTGCTCGCGGGCGAGCTGGGGCTGATTGAGCTTGAGGTATGTGTTGGCCAGCGAGTACCGCACGTCCACGCCGTCGGGCTTGCGGGTGATGTATTCCTGATAGTCGGTCAGGGCCGCGTCGTACTCGCCGCGGGCGTAGCTGCGATCGCCCAATTCGCGGACGAGGTTCAGATTGCGCTGGGCCTGGCACCCGGCCAGGACGGAGAGACCGATCAGTGAAGCAACAGCGAGCGAGCGGGTAGACATGGGAAACTCCTTGCGGGCAGCCGCAGAGTACGCGATATCGGCACGCAGGGCACGGGCGTTGCAATGTCGGGGGTTCAGGCGGAGACCACCACGGTCTCAGGCGTTTCGTCGATCTTCCACGCCGCGCCGCACTCCGGGCAGACGCGGCAGCGGTCGCTCTCGACCGGGACGCCCTCGAGGGGGTACGAGCAGGCCGGGCACCGGGAGGCCTCGATCCACCGCGAACGCAGGGCCTCGCGTGCCTCGCCCGCGAGCACCGACAGAGACGTCAGGGAGTTGACCGCGACCAGGATCAGGATCGAGGCGACCGGCGTGAACAGGATGAGGAACGCCGCGAACGGCCCGCCGAAACCCAGGAGCCCGAGCATGCACGCGGTGAGCGCGAGCATGATGAGCACCGAGGCCCCGGCTCGTGAGGCGAGGATGTGCCCCGCCACCGCGAATGTGCCGAGCGCGACCGAGACGAGCGGCCATCGAGCCCCGAGTCGAGCGGGAGCGAACAGGGCCAGCCGGGCGCGCCGGCCGCGATCGTCGAGGGTGCGGATGCGGAGCACGGAACCTCCGTGGATTCTTCGAAGCCGCGACGGCATCGGACTCGCGACCGAACGCTCTCACCAAAGGAAAACCCGCACGCGGAGCGTGCGGGTCGGGTGGGTTGGCTTTGAGTCCGAGGCCGAGCGAGCCGCTCACTCGCAGAGCAGGCGGTCGTAGGCGACGGCGAAGATCTGGAAGTCCTCGTCATCGACGATGCCGTCGGCGTTGAGGTCGGCGGGGCAGCCGCCGGGGAGGGAGCCGGAGGCGGCGCTCATGCCGGGCGCGGAGCAGAAGGCGATGTTGTACGCGCCCACGAAGAGCTCAAAGTCGGAGTCGGCGACCGTGCCGTCGATCGCGAGATCGGCGGCGCACGGGGCGCCCAAGGCGCGGATGTTGTTGATGTTGTCGACCGTGCCGGCGATCGAGGCCGAGCGGGTGTAGACGACGTAGCCGTTGGTGTTGAGGCGGCTGCCGAAGGGGATCACGAGCGAATCGAGGTAAACGACTTCCTTGCCGGCATTGGCGTTGTTGTGGGAGTTGACGAGGTTGACGGTGACGGGCAGCTCGCCGAGCATGAGTTCGTAGATGGGGAAGGTGCCGGGGACAAAGTAGCGGGTAGCGGCGCCAGCGGGGCCGTAGTCGCGGCTCATGACCTCGAAGGTGTGCATGCCGGGGCGGCCGTTCATCTGCAGGCTCCCGGAGCGTCCGTCGAAGCGGAGTGCGTCGTTGATCGCGTTGTCGAACCGCCCGCCGATGTCGACGGTGCCGTTCATGTTGTAACCGGAGTTCTGCCCGAGGATGAGATCAGACTCGACCCAGAGGCTGGTGGGCAGCGTTAAGCAGCTTGTGCATCCGCCCGGGGCGCCGGGATTGATGGTGCCGTTGTTGGTGTAGGTGCCGTAGACGCTCAACTGGCTCGTGGTGTTCACCACCGCGTTGGCGTCGATGAGCAGCGAACCGAGGATGGAGGAAGAGGCGGACACCGTGAGGATGCCCGAGACCCGCATGGCACCGAGCCAGGTGCCGCTGCCGATCATCTTTCCGCCGCCGGTCACGTGAATGGCCGGAGCAGCGATGTTGACAGCGTTCAGGGTTGCGCCGGTGGAGATCACGAGCGGGCCGCCCGAGTTAAGGGTGGTGTTCCGCAGATTGACGACACCGTCGAGCGTGATACCCGAGGCGGAGCTGATGCGTCCGCCGAGCAGGTCGGAGAGGGAGCCGGTGAAGGCGAGAGGCCCGGTGGAGGTGAGCGCGGCGCCGGCGTCCTGAAGGATGACACGTCCGGCGAGGTTGTTCGAGAGCGAGTTCATCGACAGCTCGTGCTTGCCGATGAACAGCGCGCCCGAGCCGCTCTGGCGGATCGAGCCCGCGGTGATGTCCGAACGGCCCTCGTCGTTGAGGGTGCGGGTGGTGCCGAAGAGATTGACCGAAGCGCCCGGCCCGCTGATCAGGGCCGCGTTGTTGCTCATGTTGAGCACGGAGTTGGAGTTGAGCGAGATGCTCGACAGGCTGCGGGTGTTGATCCGACGACCGCCGAAGTCCACGCTCGCGTTGCTGAACGCACCTGCGGAGCCGACGATGGTCTGCCCGTCCGAGGCGCCCGCGAGAATCGACTCGAGCGTCTGGGCCTGCTGCTGGCTGGTCTGGTTCACGGCGGTGATGGTCGTGACGTCGGGCTGATCAACAACCCAGATCGCGCCCCGGGTGCCGTTGAAGTTGTAGCCGCCGATCACCGCGGTGAAACCCGACATCGAGGCGGTGAAGCCGACGAGGTCGTTGCCGATCGGCGAGGCGTTGCGGGCGTACTTGCGGGTCTGGACCCACGGGCCCGAGGGGGTGCCGGTGATGGAGGTGAAGCCGTAGAACACGCCCGCGTCGTTCGCGTTGGCGAGATCGACGAAGGGAGCGCCGACGAAGGCGTTGTTGCCCGAGATCGCGACCGAGTAGCCGAAGATCTCGTCCTTGCGACCGTCGCTGGCGCTGATCTGGGCGACCTGCGAGAAGTTGCCGTTGGTCTGGCGGGCGAAGATGTAGGCGGTGCCGGCGCTGGACGAGCGGCCGATGGCGCCAGCGATGATCAGGTCGCCGCTGTTGTGCACGGAGACGCCGAAGAGGTCCTGAGCCTGGCCGCCGTTGGCGTTCAGCTGCTGCAAGAAGCGCCACGAGCCGCCCTCGCGAACATAGACGTAGGCCGAACCCTGGTTGGCGTTCGCGTTCACCTGACGCCGGTAGGCACCGATCACGAGCACGTCGTTGGTCATCGAGACGGCGAAACCGAAGTTGTCGTTGGTCGCGGGCGAGTCGTGCGTGAGCTTGGTGATCTGGGTCCAGGTGGTGCCGTTGCGGAGGAACAGGTACACCGAGCCGCAGTTCACGGCGGCGCCGACGTCGGCGTTTGGTGAACCGATGGCGGCCCAGTCACCGGCGACCGCCACCGCGGCGCCGAAGCTGTCGCCCGCCACCGCGTCCGAGGCTGTCAGACCCTGCTGCTGGCTCCAGGTCGTGCCCGAGCGCGTGAAGACGTACGCCGCGCCCGCGTCGACCTTGCCCGACACATCGCGTCCGATGGCGCCGATCACCGCGGTGTTGTTCTGGACCGCGACCGAGCGGCCGAAGAAGTCGCCGGCCGCCGCACCGGTGTGGGTGAGCTTGGCCTGCTCGGAGAACTGCTGCCCGTTGCGGATCAGCACGTACGCCGAACCCTGCTGAGCGCCGCCGCCCTCGGTGTCCTGGAACGCACCCGAAACGATGGTGTCGCCGTCGATAGCGACCGAGACGCCGAACAAATCGCCGACGGCGAGCGTACTGACGTTGGGCGTGATGGGACGCGAGAGAGCCGGGTCGTTCTGGATCCACTTGTTGCCGACGCGCGAGAAGACCCACGCCGTGCCGGCATCGGTCAGAGCGCTGGGCGTGGTCACATCGTCGGCCTGAGCGCCGATGGCCGCGAGGTCGGCGTCGAGCGCGACGCTCCAGCCGAAGAAGTCGCCCGCGACCGCGTCGGGAGCGGTGAGCACGGCTTCCTGGGTCCAGACGCCGTCCTTGAAACGGAAAGCGAAGGCCACGCCCGCGTTGGGGCTGGCGCCGATCGCACGCCCGGTGGCGCCGATCAAGACGGTGTCATCGCCGAGGGCGACCGAGTTGCCCGCGGCGTCGCCGCTGGCCGCGTCGGACGCCGCGAGGCGAGTGCCGGAGCTCGACCAGGTCCCGCTGGTGCGGCGGAAGATGTAGACCGAGCCGCGATCGGTACCGCCGATGTCGGACGCGGTCGCGCCCACGGCAAGGGTATCGCCACGGAGGGCGACCGAGGCGCCGAACGAGGGGGCCGTGTCGGTGCCGATGTCCGGGCTGGTGAAGTTGGTGTCCTCGGTCCAGACCGTGCCAGCCGCAATCTTGCGCGAATAAAGGAACACGCGTCCCGCGCCCGAGCTCTTGGCCCGGCTGCCGAGGGCGATGGAGTCGCCGCTCACCGCGACCGCGCCGGGAGCCGCGGTGGTCGGGCCCGAGCCGAGCAGGTCGCTGGCCGCGCCCGTGGAGGCCAGCAGCTTCTGTTGCTGGCTCCAGGTCGAACCGCTGCGAACAAAGACGTATCCCGCGCCGGCGTCCGAGCCGCCCGCGTTGTCGTCGCTGGGAGCCGAGACGACGATGGTGTCGCCATCGATCGCGACGCCCTCGCCGAAGAAGTCGCTGGCCGCGCCGTCACCGGCGAGCAGCTTGGCCTGGAACGTCCAGAGGTTGCCGACACGGGTGTACACGAACGCAGCGCCGGCGTCGGTCGCGGTCTGGTCATCGCTGCGAGCGCCGACGACGATGGTGTCGTTGCTGATCGCGACGGCGCGACCGAACTCGGTCGCGTTGCCGGTCACGGTCGGGCCCGGGATCTTTTGCTCTTGCGTCCAGCCGCTGCCGTTCCAGCGGTAGATATAGATCGCTCCGTCGGTGTTGGTCACCGAGCCGTTGGCGAGCGGTGCGCCGACGACCATGACGTCGCCGCTGACGGCGACCGAGTTGCCAAAGAAGCGGCTGGCGGCCGGATCACTGGCGCTGAGCTGCACAGGAGTGCCGAGCTGAGCCATCGAAAGCGGAGCGGCCAGGGCCAATGCGGCCAGCAGAGCCGAGCGAGTCAGGGTCTTGGGCATAAACGTCCTCATGTGGGTTGTGCGACGGGCGGGGTCTACGGGCGGAAGACTGACCTGCCGCGACTTGATCCAATCAGATGAAAAGGGATGTGTCAAGGGCCTGTGGGGCTTGCAACGCTGCGAAAGCCCAAACTACTTCGGCGGGGTTCCGGCAATTTCTGCACGATCCGGGTGGTGGTACCTCTGGGAGGCACAGGGGTGCCCGCGGACTACGTCGGCAGCTCGTCTGGGAGTTCGTCCAATCCTTCGGTCAGGATGCGCGGGCCGTTCTCGGTGATCAGCACGTCGTGCTCGTGATGGCTGGAGCATGACCCATCAGCCGTGAGAACGGGCCACTGTCCCTTCGCGGACTTGGTGCGTCCGGTTCCCAAGCCGATCATCGGTTCGACCGCGAGAAGCATGCCGGGAGCGCAGGGCAGGTCACCGTCGGGCCATTCCGCGGCGTGCAGCGGCACGGAATTGCTCACGAACGGGGCGTCGTGGAGCTTGCGACCGTAACCGTGACCGCCCAAGCCCCGCACGAGATGAAAGCCGTAGTCGCGTTCAACACAGGTCTGGACCGCCTTAGCCCAATCGATCAGCCGGCATCCGGGCCGGAGCTGGTCAATCCCACGCCGCAGCGACTCCTTGCCCGCGTCCATCAGCTTTCGAACCTGGGGTGAAGGCTTGCCGATCGAATAGGACCATGCCGCGTCGCCGATCCAGCCGCGGTAGGCCACCCCGATGTCGATCTTGATCAGGTCACCCGCGACCAGCGGGCGCGTCAGATACCCCGCGGTGCCGTGGACGATGCACTCGTTCACGCTCAGGCACGCATAGGACGGGAACTTGGGATCGCTGAAGCTCTGGCGGTATCCGATGAAGCAGGACTTGGCACCCAGCGTGTCGAGCTGCTTGGCGACAAAGGCGTCAATCTGCGCCAGGGTCTGCCCGGGACGGACAAACCCGACCAGCGCGCGGTGGACATCGACCACGCGCTGCGCGGCGGCGTACGCACCGTCCACGTCTGCTGCTGTCAAGCGTCCGACACCGCTCATGAGGGTCCTTGGTCCGGGCATGCAAGCCCACACTGTAGAGCGTTGCCCGCTCGGTTCGCCCGCAGAGTTCTCCACACCCATGCCCGAACCTAGCGAGCATTCTGGGGTAGAGGCCCGCCCGCGCGAGCGGTATAGTCGCCCGTGAATCGCATCGAGGCCATCTTCCACGATCTCCGCCAAGGCGAGCGCAAGGCCCTCATGCCGTTCATCTGTGGCCAGCACCCTTGCCCCGGCGCCACACCCGGGGTGCTGCACGCCTTGCAGGACGCCGGAGCCTCGATCGTCGAGATCGGGATCCCCTTCTCTGACCCAATCGCCGACGGCCCGGTGATCGCCGCTGCCATGCACACGGCCTTGGAGCGCGGCGCTTCGATCGAGGGCCTGTTCGGGGAGATCGCAGCCGCCCGGTCCAGCCTCCACCTCGGGCTGGTGGCGATGTGCAGCGTCTCCATCCTGCACCGCCTCGCCGCGGGCTCGAACCCGGCCGGTGTCGTGGCTCGCTTCAAGAATGCCGGCTTTGACGGATTCATCTTCCCCGATCTGCCTTTGGAGGAGTCGGACGGCTGGCGGACCGCGGCACGGGAGGCGGGCCTGACCTCGACCTTGCTGATCGCCCCCACCACTCCGGTGGAACGTGCCGAGCACATCGCCAAGGCCTGCAGCGGTTTCATTTACCTTCTGGCCCGGGCTGGGATCACGGGCGAGCGGTCGGACCTGCCGGATATCGCCGGACGGGTGCAGAAGGTGCGGAGCATGAGCGACCTGCCGGTGGCGGTGGGCTTCGGCGTTTCGTCGGCTGAGCACGTGCGGCACGTGGTGGCATCGGCGGACGCGGCGATTGTCGGCAGCGCCCTTGTGCGCCGCATCACCGATGCCGCCAACGGTGCTTCGGACGCTAACGCGGCCGCCGCACACGTCGCGGGCGAGTTTGGCCGACAACTGGCGGCGGGCCTCGGCTGAGCCGTCGCGGCCGAGCCGCGCGTCACGCCCCGAGAACCCGCCACAAGCCGCACGCGGTCGGCGAGTCCGGCGAATGGGTGCCAATAATCACGCCCGTAGCAACGCACCGACACGCGACACGCGTGACGCCTCTGTTCGGGTCCGGCGACTGGTTCGTCCGGACAGCGTTCGTCTTTTTTCGTGACAGCGGAAGACCGATCGACCTCGTACAAAGTCCCACTTCTCGAGGGACGCACACAGGAAATCACCATGCACGCCAGAACGGAATCGCAGCACGATTTGCACCTCGCCAATGGCACCAGCCATAGGCCGGAGACCCTACGGATGAACACGGGCGACAGCGTCACGCAGACCTTCGGCGCCGATGTCTTCAACGAACGCGTCATGCGTCAGCGTCTGCCCAAGGACGTGTACAAGCGCATCCAGCGGACCATCAAGCACGCCGAGCCGCTCGATCCGGAGATCGCGGATGTCGTCGCTGCGGCGATGAAAGACTGGGCCATCGAGCACGGCGCCACCCACTACACCCACTGGTTCCAGCCCCTCACCGGCACCACCGCCGAGAAGCACGACGCCTTCCTCGTCCCCGACGGCAACGGCGGCGCCCTCAGCGAGTTCACCGGGTCGGCCCTCGCTCAGGGTGAGCCCGACGCCTCGTCCTTCCCCTCCGGCGGCCTCCGCGCCACCTTCGAGGCCCGCGGCTACACCGCGTGGGACCCCACCAGCCCGCCGTTCCTCAACCGCGCCGGCGGCGGCGTGACGCTCTGTATCCCGACCGCCTTCGTCTCCTGGACCGGCGTCGCCCTCGACCACAAGACCCCGCTGCTCCGCTCCATGGACGCCATCAGCGAGCAGGCCCTGCGCATCCTCAAGATCTTCGGGACCCACCACGGCGTCTCCCGCATCATGTGCACCGCCGGCGCCGAGCAGGAGTACTTCCTGATCGACCGCTCGTACTACTTCAAGCGCCCCGACCTGCTCGCCTGCGACCGCACGCTCTTTGGCGCCAAGCCTCCCAAGCACCAGCAGCTCGAGGACCACTACTTCGGCTCGATCCCGCAGCGCGTCATCGCGTTCATGGTCGAGTCCGAGCGTGAGCTCTACCGCCTGGGCGTCCCGGTCAAGACCCGCCACAACGAGGTCGCGCCCGGCCAGTTCGAGCTCGCCCCGATCTTCGAGACCGCCAACCTCGCCTGCGATCATCAGATGCTGGTCATGGAGACCCTCAAGAAGGTCGCCAACCGCCACGGGCTCCAGTGCATCCTGCACGAGAAGCCCTTCGCCGGTATCAACGGCAGCGGCAAGCACCTCAACTGGTCGATGTCCACCGACACCGGCGTCAACCTGCTCGACCCGCGTGACGACACCCACACGAACATGCAGTTCCTGACGTTCCTGTGCGCCGTCATCCGCGCCGTCGACCTGCACGCCGACGTGCTCCGCGCCAGCGTCGCCAGCGCCAACAACGATCATCGCCTGGGTGCCAACGAGGCCCCGCCGGCGATCATGTCGATCTTCCTGGGCGACATGCTCACGGACATCATCGAGCAGATCGAGAGCGGCTCGCCCAAGAGCACCATGAAGGGCGGCAAGCTCGACCTGGGCTCGCGGATGCTGCCGCAGATCCCGCGACACACCGGCGACCGCAACCGCACCTCGCCTTTCGCGTTCACCGGCAACAAGTTCGAGTTCCGCGCCGTCGGTTCGTCCCAGGCCGTCGCCTGGCCGGCGACCGTGCTCAACACGATCGTCGCCGAGAGCCTCGACTACGTCGCCACGGAGCTGGAGAAGTCGCTGGGCAAGAATCCCAGCGAGGCCAAGCTCCAGCAGGTCGTCAAGGTTCTCCTGCAGAAGCTCGTCAAGCAGCACAAGCGGGTGATCTTCAACGGCGACGGCTACGACAAGGCCTGGCACACCGAGGCCGAGAAGAAGCGCAAGCTCCCCAACCTCCGCAACAGCGTCGACGCTCTGCCGGTCATGGGCAGCAAGAAGAACGTCGAGCTCTTCAAGAAGTACGGCGTGCTCAACAAGGAAGAGACCGAGAGCCGCGAGCACATCTACGTCGAGAAGTACAACAAGCAGGTCATGATCGAGGCCGAGACCGCCGCCCTCATGGCTCGCACCCTCGTGCTCCCGGCGGCCATCCGCCAGCAGACCGAGATCGCGACCGCCGTCGGCGCCTCCGAGGCCGCGGACATCGACGTCTCGTCGCTGCGGGACGAACTCGACGAGTTCAACGACCTGATCACCACGCTGCGGGCCCGCATCGGCAAGCTCGAGAAGGCCAACGACGTCGAGGTCGCCGACGAGCACAAGAAGTCGGTGCACATCCGCGACAACGTGCTGACGGCGATGCTCTCGCTCCGCGAGGTCGTCGATGAGCTCGAGACCCGCATCAGCCACGACCTCTGGCCGCTGCCCAGCTACCGCGACATGCTGTCGATCCGCTGAGCACCTTCCGTCCTATTCCAAGCCCGCGGGCACACGCCCGCGGGCTTTTTCGTTTGGGTCCGGGACCATGCTCCTCGCAACGACTCGCTGTGGCGCACGACATCAGGTCGCGACACCGCTCCCCGGATACGCTTGCTCCTGCGGCCTCGTAGCTCAACGGTTAGAGCAGACGACTCATAATCGTTTGGTTCTCGGTTCGAATCCGAGCGGGGCCATTCAGTCAGGGCCGGGGCTTCCCGAAACGGGATTCCATCCACTGCTGGCGGAACGCCGCGGCCGCTCCGAACGGTTCGACACGCTCGCCGCCCGCTCGCCTCCGCGTGGCTTCTGCCGCATCGACCGCGAGCAGCCCGGTACCCATGGGCGTGAAGATCTTGGAGTTGACCACGAACCACACGGTCGCGGATGGAGCCCACCGCGGCCGCGCATCCACCGCGAACGCACGCTCCCGCACGACGAGGCCTGGATGCCACCGCTCGTGGTCCAAGGCGCAGCCGGCGTCGTCGAAGTAGAGCGTCCGAAGCTCGCCGTCGTGCTGCACCAGCATCCGCGCGGCGAAGCGCGAGTCCGCGATCGACATGCCACACTCGGCGCATTCGGCGTCGGCGGGAATCGGCTCAAGTGCTGAGCCGAACGCCGTACCGGTGGAAGCGTCGCGTCCCGGCCCGGGAAGCCACACCGCGAGCAGCGTCGCGAGGACAATCAGTATCAGGAACGCCTTGTTCATCCTGCACCCTCAATCCTCAGATCCCATACCTCAACCTCATACCGCTTTGCCCCAAAAGCGAGCAACCCCGCGATCTCTCGCGGGGAGCTGGAATGACCCCATGGGGATTCGAACCCCAGTTTTCAGGATGAGAACCTGACGTCCTGGACCAGGCTAGACGATGGGGCCAAGGGCTGCGAAATCGCTCGCGTGCCAGGACGGTCGAGGATAGCGCCGAGACCGGCCCCGGGCAACCCCTTCTGCGTCGGCGTCGGTCGGGAAGACACCGGTCGTTCAGTCTTTCGACGCGATGCCCACCAGCACCACGATGTCGTACAGGGCGTGCACGGCGACGACGATCCCGAACCCACGCACCAGGAACAGCACGCCGAAGTACAGCCCGGCCACGGTCAGGAAGACGAGCACCTTGAGGTCGGCGGTGCCGCGGGCCCCGGCGATCGAGACGTCGTGGTACAGCGCGAACGAAACCGCCGAGACCACGCATGCGACCACCGCCGCGGTGCCCTTGTTGAGCCGCAAGACGTCTGCGAGCAACGCGTGAACCGCGGTGATGAGCACCAGGCGAAAGACCAGTTCCTCGTACAGGCCGGCACCCACCGAGAGCGTGAGCCGCTCCTGCCAAGCCAGAGCCCGCAGGTCCGACGTGGTCGCGACGCCCGCCAGCTCGATAAAGCGAGCAGGCTCCTCTGTCCCAAGCGCCGGCCCGAGTCTTCGATCCACGATCAGGCCCAGCACGAGCAGCGGCAGAACCAACGCCGCAGCTTCCATGGCCATCCCGATGATCACGCCCGGATAGATCCGCCACTTCTCGCGGGTGAAGATGTGCCATGTCAGCAGAACCACCACCAGCGCGACCGCGGGCAGGTGCAGGCCCGGGGCGCCGAAGGCGTCGAAGAATCGAGTCATAATGGCCCGGGCGCCGACGGTGCGCATCGTGCCGCTGGTGGCGTTCTGGAGGTACAGCACCGACCCGATCTCGTAGAAGATGATCAGCGGCACCAGGAACACCAGAATGTGCAGCGGGGTAACCGAGAGCCGCCAGTAGCTCTGGTTTTCAGGGTGCATCTCGATCTTGGCGGCACGGGTCATGGGGTCGAGCACTCATCGGTCCGAGACGCGGGGCCGCCTCAACAGGCGATCGCCGCCGGACGGGAAAGAACGGGGACGAAGCCTACACGGATCCGACGGCCCTTGCCAAGCACGCCCGTCATCTCGGCTAGAGGCTTACCGCGTCCGGGTCACGTTTCGCTCATGCCCGGCGTGCCGGCGCAGCTCCCGCAATGCATCTTCGGCGCTCTCGAAGGGCGGGAGGTCGTCCCCGGCTGCCAGGCCGCGGGCCAACCAGTGGTCCAGGGCCGGATCGAGCTCGGTGACCACCTGCGCGGGTCGGACGCCGATCGAACGTCGGTCCAGACCCGTGAGCACACGGAAGAGCAGCTCAAAGACGCTGAGTAACTCGCTCTGCAGTTCGTGCTCGGTGATGCGGGCGGCATCGAGGGGCCCGCGCTCGCAGTAGCGAGCGACGCCGTAGAGCTCGATGTGCGAGCGGCCGCCGCGATCCACGAGCACGAGGGCCGGGTCGAGCGGGCCGTTGTACACGCGACCGGAGTGGGCGGCGTCAATCGCCGTGAGCAGATGTTCGCCGGCATACACCACTTCCGCGGGGGTGAGCCTTCCGCCGCGCGAGACAGCGAGGTCGTCGAGCGTGATAAGCCCGCCGACATGCCCCAGGTACGGAGCGATCAGGACGGCCTTGCCCGCGTCGCTGCGCACCTCTTCGACGGGTTCGACGTGCGGCAGCCGACGGGCAATCAGCTCGTCAACCCCGCCGCTCAGGCGGGATGCCAGCGAGGCAGGCAGCACGTGAGCCAGCCGCGGCGCCCGCTCGCGGATCGACTCGACCAGCAGCCGCTCCCCAAGAGCGCTCGAGGGCAGGGCCCGCACGACCCGGAAGTCGGGGACCAGGTTCGGAAAGGTGGGCGTCGCGGACATGACGGCATCGTACCGACATGACGCGGCCGCGATATGCCCAGCATCGAGCGCGCGGTCTAGCGATCCTTCATCGCCTGAGCGCCGTCCGCGGCACGCTGACCGATGGTCGCGACTTTCAGCACCGCGACCGCGGTCTCGAGCTGCAGGTCGAGGCCCTCGTTGAGCAGCCTCTCGGGATTGGGACGCTCCTTGGCACCCGGGGTGTCACCGGGCAGGACGTCCGCATCGCGGCGCAGCAGGATCGCCTCGGTCGTCTGCTTGGGCAGCATCTCCATCGGCAGCGTGGGCGAGATCCCCCACTCATGGGCGCCGGGCTTGCGGTGGATGATGCGGTAGCCGGGGGGCGCGTTGTCGGGGATGGCGTAGTACTGCATCGTGAGCTTCATGGCGGCGTCGTCGGAGATGCCGAAGACCTTCTGCACGCTGCCTTTGCCGAAGCTGCGTTGGCCCATGATCATGACGTTGATGTCACCGTTCTCGCCGTAATGCTGCAGCGTGCCGCTGACGATCTCGCTCGCGGACGCGGATCCCTCGTTGATGAGGACGACCACGGGGGTCTTCGAGAGTCGAGCGATATTGGATCGCGCCACCTCGGGGCTCTCGGCCCGGCCGCCCGGACCCTGCATCGCTACCAGAACGCCGCTATCGACGAACAGGTTGGCGACCTGCACCGCCTGGTCGAGATAGCCGCCGGGGTTAAAGCGCAAGTCCATCACCAGCCCCCGGAGGCCTTCCTTCTGCATCTGGTTGACGGCGCGACGGAGCTCGGAAGCGGTGTTCTCGCTGAACTGCGTGAGCCGCACGTAGCCGATCTGGTTCTCGCGATCGATGAACCAGTCCCACGCGTCCTCGCGGGCGCCGCTGCGCTTCCAGCCCTTGACCGACACCACGTTGATGAGCTGACGCGCGATGGTCAGCTCGACCTCTTCGTACTTCTTCTCGCCCGCGGGCGCGTCCGCTGCGGCCACGAGGGGGCGGTCGAGTGACAAGACGACCTTGGTGCCCTCGGGGCCGGTGATGTTGTCCACCACCTGATCGATGCCCATGCCGTAGGCCGACTTGCCGTCGATTTTCTTGATGATGTCCCCGGCGCGGATGCCGGCGCGGAACGCGGGCGTGCCTTCGATGGGGCTGACGACCTTGACGTTGGACTGATCGTCGAGCTCGATCTGGACGCCGATGCCGACAAACTTGCCCTGGGTGTTGCGGTTGAAGCGGCTGAGCTCGTCGGGCCAGATGATGGCGCTGAACTCATCGAGCTGGTCCATGGCGCCGTTGCCGAACTCGTGCAGCACGGCCTCGCGGGGCATCTTGACGGTGCGGTCGTTCACCGCGAGCACGCGGGTGAGCAGCGCGTCGATCTCCGCGAACCCGGGCTCGGTGGCGCGACCGAACATGTTCTTGCGGACCTCGCCCAATCGCTCCTTCTCCGAACGCAGCGACGCCAGCAGCGTCTCGCGCGCGGAGTCGTTGTCCATGCCGGGGAACGCCTTGTGCAGGTCGTGCGTGCCCACCATGGTCTCGACGGCCCCCAGGCCGCCCGCCAGCAGCGTCCGCATCGGGATCTGCTCGACGTGATCCGAGGCCCGGGCCAGGGCTCGCACCACCGCTTCCTGGTTCACGCCCTGCAGCTTCTTGTTGAAGTCGTCACCCGTGGGGTTGTAAGGCGGAAGCCGCTTCTGGTTCTCCGCCTTCAACCGGTCGTTGCGGAGCTCCCACAGCCGCTGCGGCACATACAGGCGAAGCATCGAGAGCCGGCGCGTCTGGCGCTCCAGATCGCCCTTGTAGCGACCCGATTCCTCGTGCAGGGCGTTGAGCAGGCTGTAGAGCTCGCTGGCCGCGAGCCACTGTGCGCTCGACTCCGCGGTGCGGGCGGCGGCGTCGACTTCCTGCGTGAGCTGCTTGACCCGTGGGTCCTCGATCACGCTCGCCTTGTCGGGGGTCAGCACCCAGAGCTCGATGGCGCTGCGCATCGCCTGCGACAAGCGCGTGAGCGTGCGCTCTCCGCCCAATCGCTCGTCAAACTCCTTGTTGACTTCGGCAAGCCGCTCGGCCCGCTTGCCCTCCCGTTTGGCGAGGTTCTGCTCCAACAGCTTGGCCGCGTCCAGGATCTCGTCGCGATCGCCGCCCGAGAAGCTCTGCGGCGGGTTCTTGATGTAGGCCAAGAAGTCGTCGAACCGGCCCGACTTGGCGATCCGCCAGCCCCGCGTCGACCAGTCGCTCGTGCTCAGGGCCTCGGCTCGGTCATCCGACTGCGCGACGACCGCGGCGTGGAGCGGGGTCGTCCATCCCGCCGAGATCATCAGCGCCGCGGCGACCAGGCCGGCTCGAAGCATGCTTGCGGACGAGAATCCACGACCACTCCAACGCACGATGTCGACCACGCGACCTCCCTTTAGCCAGACCCATCCGCAGACCGACCGCCACAGCGGTTGTTCGGGACCGACTCCCGCGGCATTCACGCATCGGGCCGGCGCGAAGACCGCGTGACCGGTTGCCCGACTTCGCTCCGCGCCGGGAGCATATCGGACCGGCGCGATCGATTCGCACCCAACCCGCGGCATCGCCGCCAACCTTGGCTTGTACCGACTCCCCGGGTCGTGGGTTCGATTCTCGGAACACCCTTCGCCCCCGCCGCGAGGCACGCCACACCAAAAAACGAACCGCCCCGGGCGGAAACCCGGGGCGGAGTTTGGTCAGCGAACGAACCGCCAAGAACGTGCTGACCGAGACACGCCAACGCGGCGTGCCCCACGAAGTCTCGAATCAGGCCTCTTGATTCGCTCTCGTCATTGTGAACGCGAAGCGGTCAAGACACCCACCAACCTATCACACGCCCGGGGTCCCTTGCAAGGTCCGGGCGTCGGTTACGCACTGTTTCAAGCGCGACGACGACGGGCGGCGACCAAGCCGCCGAGGCCGACGAGGGCCAGAGCGCCGGGAGCCGGGATCGCGGTGGCGTTGAACTGCACGTTATCGATGCGGTTGTTGCCGTTGCCGCTGGTGGCGCCGTCGAGGAGCAGGCGAACGTATACGGTGCCCTGGTTGTTGAGGCCCGCGCCGAAGTTAAAGGTGTAGAGGTTGAAGGAGGTCTGACGCGACTCGTAGGTCGCGAAGTTCGAGAAGTTCACACCGTCGGTCGAGGTCTGGATCGTGTTGGGGCTGGCGGCCGAGCCGAAGCCGGTGCCGGTGCCGCGACCAGCGAAGGTCATGACCAGATTGCTGTAGCCGCTGGTGCTGATGGCGAACTGCACCCAGCCGCTGTTGGCGGTGACAGGGTTGGCGTTCTGATTACCGATGGAGCCGACGACCGTGAGGGCGCCGCCGCTGACGTCGCCAAAGAGCGAGTTCAGGGTGTTGCCGGCGAAGGTGCCAACATGGCCCGTGGGCGTGCTGGTCGCGGTGGTGTTGAAGACGAGCCCGCCGCCGATGGTCAGGGTGCCCGCGCCCGCGTTGACGGCGGTGCTGTTGAGCACGCCGAGTGTGCCCGAGCCGCTCTGGGCGGTGCTGGCGTTGAAGTTCCAATACGCGAGCAGATCCGCGCTCGCCGTGTTGGCGATCGCCGCGCCGGCCGCAAGGGCCAACGCCAAATACGCATTCTTCATGATCTCAAATCTCCTATGCAATCTCTCCTCGACGCGCTCGGAAAAGCGCTGCCCCGTCACAAGGGGCTTGTCTCTCGTGGCAGATAGAATAGCGAGCGGGCACCCGAACGCGACACAAAAAGGGTTTGGATTCCGCGAAGATTTCGGAGCTTCCAGTCGCGTTCCCGGACTCGAAACCGCCCACCGGAAGGGGTATAGTCGGGGCCTTGGGGCGCGTAGCTCAGTTGGCTAGAGCGCGGCTGTCACATAGCCGAGGTCACAGGTTCGAGCCCTGTCGCGCCCATTCGACCCGTTCAAGCCCTGTTTCTCAGGGCTTTTTCTTTTGGTCCATCGGCGTTCGCGACACGATCCAAGCTGCAACCGGCCGATTCGAGCCGCCATTCGATTGGCCGCGGCTCATCCGTCAGGCACCGAGCCGTTGCCGAGCCGCGAGGATGGCCGCCGCCACGGCTTCCGGGCCCGTGCCGCCAGGGATCTCACGCCGCTTCAGGCCGTTCTCGAGCTTCAGCGATTCGTACACCTCGTGATCCACTCGGGCGTCGATCGACCGCATCTCCGCCAGCGGCAAGTCCTCAAGGCGTGCCGCCTTCGCGATCGCGTGGCGCACGAGCTTGCCGACCACATCGTGGGCCTCGCGGAAGGGGATGCCCTTGGCCACGAGGTAGTCCGCCAGTTCGGTCGCGTTGGCGTAGCCGTCGAGCGCGGTGTCGCGGGCCCGAGCTTCACGCACCTTGAGCGTGTCGAGCACTCGTACCAAGACCCGCAGGCACATCGAGAGCTGCCGCATCGCGTCGATCAGTGGCTCCTTGTCTTCCTGCAGGTCCTTGTTGTACGCGAGGGGGAGACCCTTCACGGTCATCGACATGGTGGCGAGCGCACCGAAGATGCGCCCGCACTTGCCGCGGATGAGCTCGCAGGCGTCCGGGTTCTTCTTCTGCGGCATCAGGCTGCTGCCGCTGCTCACGCTGTCGTGCATCTCGACGACGCCGAACTCCTGGCTGGCGAAGAGAATCAGGTCCTCGGCGAGGCGAGAGAGGTGGATGGCGCAGTTCGAAGCCGCGGCGAGCGTTTCAATCACGAAGTCACGATCGCTGGTCGCGTCGAGGCTGTTGCGCGTCGGCACGTCGAAGCCGAGGTCCTTGGCGATCTGCTCGCGGTTGACCTGATAGGTCGTGCCGGCGAGAGCGCCCGAGCCGAGCGGGCAGACGTTGACGCGTTTGCGGGCATCGGCGAAGCGGGCCGCGTCGCGTTCGAGCATCTCTTGGTACGCGAGCGCCCAGTGCGCGAAGAGGATCGGCTGGGCCCGCTGCAGGTGGGTGTAGCCCGAAGTCACGACGGTCTTGGTGCGATCGGCGAGGTCAATCAGGGCGCGGCGTGCGTCCTTGAGCTCGGCGAACCGGGCATCGATCTCGGCACGAACGTACAACCGGAAATCCGTCGCCACCTGGTCATTGCGGCTACGCCCGGTGTGGAGCTTCTTGCCGAGGTCCCCCACCGCTTCGATGAGACGGCGCTCGACCCATGAGTGGATGTCCTCGTCGGAATCGGCGAGGGGAAGGGTGGGAGTATCTGAGATCTGAGATCTCAAATTTGAGAGCGCTGCGGTGAGGCGTGCCAGCTCGTCAGCGCTCAGCACGCCGGCGCGGTGGATCGCCTTGGCCCACGCGATCGAGCCGTCGATGTCCTGCAGCGCGAGCGCGGCATCGACCGGCAGCGAGTCGTTGAAGAGCTTGAAGAGCTCGTCGGGCTTGGTTTCGAATCGACCGCCCCAAAGGGCCATGCGATCACTCCCGTGGCGTCGCCGCGATCGGCAGGTGTCAGTGCGCGATCCCGGCCTTCTTGAGCGCCGCAATCCGCTCCGGCAGGCTCAACAACTTGATAAACCCGCCGGCGTCCTTGTGCTCGTAGATCTCGCCCTTCTCGAAAGTGACGACCTTCTCGGCGTAGAGCGAGTTGGGGCTCTTGCGCTTGATCGCGGTCGCGGTGCCCTTGTACAGACGCACCACGATCTCGCCGGTCAGGCGCTCGCTGCTCTTCTGGATCGCGGCCCACAGGGTCTCGCGGTAGGGCGTGAACCAGCGGCCGTTGTAGACCACCTCGCCGAACCACAGAGCCAGGTGCTCCTTGAAATGGCGCGTCTCGCGGTCCTGCACGAGTTCCTCGATGCCCTTGATCGCTTCGCAGAGGATCGTGCCGCCCGGAGTCTCGTAGATGCCGCGGGACTTCATCCCCACGAGGCGGTTCTCGACGAGATCGACGCGACCGACGCCGTGCTTGCCGCCGATGACGTTGAGCTTTTCGATGATCTTCCAGGCGAGCATCTTCTCGCCGTTGAGGGCGACGGGGCGACCGGCCTCGAACGACAGCGTCACTTCCTCCGCCTTGTCCGGCGCCTTCTCCGGCGACACGGTGAGCATGAAGCAGTCTTCCGGCGGCGCGTTCCACGGGTCCTCGATGCTGCCGCCCTCGTGGCTGATGTGCCACAGGTTCCGGTCGCGGCTGTAGATCTTGGTCGCGCTCGCGGTGGTTGGGATGTTCCGTGCCTTCAAGTAGTCCAGCATCGCGATGCGGCCGGTCAGCTTCCACTGATCCATGCGCCACGGAGCGATGATCTCCATGTCCGGCGCGAGGGCGGCGTACGCCGATTCGAAGCGGACCTGGTCGTTGCCCTTGCCGGTGCAGCCGTGGGCGAGGGCGTTGCAGCCGAACTTGCGGCCGGCCTCGACCTGAGCCTTAGCAAGAATCGGACGCGCCATCGCGGTGCCGAGCAGGTAGCGGCCTTCGTAGATGCAGCCCGCCATGACGGTGGGCATCACGAAGTCGTCCACGAACTCACGCTTGAGGTCGACGACCACGCAGTCCTTCGCGCCCGAGTCCTTGGCCTTCTTCTCGACGCCGACGAGCTCTTCCTCGCCCTGACCGACGTCTCCAACGACGGCGTAGACCTCGCAAGCCATGTTTTCTTTCAGCCACGGGATGATGACCGAGGTGTCCAGGCCGCCCGAGTACGCGAGTGCAATCTTCTTCATCGTGATCTTCTTTCCAACGCCGCGCCCGGCGCGGGCGTGTGCGATGCGGTCTTCACCGATGCCTGATGCTTTAGCCTAGTGCCCGATGCCTAGTGCCAAGTGCCTTCCTTTACCCACACAACATATGCACCAGCAACGCCATCTGCGCGTGCATGCGGTTCTCCGCCTGATCAAAAACCACGGACTCCGTCGCGTCGATCACCTCGTCGGTGACCTCGCTGCCACGGTGGGCGGGGAGGCAGTGCATGAACAGGGCCCGCTGGCCGCTCGACAAGCCGCGGCTGGCCAGACCCATCAGGTTGGCGTTCACCTGGAAGGGTCGGAAGAGCTCGCGGACCCGCTCGGTCTCGCGTCCCTGACCCATGCTCACCCAAACGTCGGTGTAGACCGCGTCGTGGCCGGCGATGTCCGCCAGGTCGTGGCTGACCCTGATCGTCGAGCCTGACTTGGCCGCGAAGCTGGCGCACTGCTTCATGATCGGCGTGCTCGGGTTGCGGCCGGGGGGCGTGAGCACGGTCACGTGCACGCCGAGGATCGCGCCCAGTTCCACCAGCGAGTGACAGACGTTGTTGCCGTCGCCGACATACGCCAGGCGGATGTCGTTCCACGCACGCTTGGGGAACTTCTCGCGGAGAGTCAGGTAGTCGGCCAGCGCCTGGCACGGGTGGTGCAGGTCGCTGAGCGCATTGATCACGGGCACGCGGCTGGCCTCACTCAGGTCTTCGAGGATGGTCTGCTTGTACACCCGAGCGACGATCGCATCGACCCAGCGTTCGAGGTTGTGGCCGTAGTCGGCGATCGTCTCGCGTTCGCCCAGCCGCTGCTCGCTGTGATCGAGGTAGACCGCGTGTCCACCGAGCTTGTGGATGCCGACCTCGAACGACACGCGGGTGCGGAGCGAGGGCTTCTCGAAGAGCATCGCGACGGAGCGGCCGTCGAGCGCGTTGCGGTACGGTTTCACATCCTTCTTCAACGCCGCGGCGGTTGCAAACAGCGTCTCGACATCTTGGCGCGACAACGCCCCCAGCGACAACAGGTCGTGCTCGCGGAGCGAGGTGATGAGCGGGACGATGGGGTGGGGAGTGGAAGGCATCAAGGCATCCAGGCATCGAGGCATCAAGTGAAGAAACGCAGGTACGTTCAGCGGACGAAGCGTGTGCCGACGCTTTCGCCCTTGGTCCAGCGGATGAGGTGCTCCGGTCGGTCGCCGCTGAGGATGACGACGGGGATGCCGCTGGCCGCGACGGCGGAGGACGAGCGTGCCTTTGGGATCATGCCGCCGGTGATCTCGCCGCTGGCGATCAGACGCTCCACGTCGGCGTGCGTCAACTGCGGGATCACCTTGCCGTCCTGGCCCTTCACGCCTTCGACATCCGTGAGCAGCACGAGGGCCGCGGCCTTCAGCACTTTGGCAACGCCCGCGGCGGCGTCGTCGGCGTTCAGGTTCAGCGGCTCGCCGCGCTCGTCGAGTCCGATCGAGGACAGCACGGGGATGTAGCCGTTCGAGAGCAGCACGCGAGCGAGCTGGCCGTCCTGTTCTCGCACCACGACCTCACCGACGCGCCCCGGATCGAAGTCGAGACCTTGCATGACGCGCGACTGGACGAGCCCGCCGTCGCCGAGGCACAGACCGACGGGCTTGCCGCCGGCGCGGAGCAGGCAGCCCACGAGTGATTTGTTCACCGTGCCCGCGAGCACGCCGGTGATCTCGGGGATCTGATCGGTGGGCGTGATTCGAAGTCCTTGCTTGCGCTCGGGCTTGATGGCGAGGCGGTCCATCAGCCGGTCCACCGCCTTGCCGCCGCCGTGGAGCAGTACGAGGCCGCCCGGATGTGACTTGCCGAGCGCGACCAGCGACGCCCACATTTCCGGTGCGGCGGCCTGGGCCTCGAGCGTCGCGCCGCCGATCTTCACCACCAGCGGGCCGCTGGGGTTCGCACTCCCCGCGTTGTTGATCGCGGCGATGCTCACACTCCGCCTCCCGCGCGCTTGCCGCCGAGCGCCTCGGTCTCGGCGATCCCGAATCGAATGTTCATGCACTGGATCGCCTGACCCGCGGCACCCTTCACCAAGTTGTCGATGCTGCTGACGGCGATCAAGTGCGAATGCTCGGTGTCGAGGGCCCAGCCGATGTCGCAGAAGTTGGTCTGCCGCACATCGGCGATCGCGGGGAAGGACTTGGCTGGCAGCAGCCGCACGAACGGCTCGTTCACGTACGCCGCGGCGTAAGTGGCGTTGACCTTTTCGAGTGTCGTCCCGGGCACGAGGTCCACGTGCATCGTGCTCAGAATGCCGCGATCCAGCGCGATCAGGTGTGGAGTGAAGAGCGTCTTCACACCCGCGTACGCGTCGATCTCGGGCTGATGCCGGTGCGAGAGCACGCCGTAGGGCTGCATGCTGATCTCGCAGAAGAGGTTCTTGACGTTCGCGCCCCGCCCCGCGCCGCTGACGCCCGACGCCGAATCGATGATCGGGCGCGTCCCCGGCTTCACCAGCCCGGCGCGGACCAAGGGCGAAAGCGCGAGGATCGCGCTCGTCGGATAGCAGCCCGGCACGGCGATCAGGTTGGCCTTCGCGATCTGAGAGCGGTGCAGTTCGGGCAAGCCGTAAACTGCGGTCGAGAGCAGTGAGGAGCTGCTGTGCTCAAAGCCGTAGTGCTTGGGATAGAGGGCAGCGTCACGGAGGCGGTAGCCCGCGGAAAGGTCGAGCACCACCGTGCCGCGTTCGAGCAGCTTGGGCGCGAGTTCCACGCTGGCCTCGTGGGGCGTCGCGAGGAAGACCGCGTCGGGCTTGAGCGCCATCACCGCGTCGATCTCGACCGGCTGCACGGCCAAGTCGCAGACGCCGCGGTAACGCGGGAAGAGCTCGTCGAACTTCCCCGCCTGGTCGCCCTTCTCGCGCCGGGCGGAGGCAAACAGCCCCACCACCTCCGCGTGCGCATGGCGAGACAGGATCGAGACCAGCTCCGCTCCCGAGTACCCACCGGCTCCGATGATGACGATTCGACGACGCGGCATCGCGATCAGACTCCTGCTGCGGGAGCCCGATCTGCCGGTGCCCCTCGCGGGCGTTCTCTGAGATTCAACTTACTGGACGCGCTGCACGCCGCTCTGGGCCTCGGCGATCGCGGCCTCGTAACGACGCACCAACTCGCTCAGGTTCACGGCCAGCCGCTTGGCGCCGTTCCAGTTCAGGACCACGCGGCTGCCGATGGCGAAGTGCATCGCCTGCTGACCCTCGGGGCCCTGGGTCGGGATGTTGAGCCCGAAGTCCAGCACCACCTCGTCCTGGGTGTTGGTGGTCCGGATCGTGTTGGCATACGTCGTGACCATCTTGGTCTCGTCGATGCGGACGGCGATCTGCTGCTGCTGGGTCTGATTCGGGGTGCCGGACATGGGAAACTCCTGCGCGTGACTCGATGACTGTGGCGGGTGTGATACAACTAGTGGAAGGGTCGAGTTTAGGTCGCTCGCGCCCCATCCTTCCAAGCGCGGCGGAGGCAAGCGGTGAAGAAATCGCACAAGGCGTCCAGTCCGACAAAGCCACGCACCCGCCGCGTTCCGGCCGGCGGCGTGCCATCCCGTGCGGCCTCGCACACGCTGGCCGCCATCGACATCGGCAGCAACGCCGTCCGGTTCGCTCTGGCCGAACGCACACCCTCGGGCACGCTGCGGATCCTCGAGGAACGCCGCCGCCCCACCCGCCTCGGGGCCAACCTCGCTTCCCACGGCAAGCTCCCAAAGGACGGCGTCAAGGCCACCATCGCCGCGGTCAAGGAGTTCTGCTTCGACGCACACCGCCACGGCGTGCTCGCGATGCGCCTGGTCGCCACCGCCGCGGTGCGCGAAGCCCCCGACGGCGCCGCGTTCGTCGCCCGCCTCGAACGCGAGACCGGCGTGCGGGTCTCCATCATCGGCACCGACGAGGAGGCTCGCCTGGCCTTCCGTTCCTGCGCCGACGCGATCGACCTTGCCAAGCGGCACGCAGCGGTCGTTGATATCGGGGGCGGAAGCGCCCAGATCAGCCTGGCGCACAAGGGCACGCTCTATGAATCCGTGTCAATGCCCTTGGGCGCGGTGCGGCTGACCAGTCTCTTTGGCGGCGCGGTCCGCATCCACCAGCCCGCAGTCGAGAAGAAGCTCCGCAAGCACGTCCGATCCGTGCTCGCGAAGTCTCTGCCGTCGCCGCCTGCCGAGGTCGACCTGCTCGTCGGGTGCGGCGGGACCTTTGCCTCGCTGCTGTCGATGCTGAGCAACGCGCCCCGCCGCGGCACGCCCGCTCGCGGGGGAAGCACCTCCATCAAGCCGCAAGCCTGCACCAGCGACCAGTTCGAGACCCTGGGCGAAACCCTCAAGTCCATGAATCTTGTGGAGCGCGAACGCTGGCTCACGCGGCTCAAAATCCCAACTGACCGCGCCGACATCCTGCCCGCCGGCATCATCGTCGCCGAGGAGATCATCGCCGCGCTTGGCGTCCGCACGATCGCTCCGCACGGAGGTGGAGTCCGCGATGGACTCTTGCGCGAACTCGCCATGATGTCGCGCGTTCCCGCGTACCTGCCCTCCGCGGCACGCCGCATCGCCATGGATGTGGCGTACGAGCGTGACCACAGCGAGCACGTCGCGGCGCTGGCGCTCGCGCTGCTCAGCGATCTCGCCGACGTGGACCGAATCCGCGACGCGCTCAAGGGCGAGCTTGAGGCCCCGGAGATCCTCGAGAGCGCCGGGGTGCTCCATGACGCGGGCGTGCCGATCGATTACGACCGGCATCACAAGATCGCACGCCGCATCGTCGAGCTCGCATGGTTCCCCGGCGCATCGCCGCGGCTGCGTGCCATCATCGCCAACATCGCCCGTTACCACCGCAAATCTCTCCCCGCCCCCGACCACGACGCCTTCGCGTGCCTGCCCCGCCGCGACCAGGCGATCGTGCGGGCCTTGGCCGGAATCCTCCGCGTGGCCGACGGTCTCGATCGCACCCACACCGGCGTCGTCCACGGCGTGCGAGTCCGGATCACGCCCTCCCTCATCGAGATCACCGCCGAGGGCGCGACGAGCGGCGACGCCAATATCAAGGCCGCACAGAAGAAGTCCGACTTGCTCGCGAGCTTGACACGCCGCAAGGTGGTTGTGCGGCCCGTGGAATCGCCCCGGCCGAGGCTTACTCAGGGCAAGCGGTCCGATCGCCGATAAGGGTCTGTTCCCGTTCGGTCCTCGTGCAGGAGAACCCGTCCCATGCGGACGATGCTTCGCTCAGTTGTCAACACCATCCGCAAGAGCTCCGCGCTCAACGCCGCGGCACGCGCCTGCGTCAAGGCCATCCCCGACTGGCGCCACGACACCAACATGCGCGACATCGGACCGATCGCGATCCGCCTCCGCCGCCATCGCTATCTCCTGTGGGAGCACCCGCTCATCCACGACGCCTTCGTGGTCTCGCTCTTTGCGCGGCTCATCCGCCCCGGCGATGTCGTTTACGACATCGGCGCGAACATCGGGCTGTACACCCGCGTGATGCACCAGTGGTTCGGCGCGGGCCACATCTACGCCTTCGAGCCCATGCTCGAGAACCGCGAGCTGCTCGAACGCAACATGAAGCTCGGCAAGATGGAGGCCGCGTGCACCATCTCGCCGCTCGCGCTCTCCGACGCGCCCGGCCACGAGGACCTGCAGATCGACGACATGAACTCCGGTTCGGCGGTGCTCAACAGCATCTCCGGCGGACAGGCTTCGACCGGCCGCGCCCACTTCGGCCTGCCGCCGAAGACCGAGCGTGTCGAGTTGATGACGCTGGATCACTACGTCGCGACCAGCGGCGCGAAGCCGCCGCAGATGATGAAGATCGACACCGAGGGCGCCGAGGTGAAGATCCTGATCGGCGGTCGCGAGACCATCAAGAAGTACAAGCCCCGCATGGCGATCGCCCTGCACGGCAAGGACAAGGCCAAGGGCACGCTCGAGCAACTCGAGATCCTCGGTTGTCCCGCCTACGGCCACGTTCGCGAGAACGGGAAGATCGTCTACCGCCGCCTGAGCGTCACCGACTTCGACAAGCTCGGCAACAACAACATCATGGCGAGCTACGACGAGAACGACCTGCGCGAAGAGCCACAGCCGCTCAAGCAGGCACCGAAGCGGTAAGCATCACCGGGATCCTGCCTTGACGAGCCCCAAGCGTGATCGAGCCGGTTGCGTGTCATGCATGCTCGCACGTTCGAGGGACGCCCGAGAACCCGCCCACCCATGCTCGCGGCTGGATTCTGACCCGCGCTGCTTGCCCCGTCGGGTATAGTCAAGCAGGTGTCTGTCGTTCCTGCTATCGCCACCCTCGTGGCCCTCGCCGCCGCTCCCGTTCCTGATCCGACCCCCGCGATCGGCTGGTCGCAGCGCGCCCACGGGCCTGCCCCAACGGCGCACGACCCCGGCGACGACCTGCGGCGCAGCACCGCCCTCTCCAACCTCAGCCCTCAAACCTCAACCCTCCTCTGCAAACCCACGCAGAAGGTCTTCGGCTTCCTTCCGTACTGGTCCGGCACCTCCAATATCCGCTGGGAC
>DASVYC010000055.1:0-39202 GCA_036392375.1 Phycisphaerales bacterium
CTGGCGTTCGTCCTCGTTGAGGCCGCGGAGCTGGGCGGTGAGCGAGTTGCGATCGAAGACGGGGCGGATGACCTTGGCATCGCCGAAGCCGATGCTGCCTGCGACGACGATCTCGCGGCACGCCAGGGCAATGATCGCGCCGCCCGAGTACGCCTGTGGGTTGATCCAGGCGATGGTGTTGCGGATCGGGCTGTTCTTCAGAAGGCTGGAGATCTCGAGCACGGCGCCCAGCTCGCCGCCGGGCGTGTCGAGCTCGATGATGAGGGCGTCGGCGCCCGCGGCAACTGCGTCGTCCACGCGGCGTTTCACGCTGCGGGCGGTGATCGCGTCGATCGGGCCCTTGATGGTGAGGACCACTGGATTCGTGGCTTGGCGGGAGGCGGTGACGGCGCGGGGCTGGGACGCGGTGGTGGCGGAATCGGCCGCAAGGCTCGGCGTCACAACCGAATGCGACCACCACGCGAGCACGACGAGCGTCCACGCGAAGGAGCGGAGGATGGTGCGGAGCGCAACCTGCATGGTTGATTCTAGATTCGTAAGGGGGGTGACTTGGTTTCAGGGGCGGACGAGCGGCTCACTCGCCCGGGCGTGCTGCAAGATTTCGCTTGGTGCGGGCAAGTCGATGGACTAGGTTGAGATTCTGTTGCAGACGGCGGCGGTCGCCGCGGCCCTCGAAAGAGGACCAGAGGAGTTGGCAAGATGAAGAATGTTCTCGTGTGCGTGGGCGCTGCGGCGCTCGGGTGTTCCGCGTTTGGTGCGGTCGTATCAGTCACCGGGCAGGTGAGCCATATCGCGCCGCCGCCGAGCTTGGCGTTCGGCGTGTTTGCCGACAAGACGCAGGCCTATGTGATCAACGAGCGGCAGGGCCTGCAGTTCAGCGGCGGGGTGGACAAGTACCTGCCGACGGTCGGCGTGGCGTACACGACTTCGAATCTCGCTCCGGTGCTCTTGTCGAGTTCCACGTGGGTGGACAGCCACCTGATCCACTTCGACAACAACGGCCAACCGTCGCCGTATCCGTCTGTGACCGGAACGGTGACCTTTGACGGCCCCATCATCGCGATCATCTGCTCGCTCGGCCGGCTCGATCTGAGTGATGCCGCGCTTGGCGCTCCGGGCACCGTCTACGCAGCGGGCGAGCTGAGCCGCGGCATCAGCTCGGTCATCGACACCTTCAAGCTGCTCTCGCCCAACACGATCCAGTTCACGCTCGCCAACGGGCAGGCGATGGACGACATCCGCGTGCTGACCGTGCCGGCGCCGAGTGCGGTGGCGGTGGGGCTGGCGGGATTAATCGTGATGCGGCGTCGGCGCTGACTCAGGTCGCCGGGGTTTCCTGCTCGACGCTCCATTGCATCGTCTCGCCCTTCTCGCCCGTGCAGGAAATGTGCACCGCGAAGAAGCCCGGCTTGCCGCCGGGTGACTTTGGCTCGTGTTTCTTGATCAGGGGCCAGATCACCTTGCGATCGCTCTCGGGCAGCGGAAGTGATTCGAGCTGTTCGAGCGGGAACCAGTCGAGGCGGCCTTCGCGCATGTCGCGGGGCTCGGTCCAGACCGGTCCCAGGACGCGGTAGAGGAACATGAGCCAGTGGCCGCGGCCGTCGAAGGCCTGCTCGCTGATGATGCCGGCGAGGTGGAGGCGCTCCATAGGAACATGGATGCCGGCTTCTTCTTCGATCTCGCGCTGGGCGCAGCGGGCCGGGGATTCGCCGTGGTTCACGTCGAGCTTGCCGCCGATGGGCGAGACCAGGCCGAGGTTCGGGGCCTTGAGCCGCTTGAGCAAGAGGACGCGCCCGTCCTTGTCGCGGAGGTCGCAGAGGCAGGCGATCTTGTAGGGCAGGGCACCGGCGGCGGCACCGGCCGGGTTCACGGCGTGGTCGGGCATGGGGAAGAGTAGTGGGAAGGGGTGAGCGGGAAGGGGTGAGCAGTTGCATCGAACTCACCCTTCACACCTCACCCCTTCCGACTCCACCTCTCACTTCACGTCCAAGTCTCTCTCCAGCCGATACCGCCCTCATGTCGAGCCTGCCTGTTTCGTCCCTTCCGGGCGCGTCCGTCGCGCCTGCTTCGTCGCTTACACTCAGCCCGACGGCGAGCCCGTTCGCGTCGCCCTTTTTGCCCAAAGGCGTGCGGGCCGACGTGCGGTCGGGTGTCACTATGAAGTTTGTCGCCGCCAACGACCAGCCCGCCGACCGACGCTCCTTCGAGGTCGCGGGCAAGCACCTCTATCTGATCGGCATCGGCGGCTGCGGCATGAGCGGCCTGGCCCGCATGCTCCGCCACCGCGGGGCCATCATCAGCGGCTCGGATATGCACGAGACCGAAGTCACCCAAGCCCTTGTTGCGGAAGGTGTTGCGGTCGGCTTTGAGCAGACCCGCGAGGCCCTCCCGGCGGGGTGTGACCTAGTGATCGCGTCGGCGGCCGTGAAGCCCGACCACCCGCAGGTGATCGAGGCGGAGAACCGCGGCGTACAGGTTCTGTTCTATGCCGAGGCGCTGGGCCTCGCGATGCTCGGACGCACCGGCATCTCGATCGCCGGCACCCACGGCAAGAGCAGCACCACGGCGATGCTCGGCTGCGCCCTGACCGACGCGGGCCTCGACCCGACGGTGATCGTCGGCGCGACCTGCACGCAGCTGACGACGGGCACGCTCAACTCCGCCGCACGGCCCGAGGGCGTCCAGATCTCCGGCTTCCGGCTCGGCAGCGACCAGATCCCGGCCGGCGAACTGAAGGGCCGCCCGGGGCTGTTGATCGCCGAGTCGTGCGAGTTCAACCGCTCGTTCCACAACCTGCACCCGACGATCGCGAGCATCAGCAGCGTTGAGGCCGATCACTTGGACGTCTACGGCTCGATGGACGCGGTGATCGAGAGTTTCCACGAGTTCGCGCGGCTGCTTCCACCGGCGAGCGCGGGCGGCAAGCTGCTCATCGCCCACGAGGGCGCCCACCGCCGCGAGGTGACCGCGGGGCTTGACTGCGCAATCGAAACCATCGGCTTCACCCCCAGCGCCGACTGGGTGGTGTCGTACGACCAGGAGACGCGCCGGGTCACGCTCTCGCACGAGAACAAGCAGCTCGCGGCGTGGACGATGCGTCTGCCCGGTGCCCACAACGCGATCAACAGCGCGACGGCGATGGCGCTCGCGGTGATGGTCGGGGCCGATCCGGCCCGCGTCGCGGAATCGCTCGCGGCGTTCACCGGCGTGGACCGGCGTATGCAGTTGCTCGGCGAACGAGAGCTGTCGGGTCCCAACGGCGGCGGCACGGTCCGCGTCTATGACGACTACGGCCATCATCCGACCGAAGTGGACGTTACGCTGCGGGCGCTCCGAGCCTTCGAGAAGCCCGAGCAGCGCGGCGGGCGGCTGATCTGCGTCTTCCAGCCCCACCAGCACTCGCGCACGCGCCACTTGCTCGAGGAGTTCGCTCAGAGCTTCAGCGAGGCCGACGTGGTGATCGTGCCGCACATCTACTTTGTGCGTGACAGCCAGGAAGAGAAAGCCAAGATTGGAGCGAGCGATCTGGTGGACCGCTTGCGGCAGCGCAAGGTGAAGGCCAAGCACGTCTACCCGTTCGACGCGATCGTCGAGGAACTCGAGACCATGTGCCGCCCGGGCGATGTGGTGGTCGTGATGGGCGCGGGCCCGGTGTACGAGGTGGGGCGCGGGTATCTGGCTGGGAAGTAGGTTGAAGGGCTTTCACCACGGAGGCACAGAGACACAGAGAAGAGAGTTGGGAAGGTCAAGACCGCGACTCAAGATCCGATGCGATTCGAGAACCCCTCCGACACGCTCCCTCCTTCTTCCTCCTCTACCTCTTCCTCTTCCAATCGATCCTCTCTGTGCCTCTGTGTCTCTGTGGTTCAATTCCGTTGCTCAACACCCCATGCTCGTGCACGATGAACTCGCCATCTCCCCGCTCGCTCAAATTCCGACTTGGTTCGGGATCGGCGGCGGTGCATCGCGCTTCGCTGAGGTTCGATCAGTCGAACAGTTGAGCCGTGCGGTGCAGATCGATCCGGCCCTGCGGGTGCTGGGCGACGGTGCCAACCTGCTGGTCGATGACGACGGCGTTGATGAACTCGTCGTCGCGATGCGGGGCTCGCTGGCGGAGTGGACGATCGACGCCGCCAAGGGCATCGTGCGGGTCGGTGCGGGTGCGAACCTGCCCAAGCTCATCAACGAGACGGTGCGGCTCGGCCTCGCTGGCCTGGAGACGCTCGGCGGCATCCCCGCCAGCATCGGCGGAGCGCTGGTCATGAACGCCGGCGGCAAGTTCGGCGAGATCGAGCAGTACGTCCTCCGCGTCCACGCGCTCACCCGCTACGGCAAGGAAGTCACGCTCGAACGCAAGGACATCGCGTTCGGCTACCGACGCTCGGGACTGAACGACTACATCATCACCGGTTGCGAATTGCAGCTGCTGCCGGACGACCCGGCCGCGGTGCGCAAGCGGCAAAAAGAGGTGATGGCGTACAAGAAGACCAGCCAGCCGATGGCCGAGAAGTCCGCCGGCTGCACGTACAAGAACCCGACGCTCGAGGATGATGTGCCCGAGCTCTTCGACGCCAACGGCCGCGCCGGGCGGCGGGTGCCCGCGGGGATGCTCATCGATCGCGCCGGGCTGAAGGGCCTGCGCGTCGGCGGTGCGGAAGTGAGCGCTGTGCACGCGAACTTCTTCGTGACCCACCCGGGCGCGACGGCCCGCGATGTGATCGGACTGATGAACGAAGTGGAACGCCGCGTGATGGATCGCTTCGGCGTGCAGCTCACGCGTGAGGTCGTCGTGTGGAGCAAGAACGCGACCGGCAAGAGCACGACCGGCAAGAGTGGGGGTGCACGATGAGCCGCAAGACCGTGCTGGTGCTGGGCGGCGGACCGGACGCCGAGCGCGAGGTGAGCCTCGTGAGCAGCAAGTTCGTCGCCGAGGCTCTCCAACGCGGCGGCGAGTTCGACGTCAATTACCAGATCATCGATCGCGCCAACCTCCAGCAGCTTCGGGCCCTCGCGGGCGATGTGGTCTTCCCCGTGCTCCACGGCGGATGGGGCGAAGGCGGGCCGTTGCAGGACCTGCTCGATCAGGATCGGCGCCCGTACGTCGGTTGCCGCGGCCAGGCGGCGCGGGTGGCGATGGACAAGATGGCGACCAAGCTGCTCGCCGCGTCGCTGGGCATTCCAACCAAGCGTGCGTGCGTGATCAACGGGCGCGACCACGGCTGCCCAATTGAACTGCCGGTGGTGGTGAAGCCGGTGCACGAGGGGTCGAGCGTCGGTGTGCACATCTGCCGCACGAGCCCGGAGTGGCTCACCGCGATCGCCGCCGCCCTTCGGGACATGCAGGAGCACCCGCGTCGGGTCTACATGGTGGAGCAGGGCGTCCTGGGGGGGAGCGAACTGACCGTCGGCGTCTTCGACGGCAAGGCCTTGCTGCCCATTCAGATCAAGCCCGCGGTGGAGTTCTACGACTACGAGGCCAAGTACCAGCGGAACGACACGCAGTACCTGGTCGATCCGCCGCTGCCGGCCGGCGTGAAGGCAACAATCCAGCGGCACGCCGAGGACCTGTTCCGGGCCATGGGGTGCCGGCATCTGTCGCGAATCGATTTCCTGCTGGATCGCGAGGGCATGCCTTGGTTGTTGGAGGTGAACACCCTGCCGGGGTTCACGGACCATTCCCTTTTCCCCATGGCGGCGAAGCAGGCGGGAATGCCGATGGAGAAGCTGTGCTCGCAGTTGGTGCACCTGGCGATTCGGGACGGGGCGTACCGGGACGGGAAGAAATAGCGTGATCGAGGACTCCAACAACCCTGCGTCGCAGAGCGAGCCGAACGGCCCGGGTGGCGTCGTTCCCATGCAGCCGGCGCGTCGTCAGTTCGACTGGGGGGCGTTCCGTTCGCATCTCACGACGTTCTTCAGCGTGGTGATCGTGCTGGGCTTGGGAATTGGTTTCCTGATGCTTCGGACGCCGGTGCGGCAGAAAGCCGAGGCGGTGGTGGCCCGCGGGCCGGTGACGATCCGGTTCGAGTGGCCCGAGATGCCGCACACCGAGGCACTCCGAGCGGGAGAGAAGAAGGCGGAGCAGCGCTCGGCGGTCACCCGCAACGTGGCCGCGAAGCAGCGTTCGCGTGAGCCGCATCCGACGTGGCTGGCGGCGCAGTTTCAGGAAGAGCTCATGACGCTGGCGTACCGGGCGCTGGGCTCGGATCCGGATCCATTGTCGCGTGAGCCGCTCGACGCGGTCGGGGCGGCGATGGAGCGTTCGGGGTGGTTCGACGGACGCCCAAGCGTGGAGCGCGGCGAGGCTTCGGAGATCGTGATCAGGGGCCACTGGCGGATCCCGGCCGCGGTGGTGCGCCACAAGCCGTCGCAGGCTTCGGGGGAGACGGTGGCGGAACCCAAGGACTACCTGGTGAGCTGGGACACTCGCCCGATGCCCGTCATCTACCCGGCGGGGCGGTCGGGGCTGCGGGTGATTCAGGGCGTGCAGCTCGGGCCGACCAAGAACGAGGGTGTGATCGACTACCGCTCGGTGTGGCCGGGCGAGGATGTGGAAGCGGGCGTGGAGCTCTTGCGCACGCTGGTCATGCAGCCTTGGAGCTCCCAGGTTTCGGGCGTTGATGTCTCCGATTACGCGGCCAATCGGTCGCTGGTGATTGAGACGATCCACGGCACGCGGCTGATCTGGGGCGGGCGTGCCAGCAAGCCGCTGGCCGGTGAGTGTTCCACGCAGGTCAAGCTGGGCAAGATCAACGAGCTGGTCGGGTACACCAAGCGGATCGATGGCGGGAAGGCGGAGATCGAGCTGTGGTGGCCGATCAACAAGACGCTCGAGATCGATCGCACCGCCACCAAGGCCGCGAGCGAAGCGAACGCCGAGAACGCGAACCGATAAGGCTCGGTCGTTCGTAGCATGGGCCGCGGGGCTTCCAACCCTCGGTACCCTGAAAGACGTCGCATGCAACCAGCGGAGCAACATGACGAGGCGGCACGCTCGCGGGGTTCGGAGCCCTCGGACGGCGGGGCTGCGTTTGACGGGTCGGATCGTTCCGACTCGCTCACGCTCGGGGCTCCTCAAGACGCGGAGGCGCCGGCGCGTCGGCACCGGCGTCCGATGGAGTGGCTGCGCTCAGAGCTGGCGATCGCGGGCGGCACGGAGCGGGATCGCTGGTCGCACCGGCGGGGCGAGCCGCGGACGTTCGCGTTTTTGTGGTCGATGTTCCTGATGTTCGCGGCGCTGGTGGCGCTGGGCGTGGTGCTGACGGGCGGTATCGTGTCGCTGGACGCGTATCAACCCTTGTCGCGCGGGCTGGTGGTGACGATCACCGTCGGGGTGTTGGTGTTCTGGCCGTTGATCCGTCTGAGCCAGGACGTGCCCGAAGAGGGCTCGATTCTGGCGACGCTCAAGGATCTGGCGATCGTGTTGATCCCGGTGCAGGCGGTGGTCTGGCCGCAGATGTTCCTGGCGCGGTGGAGCCTGGACACGCTCATGGCGATGTCGCTGGCGCTCACGGCCTGGACGCTTGTGATCGGCGCAATCCTGGTGCTGGCGCTGCGGGTGCCGAACACGAAGCGGTCGCTGTGGATGCTGCTGTGCCTGGTGCTCGCGCTGGGTGGGCTGGTGGGAGGGATTGCGGCGGGGGTGTCCGCGATCGATCCGCTGCGCCCGCGCGAGCCGAACGCCGCGCCGGCGATCGTGCTGGCGTCGGGCGTTGGGCTCATCAGCGACATCTCGGCCGATCGGGCGTGGAGCGGCTCGTGGGCGTTGACGATGCCGCAGCACTGGACGGCGATCAAGTGGACATTCGTCGTGGCTGCGCTGGTTTGGGTGCCGGGTTTGTGGCTGGGGGGCCGGGGGTCGCGGCGCGGCGGAGGACGCGATGCGGGGCGGGGGTGGGAGGGCGAGCCGCGCCTAGACTCTGAAGAAGCGGCGGGGGATCAGGGCAATCCGGGCACCTCGGACGCGGGGCGAGCGCCTGCCGCGGGGTTGGCCGTCGAATCGCGGGAAGAGCGTGGGCCGGGCAGCGGGCACGAACAAGGCTGAGGATCGAGCGATGGAACTTCTGAGCAAGACGGAAAAAGAGCAACTGGAAACCCGCCTGGCGTTCCTGATCGCCAACCGGGCGGTGATCTCCAAGCGCATCGCCGAGGCCCGCGAATTGGGCGACCTCAAAGAGAACGGCGACTACCACGCCGCCCGCGAGCAGCAGGGGCTGGAAGAAGCCGAGATCCGCCGGCTCGAGCAGCGATTGTCGCAGGTGAAGGTGATCGACGAGGCGATGCAGAAAGCCGCTGGCGGCACCGTGTTCATCGGCAGCACCGTGAAGATGAAGGACCTCGACGACGACGATGTCGACACGTACAAGCTCGTGGGCGAGACCACGGGATCGTTCGACTTTGTCGAGGTGACCGCCAACAGCCCGATGGGCGAGGCGATGATGAAGGCTCGCGTCGGCGACGTGATACGCGTGAGCGCCCCGCGCGGCACCAAGCGGTTTGAGATTCTCGAGATCGTGTAACCAGCGGCCGCGCTTCCTCGCGGTTCAGCGTTGCTCACCCAGCCACCAGCGTCCCTTGGGCTTGTCGCGCACGCGTGCGGCGCTGGCCTCGATGCCGCGTTGCAGGATGTCGCGTGCCTCGTCGGGCGAGTCGGTGATGCTGATGAGATCGATGTCGCTGCGGCTGATGGTCCCGCCGGCGATGAGCCGGGAACGGAAGAACTCCAGCAGCGGCTCCCAGAAATCGCGGCCCATGAGGATGATCGGGAAGTTCTGGACCTTGCGGGTCTGGACGAGCGTCGCGACCTCGAAGAGCTCATCGAGCGTGCCGAAGCCTCCAGGGAGGATCACGAAGCCGTAAGAGTACTTGACGAGCATGACCTTGCGGACGAAGAAGTAGCGGAACTCGATGAAGCGATCGACGTAGGGGTTGGCGCGCTGCTCGTGCGGCAGGACGATGTTGCAGCCGATGCTCCGGCCGTCCGCCTCCTTGGCGCCGCGGTTCGCGGCCTCCATGATGCCCGGCCCGCCGCCGGTGATGGTGGTCAGGCCGAGCTGCGCGATGCGGGCGCCGACCTCGCGGGCGAGCTGGTAGTAGCGGTGCGATTCGTCGAACCTGGCGGAGCCGAAGACCGTGACGCACGGGCCGACAAAGTGCAGCGAGCGGAAGCCCTTGATGAACTCACCCGTGATGCGGATGACGCGAAGAAGCTCCGCGGTGCGTGACTGCGGGCCTTCCAGGAAGCGGCGTGCGTCTTCCGTGGATGGCCCCTTTCCCCACGCGCTGCCGGTTGCGGGAGGTCCAAAGGGACGCGGCGGCGGAGCGCTTTGAGGAAGCTCGGGATCCGAGTGCGTGGACATAATGAGCAATGATCGGCCCGCGCGGGCCCAGGCGAACAGCGGATACAGATATCCGCCGCACGAGCGAGCGTGCGAGAACCGGACGTGCATCGCCGGTTTGGATGCCGGGGATTGCGAGTGAATCTCACATTCTGCCGCATACATCTCTTGACGACACACGAAGAAGAGACGCATGATGTTCGTGCGGCGTGAGACTCTTCCGGGAGCCTGGCGCCAGCGAGTTGCGTGCCGCGTTTGCGGCGCGGAGCCCGAAGGGCCATCGGGCGTGAAACCGGAGCGGGGATGCACGGATGACAACGGGAAACGCAGCGACGACGGCGATTCGCGGCCAGCACGAGCGTGGCGGGGCGCCCGCGTCGGCGTTCTGGGATGCATTGGTGGCGGACTCGGGCGCGTGCGTGCTGATCGTGGACGCCGACGGTGTCATCCACTTCGCCAACGACATCGCGATCGCGTGCCTGAGCGATCCGGCCAATCCTACTTTGGTCGGTCGCTCGATCGTGGAAGTGTTCGGAGCCGACATTGCCGGCGAGCGGCTCGCGTTGGTCCGCCGTGTGATCCAGACGGGTCGGGCGCTGACGTGCGACGGGCAGATCCACGGCATCATGATGCGATCGGTGATGCGGCAGTTCCCGGTTGCCGATCAGGCGGCGCGTGCGATCGTGGTGTTGCGGACGTTCTCGCCGGACGTCAAGCCGAACCCCGCTACCGACTATGTCCGTGCAACGCACGATGATGCGGGGCCGCTCAAGGAACTGACCGACCGCGAGATCGAGATTCTGCGACTGATCGGTGACGGTCTACCGACCTCGTCGATCGCGCAGAAGCTGGGTCGCAGCGTGAAGACGATCGAGTGGCACCGCGTCTCGCTGGGCGAGAAGCTGGGTGTGACCAATAGGGTGGAACTGGCCCGCATCGCCATCCGCGCCGGGCTGACCGGGTTGGGCGACCCGGTGGCGAAGTAACAGCTCCGCGGTAAGTTGGCCGCTGCGACGCGCGGGTAGCGTGGCGCCTCGCTCTTGCCCCGTGCGCTACGGCGTCGGGCTAAGGGCTTTCGAGCCGGGTATTGCCGGCACGGACAGGACTTCGTGAAAATCTGGAAAACAGGCTTGCGGGGCCGGGGCGGCACGGCTATTCTCTCTATTGAGAATGACTTCTCAATATCGACAAGACCGCTTCCCGGCCGCCGCGACGCTCTCGCGTTGGCGGGGTTTCACGCTCATCGAGCTCCTCGTGGTGATCGCGATCATCGCGGTGCTGGTCGGGGTGCTGCTGCCCGCGCTGGGCAAGGCGCGACAGTCCGCCCGCACGATCGTCTGCCTGAACCAGGTCCGTCAGCTCGAGGTCGCGAATCAGCTCTACTCCGATGTCAGCAAGGGCTTGTACGTTGACGCCGGGCTCCCGCACGGCGGGCCGTCGAGCTTGTCCTCGCTGCGGCGCTCGTTCGTGTTCACGCTCGAGCCGTACTACTCCGGGACGATGGCGCTGCGTTCGCCGGTGGACAAGAGCCCGAGGTGGGCGGTGAGCCAGGGTGGGGAAGACGACGGGCAGACTTTGTCCGAGGTCCGCGGCTTGCTCGAGCGCGGGCAAACGGTGAACCTCAAGAAGCTGGCACGATGGACGAGCTACGGATTGAACGAGTGGACCAGCCGCAGCTTCCCCCCGGGGCTTGATCCGCGCGAGCCGTTCGATCGTCAGAGCCGGGTCGAGACGCCGTCCGCGACGGTGCACTTTGTGCAGATGACCCAGGGCTTCGACAAGAGCTCGTTCGCCAAGAGCGATCACGTGCACGCGGCGGACTGGAGCAACGCGGGGGACGACGGCGCGTCCACCATCGCCGCGTCGCAGGCCGACACCAACGCGCACGGCGGCAAGGCCAAGAGCAAGGACGCGCTCTCGAACTACTCATTCCTGGACGGACACGCCGAGACGCGACGGTTCAAATCGGTGTACGCGGGCGAGCAATCCAATCAGTTCTTTCCTCCCGGGGCTCATTAGCCCCATTCACGGAGTGTCGCAGATGCAGACGCAGGTGCATTCGATGAAGGTTGCGATGGCGGCGGCGGTGATGGCGGGCGGGGCGGCCGCGAGCGCACTCCATCTGGGTGACGCCGCCGTGGGATTGGCCAACGGGCGGCTGGCGACCGGCGTGTTCCTGGTCAGCGGCGAGGGCGCGGTCCCGCTGCTCTCCGAGCGGGTTTTCATCTGCACGCTGGGCAAGTTCCCGGGCTTCAACGATGACCCGGGATTCGATTCACTCGAGAACACCTTCAGCCCCGGTCAGGCGATCGGTTACTCGATGCGAGGCAGCCTGCGGAAGTGGACCGGCGCGGGTCTCACAACCGCCATCGACGAGCGGCTGCAGACGCGCTTCGGCACCGCCGCGACGATCCGCCAGTCATCGACCGATGACACGCCTGTGCTGGGAACCAGTCGCACCGCCAGCGGCGTGGGCGTGTGGCACCACCATATCGGCTACACGCTGTTGGCGCCGGCGTCGGACGGCGTGTACACGCTGGAATTTGAACTCTGGGCCCCGGGCGGGACGCCCGCGACGAGCAAGCCATTTTGGATGGTGTTCAACCAGAACAGCGACGACGCGACGGTGCAGAGCGTGGTGGCGTACCTGAAGCAGAACGTGGTGCAGGAGACCTGTGCCGCGGACATCAACGCCGACGGGCTTGTGGACGACAGCGACTTCACGTTGTTCGCGTTCGGTTACAACGAGCTCTTGTGCACGCCGCCGGGCTGTCCGTACGACTTCAACGGCGACGGCGCGGTGGATGACACGGACTTCATCGTGTTCGCGCAGCAGTACAACGAGCTGTTGTGCCCGTGAGAGACGCCTTGTGTTTTTCTGGCGGGCGGGGATGGCCGCGACCTCGTTCGTGCGCGCCCGCGTTGGGTGGAGTTGACGCGGCAACAGACAGGAGTGTGAGTGATGAAGAGTGCAGCGATTTCGTTGCTGGTGGCCGCGGGTCTCGCGGCTCCGGCGTTGGCAGAGGGTGACATCTCGCTGATCATCTCGGGCGGCCAGCTCGTGACGACCAAGGTCAGCGAGGACGGCAGCCCGCTCGGGTCATCGCGGGTCTTCAGCGGCCTGCTCACCGACGTCCTTGGCGAGTGGTACAGCGATGAGCCCGGCATCCAGATCGAAGACGGCACGCTGACGCCCGGCACCGATCTGCGGTTCTACTTCAGCAAGTCGCTCCGCCAGTGGAACGGCAGCAGCTTCGCAAGCGTCGCCGGCGGCACGATCTCCGCGACCTTCGGCCCCGCGACCAACAGCATCGTGACCCCCGGCAGCGACATCAACTCTGGCAACCTGCTGTTCCCGGTCGAGACGCTCGGCGGCCTGCACGATCACCCGGATTGGGTGCTGGCCGGCCACACGCCCTCGGGCGGCCCGGAGTTCTTCCTCGTCGAGGCCCGCTTCTCGTACGACGGCAGCACCGACTCCGATCCGTTCTACATCGTCTTCGGACTGAACGCGACCGAGGAGCAGCTTGAAGAAATCGAAGGCTGGGTGGAGACCAACATCGTTCCCACCCCCGGCTCGCTCGCGCTGCTGGCGATGGCTGGTCTGATGGCGCGTCGTCGTCGCTAACGGACAGCGGTGTCTGATCAGCCGGACCGCGTGAACCGCCCGGTCCAAACCCATCTGCGGCGTCGGAGGAGACGCCACGGAATCTCGCGATAGTCCCGCACTCGGGCGCTCCCAGCCCCGGGTGCGGGATTACGCTTTTGAGAATGCGTTCTCAGAAGCAGCCGTCGTGAGCATCACCGGGAGTTCTCATGCCTGAGCCAGCCCTCTCGATCCGGGATCTCGTCTTCAAGTACCGTGCCGCGGAGTCGTTCGAGCTGCGCCTCGGGTCGCTCGACCTCGCGGCCGGCGAGCAGGTGCTGCTCGCCGGCGGTTCGGGCACGGGCAAGAGCACGCTGCTGCAGCTCATCGCGGGGCTGATGGACCCGGTCGGCGGGTCGGTGCAGATCGCGGGGCGGGACATTCACACCCTTTACGGCGCGTCGCGCGATCGTTACCGGGGCACGCATGTCGGGATGATCTTCCAGACGTTCAATTTGCTGCAGGGTTTCACGGCGCTCGAAAACGTGCTCGCGGCTCTCATGTTCAGCGATCTGCCCAGCGGGCAGCACCGCGAGCGGGCCGAGTCGTTGCTCCGATCGCTTGATATGCAGCGGATGCACGCTCGGGTCGAGGAACTGAGCGTCGGACAGCAGCAGCGCGTCGCGGTCGCGCGAGCGGTGGCGTGCAAGCCGAGTCTGGTGCTGGCGGACGAGCCGACGGCGAGCCTGGACCCGGAGAACGCCGGGGCGGCGATCGATCTGATCATCAAGACCTGCCGCGAGAATGGGGCGGCGCTCTTGTGTACGAGCCATGACCCGACGATGCGGCAGAAGTTCACGCGGGTGGAGATGCTCTCTGAGCTGATCGCGGGAGGTGCGCGGTGAACGACTTCACGATCATCCGGCGAAGCCTGACTGCACGCACGCTCTCGACCGTCTTCACAACCCTTTCGGTCGCGGTCGCGGTCGGGCTCATGCTCGTCCTGCTCATGATGCGCGACAGCGGGCGCAAGGCCTTCGAGCGCGGCAGCGGCAATATGCATCTGCTCGTGAGCGCCGAGAGCGATCCGCTGACCAGCATCCTGAACTCGGTCTTCTACGCCAATCCGCCGCGGCGGCCCATCGAGTGGCCCAAGTTCCAGCAGCTGCAGCGTGTCGCGCCGTGGGAGTTCTTCATCCCCGTGCAGATGGGTGATTCCTATCGCGGCCTGCCCGTCATCGCCAGCACCGCCGAAATCTTCTCCAAGTTCAAGCCCGACGCCGAGCAGGCTTGGAAGCTTCGCGACGGCCGTTTCTTCGAGAAGGAGTTCGAGATCGTGCTCGGCTCCAAGGCCGCGGCGGAGACCGGACTCAAGATCGGCGACGAGGTCGCGCTCACCCACGGTGCTCCCAAGCGCGGCGAGGCCGACAAGGACGCGCCAGCGCCACATGTGCACGACGAGTTCAAGTTCAAGGTGGTGGGGGTGCTCGAGCCGACCGGCAGCGCCCACGACCGCGCTCTGTTCATCGATGTCGTCGGCGGATGGATCATCCACGCTCACGACCGGCGCGAAGCCGAGGCTCACGCGGCTCACGGCGGCGATGAGCACGATCACCACGACCACGGCATCGAGACCACGGCGGAAGATCTGACCGACGAGGATCGCAAGATCACCGCGGTCTATGCCCGCGTCGCGACCCGCCCTGGAAGCGACGCGTCGGCGATGATCCCACCGACCTTCGCGAGGCTGCGTGCCGACCCGACCCTCCAAGTTGCCCAGCCGACGCAGGAGATCAACAAGCTCTTCCAGATCGTCGGCAGCGTCGATCAGATCCTGCTCGCGATGGCGGGCGTGGTGATGGCCAGCTCGGGCGTGTCGATCCTGCTGGCGCTGTACAACTCCATGGAGCAGCGGCGTCGACAGATCGCGGTGCTGCGGGTGCTGGGGGCGAGCCGCGGGAGGATCTTCCGGCTCGTGCTCGCCGAGTCGATCGTGCTGGGCCTGATCGGTTCGGCGATCGGTGTCGCAGTCGCGTTCGTCGGTGTGCGGCTCGTCACAGCGGCCATGAAGGAGCGGCTGGGCCTGGTTATCGACGCGGGCATCGATCCCCGTCTCGGGGCGATCGTGGTCGCGGGAGCGATCGTGCTGGCAGGGGTCGCGGGGCTTCTTCCGGCGATCGTGGCGTACCGGACGAGCGTGGCGAAGAATCTGAGGCCGCTGGGGTGATTCGATGTCGGATTTCGGATGGGCGATGGCGGATGTGAATGCGGGCAGCCTGGGGTTGGCGAGCCTGTAGAACGAACTGGTCGAAGGTGAATCGGACGATGTCGTTGGCTGGGTTGTCCTAGGTGGGTTGTCCTGGGTGGGTGCAAGGGAGCGAACATGCTGAGCCTGGTTGTGATGATGGGTCTTCACGTGTCGCTCGCGAGTGAGCCCGCTGCGATGGCGTCTGCGAGTGAATTCGCGAGCCGGGGCGTCCCCGCCCCGGCGCGGGTCGCGGTCGAACCGGCTCTGACCCCGGCGACGCAAGCGAAGACTGATACGACGCCCGCCGCAGCACCCGCGGCTGCAGTGCCCGCCGCCAAGCCCGACCCCGCGAAGCCCGAGACCAAGCCCGAGGCGAAACCCGAAGCCAAGCCCGAAGAAGCCAAGAAGCCCGCCGCCAACCCACCCGCGACGCTCGCCGAGTTGAAGGAGCAGTACCCGACCATCAAAGCGACGCAGAAAGACGACGGCACATTCGTGATCGACGAGAAGTTCGCCGTCACCGGTAAGGGAACGAAGGACAACCCCTACGTCGTGACCTGGGAGCACTTGGTGTCGGTGTCAGAGCTCTACGACCCCAAGCGTGGCCAGAAAAAGCTGCCCGACCGCGTCATGTTCCTCGACGGCGCCTACGTCACCATCACCGGCTACGTCGCCTTCCCGCTGTACGTCGCGGAGCCCAAGGAACTGCTCTGCATGCTGAACCAGTGGGACGGCTGCTGCATCGGCGTGCCGCCGACGCCGTACGACGCGATCGAGGTGAAGCTGAAGGACGCGGCGACCAAAGAGCAGCGCATGACGACCTTTGGCACGGTGAGCGGCAAGCTGTTCGTGAAGCCGTACCTCGTGGGCGACTGGCTGGTGGGGCTGTATCTGATGGAAGAGGCGAGCATGGGGAAGCCGAAGCCGTCGAACGCGGGGACGTGATCGTCTCCACGGGGCGAGGCTTCTACCCTCGACCATGCCCCTCACCCGTGAACAAATCACTCAGCGTGCGGCCAAGGAACTCCGCGACGGATTCATCGTCAACCTCGGCATCGGTATGCCCACACTGGTCGCCAACTACGTCCCCGCCGGGATGGACATCTGGCTGCAATCCGAGAACGGCCTGCTCGGCATGGGGCCGTTCCCGAGCGAGGCCGAGGTCGATGCCGATCTCATCAACGCCGGTAAGCAGACCGTCACCGCCCGCACCGGGGCAAGCTTCTTTTCGAGCGCCGACTCCTTCGCCATGATCCGCGGCGGGCACGTCGATCTCACCATCCTCGGCGCCATGCAGGTCAGCCAGGAAGGCGACCTCGCCAACTGGATGGTTCCCGGCAAGCTCGTCAAGGGCATGGGCGGCGCGATGGACCTCGTCGCCGGCGCCAAGAAGGTCATCGTCACCATGGAGCATGTCGCCAAGGGCGACGCGGCCAAGGTCGTCAAGCAGTGCTCGCTCCCCCTCACCGGCAAACGCTGCGTGGACATGCTCATCACCGACCTGTGCGTGATGGAGATGGATCCGGCGAAGCGTCGCTTCGTTTTGACGGAAACCGCCCCCGGTGTGACGGTTGATGAGATCAAGAAGAAGACCGAGGCGGAGTTCAACGTGAGCCCGAGCCTGAACACGGTTGCGGTGTGATGTCGTGACCTTCTTCGACTCCCATCTCGATCTCGCGTACCTCGCGGTGAATGGCCGCGACATGATGCACATGGATCCGCTCGCATCCGGTGGGCCGGATCAGCCGGGGTGCGTGACGCTGCCGTCGCTTCGAGAAGGCAATGTGCGATTCGCTTTGGGCACGATCTTCACCGAGGTCGCTGGCAAGGGGCCGGAGTCGTATCCGCCGGGGGATTCGGCCGAGGCGATCGAGCGGGCGTTTGCGGTGGGGCGGGCCCAGCTCGAGGTGTACCGCACGTGGCGTGACCGTGGGCTGATCGCGATGGATCTACTGGAATCGCTGCGGGTGGAGCCGGGAACAGGCCGCGTGCGGGGCGGGATGGGTGTGGTGGAAGTCGTGCCGCCGTCGGTGCGGGAGCGGATCGAGAAGGCGACCGGGCCGCGGCAGCCAGCGCTCCGCATCGGCGTGCTGATCGAAGGCGCGGACGTCATCAAGTCGCCGTCGCAGCTGGAGTGGTGGGCCTCGCAGGGCGTCGTGGCGATCGGCCTGTGCTGGGCCAAGGACTCACGCTACGCGACAGGCAACGCGACCGACCCGGCGACCAACCGCGTCGGGCTTACGCCGGCGGGGCGCGAGCTGCTGACGGAGATGGACCGCCTCGGCGTGGTGCCGGATCTGGCGCACCTGTCCGACCGGGCGTGCGACGAACTGCTCGAAGCAACGGACAAGCCCGTGATCGCGTCGCACTCCAATTGCCGTGCGATTGTGGCGAGCGAGCCGCAGGTGGCTTCGCCGACGGCTCCGAACCTCCAGCGGCACCTCCGTGACGAGACGATCCGCGAGATCGCGCGGCGTGGCGGGGTGATCGGGATCAACCTGCTCAGCCAGTTCATCCTGCCGGGTGGCCGTCGCGATCGACGGGCGACAGTGGACGAGACGATCGCGCACATCGAGCGCATCTGCGAGCTGACGAACTCACGGCGGCATGTCGGGCTCGGAAGCGATGCGGACGGGGGTATCACGCGTGAGCGGCTGCCCTTTGGGATCGACTTGCCGCGGGACTACACGCGGCTGCTGGACGGGCTGGCGCGGCGGGGCTGGGGTGACGAGGACATCCGCGGATTCGCATGCGAGAACTGGTGCCGGTTCTGGGGTGCGGCGACCTAAGCCATGGTGCTGCAGCGAGTTCTGCCTCGCGGAACGCCCGACGATTGGGCAAAAGGTCCTATAACTGATCGATTCCTGGCAATCCGAAACGGCAGAACTTGCGGCACGCATGCCGCGTATGTATATTGACGACTAACATCAAGCAGCAACGCGGTCCCGGTTTGGCGGTGTATCGCACGCCGGTGCCGCTTCTAGGAGCGAGTCATGTGTAGGGGTCAGAGCGTGGGCCATCGTCGGAGCTTCCTGCCGGGCGTGAAGACGCTGTCCGCGGCGGTGATCGCCGGCGGGCTGACGCTGGGCAGCGCCGGATGCAACAACGCCCTGGAGGGCGGCCTGAGCGGCGCCGGTCTGGGCGCCCTGACGGGTATGGCGGTCGGCAGCGCGTTCGGGCACATGGGCAGCGGTGCTGCCATCGGTGCCGCGGCCGGTGCCCTGGGCGGCGTCATCATCGGCGATCAGAACGAGCGTCGCTCTCGCGGCTATTGAGCGCTCTCGAGTTTGGAGCGTCCACAATGCTCTCTTCCAACCCCGCCTCGGCGGGGTTGTTTCTTTTTGGAGGTCGTTCGGCCACGTCTCAGCAGCGCTGGTCTTCGGTCTCGGCACCCTGCGAGCAGGCGAACTGGTAGGTGTTCATCTTCTTGATCGGCGGGCTGTAGATGTGCAGCGTGATGAGGTCGGTGCCGGGCGACTGCATGTTCGCGACCTGGTGGATGTCGGCGTCCGCGGCGGCGCAGACGTACCCCGGCGACATCGGGTTGGCGACGACCGGACACACGAGCCCGGAGGGCGTGGGCGAGAACCGGATCTCGGTGCCCGTGCCCTCCACGACGCGGAAGGCGCACGAGCTGCCCTTGTGGTCGTGGATCGGCGTGCAGTGGCCGCTGCGCCAGGTGAGGGCGAGGAGCTCGTGCCACTCGCCACGGCTGATGACGTTGCGGCGATAGGCGTGGGTGCCGAAGACGCAAATAGATTCGATGTCCTTGCGGGTGATCTCCTGACGGCTGAGCAGGTCGGCAAGAGTCTGGAGATCGGCCCTGCCTTGCAGGCCATCGAGGTAGGAGATGAGCGCGGCCAGCTTGGGAAAGCGCTTCGCGGGGGGCTCGGCGGGGGTGGCGGCGGCGGTTGACATCTGATCAGCGTACCCGAGTTTCGGCGAATCGCCAAGTGATCTGGCAGCGACGGCCGGTGGATCATTGATCCAGAGAACTACTGACACAAGATGAGGTTGTATGCGGCGGCGAAGAGCACGAAGTCGTCGTCGTTGACGAGATCATCCGCGTTGAGGTCGGCGGGACAGGGATCAGGCTGGTTCGGGAAGTTGGGATTGGGAGATGACGGGCAGAGCACCTCGTCGTACGCCACGACGAAGTACTGGAAGTCGGTGTCGTCCACAAGCCCGTCGGCGTTGAAATCGGCCTGGCACGTGAGGCGGAGGGTGACATCCTGGGCCTGGTAGTTCAATCGCCAGACGCGGGGGATCGGAGAGGGGGGGACAGGTGGGAGCTGGAAGCTGTCGAAGCCGCCGGTGCGGGTGGCTGCTGGGTCGCCATCGATGATGGTGAAGAGGTTGGTGCCGACGGGGTTGAAGCCGTTGAGCAGGGTCACGCGGAGCGTGCCGCCCAGCGTGTAGGGCTGCTTGATGGCGATCGAGTCGTACAGGACGCCCGAGGCGAGATCGAAGTCGAGGGTGGTGGTGGGGAGAAGCAGGGGCGGGTTCTCAAAGATGATCCGGCCGGGGGTCGTCCCCACGCCGGGAGCGATCGAACCCTCGAAGAGGACGCGCCCGGAGACAGAGCCGCTGCCCCGCAGGATCTGACCGGAAGAGAAGGTGAGCAGGTTGACCCCGGCGCCGGCCTCGAAGCGGGCGCGGGTCTCGGGCTGAGTGGTGGCACCGAGGGTGATAGTCCCTGTGCCCAGCAGCGTCTGCACGCCCGGGGCGACGACCCGCGTGGTCCCGGCGGCGGAGGTGGGGTTCACCAAGACATCGCTGTTGTTCGTGAATGCCGTGATGGTCAGAGTGCGTCCCGCGAGAACCTCGATGGGAGCGGTGCTGGAGGCGTTGGTGATCGATGCACCGCCGTCAATGGTGAGGTGCCCGGTGGTCGCGGGGAGTTGGTCGATCGTGCCGCCGGTGATGGAAGCGCCGCTCAGGAGCGCGAGGCGGCCCTGTGCGGTACGAAGGACGCCGGTGGTTTGTGTGATCGGGCTGCCGATCTCGAGTGCGAGGCCCACGCCTCCGGCCTGGATGACGCCCTGGTTTGTGATGGCAGCGAGGATGCGACCCTGGCCCGTGATGGTGTGGGTCGGGCCGTTGGTAAGCACGAAGCTGGGCGGGGCGTCGATGACGGCGGTGTCGAGGTTCGCCGGGTTGGCGCTCAACAGGAGCGAGCCCGAGCCGGTGAGGTTGGTGTTGGCCGCGGCACGCAAGCGGGCGGGGATGAGCGACGAGGTGGGGTTGATGGCGAGAACGCTGTTGTTCTCGACGCCGGCGCCTGCGATGCGCAGGATCGATCCGGGGAGGGCGTTGATGAGGCCCTCGTTGATGACATCGGTGATGGTGGCGGTTTCGCCGGGGGCGACGGAGACGCTGCCCGTGCCGAAGGAGGCGAGCGTGCCGCCGGAGATCGAGGCCCCGCCGGCGAGCTGGAGGGTGGCGTTGGTAGCGCCGATGCCGCCGGTGTTGGTGACGGCGGAACGGATCTCAATGGGGGCTGCGGGGTCGTCGGCCTGGATGACGCCATCGTTGATGATGGGGGCGGAGATGCGACCCTTGCCGCGGATGGTGTGCCCGAGAGCGTTCGTGATGGTGGCACCCGGTGCGGCGCTGATGAGCGCCGAGTCGAGTTCCGCGGCGGACGACGCGCGGAGAAAGATCGAGCCGGTGCCGCTGATCGTGGAACTGGTGAGGAAGCGCAGCCCGGTGAGGGAGGGATCGCCTCCGGTATTGACGCGGAGCGTTGCGTTGTTGGCGAGGTTGCCGGAGACGAAGACCCGTGAGCCGGGGAGCGTCTCGATCGTGCCGCTCGTGGAGGTCGCGGTGAGCGTGGGCGTTTGAAACGCGTTGACGAGGATCTTGCCCGGGCCGCCCGCAAGAGATCCGGATGTGATGGTGCCGCTGCCTAGTGCGAGGACGGCATTGGCGGCGGTGACGGCGAGCGACCCGCCGCCGGTCATGTCGCAGTCGTTCAGCAATTCAAGCGTGGAGCCGGCTTGGTCGGCGCGGACGACGGGCGCTCCGGTTAGCGGGGCGTAGACGCGGCCGCTGCCTCGGATTGTCATCGCGAGCGAGGTGGTGATGGGTCCGGCGCTGGAGAGGAGCGCGGCGGACTCAAGGTCCGAGGCGTTGGCCGAGAGCACGATGGCGCCGGCGCCGTCAAGCGAGAGCGCGGCTGCGGCGACGAGCTGGGTGTTGGCGAGGGCGGCGGCGGGATTGACGCGGAACGTGTGCGTGCCGGTGATCGAGCCCCCGAGCTCGAGCACGCTGCCGGGGCTCAGATCGACCTGGCCCGCGACCTGCATGGCGGAGAGCCCCGCGACATCGGCGACGCGCACGAGCGTGCCCGCGTTTGCGGAGAGCAGGCCGCCGACGAGGCGCGATCCCTGGGCGAGTTCGAGGATGCCTGTGCTGGCGGCGACCACTCCGGAGTTGGTGATGTCGCCCGCGATCTGCAGCACGCGGCCGGGGGCGTCGGCGGTGATGTTGCCGGCGTTGGCGAAGGGGCCGTAGAGGCGGCCGGCGCCGGCGATGGTGTGGCCTGCGGCGTGGGTCCACGAGCCGCCGAAGTCGGGGCTGATGAACGCGGAGTCAAGAACGCCAGGATCGGCATTGAGGCGGATGAGACCGGTGCCGCTGATGGTGGTGGGGACGGGGAAACGCAGCTGCGTGAGGACCCCGGCGCCCGAGGCGTTGACCAGCAGCGTGCCGGAGTTCGCGAGGCCTGTGTTAAGTCCCGCGGTGCCGATCGCCAGCACCGTGCCGGCGTTCATCGCCAGCGTAGCGTTCGCGTTGATGATGTCCACGCCGACGAGCTGCACGGGAACATCGAGTGCGGCGGTGTACACCCCCGCTCCGGTGAGGACGGCTTTTTCGGGCGGGGAGTTCGGGATATCCGTGGGTGACCAGTTGGTCGGGTTGCTCCACACGCCGCTGACGTTGCCCCAGGTGCGTGCGAGCTGCGCGCTGGAGTGGGGAGACGCGACCGCAACGCCCGCCGCGAGGGCGAGCAGTGCGGCGGGTCGGAGGTTCGATCGAGCGGCGGTCATGGTGCTTGAGCCGAGAGCGGATGCCCTTGAGGGTTCGCTGGGAACGCGGAAATCTAGCGGCGCGGCGTCGCCCGCGGTGGACGGGCCAACGGGTGAGCCGGGCGGTCATCCAAGCGTGCCACCGGAAGGTTCGGCGTGCCAACCGAACGGTGGCGAGAATCGAAGATGCGTGCGATTCGGTTCTCGGGCGTCGTCGGGTGGAAAACCGCGGGCTGCAGGTGGTCGTGATTACTGGCAGAGGAGCGTGTTATACGCGTCGGCGAAGACCACGAAGTCGGCATCGTCGGTGAGCAGGTCGGCGTTGAAATCACCCCGACGGTCGAGCAGGTTGTTGTACGCCTCCGCGAAGCGGACGAAGTCGGAGTCATCGACGAAGCCGTCCTTGTTCAGGTCGCCGGTGCACGTGGACGCGACGAACTCGTACGCGCCCATATCGACAGTGCCATTGAGCACGCGTGGGTTGAGGTCGAAATCGGCGGCGATCGCTGAAGCCGCGGCGTTGCTGCCGGTGTCGATGCCCGAGGAGCCGGGCGCGAGCCTGAAGTTGGCGGCGGCGGCGTTCACAAATGTGGCGGCGGTGGCGATGTTCCCGGTGCCGGGCATGCCACCGGGCACAACGCTGTGTTGCACACTGACCGCGGGGGCGAAGTACCCGGCGGCACCGCCCGTGCCGTTGAAGACGCAGTTGCGGAAGCTGGCGCTGGCGGGCACGCCGGCGAGCACCGAGCCAGACGAGGCGGAGTTGTTGTAGAACGTGGAGGAGAAGACGTTGAGGATGGCCCCGCCGTTGGCGTTGATGGCCCCGCCGCCGGCGGCGGAGAGCGTGAAGTTCTGAGCGAAGATGCAGTTGGTGAGCGTGAGATTGGCGCCAACCGCGACGCCGAGGCCGATCGCCCCGCCGGTGCCCGCGCTGCCGCTGATGCGGTTGCCGAAGAAGAAGCAGCGGTCGATGGAGATGGTGCCGCCGACGATGTAGATCGCGCCGCCGCCGGCGGTGGCGGCGTTGTTGGAGAACGTGCAGCCACGGATGGTGGGGGCGTTGCCGAGAGAGGCGTCAAGGAACAGCCCGCCGCCGTAGGCCGAGGCGAAGCCGGCGCCGCCCAGCGCCTGGCCGGCGGTGATGAGGAAGCCGTCCAGGATCGCGGACGAGTTCACGTCGTTGGCCTGGACGACGTGGTAGGAATTGTCGTTGGTGGCGGCGGAATTGATCTCACCGGAGAGCGTGCTGGTGAGTGCCGGGTTGCGCTGCAGCAGCGATTCTTCGACGCCGGTGAATCCGCCGTAGAGCGCGACGCCGTTCTTCAGGTTGAAGCTGATCGCGCGGTTGGTCGGGTGGGGCTTGTAAAGACCCTGCTGGACCCAGATTTCATCGCCTGGCTGGGCGGCGGCGAGCGCGGCCTGCAGGTCGTTGAGGGCCGAGGCCCAGGAGGAGCCGTCGCCACCGGAAGGCGCGGCGGCATTGACGCGGATGACGCCGGCATCGGTCGCCATCGCGCACAGGCCGAAGGCCACAGCCGCGGGCAGCACGCCCTTGGCACGAAGTCGCGGATGAGCCATGTCTCTCGATCTCCCGACCGCGGCCCCTCCAGACCACGGCCGGATGCAGTCTACCAGAGTGGGCGCGGCGTGCAAAGTCGAAGCTCATCGCCGCGATCGGATTTCGCGGGGTCTTCGCGCGGCTGGGTCCGTTGCTCGCTCCAGCCGTGGATATGCGAACGGAAGCAAGACCGCGCGGGCTGACAGCCCGCGGCTTGGAATGGGGGCGGGACACGGTTGGTCAGCCAACGCCGAGATAGGCCTTGCGGACCTCGTCGCTCTCGGCGAGCTTCTGCGCGTCGCCTTCCATCACGATCTCACCGACCTCGAGGACGTACGCCCGGTGGGCGACCTTCAGGGCCATGTGGGCGTTCTGCTCGACGAGCAGGATCGTGGTGCCGGCGGCGTTGATCTCGCGGATGATCTGGAAGATGGTCTGGACGACCTGCGGGGCGAGGCCCAGCGATGGCTCGTCGAGCAGGAGCATGCGGGGCCGGGCCATGAGTGCGCGAGCCATCGCAAGCATCTGCTGCTCGCCGCCGGAGAGCGTGCCGGCGAGCTGCTTGTAGCGCTCGCGGAGGCGGGGGAAGAGTGACAGTCCCTTTTCGCGGTCCTTGGCGATCTCGCCGTGGTCGTGGCGGGCGTACGCGCCGAGGTCGAGGTTCTCCTCGACGGTCATGTTGGCGAAAACGCCGCGGCCTTCGGGGGAGTGGGCGATCCCTAGGCGGACGAGTTCGTGGGGCTTGACGCGGGTGATGTCGCGGCCTTCGTACTGCACCGTGCCGCCGCTGCTCTTGACGATGCCGGAGATGGCGCGGAGCGTGGTGGTCTTGCCGGCGCCGTTGCAGCCGATGAGGGTGACGACCTCGCCCTGCTCAACCTTGAGGCTGATGCCGTGGAGGGCGCGGATGGCGCCGTAGTTGACTTGGAGGTTTTCGACGAGCAGCATGGGAAAGCGATCAAGCGAAAAACTCAAAGCTCAAACTCGGTGCGGCGATTCCGGGGATCGATTTGCTGCTTTGAGATTTGTTGCTTTGAGCTTTACTCCTTTCCGAGATACGCCTCGATCACCTTGGGATTCTTCTGGATCTCGTACGGCGTGCCTTCGGCGATGGGGACGCCGTAGTCGAGCACGGTGATGCGTTCGCACAGGTCCATGACGACGCCCATGTCGTGCTCGATCATGAGGATGGAGACGCCGAAGACGTCGCGGACCTCGCGGATGAGCTTGCGAAGGTCTTTCTTCTCCTGCGGGTTCATGCCGGCGGCGGGCTCGTCGAGGAGCAGGACCTTGGGACCGGTGGCGAGAGCGCGGGCGATCTCAAGGCGGCGCTGATCGCCGTAGGGGAGATTGCGGGCCGACTCGTCCATGCGGTCATGCAGACGGAAGACCTGCAGCAGGGCGCGGGCGCGTTCGCGAATCGCGGCCTCCTCGGAACGCTGCCAGCCGCTGCGGAGGATGACGCCGGCCAGCGAGTGGGTGGTGCGGAGGTGGCATGCGAGCTTGACGTTCTCGAAAACGGAGAGCTCGCCGAAGAGGCGGATGTTTTGGAACGTGCGGGCGAGGCCGGTGAAGGCGATCTCACTGGGGCGCAGGCCGATGAGGCTCTTGCCACCAAGGGTGATCTCGCCCTGGTCTGGGCGATAGACGCCGGTGAGGAGGTTGAAGCAGGTGGTCTTGCCGGCGCCGTTGGGGCCGATGAGACCATAGAGAGCGGCGGGGGGGAGCGAGAGGCGGAAATCCTGCACGGCCTTGAGCCCGCCGAAGGACTTGGAGACGCCGCGGACTTCGAGCGACTCACCTGCTGCGCCGGAGCCCTTGAGGACTTCGGCGGCGTCTGACATAGTGATGGAGACGCCGCTGCTCACGCGGTGCCTCCCTTGTGCCGCCGCGCCGTGAAGAAGTCGCGAAGCGGGCGGTAGAGGGCGCCGTCCCAGAGTTCGCGAACGCCCAGCAATCCCTGCGGCCGGGTGATCATCATGACGATCAGGGCGAGTGCGAAGAGGATGAGGCGATAGTCGCTGAGGTTGATGCCGAAGCGTTTGGCGAGGAAGGCGAGAAGGCTGAGACCGGTGATGATGACGCCCAGACCGATGACGAAACGGGGGAAGGCACGCGGGTCGTGGCCGCGCTTCTTCTCTGGGCTCTTGTGATCGGGCCTGCCTGCCAGGCCGAGCAGCGCGATGCCGATGACGAGCATGGGCACGCCCACGACGGCGAACTTCATCAGTGTGTCGGGCGTGCGGAGCAGCTCGGGCAGATACGTCACGATGGCGGCGGCGATGGCGGCGCCGGAGATGGAGCCGAGGCCACCAAGGACGACCATGATGATGATGTCGAAGCTCTTCTGGAAGCCGGCATCGACAGGGCTGAGGGAGATGCCGATGGTGTGAGCGTAGAGCCCGCCTGCGATCCCCGCGAAGAACGCGGCGATGACGAAGCCCCAGACCTTGTAGTACGTGGTCTTGACGCCCATGGCTTCCGCGGCGATCTCGTCCTCGCGGATCGAGAGCATGGCGCGGCCCGTGCTGCTCTGCTTCAACCGATAGGCAATGATGAGCGTCAGCACGACGGCGGCGTAGACCCAGAACAGGCTGGTGTACTTGGGGACGTTGCCAAAGCCCAGCGAGCCGCCGACCGAGAGCGGGACCATCAGCGGCTTGGCGGCGGCGATGGCGTCCTTGCTCGTCAGGACCTGGGGAGTCTGCTGGATGAGGACGCGAACGATCTCGCCGAAACCGAGTGTGACGATGGCGAGGTAGTCGCCTCTGAGTCGGAGCGAGGGCAGGCCCACCACGACACCGAGGAGAGCCGAGACCAGTCCGCCGGCGAGCAGGGCGAAGAGGAAGAGACCTTCGCCCCCGGTGAAGAACGCGGCGTCTGCCTTGGCGCCATAGAGGCCGCTCATGGTGCCGAGGGTGGCGCCAGCGCTGCCGAACAACGCAAACGAGCCGTAGTAGGTGATGGAGCCGGCGACGTAGCCGCCGACGGCGAGGAATCCCGCGTGTCCGATCGAGAACTGGCCGGTGAAGCCGTTCACGATCGTGAGGGACACCGCGAGGATGATGGCGATGCCGACGTCGAGGATCTGCTTGGACGGATAGGCGTCGATGTTGGGGCGCACCAGGTGCTGCATCGCCACACCGACGAGAAGAGCGAGGGCGAGGGGCCAGAAGACACGCCAAGCCGCGGCAAGCGGGCTCTGGGGGACGAGGTTGGCGCGGTCTTGGAGGGAAGCCATGGAGAGCGGGAAAGGTGAGGTTTGACGGGTGGGGAGGAGGACTTAGGACTTAGGACCTAGGACTTAGGGATTTGATGCCTCGATGCCTTGATGCCTTGATGCCTTGATGCCTCGATGCCTTCTTTCAAACCTTCTCGACGACAGCCTTGCCGAGGATGCCGCCGGGCTTGACAAGGAGGACGAGGATGAGTGCGGCGAAGACGTAGACGTCGCGGAGGGCGGGGTTGACATAGGTGGAGCCGAAGCCTTCGAGCAGGCCGATGGCCAGGCCGCCGAGCATGGCGCCGCGGACGTTGCCGATGCCGCCGACGACGGCGGCGACGAAGGCCTTCAGCCCCAGCAGCACCCACGAGGTGTCGGCGGGCTGCTTGATGACGGAGAAGTTCAAGGCCCACAGGAACCCGCCCGCGGCAGCGAGACTGGAACCGAGGATGAAGGTGAACGAGATCACGCGATCGACCGGGATGCCCATCAACCCCGCGGTACGGACGTCGTAGGACACGGCTCGCATGGCGCGACCGATCTTGGTGTGAAAGACCAGGTACTCAAGCGCGAGCATCAACGCGAGAGCGGTGCCGACGACGACGAGATCGAGCAGGCGGACTTGGACGTCGCCGATCGAGAAGAGCGTCGCATCCGAGATGAGCGACGGAATTTTCCGGGGGCTGGTGCCGAAGATGAACTGGAGCTGGCCGCTGTTCTGCAGGAAGAGCGAGACGCCGATGGCGGTGATCAGGACGTTGAGCCGGGGAGCCCCGCGGAGCGGCTTGTAGGCAAGGCGCTCGATGGTGAAGCCGATGAGGCCGCAAAAGGCCATTGCGAGCGTGAGCACGATGGGTCCGACCCACCACGCCGCGACGCCTCCGGCGGCGAGGTCCACGCCGAGCCATGCAAGCAGCTTGGTGGCGATGACGAGGCTGAGCCAGCCGCCGAGGACGACGATGTCGGAGTGCGCGAAGTTGATGAACTTCAGGATGCCGTAGACCATGGTGTAGCCCAGCGCGATGAGCGCGTAGAGGCTGCCGATGGTGAGGGCGTCCTTCAGGGTTTGGAGAAGAGTGTCCACGGCAAGTCGGGGTCGAGTCGAGCGGGGAGTTTAGCCGGTTTGCGTTCGTGCGTCGGACGCGGGGACGGGGCGTACCGCCACTCCCGCGACGGGATGCTGGGTCGGCTCGACTTGTGCTGATTCCGGAACGCTCACCAGCGCTATGCGGCACCGGCAAAAGAACCGCTCGCTCACGCTCGGGGGGCGTGTTGAGGCGCGGATTGTCGGCGCGAGGCGGGTTTTGTCTTACTCGCCGCAGAGCAGGCGGTCGTAAGCGGGGACGAAGAGCTGGAAGTCGACGTCGTCCACGATGCCGTCGCTGTTCAGGTCGGACGGGCAGCCCGCGGGCATAGCGGGGTCGGCGCAGTCGAGGATGTCGTAATGGGCGGCGAAGCTCTGGAAGTCCACGTCGTCGACCGTGCCGTCGCAGTTGAAGTCGGACGTGCAGAGGATGAAGGGGACCGTGGCGGTGACGTGGACGCCGCAGCCGTTCTCGATCACGCAGTCGTAGCTTCCGACGCTGCCGGCATCAGCGGCGACGAGCTGCAGAACCGGGGTCAGCGCCGTGGGGTTGGCGACGGCATCGATTTCCTGGCCGTTCTTGCGCCACTTGTAGGTGAAGGGTGCGGTGCCGACGGCTGTGGCGGTGATGGTGGCGGTGCCGCCGGGGCAGACGCCGGCGTAGCCGGGCATGACGGTGCGGGGCGGGAGATTGGCCCACGCGAGGCCTCGGATCTGGGCGCCGTTGGCGAGGCTGGAGCCGTTGACGTACGCGTTGCCGACCAGACGAACGAGCCGCGTGCCGTTGGTGTCGGTGAAGATGATCTCGTTGGTGGTGGGGTGACGGGCGGCGTCCCAGTAGTTGGTGAGATTCGGGGGCGACGCAAAGCTTGTGAACGCTGTCGCGGGAAGCGGGTTGGTGAGTTTCTTCACTCGATTGGCCGCGGTGGAGGCGTTGAAGTCGATGAACACGTCCTCGGTGTCGTTGCTGACGATGTAGTCCATATCGCTGATGCCCGAGATGGGTGATGTGGACGAGACGATCGAGCCGTTGGCGGCGTTCACAACCGCGAGGCGGTTGGTGCCGAAATTCCCGAGCGCGCCGAAGGAGACCAGGAGGTTGCCGTGGCGGGGCGAGTACTCGAGCCCCTCGATGTAGCTGGTGGCGAGCGGTGCGCCGAAGGAGAATAGGGCGACGCCGCCGGAGCCCGGGTTGATGGTCATGTACTGCGCGGCCGTGTTGGCGTCCCCGTTGTCGCGGTACAGGCTCGCGGCGAGACGGCACCCGGGCAGCGAGGTCATGTAGTGGAGTTGGCGGCCGCCGCTGGTGTCGTGCGGGATGCGCATGTAGAAGCTCCATGCGCCTGTATCTGGGTTGATCACGATGAGATCGCTGCCGCCTTGGCCGTTGACGGTGCTAGGGGCTTTGGCTCCGATGAGCGATTGGCCGACAGCGGCCGAGCCACAGACCGAGATCGCGAGGACGGCGAGAGATACAGCGTGACGTGAACGCATCGTGGACCCTCCGCCGCCATTGTCTCGACAGGTATCGGTCCGTCAAGTGCGGAGTTCGAAACGGCGCTCCGTTTCACGCGAGATTTTCGGACTGTTCAGGGGTCGTGCCACGCGTCGCAGGCGACCGCGAAGAGCAACAAGGCACGATCGTCGATCACGATGTCCCCGTGCACGTGTGCGCGGCCGCACTGAGGCATACTCGGATCGAGGCAATCCGGCATGTCGTACGAGAGCGCGATGGTGCTGAAAGAGGCGTCGTCCACGTTGCCGTCGATGGTTCTTTCGGGGGTTCGTGTTGACAGAATCGATCAGGGGCAGAGCAGCTCGTTGTACGCCGCGGCGAAGATGCTGAAATCACCGTCGTCGACGCCGCCGTCGCGGTTGAGATCGCTGGGGCAACCGGCCGGCATCGCGGGGTCGTCACAGATCAGTAGGTTGTACGCGGCCGCGAAGAGCGAGAAGTCAGCGTCGTCGACGTTCGCATCGCAATTGAGGTCCGCGGCACAGACGACGATGGTGGCCGCCGGAGTCTCCGAGGAGCCGCTGCACGCATCGATGACGCACGTGATGGAGCGGGGCGAGTTGCCCAGGAGATTCGCGAGCGTGAGCTGGCCGGTGCCGACGCCAGAGACGATCGTTCCGTCGCTGAGCGTGCCGTCGCCGAGCGTGGTGCCGTTGAGCTTCCAGGTGTACGTGGCACCCGGGCTGATCAGGTGGGCGGCACGCAAGGTCACCGCGCCGCCGGCACAGACGCCCGCTCGCGTGGGCAGCACCGCCGAAGCGGCAGCGGGATTCAGGTACAGCGCGGCAACCTCGTCCGCGCTCAAGGCGCGATCGAAGATCCGGATGTCGTCCACCGCCGCGGGGAGGTGGAGGTTGAGGTTGTTGAACTTCCCGAACTGCAGGGGTGAGCCGTAGTTCGCGATTGTGCCCGGGGAAGAAGCGCTTGCGATCTGCTCGCCGTTGAAGTAGAAGCGGCTGATCGCACCGTCGTACGTGCCGACCGCGAGGAACCACTCGCCTGGGGTGTAGGTCTGAGTCGGGGCTCCGCTACCCGCGAGAGAGGTCGTGGTTGCCGTGATAAACGCGATGGAGCGCGGCGCGGTCGGGTACTGAGAGCCGGAGACCCCGATGTGATACTGATAGAAGGGGAACGAGTGCGAGAAGAAAGCCTTGTCGATAATCGGGTCGGAGCCGCTGCCCGAGAAAGGGCGGACGCGTGCCCACGCGACGAGCGAGATCGCCGCCGACGGATTCAGCGCGGCGGTGTTGGCGACCCGCACGAAGTCGTCAGCGCCATCGAGCTCGAGCGCCAGCCCGTCCTTTCCCGTCACGAAGTTGGGCGTGCCGCCGAAAAAGGTTCCGTCGTGACCGAGCCCCGAGGCATCAAGGACGTTTCCGTCGAAGCGCCACCAGCCGATCTGTCCGGTGCAGACCTGCGCCCCGGCGTCGAAACCAACACTACCGATCACGAGAGTGAGCAGGGCGGCCGTCTTCATGTGTCACGCTCCGAGAAGGAAGTGGAATCATTTACGAGTCAGAGCGTGGGGACGAACTAAGTAAAAGTCCGAGAACCGCGGCGACTCCTGTCAGTATGGTTCTGGCGGCGTTGGGGGTTCAGCCACAGACGAGCGCGTTGTACGCGTTCGCGAAGAGCACGAAGTCCGAATCATCAACGAACGCGTCGGTGTTGAGGTCCGACGGGCAGCCCGCGGGCATCGCGGGATCGGTGCACGCGAGCAGGTTGTACGCGGTCGCGAAGATCACGAAGTCGACGTCATCGACGAAACCGTCGGCGTTGAAGTCGCCGGGGCAGCCGCAGACAGCGACGGGATCGCCGGTCTGACCGACCGCTGTTTCTCCCGCGGGGACGCACAGTGTGAAACCGTCGCTGAAGTGGACGGTGAGCGTCTGCTCGGTGGGATTCCAGGCCACGTATCGACGGAGGCCGGACTGCTCGAAGACCGCGTAGTGCGGCGTGTCGGCGGTGATGCTCGCGTTCACAGGGCCGAAGGTGGCGAGGGTGCGGATCCAGTGATAGGTGCGGGCGCGGGAGTCACCTTCTTCGACCTGGTAATTTGGCGTGGAGGTCAGGCGGTTCAGAGCCTGAGCCGGGTCGGCGGTCGCGAGCGCGGACCAGTTGATGCTCTGCCACGACGTCGGGTTGCCGCCGGTTTGGGAGAGGAGCAGATTCCAGTTGTCGATCATCGACTGGCGTTTGTGCCCGAGGTAGAGCGAGGCGGGTGTGATGGGGAGGAAATTGATACCGTGGATCTTGGCTGGATCGGCGGTGAACCAGGTCGCGTAGTCCATGCTGTCGGACCAGACGATTCCGGCGACGGGACGTGTGACGCCCGCGGGGAAGACCGTGTCGTCGGCGTCGAACCAGTACTGCTGGATGGAGGCCTCTTCCGCGGCGAACAGGTACATGCCGAGGTTGCGGAGCGTGGTGTTGCCGGTCGCGGCTCCCCAGAGTGCGATGCCGGACGCCGCGTTCATCGCTTCGGAGGACGACTCTTGGTTGTTGCCCGCGGCGAAGCCCGCGTGGCCCGAGGCCCACGAGTGCCCGGCGTACGGATCGAAATTGCGGAGCACAGGGAAGCGGGTGTCGGCGCGATCCCAGTTCGCGAAGTCCTTGATGATGAGCTCGATCATCGGCGCGAACGACGAGGCCCACGCGGGGTCGTACTTGGCGACGATCGCGGCGGCCTGCACGAGATAGCCGTAGTGGAAGTGATGGTCGTTCATCTCGCCCGCGAGCCCGAACGAGCCGGGGTTGCCGAGCAGGGTGTGCCAGTTGGCGCGGTAGGAGAAAACCCGATCAGCCCCGTTTGAGCCGGGCTGATCGAAGCGGATCCAGTCGATCCGGGCGAGTTCGCCTTCGTACGGGGTGCTGCAGATGACGTAGAGATCGTGCACGCCGCTGTTGCCGCTCAGGGCTGCGACGCCCGCACCGTTGATGCCGAAGTAGCCCTCGACCCAGTTGTTGATGCCGCCGGTGCCGCCGATGCCGCCACCGGCGATGACCGGGCCGGTGAGCGAATCGAGACGGACCTGGATCGAGCCGCTGCCGCTATTGCCGGAGGCGAAGCGGACGGTGAGTCGATTGGGCACGCCGGTGCCGAAGTTCACGTTGGAAAGCTTGAAGTAGTCGGTCCCGCCCCAGTCCAGCGCGGCCTGGCCCGTGTCGCTCGGGCCGACCACGACTCCGGAGCCTTCGGTAAAGGTCTCGGCCTGCAGCGGAGCAAACGCGCTGTTGCCGGTGTTGGGTCCGGGGCCGACGCTGAGCCAGTCGCCGAGCTGGTCCTTCAGGAAACCGAGGAAACGAGCCTTGGCGGCGGTGTGACCGACCTGATCGGCGAGCATGAGGAGCTGGGCCACGCGGCCGTAGTTCTTGCCGCTGCCGTAGGTGTCGGACGCAGGGTTGAGGTTGGATTCCTGGTACGCCTGGTTGACGAGGTTGTAGAGCGTCGCTTGATCGACGCCGCTGGACGAGGGCAGCTCGGGCAGGATGCCGCGGTATGGATACGAGACGGTGAAGCTGTTGGCGCGGGCGAGCTTCATCTGGCCCCGAGCGGTGGCGAACGTGCCGCTCTCGGTGGCCTGCGTGCTGTTGAGCCACTGGTGGCGGTAGAGCGCGACGAGCGGGCGGGTCTCGGCACCCTCCTTCACCTGCGTCTGGAAGTTGAAGGTGGCGTCGATGGTGGAGGGCTGGGGCTTGTAGTCCCAGGAAACCGTGCCGCCGGTGACGAAGACAAACGCGTGGGCCGCGGCGAGGTTGAGGGCAGCGGTAGTCGCCGCGGGCAGCAGCGCGACGGAGAAGTAGTTCTTGCCGGCGAGCGATGAAGTTGCTTGCGTCGAGGTGACGGACCACGTCGAGCCAGCGGGAGCGCAGAGCGCGTAGGCCTGGCCGCCGATGGTGACGCCGATGATGTTGCCTTGATTCGAGAAGACAGACGCGGTTCCCGCAACGCTGCGGAAGCCGACGCGGGCGTTGCCGCCGGAGACGGTGGCGTAGACGATGGGCAGGCCGTGGCCGAGGGTGAAGTCGATGGAGCGGGAGGCGTCTGCAAGGCGGGCGGTGACGGTCCAATCGCTGGCGCTCACCACGCGGCACTCGGTCGCGTTCAGCCCCTGCACGCCGATGGTGAGCGCCTGCTTGGCATCGGTGAAGAGATAGCCGTAGCCGGTGTCGCGGAGCGTGGGCGACGCAACGTGGCCGATCCGGATACCGTCGCTGGCCGCGCGGGCGGAGAGCGGATGCGGGTGCATGACCTCGCCGAAGGTGGCGCCCGCGTAGCGGGGATAGATCAGGCTCGACCACCACTCATTGGTCTGTACGGGGCCGGTGAAACCCGGCACGACGCGCGGCGAGACCGCTGCCCCGTCTGAGTTGGATGGGACATCCTGACCCGCGGGCACGGAGTCGTAGTAGCTTCCGGCCCCAGCGGGAACGGCCGTCTGGCCCGTCGCGGGCAGCGCAAGGCCCAACGTGATGGCGAGAGCCCCGGACCAGGCAGCGGGGCGACAGATCTTCATGTCCCAAACCTCCCGCACATTCCCATCGTTATCGGCTCGGAGCCGGATACCACGCGGGGTGCGATAGAAACAGACTACCGCCTGTTCGGCGTTGGGCAAGTGATCGGTTCAGGAAAGAAAGCAACGCGCGGCAGTTTCATGCCGCGCGTTGATGTTCCAGTGACCGGGTTGTCTCGACGCGAAGACGCGGGCCGGGTCTTACGGCTCGACGCGAGCGCGGAAAACGGGCTTGCCGCCCTTCATCTCGACGATGACGGCGGGCTTGACCGCGTCGCGCTTCTCGTTGATCGTGATCGAACCGGTGACGCCCTTGAAGCCCTTTGTGCTGGCGATCGCCGCGGCGAGCTTGGCACCGTCGGTGCTGCCGGCGCGGGTCGCGGCGTCGGCGAAGATGCGGGCGGCGTCGTAGCCCAGAGCCGCGAGGCCGTCGGGCGTCTCGCCGAACTTCTCCTTGTACTTCTTGACGAAGGTCTGGATCTCTTCGGTGGGCTGATCGGCGGCGTAGTGGTTCGAGTAGAACGAGCCCTCGATCGCGGCGCCGCCGTTCTTAGCCAGATCGGCCGAGTCCCAGCCGTCGCCGCCGAGCAGCGGCATGGTCATGCCGAGCTTGCGGGCCTGGATGGCGATGTTGGCGACGTCGGTGTAATAGCCGGGGATGAAGAGCACCTCGGCGTTCTTCTCGCGGATCTTGGTGAGCAGCGGGTTGAAGTTGCTCTCGCCCTTGGTGTACGCCTCGACGGCGACGACCTCGCCGCCCATCTGCTTGAAGTTCTTCTCGAACTCGTCCTTGAGCCCGACCGAGTATGCCGCGGCCTGGTCAAACAGGATCGCGGCCTTCTTGACCTTGAGCTCGCTGGCGGCGAACTTGGCGCACGCGTAGCCCTGGAACGGATCGATGAAGCAGACGCGAGAGATCATGTCGCCGACGGCGGTGCACTGCGGGTTGGTGCTGCTGGGCGTGATCATCGGGACGCCGAACTGCTGAGCCACGGGCGCGCCGGCGAGGGTGACGCTGGAAGCAACTTCGCCGAGCACGCAGACGACCTTGTCGCTGGTGATGAGCTTGGTCACGACTGTGCCGGCCTTCTCGGGCTTGCCTTCGGTGTCCTCGGAGATGACCTTGATCTTGCGGGATACGCCGCCGATGTTCACGCCCCCCGCGGCGTTGATCTCTTCGACGGCGAGCTTGATGCCGTTGTCGGTGGAGCGGCCGAAGGTGGCTTCGGGGCCGGTGAGCGAACCGTAGTGGCCGATCAGGATCTCGCCGCTGGCGGGGGGCGCGGCAGGAGCGGGCGTGTTCGCAGCGGCGGGGGCCTTGTTGGCGTTGGCATTTGAGCTGTCGCCGCAGGCACCGAGCAGGGCGGTGAGAGCGACCCCGGCCCCGAGAGCCAGACGACGGGCGATCGAGAGGAAGGGATGAGCCGCGAGAATGGACATGCAGGGGCTTCCGTGTGAAAGGTGGGAGGGTTCGCCGGGGGCCCGGCGAGAGAAGTCTATCGGACTTTGAGCGCACACGGCAGGGCAGTGGCCAAGGGAAAACAACGGGCGCGGATCTGCAGGCGGGTCCGGGGCCCGCTTTCTCCGCGATCTCACGCCCCAAGGCGCGAACAGCATTGGCGCACGCGCTGTTGGCGGCGATATTTAGCTGGAGGGCGGGGGCACGGGGACTGTTTGTCAGATTGGACTTTGTTCGCCCGCCACGGATTTCGGCGTGCCCGCCTGTGCCTCGGCCGGTCGGTGCCACGCGATGCGATGTCGGCGAACCTGCAGGAGCGCGTTCATGTTCATACGGGATTGGTGTCGAGTGGCCGGTATCGGCCTTGTTCTTTCACTCGCGGGCACGGCAATCGCCCAGCCCAGCAGCGTCGAGCACGCGTTCAACGCCCAGACGTTTGGCGAAGTGAGCGGCGTGACCCAGCGCGAGCCCGATGTGCCGCGGGAGGGCGAGACGGTCGATCTCTACGTGCGCGTCTCGTTCCAGTTCTCCTACGACCGCGTCGCGATCTATTACACTACCGACGGCAGCGAGCCCGCGGGCTCGTTCGGCACCGGCAGCGGCACCACGCAGGTGCTTCGCAACGACCTTGGAAGCATCGCGTTCCTTCGCAACGAGAACAGCGGCGGCACGCGCGACTGGTGGAAGGCCACCCTCCCCGCCGGGGCACGCAACTTCAACCAGACCATCAAGTACAAGGTCAGCGCCTGGAAGCCATTCGTCGGCGGCGAGGTCTTCGCCAACGGCGGGAACTCGTACACCTTCACGAACAAGATCGCATGGCCCGGTGCCGGAGCTGGCCAACCCAACCCGAGCGCTGGCTACCCGCCCGTCTCGTTCTGGAAAGAGGAGGCCATGTTCGGCAACGGCTACGTCGCCGGCATGATCGATCAGAACGGCACGCTCTACGACATCATGTTCCCGACCACCGGCGGCGTGCAGGGCGTCGGCACCCGCAACGAGGGTTACGTCGGCGGCAACGACACCTTCCCGCCCAATCTCCCCAGCGGCTGGCGCGGCCAGATGCACGTCAACCAGGCCATGGTCGGCATCCGCCCGGTTTCCACCGGCGTTACGCACTGGCTCAGCAACCCCGTGGGCAGCAACTCGTTCACAAACGTGGCCCAGGCGTACAACCCGACGTCGAACACCGTGATCACGAGCCAGACGCTCACCGCCGGCGGCAACAACATCGCGCTGCAGCAGTTCGATTTCGCCCCCATTGGCATCACCTTCCCCAACGACAACGGCGGCAATCCGCAGCGCCACATCTACGTCAAGCGACTGACTCTGACCAACAACACCGGCAGCGCCCAGGACGTCAATCTGTACTACTACGTCGATCCTGCGATCAACGGAGGCGACACCTACGACGCCATGTTCGTGGACGACACGCGCAAGGCCATGGTCGCGTACGACAACACCTTCCGCAACGTCACCGGCACCGGCATCGGTTTCTCCAGCCCCAACGAGTACAACCCGACCACGTTCCCCGGGTTCGACAAGAACATCAGCCTGTACCTCGCCAGCGCGATGAAGCAGGTCAACGCCGGCGGCGGGCTCGTGCAGACCGCGACCGACTTCTGGCGTGACACCTCCGCTGACAACGGCCAAGGTTGGATGGCCATGCGCGTCAGCCTGCCGGTCGGCACGCCCGTCACGGTCGATCTCATGATGGTCGGCGTCGATGACCGCTTCGCGGGCGCGAGCGGGACGTACACCTTCAAGGCTGCCAACGCCGTGGACTGGTTCTACAGCAACAACATGGGCACGGTCCTGTCCGCGACCGACACGTACTGGGCCAACTGGCTGAACAGCGGCACCACCATTGATTTCCCCGACGACCGTTACGACACGCTCATGCGTCGCGGCCTGCTCGCCACGGCGCTGCACCAGAGCACCGAGACCGGCGCCATCGTCGCTGGTTACCACAACGGCGCGTACCTGTACGCCTGGCCTCGTGACGCGATGTGGGCGGCGGTGACGCTGCTCCGCGCGGGTCACATCGCCGAAGCCGAGAACGCGATGCGCTGGATGCGCGACGTCTGCTACCGCGATGTGGAGCCGGGCTTTGGGAACAACCCCATCACGGGTCAGCCGTACAAGGGCTTCTGGAAGCAGAAGTACAGCACCGATGGCTACACGATCTGGGGTGCGCCGCAGATCGACGGCACGGCGGTCTATCCCTGGGCCCTGTGGTGGCACTACAAGATGCAGGGCAACGACAGCTACCTGAACTCGCACTACGCGGCGATCTGGGACGCCGTGAAGGCGATGACCACCGATTCGATCGACTCCCGCCTGCGCTACGAGGAAGCCTTCAACCTCGTCTACTCGAACAACCTCTGGGAGGACCAGTACGACACCTTCGTCTTCAGCAACGCCAACGTGATCCGTGGCCTGCGCGATGCATCGAACATCGCCAATCGCCTCGGCCGCCCCGGCGACGCCTCCTACTTCAACGGCCTCGCCGACACCATCCAGGGCGGTCTCAACGCCCGCCTCGATTGGAACGGCGAGAACACTGACGCCTCGCAGTTGGGCATCGTCTACCCCTTCGAGACTCACGCCCCCATCGACGCCCGTGCCGCCAAGGTGGTGGATCGCATCAACGGCGTCGCCACCGACACCTTCGGTAACACCAAGCCCCTCGTCCGCTTCGCCGGATTCCCCAACGACCAGTACGGCTGGACCGGTCTCATCGACCGCTACTTCGGCGACGGCTACTGGGGCGGCGGCCAGCCCTGGGGCGGCGGGCCGTGGTACCTCACGACTATGTGGTACGGCTGCTACTACGCCATGCGTCAGGACTACATCGCTGGCAAGGGCGACATCGACAATCACAAGTACCGCCTGGACCTGCTGGTCGATCGCCTCGGCCCGGTGGGCTTCGGCGCCGAGCAGGTGGCACCCAAGTTCGTGAACGCGGGCCTGCCCGGCTCGCTGCTCTACCCGGGTCAGAACGACTTCGTGCTGCAGACCGCGTGGCCCAACGCTTGGGAGAGCATGTCGTTCTTCGTCGACTCGCTCTTCATGTTCCTCGGTTATGAGCCCAACGCCGGGACCAACACGATCACCGTGCGTCCCAAGCTCCCCAGCGCGTGGCCGACCATCACCTACAAGAACCTGGAGCTGGGTGCCAAGAGCGTGGACCTCACCGTCAGCGAGAACGCCGCCACCGGCCGCTACACGCAGCGGGTCACCAACAACTCCGGTGGTGCCATCACCTTCAACACGGTGATCCGCGTTCCCGCCAGCGAGACGATGGTAGGGGTCTACCGCAACGGCTTGCCCGTCGCGTACACCTACTCCGGCCCGGGTTCATTCCAGGTGTTCATCACCAACGCCATCGATACCGGCGCCGGCGACGTCACCACCTACACCGTGGTCACAGGTTGCCCGTGCGATCTCAACGCCGACGACTTCGTGGACGACACCGACTTCGTCGCCTTTGCCACTGCCTACAACATCCTCGACTGCACCGATCCGTCGATGCCCGACAACTGTCCGGCGGACTTCAACGGCGACGGGTTCGTGGATGACGCGGACTTCGTGATCTTCGCCAACGCCTACAACGAGCTGCTCTGCCCGTAACCCGAAACGCAT
>DASVYC010000056.1:0-11928 GCA_036392375.1 Phycisphaerales bacterium
GTCGGAAGGGAACAGTGGTGCAACGTTGGCGGCTAGCCGCCTCGGAGGTCTGAACGATGAATCTGAACTTGACGCCCAAGCAGCTCCGCATTCTCCAACTTATCCGCGACTGGCGGGTTCGTCGGGGTTATTCCCCGACCATGCAGGAGCTGGCCGACGAAATCGGCGTCAGCAAGGTGACGGTCTTCGAGCACGTCGAAGCGCTTATCAAGAAGGGCGCTTTGGTGCGCGAGCCCAACAAGGCTCGCTCTTTGTCGATCGCTGATGGCATCGCCGTCCCCGACGAGGCCCGCCCGCTCCGTTTCCCGCTCGTCGGCCGCATCGCCGCCGGCCACCCCATCGAGCGCGTCGAGAACACCGACGAGATCGACCTCGCCGACATGCTGGTCGCCAAGACCCAGAAGGGTCAGGAGAGCACGTTTGCCCTGAAGGTTGAGGGCGACTCGATGCGCGACGAGGGCATCCTCGACGGCGATTTCGTCCTGATCGAGCGCACCCAAGTGGCGCAGAACGGCGATCGCGTCGTTGCCCTGCTGCCCGACGGCTCGACCACCTTGAAGACCTTCTTCAAGGAAGACGACCACATCCGTCTGCAGCCCGCCAACCCCAACTTCGAGCCCATCCGGGTCCGCTTCTGCCAGGTGCAGGGCGTGGTGAAGGCCGTCGTCCGTCGCTACGGACGCTGATTGCCAGTGGGTCCGGCCTCCGGCCGTTCACTCGCACCGAGACGTTCAGGATCGATCCACAAGATGCCGCGGGGTACGCCCCGCGGTTTTCATTTCGGCGTTACTTCACCGCCAACGCGTCGATCAGTGCCGCCCGCATCTCATCGGCCCGTTCCTTGGTCACCTCGCCGCGCCAGAGGCCCAGCACCTTCCCATCCTTGTCGAGAAGCACGGCGGCCGGCGTCGCGTTCACCTTCATCAGCCAGGTCTTCGGGCCGTCGGGCACCGCGAAGGGCGGAATGAATTCGCTCGTCTTGATGAATGCGTCGGTCCACGCGGCCTTGCCCGCGTCGCTCGCATCCTCCGGCGGCGGGGCATCCGCGACGACGCCAATCACCCGGAGCTTCGTGGACGCGATCCCCGCGACGTGCTCGCGCAGAATATCGTCGTAGATCGGAAGCGCCTGGTCGCAGTAGCCGCAGTGGCGACCCAGCATGAACAGCATCGTCGGCCCGTCGTGCGGAAACGTCATCGGCGTTTCGGTGCGATCGGGTCGCACCAGCCGCAGCGCTCCGACGCCCTCGCCGATTTTCAGAGACGCCCGATAGCCCGCCTTCTCGCCACGCTCGATCGTCGCGTCGCTCAGCCGTGTGTGCAGCGATGCGATCTCCGCCTTGAGTTCACGGTTCTGCTTCACCAGCAGCAGGATCAGCACGCCGAACAGAGCGGCGATGCCGCCGACGAGAAGCGTGGAAGAGCGGAAGTTCATCGCTCGATGATACCGCTTGCCGCTCGGCCGGGGACCAAGAGCACTGCTTGTACGGATGCCGTGGTCCTGCGAGCGGGTGCGCCAACACCACGGACACGAGTTCGAGATCACACGACCACGCGACCGCGGCGAGTCAACGGGTCGGCTGACGCCGGGCACCGCGCCACGAGGTGTAGTGCCGCACGGGGGACCAGCGTGGGTCGAGATCGGGAAGGAACGGATCGCGGTGGGCGTGTTCCGCGGCGGCGTAAACGATCGTGCCACCGACGACCGTAAGCACGCTCTCGAGGTCGGCGATGCGATCCTCATCGACCGCGAAGTAGTCCTCGCTCAGCAACGCGAAGTCGGCGAGCAGCCCGGGCGCGAGTCGGCCCTTGCGGTTCTGTTCGCGGCTGAACCACGCGTTGTCGCACCAGATGCGGAGGGCGGTATCTCGATCGATGCGGGTGCGGGGCGAGAGCAGCGTGCTCCCGCCTTCGCCCTTGCCGGTGACAAGCCACCGCAGGCAGGCCCAGGGGTTGTAGCTGCTGACGCGGGACATATCGGTGCCCGCGCCGACGGGCACGCCAGCCTTCATGATCCGGCGGATGGGTGGGGCCTCGGCCGCGGCCTGCGGGCCGTAGCGCTCGAGGAACGCCTGTTCCTGGAAAGCGATTCGATTCTGGACTGCGACGCCGCCGTTCATCGCGGCGATGCGGTCGATGTTGGCGTCGCTGAGGGACTCGGCGTGGTCGCAGATCCAATGCAGGTCGTTGATGGGCGTGTCGCGATGGACGCGCTCGAGCACGTCGAGGTGCCGGGTGACGGTTTCGTCGTACGTGGCGTGGAAGCGGAACGGCCACTTCTTCTCGGCGAGCAGGCGAACGACGGCCTCGAGGTCCTTCTCCGCGGAGGGCGGCGGGACGACGCGGGGCATGTTGAAGACCTCGAAGTCGTACGCGGAGCGGACCAGCATCTCGCCGCCGCCGAGGAGATAGAACATGTCGTCGCCCTCGCCGCGGCCGTTGAAGCGGGGCGTGTAGCGCTCGGTCCAGGATCGGAAGTCCTCGAGTTCCATGCCGGGGCGCTGGATGAAGGTGGAGACGCCGATCCGCATGGTGAGGTGGCCGCGCGTGTGGAGTTCCTTGATGACGAGGTAGTCATCGGGCCAGTTCTGGAAGCCGCCACCGCAGTCGAGCGAACTGGTGATTCCGAGTCGATTGAGTTCCTTCATGAAGTGTCGGCTGGAGAGCATCTGCTGCTCCATGTCGAGTTTGGGGCCGTCGTTGAGCGTGGAGTAGAGGATGAGCGCGGATGGGTCGGCGAGCAGAAGCCCGGAGGGTTCGCCGGAGTCGTCGCGAACGATCGTGCCGCCGGGATACTTGTTGCCGGAGAAGTTCTTGTCGATGCCGAGGTATCGGAGGCAGGCCTTGTTGAGGAGTGCGGACGTGTAGACATAGAGGACGAACACGGGCGTCTCGGGCGCGATGGTGTTAAGTTCGTCGAGGGTGGGGAGGCGTTGCTCTTGGAACTGGGCAGAGGACCAGCCGCCGACGACGCGGACCCATTGTCCTGGCGGGGTGCGTGCGACCTGCTCGCGGAGCATCTGGAGTCCTTGCTTGAGGCTGGTGACGCCGTCCCAGCGGAGTTCGAGGGCGTAGTTGAGTCCGCCGCGAACGGTGTGGGTGTGGGTGTCGTTCAGGCCCGGGATCAATCGGCGACCCCCGGCGTCGATGGTGTTGGTTGCCGGGCCGCGGAGACGCAGGACGGAGTCGTTGTCGCCCACGCGGACGATCACCCCGGCGCGAACCGCGAGGGCGGCGGCGGAGGGGCGCGTCGGGTCGAGCGTGGTCACTCGTGCGTTGTGAATGATGAGATCGGGCGGGTCGCCGGCAGCGGATCCTTCGCCATCGGCGCGCTTGGCGGCGCACGCCGGCAGAACGGCGGAGGCGGCGGCCGAGGCTCCGATGGCAAGAACATCACGGCGGGTCAGGTGCATCGCGTCGCTCCATGCGTGTATCGCTGGCGTCCAATGATGGCGTGCAAAAGCAGAGTCAGAAAAGTGCGGCACCCACGGTTGTGCATGCCGCACGATCGAGAAAGTGGGTGTCTTACTTCTTCTTGGTGTGGGCCTGGTGGCTGTGGAAGATCTCGGCGTAGGCGGGGAAGTGCTCGACGAAGAGCTGGGCGCTCTCGCCGCCCTTGGGGTTGCGCCAGTCGTAGAGCATCTCGCACGAGAGGGCGAACCACGTGCCCATGATCGCGCCGGCGTCCTGCATGCGCATCAGCGACGCGAGTTGGGTCTGTTCGCTCATGGAGCCCGAGGCGTCGGTGACGACGTAGACCTCGAAGCCGGCGTCGAGGGCGGAAAGTGCGGCGAACGCCACGCAAACATCGGTGGTGATGCCGGACATGACGATCTTGGTGCGGCCGGTCTTCTTGATGGCATCGACGAACGCCGGGTCTTCCCAGGCGTTGATCTGGCCGTTGCGCTTGATGTACGGTGCGCTCGGAAGCTGCGCGACAACCTCGGGCATCTTGGGGCCGTTGGGTCCGTCTTCGGCGCTGGTGGTGATGACGGACGGAATGCCGTGGATCTTGGCGAGCTTGGCGAGCCCGACGACATAGTTCTTGTACTCGACGGCGGGGGTGTCATTGACAAGATTCGCCAGCCCGGTCTGGTGGTCGATGAAGGCGAAGACGCAGTTGTCCGGTGTCCACCGCTCGCGCTTGCCGCCGGCGGCCCACGTCGGGCCTTTGGCCGCGCCGGCGGCGGGCTGCGCCTGGCTGGTGTTCGTTGCACCTGTGAACAACACGGCGCCGCTCAACGCGGCTGCAATCAGGATCGAAGGGACCAGAACTGGACGGCTTGACAGGTGCATGGGACATCTCCGTTGGGTTCGGCGCCTGGCCGAACGCGACTGGGGACCACCGACTCGACCCGGTCACGCGCCCGGATGCATCGCCAGCGATTCCCGAGGTTCGACGAACGTTGCTCCGATGCGGCGGCCCGTTCATCTGATACGGAGCGCCGAAAATCCTCGATCGATCGGTCGCGTGGCCGAGCGTCGCGAGGGGTGCTGCTGTGGCTTGGTGGACGCCGTGGTCGCCAGCGTATCAGGGCCATCGCATGCTTGAAGGTCGAGGGCGGGGTTGAAGGGAGCTCTCGTCGCCGGCGAGATGGAGGAGAATGCACGACCGAGCGCGATCACCTGTTCAGAGCCGGCGGGATCGTGGCACGCACGGCGTGTCGGGCCACCTGCCCGTGGGCGTCATTGCGGATGCAAGAAGGGCCAAGGGCGAAAGAGAGGCGAAGACTCGGTCGGCCAAGGTCACAACGTAACCAAGTAGCCTGCCGCGTTGTACGATGACGGTACGCTGTATCGACGCACCCGATGATGCACGAGATTCTGACCGCCGCGTTTGTGCTGACCGCCGCCTTGACCGGCGGCGTGTTCTTTGCATTCTCAGTCTTCGTGATGCGAGCTCTCGCGGGTCTTCCGGCCAGCGAGGGCGTCCGCGCGATGCAGCGGATCAACGTGGTCGTCATCAACCCGTGCTTCCTCGGGCCGTTCTTCGGGGCGATGGTGTTCGGTGCGGCCGCGGCGGCGCTGGGCGGCGGCGGCATGGTGCTCGCCGCGGCGGCCGTTTACGCGGTCGGGACCGTCGGTGTGACGATCGCCGGGAATGTGCCGCTGAACAACGCGCTGGCGGCTCGGGATCCACAGGATCCGAGCACGCACGAGTTCTGGCGGACGTATGTCCGCCGCTGGCTCTGTTTCAATCACGCCAGGACGCTCGCGGCGGTGGTCGGTGCGGGCGTGGCGATGCGGGCGCTGTTCTAGGTGCCAAGCCGGGTGCCGCGGCTACGGCTTGGTCGGAGGCTTCGGCTGTTTTTGGGGGTTGGAAGTCGCGTGCGACGCGATGGAGGTGAACATGCGATCGACCACGATCACCCGCTCCGAGCAGCGTTTCGTCGTCGCACATAGCGGTGGGAATGGCCCGCCTGCCTACCTGCCATCAGGCCCAGCCCTTCTTCTTAAGCACATTCCATGCCGTCTTAATGTGTTCGTCGGGGAACATCGACTTGCGAGTGTTCCAATCGTGCGTGAGTCGAACGGCATCGGACGGAGAATTCGCGTGTTCATTGGTCGTGACCCAATGAACTGTTGCAAGCAGCTCCATGCCGTACGCCGACTCAAAGCCGCCCGTAAGGTCGCACACACGATCGAATCGTTCGCGTGACTCCGGGTGCGCCGCAAGGAACGCCTCAGCTTGTTCGACCGCGTGTGGAAGCAGTTGTAACTGCTTCTCAGGATCGTCCGAACCGTCACCATACCCGCTCAGGAAGTGGCCTTCAACGTGCTTGAGGACGTGTCCGAGATTCTCCGAGTAAGGGCCGTAAAGCGCCTTCTTGTACCGCAAATTTAGCGGTTCGCCTGCGACCTGCATGAAGTACATGAGTTTGTGTACTTCCAGCAGCGACACGAACGGGTCCATCACCGCTTCAAGGTACCGCCGCACTAACCCGATAAGTGCGGCCCGGCCCGGCGTCATGTTCGGCGCTTTCGCGCTGGCAGCCATGTCTGCCGCAGCGGGTGCAGCCGCTGGCTCGAACAGCACCACGCGAAGATTGGGCATGTTGCCCAGAGCCCTCTCGATCAAAGGGCGAACGTCGGTCCAGTCCAGCCCACCTAGGCCGCAGCCCAGCGGCGGCAGCGCTATTGACGCGATACCCCGATCTTCGATTTCTTTTTTGAGCGCGAGCAACCCCGCTTGGATGTCCTCGATCTGGCTCTTTCCCTTCCAGTGCCGCTTGGTCGGGAAGTTGATGATCCATCGGGGGCTGTTGAGCGGGCCAAGGTCGTACACCAGCATCCGCCCGGGCTGCACCCCGCCCTTGTCACATGCGGCCTTGTACGCCTTGAAGTTGGCTGGAAACTTGTTCTTGAACTGGAGCGCAATGCCACGACCCATCACACCCACACAATTAACGGTGTTGACCAAGGCCTCCACATCGGCTTTTAAAATGTCTCCGGTTCCAAGCTCCAAGATGAACCCCGTCTTTCTGCTTAATAGTACCAACTGGTCTCGACCTTTACCGGCGGTCGGTGCGGTGTGCCTCGCAAAGCCGTACGCACCTTCGCCAGGATCGCCTCGTTCCGCACGCCGATCGCTTCGATTAAGTGCCACGGGAAAGACTCGTACAGCAGGAACTCCGCCTGCTTTCCTTCCTTGACCACGGGATCGCGGAAGATCGTGTTCGAAACCGCATTCCAGTTGACCATCGACAAATCGGCGCGGCGGCGGCCGAACTTCACGTAGTGAGCACCCGCGTTGCGGTCAGAGCAAGCCCATCGCACTTCATGAGTCTCGGCCCAATCGATTACCGCGTTCAGGTCTGCTCGCAGATGGACTATCGGGTTCTGGCCCCCACGGTAAGTCAGTTCGGGATGGTTGTTGTAGTAGATAATGCTGAGCATTATCGATCGCGGGCAGAAGTAAAAGGGGACATACTCGCCCACTTTCGTACCCTCGTGGCAATCGACCTCGATCTCCTCCAGCCGCCGCTTCTTGATCTTGCTCATGCCTACGAGAGAGCACGCCAGTTCGGAATCGATTCGCACCCGGTCCGACCACAAGCACCCCGCCGACGCGATCCCCGCAAGGTTATCCACGTGAGTGATGTGGTAGATCTTCGGATTAGCAGGGACGGCGTGCGGCATGGGGGCTCATCACCTAGCTCACGACTCTGAACCTTTGGCTGCGACTTGGTATTCAGAACTCACACTGCTTCGGCGCCCGCGGGAACGGGATCACGTCTCGCACGTTCTGCATGCCGGTGAGGAACATCATCGCGCGCTCGAAGCCCAAGCCAAACCCCGCGTGCGGCACGGTGCCGTAGCGGCGGAGGTCGCGGTACCACCAGTATTCCTTGATCGGCAGGCCCATCTCTTCGATGCGGGCATCCAACTTATCCAACCTCTCTTCGCGCTGGCTGCCGCCGATGATCTCGCCCACGTGCGGCACCAGCACGTCCATCGCCGCCACCGTCGCGCCCGGGGCGCCGTCGGTGCCGGGGTCGTTCTCGCGCATGTAGAACGCCTTGATCTGCTTGGGGTAGTTCATCAGCACCACGGGCTGCTTGAAGTGCTGCTCGGTGAGGTAGCGCTCGTGCTCGGACTGCAGGTCCTTGCCCCACTCGATGGGGTACTCGAACTTGGCCTTGCCGCTGGCGATGGCTTCCTTGAGGATCTTGATGCCGTCGGTGTAGGGCAGATGGCGGAAGGGCTTGTCGAGCACTTCCTTGAGGCGATTCAAGAGGCCCTTCTCGATGCGCTCGTCGAAGAACTTCATGTCGTCGGCGCGTTCGCTCAGCATCGTCTGGATGAGGAACTTGATGAAGTCCTCGGCGAGCTTCGCGTCGTCCTGCAGGTTCGCGAACGCGATCTCGGGCTCGATCATCCAGAACTCGGCCAAGTGGCGGCTGGTGTTGCTGTTCTCGGCGCGGAAGGTCGGGCCGAAGGTGTACACGCGCGAGAGTGCGCAGGCGTAGGTCTCGACGTTGAGCTGGCCGCTGACGGTGAGATGCGTTTCCTTGCCGAAGAAGTCCGGTGCGAAGTCGATGGGAGCGTTCGGCTCCGCCACCTTCGCGCCCTCGGCTTTCACCCGCGGCATGTTCAGGAAGTCGAGCGTGCTGACGCGGAACATCTGCCCTGCGCCCTCGCAGTCGCTGCCGGTGATGATCGGGGTGTGGACGTAGAAGAAGCCGCGCTGGTCGTAGAAGCGGTGGATCGCCATGCTCAGCGTGTGCCGCACGCGGGCTACGGCACCGAAGGTGTTGGTGCGGACGCGGAGGTGCGCCAGCTCGCGCAGGAACTCAAACGAGTGCGGCTTGGGCTGGATCGGGTAGTGATCGGGATCATCGACCCAGCCGACGACTTTCACTTCGCCGCTGGAAGCGTCCGCGCTGATCTCGTTGCCGCCCTTGGGGTTCTGGACGATGACGCCGGTGGCCTCGACGGCGCAGTGGGTCGTGAGCTTGGCGACTTCGCTGGCGTAGTTAGAGAGATTGCCCTTGGCGACGATCTGGATGGTGTCGAAGCAGGTGCCGTCGTGGAGGGCGAGGAACGAGAGCCCGCCGTCGGCCTTGGAGTCGCGGCGGGTGCGGACCCAACCCTTGATGGTGACGGTGGTGCCGGGGGCGGCCTTGAGGGCATCTTTGACGGAAATCCAGGGCATCGGGCGAGCCTCCAAACCGCGGCGGAAACAGCGAGCGGCCGCGGGAGGCGATGGTAGGGGAGAAGGCTATGCGGACTCGGCAGAGGGCATCGCGGGACGCAGCGTGCGATGCCGAAATCCGAACTGATGCCTGATGCCTGATGCCTGATGCCTACGGCTTCGGCGCATTCAGAAACCCGTACGGCATGATCCAGCTCGGCTTGTTGGGCGGATACCGCCCGGCCATGTCCGACACCGCGTACCAGTCGTTGTCGCGGCCGGATCGCGACGCGTAGATGTACAGGGCCTTGAAGTCGCGGCCGTCTTCGATGTCCTCGCGCAGGTCGCCGGGCGGGACGAAGAGGGACGCGGAGGCGTCGAGCCACGCGATGTGCGAGCCGCGGCCCGTCGTGCCGCTGCGTTGGTTGCCGCCGTGGCGTGTGGAGAGTTGATCCTCGTTGCCCCACATCCCGTCGCGCGACTTCTCGTTGTTGAACTTCGTGCTCTCTTCCACAAACACCGGGATGTTCCGCATCCGCGTCAGCGTGACCGCGGCGTTGGCGCGGAGGTTGAACTGGCTCGCGTCGGTGCGGGGCGGGATGTACGCGACCGCCGTCTGGCTGCCCAGCCTCGAGCCCTCGACCTCGTCGAAGAACGTGTAGTCAAAGTCCACGCCGGTGGAGGTGAACCAGATGTTCTCGCTCTCGCTGCCGGTCGTGCTGCGGCGCTTGTTGCTGGGGCACTCGCCGACGTTCTGGTTGTTCGCGAGGTACGGCCAGAGCAGCCCCGGCACACGCTGGCGGCCCTTCACATCCTGAGCCCAGATCGACGCCCGCGGGATCTCCGGTATGCCGTCACCGGGCCACACGCGCGTGCCGTTGGGCCACTTGGTCCGCGGCAGCGCCGGGAACACCTGGTCCTTGTAATCCATCGCGTAGCTCGTGGTCGCCGCGGCGAAGGACTTCATGTTGATCAGGCACTTGAGCGTCTGCGCCGACGCACGAGCCCCGCGGAGCGCGGGCAGCCCGATGCTCAGCAGCAGCGCGATGATCGCGATCACGATCAGCAGTTCGATGAGTGTGAAGGCACGGCGGGACACATCGGTAGTTTACCTGATGAGCGGCTGTGCGGAAGCAGAATCTCGTGATTTCGACCCGGTTCGACCCCCTCGGACCGAGTTCCGGATCACCTTGGTTTGGGGGCCTCGTGCAGGGTGTAGAACGCGCCGTCGTGGAGCAGCGTGGCACCGGCGGGCACGGCGATGGACTCGCCCATGGGGGAAGGCCGCCGCCGCTCGTCGCCGCGAGGGCCGCGGCGGTCGCCCGGTGGTTCGACGGTGGCCCGCGGTTTTTCGTTGAGGATGAAGACGCGGCTGTACTTGGACAGTTGCTCCGCCGTCGCGTGCTCTTCACGCACGGGCGTGTGGAGGAAGTACCCGGCCCACCATTGCAGGCCGTGGCGGGCGAGCACGACGGCGCTGCCATCGGTCGGCACGGTGTCGCGGAGCGCGAGCAGCTCGGGCGCGGCGTCGTCGCGGACAACCTGTCCCCCAGGGCCGCGGGCCCTGAACGCGGTGAGCAGGCCGCTGGATGCTGCGACGACGGCGATCACGGCCGCGAGCGATGGGGAAGCGAGGCGGAGCCAGCGCGCGGGACTCGTTGCGGCGTGCGCGAGCGCGGCGGCGAGCGGCACAGCGAGCAGCACCGGCGTCATGATCAGGAAACGCTGCACGTACGTCCCCTGGATGAGTGGGAACGTGATGCACGCCAGCGCGACGGTGAGGCCTTCGAGCAACGCCCGCAGCGCGATGCTCGGCAGACGTTTCGAAAGCGCATCGGGCGTGCCCGCGGCGTGGGGGGCGATGACCAGGCGACGGGCGTACCAACCCAGCGCGATGACGCCGATCCAGAGCGCGGCACGCGGCAGCGTCTCGAGCCCGAGGCCTCCGGGTGGGCCAATGGGTGGGCCACGTCCTTCCGGCGGCTGGGGCTCATTCACTACGCTGCGGCGCTCGGCTTCGCGCGGTTGGGCGAACGCGGGCGTGCCGGCGGCGCGATCGCCCGTGACGAGCATCTTGACTGGTCCTTGCAGCAAGCCCATGGCCTTCTGCGGTGCCGCGAGGTACATCATGCCCCACAACGCCGCGGCCGCGACGAGGCCGACGCCCGCCGCCACGACGAGCCGCCGCGGCTCAAACACGCGGACCGCCATCGCGCCCAGCGACGCCGCCACGACCAACAGGGTGACGCCGAAGGCACCGATGTGCGTGAGAGCCGCGAGGGCGAGCGACGCGATCAGCATCAGCAAGGCCCATACGGGAGAGCGCGATGGCCGCTCCCGGCGATCCTTGTCGCTCGCGGCGTGAGCCCCATCCGGCATCCGACTTCCGACATCCAACAGGAGTCTTTGCACCGCCCAGATCGCGACGGCCGTGAAGACGAGGCCGAGCGAGTTCTTCTCGAAGTCGCCCACCATGCGGAGGATCGGCGCGCTCAGCACCGCCAGCGCGAGGGCGGCGGCGAGAATCACCGCGCGGCGTGCGACCCCGAGCGCGGGCGGTATGCAGGCCAGCACAACCGCGGCGAGCGGGACCGCGGCCCACGGCTGGGTCGCCGCGTCCACCAGCTTGGAAGCCAGGAGCGTCGCTTCATCGACGGTCTGGCCCGCGAGCGTCGCGATCTTGGCGACGCCCGCGTTGAGCCAGAAGAAGAGCGGGAGATCCGAGTATGGCAGCGTGCCGTTGAGCAGCAAGCCGCGGGACTGCAGCGGGTAGTACCCCGCGTCCACACCGGGCGGATAGGTGTGCGCAAAGAGTCGTGTGGCACGCGCGGCGAGGGCGAGCGCGATGCTGATGCCCACAACGAACCCGAGCGACGCCCGGGACGATCGGGGGTCGCGGCGGTCGGGCGTGGGCAAAGGCGGGAGACGGGGCATCGCCGCAGGCTAACGCGGCGACGGGCGGTCTGTTGCGGGAGCTGTCTCAAGATCCGGCGCGGGATCTCTCGGACGCTCAATCCTGATTGGGCTGAGCCAGCGCGGGTTCCAACCGGTGGGACGCGGGCTGCCGATGCCCCTGCGTCGCTGCGGGCTGGTGGTCGAGCTGCTGCGTCGGCTGGGCATATGCCGTGCGGGGCACGTTGGCGACCAGGCGGAGTTTGAGCCAGATGAGCATGCCCAATGCGAGCACCAGCGTGCAGGCCGAGACCAGCTCGCGCGCGGTGACGCGGTTGGGCTTGCGGCCTGTGTGAGAACGAGAATGCTGTGCCTGCCCCATGCGCGCCTCCGGAGACTATG
>DASVYC010000057.1:0-26237 GCA_036392375.1 Phycisphaerales bacterium
GTTGAGGGGCAGACCCAGGGTGGTGTGACCGGCGTCGAGCGGAGCGGTGCCGCGCGACGGAGCGGTGCCGTAGGAGAGCTGGGCGAAGGAGCCGCCGCAGCCGAAGGGACCGTCACCGCCGCCGTTGTTGTTGTTGAAGCCGGCGCCAGCGAGCGAGACGCTCGTGCCGTTGGCGGCGACGCCGTTGTTGTTGTAGAGGGCGAAGTTCCACTCGCCGACGATCGACGAGCCGGGCTGGGTGATGTCAAGGAAGGTGACATCGGTCAGCGGGGTGACCTGGTCACGCTGATCAACAGCGCCGACCGTGGGGATGTTGTTGGTGAGGCCGAAGCGGACCCAGCCCACGCCGCGGGCGCGAACGGCCAGGCTCGTGGCGACCTGCGGGCCGCCCAGCAGGATGCCGAGGTCGCCGCCGGTGGGCAGCGTCGGGGCAACCGCCGGACCAGCGGCGAGGCTGACCGGGTTGCCGTTGAAGTTGAGGACGTAGTTCACGTTGGCGCCGAGGGTGGCGTTGGTGGCCCAGCCGTCACCGAAGCCCGAGCCGGCCGGAGCGACGATGAGGTAGTACTCGCCGGCGGGCAGGACGCCCTCCTGGCCGCTGTACTGCTCGCCGTTGTTCACGCCGGGGCGACGGGCCACGCCGTAGGAGATCTGGAAGGCGTTGTTCTCTTCAGCGCTCGGCGGGGCGTCGGGGCCCGAGCCGCGGCTCTCGCCGAAATCAAACACGGCCGAATCCGGGGTGTAGACCGCGAACGCGATCGGGGCATCGGAACCTTCGGTGTCGATGTCCAGGAACTTCGTCGTGGTGTAGCTGATGTCCGTGGGGACATTGAACTTGTACCACTTGAAGGGGTTGGCGGGGGTCAGCGTGCCGGTGACGGAGCTGGTGCCGTCGGGCAGGCTGCCGGCGACGTTCAGGCTCTGGGCCGGGATCGGGGCCGGAGCCTCGACCGCGCCGATGAAGCCGACGACGTAGGCGGTCTGACGCAGGTTGGAGATGTAACGACGCTCGTTGATGACCGGGCCGGCGCCGCCAGCCGAGTTCACCAGCGACTGACCGAGGAACGTGCCGCTGAAGTTCGCGTCACGGCCGTACTGCGGGTGGGTGTAACCAGGCGAGGCCGGGTTCACGCCGCCCTGAGCGGTGGTGAGGGTCGCCTCGGAGAGCGAGCCGGTCGGGGCCGCGGGGGTGAAGGCAGCGTTGGTGTTGGTGCCGTAGAAGAAGTAGGTGCGGGTGGTCGTGATGTTCGTCTGGAACAGGTTGGTGCTGGTGATCGGAGCGGTGCCGGGCGTGCCGGGCTCCATGAAGGCGACCTGGAGGCCCAGGGCGCTGTCACCGGCGGGCATGTCCACCGAGTTGGGCAGCAGGAAGAAGCCCGAGCGAGTGGTGAAGCCGGGGCAGATGTTGGTATCAAAGCCCGTGATGGTGAGCGTGTAGTACGGGGTGGCGGCGGGGTCGATCATGCCCGTGCCGTCGCCGCTGAAGCCGGCGAAGTTGAACTCATTGGGACGGTAGAAGGAGAAGCGCATGTCCCACGCGGCGGAACCGCCGGTGAGGCCGTAGCTGTACTCCATGCCGGTGATCGTGCGGGTGCCGCTGTACGACGGGCCGTAGGGGCCGCCGGCGAAGTTGATGTCCTCGAAGATGTGCGAGCACGTGCCGAGCGAGAAGCCGGCGGCGAAGGTGAACGAGTTGGACGACCCGTTGTAAACAATCACGTTGATGGTGGCGCGGTCGCCGAACGTGCCCTGCTGGCTGTTCAGGCGGTGCGCCTCGTTGCCGCGGTCGATCATGACCTTGCGGCTACCCATGCCGACCGTGGAATCGATTTCGTCGGCCACGGCGACGGAGAACGTCGCGCCGGCCGCACCCATGAGCACAAGAGCAAGCTTCTTCCGATCCATTGAGACACCTCCAATAAAGTTTGCGCAAACAGACTGGACCAATTTCACTGACACAACCTCGCGGATGTTTTCGCGCGGATGTGAAGGCCGACAGCGACACGACCGCCTCGTGTCACCCAACGGCTTTCACATCAACGACTCGGAATCTCCAAAAGATCTCCCTGTGAATCCCCTCGCGAGATTGCGTCCTTCGCCAAGATACATCGCCGCATAACCCCTGTCAATGCCTTTTCTTGCACCGACGGCAAAACCGGGATAATCCACCGGGTATCCACACCCGGTCTTCCCGCCGCCGGACCGCTCTCACGTCCGAAAACAACCTGCGGCGCGACTCCGCGACGCTCTCCGGGGGATCGGATGAACGCCCCGCTTGATCCAGCGAACCTGACCAACCAACGCGGTTTATCCGGTTTCCTCGCCGCCCAAGAGCCCCCGCGAAAAGTCCCGGCGAAGTTCTCAGGCGACAAACCATCGTGCCCGGCACGCGGGCGCGCGGCCTCGGAATCGCTGCGGCGGCACCGCCCGCATGCCTGATTGCTCATTGCCGCCGGATCATCCGGAACGCGCCGCGGCCCTCTTCGCTCTTGGGGTGACGGCTCTCATCCATATAGAACGTGTAGTCCTTGGTGGTGACGTCGCCCATCGCCGTGCGGCGGACCGAGCCGTCGAAGTACGCGATGTTCCCGATCTGGATGCCGTGCCACCAGCCGTGGCGGGTGGGATTCTGATTGATGTACGCCGTGGAGTACCGACCCGCGGCAAAGGGGCCGGAATCCCCCACCACCACAAACCTCGAGGGCGTGGTCATCAAGTGCTGCGGCCCCAACCACCAGGCGAAGTTGCTTTTCTTGTCGTCCTTCGAATCCCAGACACCCTGCACCGACCCGGGCTTGCAGTACATCCAGTCATTGGCTTCGTAGCTCGTGCCGAGCTGGTCGTACATGCGCGAGCTACGGGCCCCGCCGGGCTTGCGGTCCTTGGGCGGCCCCACGTTCACCCACACGTTGGGCGTGTTGGTCACCGTGTCGCGCGAACCGTCGTCCATCGGACACTCGAACGTCGGATTCGCCGCCTCGATCGCCCTCGTCCCAGCGACGTAGACATTCACCGGTCGCTGGGCGTCAGCCAATGCCAGCGGCACGTTGAACTCACCGGATGAGGTGCGTCCGTACCAGTGGACCCCGCCGTGGGACCACAGCACGCTGGAATCCAACCCCACCGGCGCGTTCGGCGGACGCACAACGCCGGGCGTCAGCCACTTGGCGATCGCCTCCGAACGCGGCACCGGAAACACCCGGAAGTCATTAATGTACGCGTGCCAGGCGGTGATCTGCTGCTTGAGATTCACCTCACACTTGAGCGTCGCGCCCTGGCGACGCGCCGACTTCAAGCCCGGCACCACGAGCGAAATCAGCACCGCCATCACCGTGATGGCGACCAAGAGCTCGATCAGCGTGAATCCCTTCGCGCGTCGCATCGCGGAGCAGTATCGCACCTGTGTCAATGGGGTGTTTGGGTGCGACTGCTTGACCTGCCCGGAGATGCAGCGGTGCGGGAGCGTCCAGCCGCGGCGCGAACGCACGGCACGCCCCGTGCCGATCGCTCACTTGCGCAGCATCACATACACCGCGCTCGCCCGGAACTTGTCCATCAGTCCCGTCGCGTGGTAGCGCCGGTTCCACGCGAACAGCCGCGACAAAACGCCGTCGACATGCGTCGACCAGGTGCTGTTGAACGGCCAGACGCCCAGCTTGTTGGACACCACCACCCACGGGCGGAAGACCACCGGGCGCTCTTGCACCACCGTCAGGCCCGCGTCCGCGATGATCTTGCGGAAGACCGGCAGCGGGATGCCGCGCTCGTGCTTGGTCAGTCCCTGGCGCGGCTTGCGCCAATCGCCCATGCTCACGCACGGCTCGCGGATCAGCGCATACCCGTCCGGCATCAGGATCCGCGAAAACTCTCGCACGACGTGCGACACATTGGGCACATGGTGCAGCACCGCGAAGCAGGTGATCAGGTCCACGCTCGCGTCGGGGAAGGGGATATCGCCCGAGGGCTGGGGCTTCACCCACGTCGCCGGCACGCCCTTGACGTTGTCGCGCACGAACGCGTCCGAAGGGTCCATGATCGTGATGCGATCGACGCGGCGGACGGGCTCGATCAGGGGTGAGAGTTCCTCGCCGTACGCGGCACCGAATCCCAGCGCGTGCGTGAAGCGCTTGTCTTTGGGCAGGCGGGCGAAGCCGTGGGCGATGTTGATGGCGTGGTAGGGATAGCGGTAGGTGGCGGCGTCCTTGGCCCCGAGGTCGGCGTAGCCCTCTTTCTCGTCGGCGTACCAGCGGCTGATCTGCTCGGCGGAGAAGTCATCGCCGTAGAGACGCTCCCCGCGGAGGCAGGCCTCGATCTCTGCATTGGACGCGAGCTGGGTCATGGGCACTTCTATATGAACACGCGAACGCCGTCCCGGCAAGGCGACGCACTATATCGGCGGCGTCAAGACGCTCCCGCCGTCCCACCAGCGTCCGGGAACGCGCACCGCGAGTTCATGGAGGGCCGACGACGGGCTCGCATGGGTTCCGATGGGCTCAGATCCGGTACGCCACCTTGACGTACTCCTCCATCGCGCGGTTGGTGTTGAACTGGCTGCCGTTCATCGCGATCGCGCTGCGCATCACGTTGGCCCACATCGGGCGGTCCTTGTAATACAGGGGCAGGATCTCGCGCTCCAGCTTCTCGTAGATCGACACCGCGTCGCGTCCGGCGCGTCCCGAGTCGTGCGCGTACGTATTGGCCTCGAAGTCGTCGCGCCCGATCGTCCAGCCTGTGAGTCCCTCGGCACAGCCCTCAAGCCACCAACCGTCGGGCGTGGAGAGGCTGGGCACGCCGTTCATCGCGGCCTTCATGCCGCTGGTGCCGGAGGCCTCGAGCGGCGGGATGGGGTTGTTGAGCCACAGGTCCACGCCGCAGACCATCTTCTGGCAGAGTGCGAAGTCGTAATTGGGGACGAAGACGCCGCGGACGTGGGGCGCGAGCTTGGCCAGCTTCTCGATGATGTGCTTGATGATGTCCTTGCCCTGCCCGTCGCGGGGGTGAGCCTTGCCGGCGTAGATCACCTGCACCGGGCCCACCTTGCTGGCGATGTGCTTGATGGCCTCGGGATCGGTCAGCAGCAGGTCGGCCCGCTTGTAGCCGGTCGCGCGGCGCGCGAACCCGATCGTGAACCGGTCGGGCGTCAACGCGGCGGTGCCCGAGAGGCCGCAGCGCTGGTTGATGTGCTCCAGCAGGCGCTTCTTGCCGGCGGCGTGGGCCTCGAACAGCTCTGCGTCGGACGTGAACATCGCCCGCCGCAGCGCCCGGTAGTCGGCCCGCCACGCGGGGGCGTGCTTGTTGAGCAGGGCCTGCATCTCGGGGGAGAGCCAGGTGGGCGCGTGCACGCCGTTGGTGACGTAGTCGATGCGGTGCCCGTGGAACATGTCGCGCGAGACCTCAGCGTGCCGGCGCGCGACGGCGTTGCTGAACCCGCTGTAGTGCATCGCCAGGCGCGTCATGTTCAGCATCCCGCCCGGGCAGTATGGAGCGCCGTCGTAGATCGCCGACTGCTCGCCCAGTGCCTCGAACACCATCGAGAGCGCGAACTGATCGTGCCCCGCGGGCACCGGCGTGTGGGTCGTGAAGACACACGATTCCTGCACCGCCTTGATCACCTCGGGATCCGCCGGGCTGGTCTTGCGCTTGAACGAGTGCTCGGCGAGCAGCTCGATGGTCACGAACGCGCCGTGGCCCTCGTTCATGTGGTACGTCTTGAGCTCGCGATGCCCGAGGGCCCGCAGCATGTAGATGCCGCCGATGCCCAGCACCGCTTCCTGTTCCAGACGGTGGCGGTGATCCCCGCCGTAGAGCTGGTCGGTGATCCGCCGGTCGTAGGGGTCGTTGTCGGGGATGTCGGTGTCGAGGAAGTAGACGGGCACGTCCTTGCCCCCGGCGTGGGTGGCCTTGACGACGTACTTCCACGCCTGGATCGCGACCTTGCGGCCGTTGAGCTTCATCGCGACCCGCGGCTTCATCAGTTCGAGCTTGTCCGCCGGGTTCCACGCCACCGGGGCCTCGTGCTGCATGCCGCCGGAATCGATCGACTGATCGAAATACCCGTGGCGGTGCAGGAGGGAGATGCCGACGAGTGGGGCGGCGATGTCGGCCGCCGAGCGGATGAGATCGCCGGCGAGCATCCCCAGGCCGCCGGAGTAGGTCGGCACCAACGGGTCGACGCCGATTTCCATCGAGAAGTACGCGACGCGAGCGGTCTCGGACATGCAAGCCTCCGTGCTGAGGGGGAGTGTAGAGGAGGTAGCCTGCCTCTCCGAGGCCCCCACAACCAGTTTCGCCGTGCCGTTCGCCCCTCTCACGCTGCCGGCGTCGGCCACCAACAACGCGCCACTTCCTACCCTTCCCAATGCCCTCCACCCAAGCCCCGTCCGCCGCGGCCGCCGCCGTGTCCGAGGTCAAGCCGATGTCCAACGACGTGCGTTCCACCATCGCCCGCGAGCTGCCCGAGCTCATCGCCTTCCGCCACGACCTGCACGCGCACCCCGAGCTCTCGTACCACGAGACCCGCACAAGCAAGATGGTCCAGAGCGAGCTCTCCAAGCTTGAGCGTTACGGGCTCAAGTACATCGGCGGCTTGGCCAAAGGCACCGGCGTGCTCGCGTATCTGCCTCCCACCGACCCGGCGGCCGCGGGCAAGCCCTCCATCGGCCTCCGTGCCGACATGGACGCGCTTCCGATCGTCGAGAACACCGGCAAGCCCTACAGCAGCACCACGCCCGGCGTCATGCACGCCTGCGGCCACGACGGGCACACCGCCATCCTGCTCGGCGCGGCCCGCGTGTTGAGTCACATGACGCATCGTCCCCGCGGCGTGCACTTCGTCTTCCAACCCGCGGAAGAGGGCGGCGCCGGCGGCCACGCCATGTGCCAGGACGGAGCCCTCGATGGCAAGGTCCTCGGCCCCAAGATCGAAAAGATGTACGGCCTGCACGGCTGGCCCACGCTCCCCGTCGGCATCGTCGGCTCCCGCCCCGGCCCGCTGCTCGCCGCCACCGACGACGTCGTCGTCACCATCAAGGGCGAACAGTCCCACGCCGCGTACCCGCATTACAGCAAGGACCCGATCCTCTGCGTCGCCCAGTGCATCGTGAGCCTGCAGCAGCTCGTGAGCCGCAACACCTCGCCATTCGACGCGGTGGTCTGCTCCATGACCGTGATCAAGGGCGGCACGGCAAACAACATCATCCCCCGTGCCGCCGAGTTCCACGGCACCATCCGCACCCTCACGACCGAGACCCGCGCCCTGGCGAAGAAGCGCTTCTTCGAGATCGTCAGCGGCATCGCGGGAGCGCACGGCTGCGAAGCCCACATCGACTGGCAGGAGGGATACCCCGTCACCTTCAACGACCCGGCCCTGACCGAGCGCTGGTTCGACACGGCGAACGCGACCCTCGGTGCCGACCGCGTGCAAGTGGTGCCCGAGCCCACCATGGGCGGCGAGGACTTCTCGTACTACGCCAAGAAAGTCCCGAGCGTCTTCTTCGTGCTGGGCCTCAAGCGCCACGGCGAGACCAACCCGCCCACGCTCCACCAGCCCGAGTTCGACTTCAACGACGACGCTCTCGCCACCGGCATCGAGATGATGGTGGCGCTGGCGACGCGGTGACAGCCGCGGCTTGGGGCCGCGCTCGGCGCACGGTCCGCTTCGAACGACCGATCAGTTCGGCGAAGGCGACGCGGTCTGCCGCGGCGTCGGAGCGCGTCCCGCGTTCTCGAGGGCCTCGAACCACAGCGCCAGGTTCAACATGGGCCACGCCAGGTGCCACAGCCGCGACGGCCCGGCGCACACCGCCTCGATGATCTCGGGGTTGTAGATCGTGCGCAGGCGTTCGCTCTCGAGGGCCGAGCGCCGTGCCGTGCCGATCCAGTTCTGGAACGGCAGCGGGAAGCTCGCCTTCTCGCGCTCGAGCACGTTGGTGCTGAGCTTCGACGCGAACGCCTCTCGCAGAACCACCTTGGTGTCCTGCACGCGCCGCTGCCCGTCGCTGCGGGCCACGAACTTGCGATGCATCGGCAGCCGCTCCGCGAGGCCCGCGACGACGACATCGGCAAACGGCGTGCGTCCCTCGACGCCCTCGAGCATCGCCGCCGAATCCAGCCGCAGCAGCAGCGACGCGAGATTGTTTCGGCGTTGGAAGATCAGATGCGGCTGCAGCGGGTCGTGATGCCCGAGCATCGCCGCCGCGTCCTGGCAGCGTGCAAACTCGCGCACGAAGTCGGCCCGCAGGGCCTCGCCGTGCCCGACGCCTTCAAGGAACGCGGGCGTGAACGCCTCGGCGTAGGACTCGGGCGTGAGCCAGGCGTTGGCGAGCATCTCGAACTCGCCGGGCGTCAGGTTCGCGTGCCGCGTCTGCAGCAGGTGCGACCCGTCGTGGAACTGCACCGCGCCCAGCAGCGCCAGGTCGTACCCGCCGAAGAGTTCGTCGGCGCCCTCGCCGCTGAGCGTGACGATGCACCCGCGGGCCCGCAGCGTGCGGCTCACCTCGTTGATCGCCACCTCGTTGGGCGTGCTGAGCGGCAGCAGAGTCCGATTGATGAGCTCCTGCCAGCGCGACTCGAAGAGCTCCTGCGTCACCACCGCCTCGGTGTGGGTCGTGCCGATCTTCTCGGCGACGTGGCGCGCGAACGCGAAGTCATCCTGCCCCGGGGCCGACGCGCCCTTGGCGCCCGCCGCGAAGCTCATCAGCTCTTTCGTGCCGAGCTGCTCTTTCGCGATCGTCGCGATGATCGAGCTGTCCAGCCCGCCCGAGAGCAGGGTGCACAACGGCACGTCGCTCCGCAGGTGCACCCGAACGCTTTCTGCAATGGCCGCACCGACATCGGCGCTGACACGTGCCGTGAACGAGTCCCACAGCGACCGCCTCGTGACCCGCAGTTCGCCGGGGGCAAACCGCACCCGCAGCACCGCGCCCGGTTCGAGCAACCGCACTCCCTCGATCAGGGTGCGCTCCGCGAACGACGTCCGCGAGGTGGTGAGGTAGGACACCACGCCCAGGGGGTCGGGCGTCGCGTCGATCAAGGGGTGTTGCAGGAGGGCCGCGATCTCGCTGGCAAAGACCAGCTCCGGCGCGCCGTCGCGGCGCACCTCCGCGAGGTACAGAGGCTTCACGCCCAGGGGGTCGCGGGCCAGCCACGCCACTCGCCGCTCCAGATCCACGGCACAGAGCGCGAACATGCCCCGCAGCTTGTCGAACGCGTGCTCACCGAAGACGCCAAACGCCGCCAGCACCGTCTCGGTGTCGCTCTTGGTGCGGAACGTGACCCCGACCTTGGCGAGTTCCGCACGCAGCTCGGCGTCGTTGTACAGCTCGCCGTTGTAGACGATCGCGAAGCACCCGTCCGGCGAGAGCATGGGCTGGGCCGCGTCGGTGGAGAGATCGACGACCGCGAGCCGGCGGTGCCCGAGCACGCACCCGGGTCGTTCGAGCAGGCCCTCGCCGTCGGGCCCTCGGTGGGCCATGCGATCGCGCATGGCGACGACGGTCTCCCGTCGGGACGGATCAGATTGGCGAGAAGACGACAGAATGCCCGCGATGCCGCACATCGCAGCGAATATCGGCGGCTCAAGCCAAGCGCCATCAGTTCGCTGGCCTGGAAAGCAGGGTTACCACAGAGGAGCGGAATCACTTCCAAACGCGATCACGCGAGTCGGCGGCGTGGGGAACCGAGCAGAACCAAACCAAGGAGAGCCAGAACGCTCGGCGCCGGTATCACCGTCAAAATACCCTGGATGTCGGTCGCTTGCCCTTCCGGGCTACCCGCGTTGGCGGACGAAATGCTGTCTGTCGGCGGATCGCGGTACCAACTGTTCGTGATGCGAGTGTTGTTGGAGAAGACAATCGTGCGGGCACCGCCGAGCTTGCTGACGCGGATATTGGCGGTGCGGATGACCCACTCAAGCTGCGGCGTTCCACCAAAGGAAGGCGCGAAATTCGCCAGCGTGCCGGTCAAGAGTAACTGAGCGGCGAAGGAGGTTATGGACGTCGTGCCGAGAATCGGCGTGGTACCCGAGAAGCTGGAACTGAGATAGGACGTTCCGGTGGTCGTCAGGTCCCCGGCGGTCTGTCCGAGCGGCGTGACGCCGACCGAGGCCCCATTGAGGGCGATGAACTTTTCCGAGCCGCCGTAGCGGTAGAAGGCGATAGCAGGCCCGGCCACGGTCGCGGTATTGACGATGGTGCCGGGGTCGGCATATGCCACGACGCGGACTCTGAGATTGACGTCGGCGTTCGAAACGTCGACTAAACGGTTCGAACCAAACGTCACTCCGTTGTCGGTGCTGAACTGGTACTTGAAACCCCACGCGGCCGAGGCGGGCGCGGTAAGGGCAACGACGGCCGCGAGGCCGATGACTGTGAGCCGCATCTCTCTTCTCCCTGCGTGCCAAAGGAACGGGCGGACCGTTCCTGGCGCGGAGCCTACCACGCTGCGGCGCTGCAATGCAAGACTCTCTGCGCGGAAGCGAACGCGTCCTCTGAATGATGTCGGAACTCCAAGTCCGAGAAGCTGTGGCGGGCTGCATACCGACGAGGGCGAGACCGCGCTGGATCCCGCGCCAAGGGGAGCCCAGGGTGTAGGCGGTGTGGCAGATGCATCTGTGGGGGCGCATCGCGCGGGATGGCTGGCGGATGGGTCACGTCTGCGAAGCGATTGGAAACCGTGGGAATGTTGGCTGGGGCGAGCGAATCTGCCAATCACGAGATCGGATGCACGACAGGTCGCGTTCGTCTCTCACCCTCGAACTTCGTTCCAGCCGATTCGTACTGGCAACGCCCCGCTCGCGCATCTCAATGATGCACCGCACCTTGGAGTCTTCCCATGCACGCCGCACTTCGACTCGCCGCGCAGATGACCCTGTCGCTCCTCCTGGCGCTCTTTCTGGCGTCCTGCGGCGAGCAGCCTCAGGCCAGGAAGCAAACCCCGGCGCCGGCCCCGGTCTCGCCGATCGAGGCCAAGCCCGAAGGCAAGCCCGAGGCGAATCCCGGCGCCGAGACCATGACGCCGCCGAGCGCTGAGGTCAAGCCGGAGACCAAGCCGGATCCGACGCCAGAGACACTGGCGTCGACCAACCCGACCTACTCCACCCGCGGCGAGGTCGTGACGCTCCCCGGCATCGAGGGCGACGCCATCAAGCTCCACCACGAGCGCATCCCCACCTTCGCCAACAAGGACGGCAAGATCGGCAAGGACTCGCAGGGCAAGCCCGGCATGAAGCCGATGGTCATGCCCTTCGGGAAAGCACCCAGCGTGAGCTACGAGGGCCTCAAGGTTGGCGACAAAGTGGCGGTGGTCTTCGAGGTGAACTGGAGCGCCGAGCGCCCCGATCAGCGCATCGTCATCACCAAGATCGAGAAGCTCGCCGCCGACACGGCTCTGGACTTTGAGGGGCAGCCGTCGATCAACGACCCCAAGCCCGCCGCCCCGCCCAAGGAACCCAAGTAAGCAGCGACCCGTCCGAGAACGCCCCGGGAAGCGCTCTGTAACGCCCGTCGCGCCGTCTCGCACCGGCTTCGCAAAGACGGGTTCCAGAGACCGCGGGTCACGGCCGATGCGCCGCTCGGATGCGCCCCTCCGTGGCGCGCGATCGGAGGCCGCATGGCGATCGAGCACATCATGTCGCGCCACGTCGTCACGGTCGAGCTCGACGACACGCTCAAGCAGGTCCGCGACCTCTTCGCCGCGTTCCGGTTTCACCACCTGCTCGTGCTCGAGCGCGGCAAGCTCGTGGGCATCATCTCCGACCGCGACCTGCTCGCCAACATCAGCCCCTTCATCGGGAAGATGCAGGAAAAGCCCATCGACCTCGCGAGCCTGCAGAAGCACGCTCACCAGATCATGACCCGCCACGTCGTCACGATCACGCCGAGCACGACGCTCAAGGACGCCGCCACGCTCATGCTCGATCGCGGGATCTCCTGCCTGCCGGTCCTGGACGCCGAGCAGCACGTCGTCGGCATCGTCACCTGGCGCGACCTTTTGCGTGGTGCCTACGGCCTCGAACCCGCCAAGCACGCGGCGTGAGGCGGGCCTTGCGCGACAGCGGAGTTCGCACTGCAGGTGGGGCGAAGCGCATAAAAAAAGCCCCGGCGCCTCGAGCATTCACTCGTGTGCGCCGGGTCTCGTGGGGGTCGAAGTGTTCGAACGTTCGCGAGGGCTTCCGCGGCGGAGCACACGTGAGCGACAGAACGCCGCCCGCTCACACATCCCCGCTGCCGATCCGTGAGCAGTGACCGATACGGGCATCGCAACCCTCGGTTCCGGCCGGGTTCCGCAAATCCGCACAAATCTGAACACGCCCATCCGGATCGCACCCACGCCTGCAGCGAATGCCCGGCGCGGCCCGCAGGCGCGTCCGACCACGCCGTTTCAGGCCGGCTTCCCGATCGATGCAAGTCCAAGTCTTGTCATGACTTGCTGCAAATCCGACCACACCTTCGCCCGGTTCTCGGGCGTGTAGTCCCGCAGCAGGTAGGCGGGGTGGTAGGTCGGCATGACCGCCACCTCGACGCTTGCATGATCTTGCCCGAGCGCGTTTTCCACGCAACCACCGAGCACGCCCTCGCCGCCATCGAACCGGGCCGGCGTGAACCGGCCGCGCAGGCGTCCCATCGACTCCTCGCTCCGCAGGATGGTGCGCGACGCGGGCAGGCCCAGCGTCACGATCACCTCGGGCTTGATGATCCGCACCTGGTCGATCAGGTACGGACGGCACAACTCGGCCTCGCGGCTGGTCGGAGTGGCGTTGCCAGGCGGACGCGTCTTGAGCACGTTGCAGATGTACACCCGCTCGCGCGAAAGGCCCATCGCCACGATCATCTTCTCGAGGAGTTGGCCGGCCTTGCCCACAAACGGGCGGCCGGTGCGGTCCTCGTCCGCGCCCGGGGCCTCGCCAATGAACACCAGCCGCGCACACGGATCGCCCTCGCCGAAGACGATGGAGTGGTGATCGGTGACAAAGTGCTGGTGCGGGGCGTCGGCCTCGTAGCGCTCGCGCAGAGCGTCGAGCATGCGCTGGGCCGCGTCGCGATCGCGCCCGTGCGCGGCCGATGCCGGTGGCGACGATGGAGCCGACTGGCGCGGCGTCGCAGCGCTCGCCGTCACGGTCACCATCGGGGGCTCGCGTTCCGTCGTCGTTGCGCTCGGGCTCGGCGCCTGCGCTGCGGCACGCCCGCGACCGGGGCGCACGGGCACGACATCCACGCCGAACATCGAGGCGGTGCGGGCGCTGACGGCGGCGTATCGGCGGGTGGCGTCGTCCATGCCCAACCGTACCCGCGTGGCGAGCCTCACGGTGCTCCGCTCGTTACTTCGTTGACAGCGCCTTGTCGATGGCCTGGCTCAGGTTGCTCTCGAGGTAGTCCACCGCCGCGGGCGTTCCTCCTCCGCCGCCGGGAGGCGAGGGCAGCCGCTGCCCGGCCCATACCACCTTGCCGTCCTTGCCCAGGACGTAGAACGTGGGCCAGCTCTTGAGCCGGTAGAGCCCGGCGATGGTCTCGGCCTTGACGACGCTGGGGAAGCCCAGACCGTTGTCGCGGGCGAACTTCTGCGGGTCGGCGGTGGGATTGGGCTCGGTGTTGAGGCCCAGCACCGCGACGTCCTTGCCGCGATACTTGGAGAAGACCCGCTGCACCGCGGGTGCCGCGTCGCGGGCCTGCTCGCTGCCGGTGCCCCAGAAGTAGAGCACCACCACGCGATCCTTGAAATCGGTGAGCTTGACGCTCTTGCCTTCGAAGTCCTTGAGCTCGAACGCGGGGGCCGCCGAGCCGATGCTCATCAGCCCGTTGTCGGAGTTGAGCAGGGGGTGCTTATAGGTGGCGGGCGCGTCGGGCGCGGGCTTGACGGGGTCGTTCTTGGGGGCCCCGCTGTTGGGGTCGCTCGCGGGCTCGCTGGGCTTGGGCGCGGGGCGCGTGGTCTTGGGACGCCGACGCCCGTCGCCGTCGGTGACGTTGTACCCCTCGGGGATGTCGAAGGTGAAGGCCCTACCGGCGAGGTCGGCCTTGGCGACCAGCTTGGTGAGCGTGAGCGATCGGGTGGGCTCGCCGCGCTTGTCGGCGGGGAGGTTGGCGGTCGCGGGGCGGTAGATCTCGAAGCGTCGGGGAAGGCCGTCGCGCTTGGCGAAGTAGATCTTGCTGGGCACGATCGCGGTCTCGTTCACGGTGCCGCCGGCACTCTTGGTCTTGGGAGGGACGAACCAGATCACGTCGCACTCGAGCCCGTCCACGGTCTGCGGGGCCTCGAGCTCGGCCTTGACGGCAACGTCGCAGCCGTTGAGGGCCGGATCGGTGAGCAGCTCCCAGCCGACGCTGGTCGCGGCGCTTCCCTGGTTCATTTGGACGCGGACGTACTCGATGTCCTTGGGCTCGCTCTGGCGCACGATCTTGCGGCGGGAGTCGATGACCAGGAGCTCGGTCCCGTCGTACGCGGCCCGCACCTGGGCCTCGTTCTCGCGCTTGTCGCCGGTCTTGCTCTCGATCGCGAACGTGCCCTCGACGAAGAGCTTCCACGCGCCGTGGTCGCCGCGTTCGGCGACCACGTCGGCCTTCACCACCGAGCGGCGGTTGCCGTCGGGCATCATGCCGACCACGTCTGCGGCGTAGGTGAGGCTCTGCACATCGCCCATCACCGCACGGGCCCGCTGGATGATCTCGGTGATCCGCGGCTCGAGCTTGGCGTCGCCGCTCTCTCGGGCCGGCGTCTGCGCCCACGCGGGGGGCGCGAGCATCCCGGCCGAAACCACCACAAACAAGGGCAAAGCGGGAACCATCGCACGCGTGAAGGTGAACATGTTGGGTCTCCGAAGTGCGGCGGATGATCGCGGCCGCTGACGACGATTGTTGCAAGCAGAAACGCGCGGCGGATCCGAGCCGCAAAGGCGACAAAGCGTCGCTCCCGGGTTGCTCCGGTCGTGAACCGGCCGTGCGCGAGCCGTTCCGTGGGGCCGATGCGCAGAACCGCGTGGGGTGTCGTACCCGACGTCATAGAGCGCGCGGGGACGCGCGTTGGTTCGATGGTCGGTTCGGCGCTCGATTCCGTTCGGAGCGCGAAGAACGACTCACAAAAATAAGGAAAAATTGTTGTACGCTTCAGCCTTTTCCGCTATCAAACGCGAGGCCATACCGACCCCGCCGCCGCCGCGCCGGGGTCTCTTCGTCGGGCGGTAGCGAGGACATTCATGCGTGGAAAGTTCTTTTCGTTCTGCGCCGCGCTCCTGGCGGCGCAGGTGGGTTCCCTGTCTCAAGCGGACACGGCTCCGGTCGAGACGCTGGTCCGCTCGGGCACGCCCGCGCCGAACACCGAGGCGGGCGCCGTGTTTGCTTCCTTCGGCGCACCGGTGATCAACGACCTGGGCACGTGCGCGTTCACAGCCACGCTGACCACCACCAACACCAATAAAACCGGTATCTGGATCGGCTCGCCCGGCAACTGGAAGCTCCTGATCCGCGAGGGGCAGGCCATGCCCTCCAACCTGGGCGCCCTGCAGCGGGTCGACCGGGCCTCGATCGTGCTCAACAACGCCGACGTCATGGCGTTCGCGGCCCGCACCGGCACGGGCAAGCTCTCAATCTTCCGGGTCACCCGGGCCGGCACCGTCACCGTCGTCGCCTCCGTCGGGCAGCAGGCCCCCGGCCTGCTCGCGGGCATCACCTTCCGTGATCTGGGCGAGCCCGTCATGAACGCCTCGGGCCAGATCGCGTTCAACGCCTCGCTCCAGGGCCCGGGCATCACCGAGAACAACCAGGGCAGCGCCTGGCTCTACAGCGGCGGCACGCTCCGCACCGTCATGAAGGGCGGCGATCTCATGATCGTCTCCCAGCCCACCACCACCGTCCGCGACCTGCTCTCGCCCATCCTCAACAACAACTCCAAGGTCGCTTTCGGCGGGATCGTGCAGGGCCCGCTGGTCAACCCCTGGAACGACAGCGCCCGGTGGATCGCCACCAACTGGACCCCCACCATCCAGGCCTTCGGCGGCACGCTCATCGGCGCCCCGGGCGAGGGCGGCGATCAGGTCACCCTCCAGATCCGCCGCGTTCTCCCCGGCATGCACCGCATGAACTCCAGCGGCATCATCGCCTTCTTCGCCGACCACGAAGACTGGTTCTCTCCCTCCAAGTTCGCCCATGGCATCTGGGCCACCACCGCCACCGGCATCCGCCCCGTCGCCACCAAGACCACCCCCGTCTCGGCCCTGGGCGAGGCCGTCACACTCGCCAGCTACTCCTCGCTCATCATCGACAACGTCGGCCAGGTCCACTTCAAGGCCTCGCTGGCCGGGCCCTTCGTCAACGCCACCAACGACAACGCTTTCTTCACCGCCAAGACCAACGGCACGCTCGTGATGCGGCTCCGCGCCAACGACGCCGCCCCCGGCGTGGCCGGATCACGCAAGCTCCGCGAGCTCGCGCCCGTGGCGGCCTGCGGCCCGAGCGGTGAGCTCTTCCTCGTCGCACCCATGGCCGGGCCCTCCACCCCGCCCGGCGCGCACGAGCGCGTGCTCATGACCAGCTACCCCACCGGCGACATCAGCAAAATCATCGCCACCGGGGATCGCCTCACCGTCGCCAGCGGCATCACCAAGACCGTCGCCACCGTCCCCAACTTCTGGGCGGGCAACAACCAGGACGGCCAGCCCAGCGCCGTCAACAACAACGGCACCTTCGCCTTCCGGCTCGAGTTCACCGACGGCTCCTCCGCCGTCTGCCGCAACGCTCTCCGCCCCGTCTGCCCCGGCGACATCGACGGCAACCGCGTCGTGGACGACGGCGACTTCGTTTACTTCGCCGACTACTACTCCCAGCTCGCCGGAGGCCCCGGCGACCTCAACCGCGACGGCTACACCGACGATCTCGACTTCGTCCGCTTCGCGCAGGCCTACACCCAGCTCATCTGCCCGTAACACCAGTCGCGGGCCCAAAGCACAACACTCGCCGCACCGTTGCGGCGAGTGTTTTTTGTCGTTCACGATTGTGTTCACGCTCGAGCGCGATCCCGAGCCGAGCAAGGCTTACTGCGGCTTGGGCTGCTCGGGCTTGGGGGCGTCGGGCTTGGCCTGCTGCTTGAGCGCCTCGGCCGCCTCCTCGCTCTTCTTCTTCAGTTCCTCGGCGCCCTGCTCGACCGCCTTCTGGGTCTCGCTGGCCGCTTGCTCCAGGCCTTGCTGCGCCTTGTCGGCGGCCTGCTCGATCGCGCCGGGCGGGGCGGGCGGGGCCTTGGCGGCTTCGGCGCGGGAGCGCTCGATCTGGGCCGCGGGGCCGCTGCCGTCGGCGATGATCGGGGCCAGGAACGCGCCGCCGACCGAGCCGATCACCAGACCGATGATCAACCCGGGAAGAAACGCTTTGGCAAAGCCGCCGTTGGCGGCCGGTGCATTGGTGGATTCGGACATGAGAACCTCCCAGCAAGCCGGATCTCCCGGCATGTGCAGCATACCCGCCGGCCCAAGCCCCCACGAGCCTTGCGTCCGGATTGGTGAGTGATCATCGGAATCGACGCATGCGATGCATCCAAATTCCGTACGAAATCACGGATTTCACCAGCTCCCAGCGGCTGGACGGGTACCCCTTCCCGAACGCCGTGTGAAGACGCCACTGCCAGTACGGCCCCCGGAACCGAAACCGCGAGATCCATCCCAGCCGCACGAGCTGCCACAGGCCACCGAGGATGTCGAAGGGAGAGGGCATGGGGAGCTGGCAAGAGTAGTGCGAGCCGGGGCGTCCTCGCCCTCCGCGGTTGGGTGCCGGGTGTGGGACGGGGTGAGGCGGGATGGGGCGGGGTGGGACGTGTTCGAGCGCTGCGAAATCGTCACTCGAACGATCCCCATACTCTTTGCCATGACAGCATTTCCCGCTCCCGCCGACGGCCGCGACTTTGACTGGGGTCCGCAGCGCACCAGCATTCTCGCGATTCTGGCGCTGGTCTTCGCCTTGCCTTGCTTCGTCCCGGGGGTGGGGTTCATCGCCTCGCTGCTGGCGGTCTTCGCACTGGTGGGCATCGCCAGCAGCAAGGGCCGCGTCGGCGGCACGGGCCTGGCGGTGGCGGCGTTGGTGCTGGGTCTGATCAGCACCGCGTTCTGGGGTGCGTTGGGCTACGGGGCGTGGCAGGTCGTCAACAAGTTCAGCAGCGTCGCGACCGCGCCGGCGGTTGCGGTGATCACCGCCGCCGAGAAGGGCGACTTCGCCGCCGCCCGCAACGGCGTCGTGCAGTACACCGCCGACCAGCTCACCGACGAGCGGCTCGGAGCGTTCCGCCAGGAAGTGAACGACAAGCTCGGCGCCTTCCAGGGTTCGCCCCAGGGCCTGTTCGACCTCTTCTCCGCCTACGGCGAGATCTCCGGCCTGATGCAGCCCCCGCCCAAGAACGGCGAGCCGCAGCTCCCCATCCCGCTGCGCTTCGAGAAGGGCGCGGCCCTGATCCTGCTCGACATCGATCCCACGCCCGAGCACGCCAAGGACCCCGTCAAGTCCAAGATCCTCCCCATCCGCAACATCACCATCGTCACCAGCGACCGCTCGAAGATCTATCTGGTGGACCCGGCGCTGTTGCCCAAGTCGAACTGGAACGGCAACTTCCAGATCGAAACCGACGGCACCATGACGCAGCGTCGCGAGCCGGTCAAGATCAAGGCCGGCGATGAACCCGCCGCCGATGCGCCCGAACCCGCCAAGGACGCCAAGCCTCCGGAAACCAAGCCCGCCGATCCCACCAAGCCGGGCGGCGCGTAAGGCGTCGTGATCACGCCGCGCACGAAAGAGCCCATGGCGTCGGCCATGGGCTTCTTGACGCGCTCATGCCCCACTCAACGGCGCCGGCGCGCTGCGACCAGGCCTCCGAGGCCCAGCAACGCCAGCGGCCCGGGGGTGGGCACCTGCGTGAAGACGCGGAGCTGCGCGACCTCGCCGATCGAGGACAACGCCGCGAGATTGAAGTGGATGGTGTTGCCCAGCACCGAGAAGAACGAGGGCTGGAGCGTGTTGGCGCCGCGCGGGAAGTACGTGGTCGGATAGACCGTGCCGAAGGCGCCGACGAGCGGATCGGTGGCATCGAGCGTGGTGTTCACGAACGCGACGCCGACGATCGTGCCGTTGAACGTCACGTTGCCCTGAGCGCTGATGACGCCGGGGATGCCCTCGAAGTGGATGAAGTGGCTGTTGTAGCTGCCGTTGAGCAGCCCGGGCGTGGGGCTTCCCATGTTGCCGGGGTTGTTGGTGAAGTCGACGAACGTGTTGGTGAGCGCAACGTTCTGCTGCTCGTCCCAGGCGTGGGCGTTGAAACCAGTCAGCGCCCCCGACACGCACGAAGGCGGCGCGGCGAAGAGCCACGTGGTCTGCCCGCTGACGCCCGTGATGGCGGCGAAACTGGTGGCGGTGAGCGATGCGGACAGAGTGATAGCGGCCAGGCGAAGCATGGTTCGGCTCCCTTGTGATGATGGCGTGCAACGACGGTGTGTCTCTCGATCCTCCGGCAACGCGGCGGACCGGTTCAAAGCGGTCGTTCCCGACCGGACCGCGGCAGGCGGAAACCGCCGCGGACACACAGACTTACCCGCACCCACCCAAACCTTGCAGCGCTCCCAGCACTTTCACCCGTCCCGCGCCTCGGATCGTCTCCCACTCCGACCTCAACCCGCACTCCTTACCACCATCTTCCATTCCCACACTCACGCTTCCTGCGTCGCGTCGAGAATGGCCTTGGTGACCGGGTCGTAGCGATAGACCTTGCCGGGCTCCTCGTTCTTGCAGCCCTTGTGCGCACCGTCGCAGAACGGAAACTTCGCCGACAAGCCGCAGGCGCAGATCGAGAGCACCTTGAGGTTGCCCTGCTCGTCGCGCGGCCAGGTCGCGGGGTCGATCTTGATGGGGGCGGACTGTTCGTGACGGACCAGACGTGCCATCGGGGTCTCCTGTGTCACTCTATGGTCACCGCAGGAACGTCGCGGCGGCGTTAAGGAGTAGTGGGCTCGCTTGAAATTGGAGTCCCGAAGTCTTCGATCGGAAGCTCGGGAGGGATCTTCGGGAAGTCGCCGATACTTCGGAAGAAGACCTTGCCAGGCTGTCCTTTCAGAACATTCAAGTCTCCCTCTATTCCTACCTCTCCAACGCTCGCCATGCGCTTGAGGGCGTGGATCACTCGATCTCGTGGCAGGCGAGTATCCACCTCGATCGGTTGCAGCAAGGTTGCGAAAATCGAATGATGCTGGCGCATCCCGTCAAGGCACCTTCGCACCTCCAGCACGTCGTTATCCGCGATCGTCAGCTCTCGAGTCATGGATTGAGTCCTTTCAAATCCAAGTTGAACCGAGAACGGGAATTTGTCAAGTTGCCCCCGCCAGGGCCCGCCGCGCTTGCCGTTTGTGTCTCTTGACATCTATGAATCAGCGTCGGTTTACCCGCGCCGCCGTCCCAGCCTGCCGCCCGTTGCATGAGCAGGCTCTGGTACACTCCCGACGGTCGCCGCCGGGAAGTGGTGGCGTCGGGAGCCGCATTGTCTGAATCGTTCGACCCAACCCAGAGCGCGTACACCCACGAGCAAGGCGAGGACACGCCGCTCCTGGCGCGCGAGCTGACCGGCGACCTGCTGTGCGCCCGCTGCCGCTACAACCTGCGGGGCCTGTCAGTCCGCGGTCGCTGCCCCGAGTGCGGGATGTCGGTCCGGGGCACGATCCTGGTCAAGGTTGACCCCGCGGCGTCGGAGCTGCAGCCGATCCCGTTCGCGCCGCTGGTGGGATTGGGTCTCTTGATCTGGCCTCTGGGCGCCCTGATCGCGGCGGCATCGATCTGGTACATCCGCTGGGCCGAGATGTTTGCGCAGCCCACGCCAGTCTGGATGGTGCCCGCGCTGCTCGGCGGCGTGCTCGCCTCGGCCGCGGGCGCCCTGGTCATCATCCGCCCGCACGCGCACATCCCGCTCGACGGCGTGCTGCGGGCCGCGGTGGGCGTCTTCCTCTATCTGCCCCTCGCCCTCGGGCTGCACGTGCTCTACACGCGGCTCGACACCCTTGCGCCCACGCCGTACATGCCCAGCGGACAGGCCAACATCGAGCGCAGCCTCCTGCGCCTGGCGCTCAGCCTGATCCTCGCGGTGATCCTGGCGTGCCTGCGCCCCAACGCGCGGCTGTTCGTGCAGCGCTCCATGCTGCTCCGCTCCGGGCGTGTCGATCGCCAGACCATGCTCGCGATGGTCGGCGCCTTGGGCATCATCTCGCTGGGCGATCTGGCCCAGTTGCTCGCCGCGGCTTTGGGCACGGGCGCGGCTCAGTCGGCCCTGCTGGTGGGAACCATCCTGATCGCGGTGGGATCGATGTTCTTCACGGTGGGGATCGTGGGGGTGCTGGTCGATTGCGTGCGGATCGTGCCCTCGGTCTTGAGCCGCCCGATCTCGCTGGAATCGATCACCGGCGCCACCCGCGCCGAGGCGAGCGCGCTCTTCGAATCCTCGGCGCCGCCGGGACGATGAGAACGGAGGAGCAGGTGCTTTCGCAAGCCGTCCGAGATCGCTTCGACGCGTTGCTGGAGGAGGCCATCGCGCAGCTCCCGCCGCCGATCCGTGCGCTGCTCGACGAGGTCCCCGTTGTCGCGCTCGACCGCCCCACCCCCGAGATGCTCCGCGACCTGGGTATCGACCCGAGCGACGAGGAAGAGGCCACCAGCCTCTGCGGCCTGCACAGCGGCGTCGCCGCCACCGAACGCTCGGTCGATCGCTCCGGCGAGCTGCCCTCGGAGATCCACCTCTTCCGCGAGGGCATCATCGACCTCGCCGGCGGCTTCGACCAGCCCGACGCCGACGACGCCGTGTACGAAGAGATCATGGTCACACTGCTGCACGAAATCGGCCACGAGTTCGGGCTCTCGGAAGAAGACCTCGATCGGCTCGGCTACTCGTGATTGAGGAGATCGGGAGCGGGGCCCTCCAGGTCCCGGCGTCACGCTTCCAGGGTGCCACTTCTGGGCCGGCTCTGCGGCACGGCAGTGCGAACGCGCCGATCAGCCCAGCAACCCCACGCATCATCCCAGCCACAAAGGAGAGCGGAGGCCGGTCCCACTGGCTCTTCCTTGTCGGCGTTTAGCGCGTGTCGCCCCGCGCCAGCGCCTCGTCCGCCACGATCTGGATCGGGATGATCGCTTCCGACTTGGCACCGCTCACCTTGTCGCGCAGCACCACCTTGAGCGAGTACGCCCCCACCGTCAGCGTTCGCGGCAGCTCCACCATCTGCGTGATGTAAAAGTCGCGGCGCTTGTTCCGCGACGTCTCGCCCGTCGGCTCCTCGGGCTTGCGCCACGCCAGCATGCTGCCGTCGCCCGTGAAGAGCTGCAGCTCCTGCCCAAGCTCCACAGCCCACCGGTTGCCGTTGGGCGCGCCCTCGCCCAAATCGCGATAGGCGTAGTTCTCGACCTCGGTGTAGACGATCACGCGGTGGGCACGGCCCGCAACGAACGCGTTCACCTCGAAGGGCTTGAAGCGGCCGAACGCTTCCACCCGGGTGCACAGCTCGGCACGCGTGACCCGCACGCTGCGCGCACTCGCGAGCGCGTCCATCGAGCGGGCCAGCATCTGGGCCACGCGGCTCGGGTCCGACGCCGCCGCCGGGTCCTTCGCGAGGCCATCAATCAGCTCCCGCACCGACTGCACGGCTTGCCGTTCGCGCTCGCTCAGGTTCGCCATCGAGGGGGCCCCGCCGCCGGATTCCTGGGCGCTCAGCATGTCGAGCATCGCCAGCGCCAGGGCGCTCGAGACCGAGCCGTTGGGATCGCTGACCTGCTGGTTCAGCACGGTGCGCAATTCCGCCGCCAGGGCCCGCACGCGGTCCTGTGCCGTCGGCGCGGGAGCGGGCGTCGTGGTCGCGGGCTGTGCGGGCGTGCCCGCGAGGCTCGCGAGCGAGGAGTCCGGCGCCGTGGTCGGGTCTGCGCTCGGCGCCGGCGCCTCGCCGGGCGTGCCGGTGGGAGTTTCGGCGGGTGTTTCGCTCGGGGGCGTCATGTTCACCTGCGCCAGCCGACGCCGCCGCTCTTCCTGAGCGGCCTTCAGATCTTCGAGATCGGTCGCGGCCCGCTCGATGAACTTGTGCAGCTCATCGGGCGTCGGCCGGTTGTCGTTGGCCAGGGCGTTGAGCCCGGCGTTCACATCCTGCGGCTTGTTGGCCGTGATCCCGTTCGCCCCGCTGCTGCCGCAACCCCCCAAGCCCGCCAGCCCCGCCGCCAGCGCCACGAGCCCCGCGGCCCGCATCAAGTTCCGCGGCGAAACCGACCCATCCGCGCGACGCGGCCCCGTCGGATCTCCAGCATCCGCGAGCCCCGCGATCCGATCGTCCAGCCAAGTGGTGTAGTCCCAACATGCCGCGCGCACAACAACCTCCGGGTCAGAACCGACGGGAGGGAATATCGGCGAATAGTGCGCGAAAGGATGAGAGCGGCAGCGCCCCTCACGGCATCAACACCGGCTCCGCCCGCACCGCGTGGCTGGAGCCGCAGACCACGAACACCCGCTCGCCTTGGGCGGTGAGTTCCAGAATCGCCGCGGCCATGTTCGCGGTCCGCAGATCGCGCGAGACCTCCGAGATCTCACGCAGGTACCCCGGCCAGCCGTACGCGTCGCTCGTATCGCGCCAATCAGGCAAGCCCGCGAAGTCGCGCTTCCAGATCGCATCGACGGCCGCCACGCTGTCGATGGCGCCCTCCAGCCCCGGCCACTTCGAACGCTTTGCCCGCGTCGCTTCGAGCACGGCGTCGGGATTCGCGGGCTTGCCGTGGCGCAGGTCGCTCACGTACGGCCGCAGGATGTAGAACAACGCCACGCGCTCCTTCGGGAACTTCGCCAGCATCGTGCTCACTTCCCACGCCCGATCCGGCTCCCACGAGTAGATGGCGCAGCCGCCTTCCCATGGTGCCCGCCGCGCCAGCGACACCACAAGTCCCGATTCCCCGAAGTTGGCCACCGGATCACGCAGCGCCGCCAGCGGCCCGCTCGGCCGACCCTCAACCAGTGCCACCGTCGGTTTGAGCGCGTCCCATTCCTCCCGCAGCCGCGTGAGCTGCGGGTCCTTCGGGTCCTTCGTGTGCGTGGCCCCGAACACCACGGCCTGCCCGCTTCCGATCGACCTCTTCACGACGTACGGCCGCGGATGCGTCGAGAGCAGTTCGTCGTATCGCCGCGCCGACATCAGGCGATCCGTGTCCATCGCTGCCTTGGGCACATACGACCGCGGCGAAGTCCACGACGTGAACCACGCGCCAGCCGCGAGCGTGACCAGAGAACCAATGACAACCGCCGCGAGTGTGAGCCGTCGCATACGGCATTGCTGGGAACACACACGAGAGCGTTGCAACAGTCACCGGATTCCGAGCCACATTCGATTGTCAATTGCGTGGCGCTGACCCATGATCGATCACTTCTTCGCCCACTCCAACGTCCTTCGAATCCCTTCCCCAAAGTCCACCACCGGCTCATAGCCCAGCAGCGATCGCGCGGCAGAGATATCCGCCGACGAGTGCCGCACATCTCCCGCCCGCGGCGGGCCGAACGTTGGAGTGCTGTCCACCTGCAGCGCCTGGCCCATGTGCTTCAGCACGTCCAGCAAGCGGATACGCGCACCCGTGCCGATGTTCACCACCTCTCCCGCCAGCGGCTTCTCGCTCGTCGCGGCCAGCATGTTCGCCAGCACCACGTTGTCGATGTACGTGAAGTCCCGCGTCTGTTCGCCGTCGCCGAGCACGCGGGGCTGCTTGCCGGCGCTCAGCGTGTCGGCGAACGCGCTGATCACCGCGGCGTACGGGCTCTTGGGGTCCTGCCTGGGCCCGAAGATGTTGAAGTACCGCAGGCTGATGCACGAGAGGCCGAAGCAGCGGGCGAAGGTGCGGAGCAGGAGTTCGCCGCTGACCTTGCTCATCGCGTAGGGCGACCAGACATCCGGGTTGTCGGTCTCCTTGCTGGGCAGGCTGGGCGTGTTGCCGTATGCCGCGGCGCTGGCGGCGAACATCACGCGCTTCTCCTTCTTCTCCTGCGCCTTCAAGTCCTTGGCCGCCAGCAGCACCCGCTGCGTGCCTTCGACGTTCACACTCAGGCACTTCTCCGGCTTCTCGACCGATTCCGGCACACTCACCAGCGCGGCCTGATGGAAGATGAAGTCGCTCCCCTCGATCGCCCTGCGAAGTGCGGCGTCGTCGAGGATCGAGGCCTTGATGAACTCCACGCTTCCGCCGCTGGCCTTCGCCGCGTCTCGCGCCGGCGCGAGGTTCGACTCAAACCCGCCCGAGAGATCATCGAGCACGCGGACGTTCGCGCCGCCGGCGGCCAGGGCGTGGGCCAAGTGCGAGCCGATGAAGCCGCAGCCGCCGGTAATGACCGCGACGCGGCCTTTTAGCTTCGAGGTGATGTGCGGGAACTGGGTGGGAATGAAGTGGGGCATAGGTTTTGTGGGTGTGATGCGGGAGAGAACAGAATTATCGACCACGCGAAACCATCTCTTCCAGACTCGTCGCCATCTTGGCACACGTCTCGCCCCACCGGAACCGCAGGCACCGCTCAAACCCGCGGCGGCGCAGCTCCTCCGCATACGCCCCGTCCGTCAACACCCGCCGCAGCGCTGCGATCAAGCCCGCCTCATCGTCCGGCTCCACGAACGCCGCCGCCTCGCCCAGCACCTCCGGCATCGCACAGCAGCGGCTCGAGACCACCGGCGCGCCGAAGCTCAGCGCCTCGAGCGGCGGAATCCCGAAGCTCTCGCACACGCTCATGAACGCGAAGCACCGCGCCCGCTGGAACGCCGCCTCGACCGCGTCGCCCGGTAAGCGCCCTTCAACCTTGACCGCATCTGGCGCGCCCGCGTCACGGGCGATCTGCCGCAGTGATTCCGCATAGCGCTCGTCAAACACCCGACCCACAACGCGGTACGTCAGCGACTCCAGCCCCCGCTCCTTCCGCAGCGCGCACACCGCCCGCGCGACAAGATGCTGCCGTTTGTGGGGCGTGACATCGCTCACTGTCAGCACTTCCATCGGCCGCGACGCCAGCGACGGCATCGCCGCCCCGTCACGCAAGGCCCACGCGTCCGGCACCGCGTTGTAGAAGACCTCAGCCCGCGCGGGTGTCACCTTTTCCCAAGCCAGGATGAGATCACGCAAGTAGCCACTGGTGAAGCCGACGCACGCGGCGTGCTTGAGGGAATGCCGAATGGCACGCCGTCGCAGCGCGGCACCCAGGCGCGCTCGCAGAGGCGCGGGGCCTGGAAGGCCCCGCCC
>DASVYC010000058.1:0-10183 GCA_036392375.1 Phycisphaerales bacterium
GAACCTCCAAGGGAACCGAGCGTCGGGATCGCGCGACCCACCCTGACGGGCCGAGAGCATGGCCGCGAGCTGAGCAGGATGCACATCGATCCAAACATTGGACAGGCCTTCATCTGTCAGCGTGCTCCGCCGCATCACCGACCCGACGCTGTGGAACACCGCGGTGTTCCGATCACCCTGCACCCGCTCCTCGCGGTCAAAGCTCACCGCGTACGGCAGCCGAGGCAGGCTGATCGTCGGCCACACGTACGCCACGCGGTCGCGGTTGAGCTCCGGGTGGCCCTTGGCCATCCGCATCGTGCCGATGCCGATCAGCGCCGACTCAAACAGCGGCCGGGCCGGGTCCCACGGCACCGGGTCGGGTCTGACATCTGCACCCAAAGTCATAACGGATCATCCGCCGCCCCACCGCCACGGGTTCACCCCGACCGCAAGAATCCGCAAAGTGCGAGTGTTTCCGGTCCGACCGCTGTGCCCGTCCCCTCCCCCACCCTTCCCCGCGATCCCCCCTACGGTCAAACCCACAGAACCCCAATCGCGTCCTGCAAAAACGAAAACGCCCCGGTGCGGGGCGTTGTGGGGGTCGATCCGGAATTCTGACTTACCGAGACGCCTGAGCGCGGCCGCCCAGGATGAACTGGATCAGATCGGCGTTGGGCAGGTTGAGCGCACCCGCCAGAGCCGCGGCCGCGGTTGATTCGGCGGCGTCGGCACCCTTGGCCATCTCGACCACGCGGCGGATCTGGCGTTCCTCAAGCTGGTTGCCAAATCGCTTCGCGCTCGCCGAAACCTTGCCGATCAGATCGATGCGGTCGCTGCCACTGGCGTTGAGGGCCGCGTCCATGAGCGCCACCTGGGCACGCTGCTGCCCGATCAGCGACAGCACCTCGGCCACCGCCATCTTCGTGGCGCCCGTCGACTCGGTCAGGCTCTTGATGAGCGGCACCACCGCTTCTTCAACCGGCAGCGCCGTGTTCCGCGACACCGACAGGTCACGCAGCACGCTCAGCGAGCGCGTCGCGTACGCCAACGCCTCGTCGCTGCTGATCGGACCGCCCGACGCGGCCAGCACCAAGTCGTTCGCCGTCTTGCTGATCGCCTCGGGCGCCGTCGCCAGCGGGCGGACGGTGATCGAGGTCTCGGTCTCGTAGCGACGGCGCAGGTCGGGGTAGGCGTCGGCCGTGGTGAGCGCCAGAACCGGCGTCGCCGCGGTGCGGGTCGTGCCGCGAACCTGCGACAAGAGCGCGGGCACATCGACCGGGTTCGGATCCACGGCGACCAGGAGGTCCACCGCCGGCACCTCCGCGATCGCGCCCTCCAGGTCGCTGAGCGTCGTGCCGCGGGCCAGCACGGTGTACCCGTCCTGCTCGAGGATGCGGCGGATCGCCTGGTACTGCTCGGTGTCACGCGCCAGGATGCCCGCATACTTGCTCGACGCTTCGCGGATCGTCGCCGCCAGCGTCGGCACCACCCGCTCGCTCCCCGCAAAGCCCGCCGAAGGCTGCGACGCGCCCAATGCCAACGCCGCCTCGTACTGCACACGACGGTTCGGATACGTCAACGCCTCGACCAACGGCTGGCGGTCGCCCGTCTTGGCGGTCAGTGCCCCGCTGCCCGCGGTCCGCTCGATCGCGCCGATCGCCTTGCGGGCGAGCATCGTGTCCTTGGCGTCCACGGCCCGCGCCAGCACGGTCTGCGTCGGCCCCGCGCCCGCCGCCACCGCGAAGTACGTTGCGTCGCGACGGTCCGACGGATACGCCGGGTTCTCATAGCCCTGCGGCTGCTGGATCTCTCGACGCAGGTTGCTCGCCAGCCACAGGCCCAGAGCGGCGCGGTTGCCCGCGTCGATCGTCAGGGCCCGCTCGGCAAGACGCATCGCCATCGCCTCGTGGTACACGGGCGTTCGGATGCCCGTCATGTTCAGGCCCGACGACGCGTTGTACGTCCAGAGCAACTGGAACTCCTCGCCCGAGAAGCTCGTCACGTCGCGCGACTGGCTGTAGTACCGCTCGGCAAGCCCGAGGTACAGATCGGCCACGCCCGCGTTCAGCGCGCCCGGATCGATCCGGTTGATCGCACGCTCCGCCGCCGTCTTCACGTTGGCCACCGACGACGCCGTCCGCAGATCCGCGAGGTACGGCAGCGCCGAGCGGTGCCCGATCAGGCCCAGGACGTCCGCCAGGCGCTCCGCCTGGGCGGGTTCGCTCGCGACCATCGCCGTGGCCAGGGGGATCACCGACTGGCTGCCGATCTCGACCAGCACCCGCTGCGATTCCGAACGCAGAGCCGAGTTGTCCCGGTCCATGAGCGCGTTCAAGAGCTGCGGCATGGCGTACTCGCCCGCCGCCTTCAGCCGCGTCGCGGCCCGGATGCGACCCTGCACCGTGCCCGTCAGCTTCTTGATGTTCTCGGCGATCTCGTTGGGATCGCGAGCCGCAGCCAGGCGACCGGTCTCGTACAGCTTGTACAGCCCGCCCGCGATCGACTCCAGCGAGCCGACCCGCATCGCGCGACCCACCGTCTCGTCAAACCGCTGCGCCTCGCCCGAGCTGTCCACCAGCTTCACAAAGTCTTGCGGCTTGATCCCGCGCCCCAGCAGCTCGGCACCCACCTGGGCCGCCACGTCGTAGCGGGCGATCCGCGTGAAGTGGACGAAATCCTTGAGCAGGTCGTTGTCGCTCGCGGCCTTGGCGCCGCCCTCGACACCCCGCGCGTCCTGCGCCCACGCCACGCTCGGAAGCGCCAGGCCCGCGCCAGCGATCAGGGCGGCAACAGAGAGAATCGAACCGGAACGGCGGATGGTGCGTGCGATCATCGTGGAGTGATCCTGTGAATGCTCTGTATCCAAGCTCTCGCCAAGCCTCAGGCCCAGCCCGCGTCCTGCGGGACTGCTCTCAAGAACCAAGGCAGGTCCGCCCGTGGTTCTCGTGGTCTAGCTGTTCGAACCGCACGCCCCGGGGTTGCACACGCTTCCCCAGTCCGCGGCCCGATCCCTCACCCTTCCCCCGCTCACCATCCCCACACCCCCACCACGCCCCATCCGATCCACCACGCGCGGTGCAAGGGGCAAAGCGTAGTCAATCTACTAGGTTGGAGTGGAGCCTGTCAAAGACGCCGCTGGGGAAAGTAGTTGCGGCGAACACCCATCCCGGGCCGCGTCGCCGCGCCCCGCGCCGTCGCTGTGACCGACGCGACCGGATAACCCGCCCGACACGGAAAAACCGCAAATTCTGGCCCGACTGATTCTCTCGGGATGAACCCCCGACTCCGCATGGCCGATCCCTTGGCGTCGAAGGACCATCGTTCGGGTCCTGACCTGCCTTGGGCGCGTCATCCGCCGCCCGTTGTGTACCCGCGAGGTGAAGCGATGGCCATTGACAAAGAAGTGCTGACCACCGGCGAAGTCGCGAAGATCTGCAACGTCGCGCCCCGCACGGTGTCGAAGTGGTTCGATTCCGGTTCGCTCAAGGGCTACCGCATCCCGGGCAGCCGTGACCGCCGGATCCCCACCAGCGAGCTGATCCGCTTCATGAAAGCCCACAACATCCCGCTCGAGGGGATCGCGTCGGGTCGCACGCGGGTGCTGATCGTCGACGGCGACAAGGAAGTCGCCGCCACGCTCGAAAAGATCCTCAGCGAGCAGACCAGCTACGAGGTCCGCGCCGCCTCCACCGGCTTTGCTGCCGGCGTCGAGGCCGAGCGGTTCAAGCCGCATGTGCTGCTGATGGACCTCGAGCTCGGCAACGGCGACGCCAAGGCGTTGACCGAGGTCGTCAAGAAGAACGAGAACCTCCAGATCACCAAGCTCATCGCGATGAGCAGCAAGCTCACCGACGGCCAGGCCTTCAGCCTCAAGGGCCAGGGCTTCGACGGGTTCCTCCGCAAGCCTTTCCAGGTGCGTCAGGTCGTGGAAGCGATTGAGAACGTGACGAACCTGGTGGCGTGAGTAAGGTCTCGAACCACACGAATCAACGGGACCGGCCTCTGGCCGGTCCTTTTGATTGGTTGAACCCAGACCCCTCTGTACTAGCAGCTCAGAATCAGTCCGCGGGCACACAACGACCGCTCGCCCAGGTCCGCAACGCATCCATCTTCTCAGCCATGGTGCGGCTCAGTGGCGGCGAGATCGCCAGAATCCGGAGCACATCGGCGGTAGTCGGTTCCCGATTAGCCGCAAAGGACTCGTGGAGCGCCGACACGATCGCCTGCTCGATCTCGGCCCCGCTGAATCCAGAACTCTGCTCGGCGAGTGCAGGGATATCGAACCTTGCCGGGTCTCGGCGCCTCGCCCGAAGATGCGTTGTGAAGATCTGGCGACGGGCCTCATCGGCGGGAAGGTCCACGAAGAAGATCTCGTCGAAGCGGCCCTTTCTCAGGAGCTCCGGCGGCAGCGCATCGATGTTGTTCGCCGTCGCCACCAGAAAGACCGCGGAACGGTGCTCTTGCATCCATGTCAGCAGAGTGCCAAACATGCGCTGGCTGAGACCGCCGTCGGTGCTCTGGCTTGCCGCGCTCGCGAAGCCCTTTTCAATCTCATCGATCCACAGAACGATCGGCGCCATCCCGTCGGCCTGCGACAAAGCTGATCGAAGCCGCCGCTCGCTCTCCCCGACATAGCGGTCGTAGAGCGTCCCGGGATCGAGCCTGAGCAACGGGCGTTGCCACGCTGTGGCGATCGCCTTGGCCGCCAAGCTCTTGCCAGCCCCCTGAACTCCAAGCAGCAGAATACCCCGGGGAGGCTGGAGGCCAAAGGCCTCCGCGTCTTTGCCAAAGCTCTCAGCCCGGGCAGCAAGCCAGGCCTTCAGCATGTTCATGCCGCCAACCTGGCTGAGTGATGTCGGCGCATCGACATGCTCCAGCATACCGTCGTTCTGGAGAAGTCTGCGCTTGGCCTGCAGCGCCCGCTCCAGGTCGGACTCATCAAGCTTGAAATCGTCGCAGACGATCTCGAAGACGATCTGGCGTACGTGCCGCTTCGAGAGCCCGCGCAGGTGGCGAACCAGCGATTCGTGCATGCGGCTCGAAATCCTGGCCTCGACCCGCTGCTCACGATCCACCTCTCGTACCGCAGAACGGATAATCGCCTGTACCTCTTCATCAGAAAGAGGTCGGGGCCTCAAGACTGTGCTGTGAGACGCGACCACCTCCGGCACGCTCTCCCGGTGATCGATCATGATGAGCACGCCACCCGTGGAGCGGTACCGCTGCACCAACTCTCGCCAGGCCCGAAGCACCTTGGCGTTCTCGAGGTGCTCGGCCAAATCCAGGAAGACCGCCGCGTGGTCGCCATGGACGTTCCGCAGCAGGTGGTACAAAGCGGCCTCGGCGGGCACCGTGTTGCCCACCGCCGGAGCATCCTGCAGCGTCGCCTCTCGCAGCCCGTCCAACGTCGTCCACAGATACGACGGGAGCTTCTCCTGATGAATCGAATCAAGCGCGGCAAGCAACGCATCCGGCTCGTCGTCGGTCACCACCCGAACACACGCATGCCGAGCTCGGAGCAGGCTGCGCAACTTGGCGCCATCCAGGGTCACGTTACCCCACCACACCCATATACGCCGCCAAGATATCTCGCGCGGCCGCCAGATCCTTCTTGTCGATCATCTCCGTCACCGTGTGGATGTACCGCGTTCCGACCGTGATGCCAACCGCCCGGGCGCCCGCCGCGGCTTGCTGGGCCGCCGCGCCGTCTTGACCGCCCGCGGCCAGGATCGACCGCTGGTACGGGATCTTGTTCTTGATCGCAAGCTTCTCGATCTCGTTCACGAGCTGGTGATCGGAGATGAACGAGCTGTCCTTGATGTGCAGCGCGAAGCCCTGGCCGTGGCGGGTGACGGCTTCCTCGGGCGGCACGCCCGGTGTGTCGCAGGCGAGGGTGACGTCGATGCCCAGGCCGATGTCGGGTTCGACGGCGTGGCTCGCGGTCTTGGCGCCGCGGAGGCCGACTTCTTCCTGCACGGTGAACGCGACGACGACATCGCAGGCGTGGCCGTTCTTGTTCTTGTCGAGCTGCCGCACGCTCTCGATGCCCAGCCAGCAGGCGACGCGGTTGTCCATCGCCTTGCTGACCAGCTTGTCGCCGACCTCGATCAGCGGCTCGTCCATCACGACGTAATCGCCAACCTTCACCTTCTTCTTCACCTTGTCGCCGGGCAGCCCCATGTCCACGAAGAACTCTCTCACCTCCGGCACCTTCTCACGGTCCTTGGCACTCGCGATGTGCACCGGACGCCCGCCCGGGTTCATGACCGCCTTGTAGTCGCCGTTGTCGGTCACGACGAGCACGCGGCGGCTGAACAGATTGCGCGTGTCAAACCCTCCCGCGTTGTTCAGCCACAGATATCCCTTGTCGTCCACAAAGGTCACATAGAACCCGATCTCGTCCATGTGGCAGAGCTGCATGACGCGGGTCGGCCGCGACTGCGAGCCTTTCTTCTTTCCGCCGGCGGCTTTGCCGCGCGGGTGCCGCGTGCAAATGAGCGACCCCATCGCGTCCGTCCGCACTTCATCGAACAAACCCTCAACCTCCCGCTCGATGAGCGCTCGCACCCGCTCCTCGCGGCCGGGAACGCCAGGGGTCTCGCACAAACGCTTGAGAAGATCGATGTTCATGGTGTGTGGGAAAGGGCTGAGGTGAGAGGGCTGAGATTGGAGTCCGTCGCGGACGCACATCTCGCCACGCGGCAAGAATGCAACGGCCACAGCATACCGCGCCGACCGCTTCCGGTTCAGCAATCCGCCCAACGCGGTCGCACCCTCTATCTCCCATCTCCAACCTCTGCCCTCCAACCTTCCAACTCCCCCACATGTCCCACCCCAGCCCCATCAACCCGCTGCACGAACAAGCCCAAGCCATGGTGCTCGCGTACGGCCCCGAGACACCCGCAGCTTCCACTGACACCGCCGCCGCATCCCCGACGCCCCCCCCCACCCCCATCGCCGTCGTTGGCACCTACGGCGAGCTTGAGCTCGAGTACGCCGCCCTCCGCAAGGGCTGCCTCCTCCTCGATCTCCCCCACCGCTCGGTCCTCGAAGTGACCGGCTCGGAACGCCTCGAGTTCCTGAACCGCATGATCACGCAGGAACTCAAGCCCGCGAAGCAGTGGATCCCGGCGGGACGCAGCGCCAACAGCTTCTGGCTCAACCGCAAGGGCCGCATCGACGCCGACCTACGCGTCATCGTGCTCGAAGGACGCGTGCTGCTCGAGTGCGACGCGCACGCCGCCGAGCGCACGCTCAAGGGCCTTGGCTCCTTCATCATCAGCGAAGACGCGGCGATCACCGACCTCTCGCAATCGACCCACCGCCTCGCTCTGCACGGCCCCACCGCTGCCGCTCTGCTCGACGCCCTCCGCGATCCGGCGTCCATGCCGCTCGCCGCGCTCGAACCGAACCACAACACAACCATCACGCTCGCGGGCACAAGTGTCCTCGTCGATCGCCGCGACGCCGCGGGCGTGCCAGGGTTCGACCTCATCGTCCCGACCACACACGCCACCCAGATCTACGAGCTCCTGCTGACCCGCGGCTTCAGCCACGAGCACCCGCACGATCGCCTCGGGTCCCAAGAACTCTCGGCGAAGGTCCGCCTCCGCCCCGGCGGCTGGCACGCTTTCAACATCGCCCGCATCGAGGCCGGTTCGCCGCTCTACAACGTCGACTTCGGACCCGATTCACTCCCCGCCGAAACCGGAGTCCTCGACGACCGCGTCTCGTTCACCAAGGGCTGCTACCTCGGCCAGGAAGTCGTCGCCCGCATGCACTCGCGAGGTCACTCCAAGCGACAGCTCGTGGCGCTCCGCAGCGAGCCGCCCAAGCTCGACCTCTCCCCAGAAGCCCTCGCCGCTGGCGAGAACCCCATGCACGCCATCGCGCAGCCCATCGGCGGCTGCCCTGTGTTCCTCCCATCTCCCGACGACAACACAGCACCGAAGCCTGGCACCGAACCAGTGGGCACCGTCACCAGTTCCACCATCGCCCCCATGCTCAGCGCCGCGGTCGTCTGCTTCGCCGCGATCAAGCACGACGCGCTCGAGCAGACAACATTCGTCGTCCCGGCCGAGGGCCAGCTGGTGCGCATGACCAAGAGCCCCACGCTCCGCACCGTGCCGTAACGAACCCTCCGCGCAAGCGGAGGGCGGCAGTAGCCACCCGCCCCGCGCCCTACCCCCGCCGCCGGTACACCACTTCCAGGTCATTCTCAATCCGCTTCGCACGCAGGAGCTCGTACCGCTGCGCCATCGAAAGCGTGGGCGCGATCCGCCCCGCCGCCGCGGCCCGCGCCATCTCATCGCCCAGCATCATCGGCGCCACGTACACCACCAGCTCATCCACCAAGTCCGCGTCCAGCATCGATCCCAGCAGCCCCGGCCCCGACTCCACCAGGACCGACGCAACCCCGTGCTCGCTCGCGAGCCGCTTGAGGAGCGCCGCAAGATCCAGCCTCTCCCCGACCGTCGGGACGCCCTCCACACGCACCCCCGCCGCCGCGAGCCGCTCACGCTTCTCACGCGTGATTGCGCCCTGCGCAAGCTCCGCCGAGCACGCCACGATGGTGCGCAGCTCATTCGCCGTCGCGACCAGCTTGCTGGTTTCCGGAATATCGAGATCGGTGTCGGCGACCACACGGATCGCCGCACGCCGCACCCGACGGACATCCCGAGCCGTCAGCATCGGATCGTCCGCCAGCACCGTCCCCATGCCCGTCAGAACCGCATCCACCCGTGCCCGCAGCCGATGCACCCGCTTCCGCGAGCGATCGCCGCTGATCCACTTGCTCTCCCCGTTGCGCGTCGCCACCCGTCCATCGATCGTCTGCGCCCACTTCGCGATCACCCACGGCAAGCCCGTCCGCACCCGCTTCACGAACGGGTCCGACAACGCGATCGCCGCCCGACTCTCCGAGCACACGCGGCAGCGCACGCCCGCTTTCTGCAGCGACTCGAACCCTCCCGCCGCAAGCGGGTTCGGGTCCCGCCGCGCCGCCACAACCTCCGCAACACCCGATTCCACAATCGCCCGCGTGCACGGCGGCTGCTTGCCCGTGTGATCGCACGGCTCCAGAGTCGCATACACCGTCGCACCCCGCGGATCACGCCCGCGTCGCACACAATCCGCGAGCGCCTCCCGCTCCGCGTGCGCCGCACCGAACCGACGGTGATGCCCGATCCCGATCACCTCGCCTGCTCCGCGGCTCCAATCCACCACCACCGCGCCCACCAACGGATTCGGCTCCACGTTGCCCGCCGAGCGCATCGCCACCCGCGCGGCGAGGTCCAGAAAGCGGCGATCAAACGCGGGATCCGACATATCCGATTGTTATGCTCACGGGGCAACCGACGTCCAACCCACAGTCTTCGCTCAAGACCAACACGCGACCGCGCCGCCCCGCACCTTTCTCTTTGGCCCTTTGGCGACTTGTCGCTCTCGCCCTTTTCCTTCAAGCCCGCCGGATCATCAACTCCCGATCCTCGCGGCTCAGCACACCCTCGGCCTCGTTCAGCCACCGCCGCGCATCCAGCCGGTACCCCGCCGTGGGCTTGAGTTCCGGCATCTTCGCCCGCCAGAACGTGTTGAAGCGGTGCATGGCCAGCTCCCGCACCAGCTTGGCGATCATCGACGCCAGCGCCACCGGCAGGTGGGCATCCTCCGCCTCCGACTGAAAGCACACCCGCAAAGCGCCGCACGGCAAGAGCTCCGCCCGCGGCGGCACAAGGTCGTACCGCGACCGCTCCGCCCCCTGCTCCACGATCCTGCACTCCCACCCCGGCAGCAATTGCTCCAACACCGGCGCATACGCGTCCCGCCCGCCCAGCTTGTCGCACACCACCCGGATCGACGCGTCGGGATGCTCGCGCGCGAGCGCCAGCGCCGCCGCCAAATGGTCCGCCAGCGCCGCCACGCTCACGTCCGCCTTATTCCCCGTCCGCTGGACGATGGCGTTGAACTCCCGCTCCCCCACCACGCGGCAACGCATCGCCAGCAGGGAGACGCCCGCGCACTCCATCGCGCTGTTCACCAGGTTCGCCGCGATCGCGTGCAACGCCGCGCTCCCCGTCAGGGGCAACCGCACCGGCGCATGCTCGCGGTACCAGGGCTGCTCCTCCCACCGCGCCCCGAGCAACCCGTACAGGACCTCATCCGATTCCAACGCCGCACCCGCCAGCCGCGACGCGAACGCCAG
>DASVYC010000059.1:0-51993 GCA_036392375.1 Phycisphaerales bacterium
GCAACCGCTTCGATGAGGAGTGGTGAACACGTTCTGATTTGTCGCCCCGCGGTCGAGAGATCGGTCGCGGGGCTTTCCGCCAGAACTGTGATAGAGTGCCCGCATGGGACAAACACGGGGACGAGACGAAACCACGGCATCGGACTATCCATCGACCTCGGTGCCGCGGCTGTGGATCGCTCTGGGCATCGGCGGTGTGGCGTTGCTGGCGATCATCTTCGGCTCCTTGCCGATCAAGATCGTCGCCGGGGTTGTCGCCTTGTGCACGCTGCAGGGTCTTTGGCGGGGCGCGTCGGAGCTCATCGGTATCGTCGCGGGGATGTTCCTGGCGGTGATCCTGTGCCGACCGGTCGGGCGGGTTCTGGAGCCGGCCATCGCGTCCGTGACCGCGACCGGCGGCTTGTCGTCGCGGCTGATCGCTACCGCGATCGCAGCGCTGGGCGTGGCCGCACTTGTCGCGATCGTGATCGGCGTGGTGTCCAAGCGGGTGATGAAGACGAGGCCGCAGCTCCACGGCGTGGACAAGCTCGCCGGAGGCGGGCTGGGTCTGCTGGAGGGCTCGTTCCTGGGCTTGCTGGTGCTCTGGATACCGCTCGCGATCGAGCCGCTGGCCGTGAGCCAGATGCAACGCACCGCCGAGGACCCCAGCTTGCCCCGCAATCCCGTGGCGAAGGCGGTGGCGGAGTTCGCGGGCGAGGTGCGTCAATCCAGCCTCGGCGGCGTCGCGGCGTCGTCGAACCCGCTCGAAGGCGCCGAGCTCTTCTCGCTGACATCCGACTTTGCCGCGGTGGTTCGACACAAGCCCGCGTTCGACCACTTTCTCAACAGCCCAGTCATGACGAGAATCAAGGACGCTCCGGCGATGCAGGACGCGATCAAGCGACTCGAGGCCGATCCGGAACTGGGCGCGATGATCCGAAACGGCAACTACGGCACAGAGATGGTGCGGGCCATGCTCACCAGCAAGTCCCTGATGGAGGTGCTCGACTCCACCACCATCGTGAACGATCTGACGCCGCTGGTCGGCGAGCTGCGTCAAGCCCTGAAAGAGGCTCGTGCGATCGCAGACGGAAAGAAGTGAATCTCTTACGGGCTTGGCAGGAAGACGGTCTTGCCGTTGTCCGCTTCGCGTTTGCCCTGCACGCACTCGACGATGACTTGGGCAACTAGCTTCGGATCGAGCGTGCGGCTGGGGGGAAATGCATCGGGTTTGAACAGTGATCGCAGCAACGGCGTCTCAACCGCGCCGGGGGCCACCGCGAACGCACGGACCCCGTGCTTGCCGGCCTCGTTCACCACTGAACGGGCCATCAGGTTCACCGAAGCCTTCGCAGCTGCGTATGGGTACAGACCCGGGAATGGATCGATGGTCGCCATCGACGAGACGTTCACGATACAGCCCCCGCCGTGACGCTTCATGATGGGCAGGGTGCGTGCGATGGCCACACAAGGGCCGACGGCGTTCACACGAAAGATCTCGTCGATCTCGGCGTGCGTGTAGTCCTCGATCGGCTTCAGTGGGGTCGTCCCGGCGTTGTTGATCAGGACATCGATGTGACCGAAACGCAGATCGATCGCGGCGATGAGCTTCTCGACCGCCGCGGCGTTGCCCATGTCGCACTGCATGATCACGGAGCCGGGCAGAAGCTCCTGCACCAAGGCGAGCTTGACCTCGTCTCGCCCGACGAGCACAACGGCGTACCCGAGCTCACCGAGCAGGACCGCCGTCTCACGACCGATGCCGCTGCCGGCACCCGTCACCACCGCCACACGCTCACTCCGGGGAAGACTCATGTCCGATTCTTGGCGCGGCACGCACAGGGGCGGGGCTTTCATGGCCCGGCGAACAAGTCTCGGTCCCTTCCCCCATCGATCGCTAGACTCTGCACGTGAACCCGCGATCCTGGCTTTTCATCCTCGCCTTCCTGGTCATACTGGGCGTGCCGTTCTTGCTCCGACCCAGCGCGCCCAGCATGAGCAACGCCCGCGAGGGCGTGCCGCGTCTGGTAATCATCACGCCGCACGTCACCCAGATCTCGACCGAGTTCGGTCAGGCTTTCGAACAGTGGCACAAGGCGAAGTATGGCAGCGATGTGCTGGTGGACTGGCGCGGCCCGCTCGGCACCAGCGAGATCATCAAGCTGCTGCAGAGCCAGTACATCGCGGCCGTCCGCGGCGGGCGCATCGCGCCCGACGGTTCGTGCCAGCCCGGGACGGTCGATTACGACCTCGCGTTCGGCGGCGGCTCGTTTGATCACACCCGGCTGCGGAACGGGGAGGGCGTCGCGATTGCCGCGAAAGACGGCGACAAGGTCGTCGAGAAGCCGCTACCGATGTCCGTGCCCGCAGGGTTTACCAAGGCCCAGCTCGACGAGTGGTACGGCGAGAACAAGATCGGCTCCGGCCTGCTCTACGAGCCCGAGCAGTACTGGCTCGGCACCGCGCTCTCCGGCTTCGGCATCGTCTACAACCGCGATCTGCTCAAGCGTCTCGGCCTCCCCGAGCCCGATTCCTTCGAAGCCCTCACAGACCCAAAGCTGCAGGGCATGGTCGCCCTCGCCGATCCGCGCCAGTCCGGCTCGATCGCGACGACGTTCGACGCCATCCTCAGCAATTACGGCTGGGAGAAGGGCTGGCGCATCCTCCGCGAGATGTGCGCCAACGCCCGCTACTTCACCAACTCCTCCACCAAACCCCCCATCGACATCAGCCACGGCGAGGGCGCTATCGGCCTCGCCATCGACTTCTACGGCCGCTCCCAAGCCCAAGCCATCGCCAAGCCCGGCGAAGACCCCGACACCGTGCGCGTCGGCTACGTCGATCCCAAGGGCACCGCATCCATCGACGCCGATCCGATCTCGCTGCTCCGCGGCGGACCGAACCCTGAGATCGCCAAACGCTTCATCGAGTTCTGCCTGACGGTCGAGGGGCAGTCGCTGTGGAACTTCGAACGACGAAGCGCCGACACGAAGGACGGCCTTGGCCCGAAGCAGTACGAACTCCGCCGCATGCCCGTCCGCCGCATCATGTACGAGCGGTACGCCGATCGGCTCATCGACAAGGTCGATCCCTTCGCGATCGCCTCCAGCGTGAAACCCGCGGGATGGAGGAGCGCCCTGGGACCGATGATGGGTGCGTTCGCGATCGACAACGCCGACGTGCAGCGCCACGCGTGGCGGCTGCTCAACGAGGCCCGCAACGATGCGACGTTTCCGAGTGAGGCGTTAGCCAAGATGGAAATGGCGTTCTACGCGTGGCCCGAGACCACGGACGCCGACGGCAAACCAGTGGCTTTCACGGAGGCGACGTTCAAGGCCGTGCGGGATATCTGGCGAAAGCCCGGAGCCCAGCGCCGCGCCGAGATCGCATACACCGTCTTCTTCCGCGAGAAATATGAAGAAGTCATACGTCTCGCGAACGACGCCCGAAAACTCGCGGCCACACGTTGAAATTGTTGCGACGAACCCCCGACATGCCCGCTTGACACGCGTTCGACCGCGATCTTCTTCGCTCCCGTACGCCCTGCTCCGGCCCAGCCGATAAGTGAACCATGACGCCCCCGAGCGCCGCCGAACCACCGCTTCCCCGCATGCTCACGAAGATCGTGGCCACCATTGGCCCCGCGAGCGACACGCCTGAACTGGTCCGGCGCCTGATCGAAGCAGGCGTCAACATCTTCCGCTTCAACTTCTCGCACGGCGACTTCGCGGCTCACGAGAAACGTCTCGACACGGTGCGGCAGGTCTCGGCCGAGATGGACCGCCCGATCGCGTGCCTCGGCGACCTGCAGGGTCCCAAGATCCGCGTCGGGAAGGTCGCGCCGCCGGGGATCACGCTCGTGCCCGGACAGACCGTTTCCTTCCGCCGCGATCTGGAACTCGCCCGCACCGAGACCCGCGGCGGCGAGACGGTGGTGGTGTTTCCGACCACGTATCCCGCGATGATCGGTGAGGTGCAGCCCGGTCAGAAGGTCCTCATCAACGACGGCGCCATCCGCATGCTCGCCTGCGGCATCGACCCCAAGGGCGAAGAGCTGCAGTGCCAGGTGATCGTGGGCGGGCTCGTCACCAGCGGGAAAGGTATTAACCTGCCACAGAGCGCTATGTCCGCGCCCGCGATCACCGACCGCGACTGGGAGTGCGTCGCGTGGGCAGTCGAGAACCAGCTCGACTTCCTGGCTCTCAGCTTTGTGCGCGAGGCGGCGGAGGTGCTGGAGCTGAAGGAGCGGCTCAAGTCGCTGTGCCCGACAACCCGATTCGCCGACTTGAGCGGACAGACCGCCACGATTCCTGTGATCGCCAAGATCGAGAAGCCGCAGGCCGTGGCGAACATTGACGCGATCGTGCAAGCCGCGGACGGCATCATGGTGGCCCGCGGAGACCTGGGCGTCGAGATGGACATCGCGCGGGTGCCCGTGGTGCAGAAGAAGCTCATCGAGGCGGCCCACGTCTGGGGCAAGCCGGTGATCGTCGCGACCCAGATGCTCGAGTCGATGATCGAGAGCCCGAGCCCCACGCGAGCCGAGGCGAGCGATGTCGCCAATGCTATTTTCGATGGTTGCGACGCGGTGATGCTGAGCGCCGAATCTGCCACTGGCAAATGGCCCGTGGTCGCGGTCGAGACCATGCGGCGCATCGCCGCCGCCGCGGAGGAGCGCATCGGCGAGCTCCCCGCGCACCACGACGCACCGACCAAGCTCATCGAGACCCGCTATTCCACGGCCGCGTTGGCGCACGGGGCATGGCAGATCGCCCGCGACGTGCGTGCCAATGCCGTGCTGTGTTGGTCCGAGGCCGGAGGAACGGCCCGCTACCTGTCGCAGAACGACTTCGACATCCCGATCATCGCGTACTCCTCGTCGCTGCGTGCGTGTCGCCGCATGGCGGTGCTCCGCGGCGTGATCGCGGTGTGCGAGAAGGCTCCCAGCGGGATGACGCCGCTGCGGGACTGGAATCTGCGAGCCGATCAGTTCCTGGTGAGCCGCGGGTTGTGCAAGCCGGGTGACACCATCGTGATCCTCTGCGGCCGCCCGCTGGGCAAGACCAAGAGCGTGAACATGGTCGCCCTGCATTGCGTCGGCGATGACGACTCAGGCCTACGCACGCACAAAGAGTAACGACGTTGAATCGCGCACGATCGCCAGGCACCGTCCATCTGGCGCTCTCGGGTGTCATCAGCCCACGGCTGCTCAGACGAGCGAGACGGATGCGGATCCAACACTTGATCTGAGTCTGCGTCGACTCGGCCACGGACCAGGCCCGGCGGACGGATCGCAGCAACGTGGCTGGCCGACTGCAGCTACATTGTCCCTGTGCCCGCTCTTCGCACGCATCACCCTCTCGCTCCCGCGGCGTTTCTTGCCCCGGCGGCTCTCGTGCTTGGTGTCTTCTTCGCCGGCTCGCTGGCGCAGGTGGTGTATCTCTCGTTCACCCGCTACACCGCTTTCAACGGGCCCGACTGGGTGGGTCTCGACAACTACACGCGACTGCTCGCCAGCGGCCGTTTCTGGGGCGCTCTCCTCAACAGCGGTCTGTACCTCCTTGTTACGCCCGCGATCATCGTGCTCAGCTTGCTCGCCGCGCTCGCGGTCGATGTCCGCCTCCGCGGCATGTCGTGGCTCCGCCTTGCTCTCTTTCTTCCCGTCGTCACCCCCACGATCGTCGCGGCTCTGATGTGGCGGCTGCTGTACAACGAGGATTCGGGCGTGCTGAACGCCGCCCTGCGTGCCGCCGGGTTCGAGGGGATTCGGTGGCTGACCGAGCGACCGTGGACGCTCATCTCCGCGGCGTTGGTGACGCTGTGGAAGGGGTTCGGCTTCTACATGATGGTGTTCCTCGCCGCACTGGCGGCCGTACCGCGTGAGCTGCGCGAGGCCGCCGCGCTGGACGGCGCGAGTCGCACGCAGATTTTCTGGGCGGTGACGTTCCCATCCATCCGCCCGGCGATCGTTCTGGTATTCGTGATCTCGTCGATCTCGGCGCTCAAGGTGTTCGAGGAGTTGTTCGTCACAATCAAGGGAGCGCCGATCTCCCATCAGACCGTGGTGCCACTCATCTATCGCGTCGCCTTCGAAGAGGGCAATTACGGCATGGCCAGCGCCATCGGCATCGCCCTCTTCGTGGTCATCCTGGTGTTCAGCATCGTCCAGCTCAAGCTCACAAGCCGCGGCGGCTCGTGAGGATCTCGCTGTATGTTCCACCCGCCCGCCAACATCGACCGCCGCCCCGCGTGGAACACCGCGGCGTGGTACGCCGTGGCGGTACTGCTCACTCTGCTGGCGATCGGTCCGGCGGTGTGGCTGATCGTGATCGCATTTCAGCCCCCGGGCGGCGAGCTCTACTCCCTTGGCGGCGGCCTCACGCTCGACAACTTCCGGGTCGCCTGGAACGACGGGCATCTCGGCGTGCCGCTGGTGAACAGCGTGCTTGTCACGTTGGCCCGAGCCGCTCTGAACGTGTTCGTCGCTGCCTTGGCCGCGTATCCTCTGGCCCGCATGAGCTTTCGCGGGCGCGACGTGATCTTCGTGCTGCTCCTCGCAACGATGATGATCCCCGAGCAGGTGATCGTCGTCCCGATGTTCCGCATGATCGTCGGCATGGGCCTGTACGACACGCTCGCGGCGGTGGTGCTGCCGTTCAGCGTGACCGCGTTCGGCATCTACCTCTGCCGGCAGGCGTTCATGGCGATCCCGGGCGAGCTGGAGGAAGCCGCGCGGATGGACGGCGCGAGCAGCCTGCGGATCTGGTGGAGCGTGATCCTTCCATTGAGCGCACCGACGCTCGCCACGCTCGCGCTCTTCAGTGTCATCGGCGCATGGTCTGAGCTGCTCTGGCCCCTGATCGTGCTGCAGGACCAGGACAGGTTCACGCTGCCGGTGGCTCTCAACAACATGATGAGTCAGTTTGAGGCCAACACGCGAGCCGCTTACGCCGCGGCGGTGCTGTCGCTCACGCCGATTCTCATTCTGTTCGCGGTCGCGCAGCGGTTCCTGAAGGCCGAGCTCTTCGGAGGTGCGGTGAAGGGCTGATTGCTGGTCACGCAGCACATGCCCATCCAGCATCGGTTTTGTTGCAACGTCCGAGTATTCTTGAAACCGCTTTCGGCACCACGCGAATCACGCCTTGGCCCGTTCGGGCCGTCTCGACGCGAAAGGTGGCGGCACGTCGCTGACCGCGTCGATCACGATTGAGTCCATCAGCCGCACACCGAGCCCCGGATGCCCCGCAGACTTCAACGGCGACGGGGGCGTCGACGACGCTGATTTCGCGTTCTTTGTGATCGCGTACAACAAACTCACCGATCTGGTGGGCGATCTCAACGCGGACAACCTGAGCGATGACGCCGATTTCACGGTCTTCGCCGCCGCTTACGACGCGCTGCTCTGCCCGTGAGCACGATGCACTGCGAAAAATCAGGGACGGGGCCGGCCTCGCCGCCGGCCCCGCTTTCGTTCACGGGCGCGGTGTTTCGAGAGGCAGCATCCCCAGACAGGACACGACGCCGCCGGCGCGATATGCTTGCCCCGAGCGGCGGCCGCCCGGCGGGCGTCGCGACATCGTGTGCCCGTAGCTCAACTGGATAGAGCGCTGCCCTCCGAAGGCAGAGGTTACAGGTTCAACTCCTGTCGGGCATGTTTCAGACCACCCTGTTGTAAATGAAAAGGCCGCGAATGCGGCCTTGCGTGCGTTGCGGGTGAATATTCGAATCGGGGGTGACGGGTCACTTCTTCTGCGACGCGTCCCACGCGGCCTGCATGAGATCGTCGGGCGGCAACGGATTGAATCTGCGGACGTTCCGCCCGCAATCAGGGCATTTGGTCGCCCCCGACACACCCAACCGTTCGTTGAGGATGACGAACGTCGGAGGGAACTTCGCCTTTCCGTCCTTTGTCCAGTAGCACGCCTCTGCGGGGAAGAGAGTGCGCTTGCCGGTCTTGGGATTCACAAACGGGGAAGACTCGCCGCTTGGGGTGGAGAAATCTTCGAACACCTCCCCCGTTTCCGAGTCCTTGAGAGTCGCCTTTCGAGACTGCGAGAGCGGGCTTTCGTTCCACGACTTGTACGCGGTGAGGCTCACGTATCCGAGCACCGCGATGGAGACGAGAAACGCGCTCAGTCCCAAAATCAGTTGACGCTGGCTGGTTGATGAGCCGCCCTTCTGAGCGCGGGCCGACTTTGCTCCGGATTTCTGGTCAGGTTCCAGGCCTTCCAGCAATGTCGATGATTCTGAAGTCCGACTCACTCGCGTCCTTTCGAGCAAAAGGATTGAATCAGCCTAACCGACTTAGGGCATGGTCACCGGATTGTTTGCGTTGATGCCGGTTGCATACGTCTTGAACCGAGCAGCCGTCGTCTTCCACATCGGGAGAACCTGGTTCAGTTTCGTCCCTGTCGGGAAGAAGAACTCCGGATTCGTGGCACTCAGATCGTCCAGCAGCTCGACGTGACCATCGTAAAACGCGAGGTTGCCGAGGCACTGCAGACCGGACCGTGCGGCCGCCTGTCCCGGCACAGGCTCGACCTTACGAGATCCGTGGCGGAACGCCCAGAACCGCGCGTCGACTCGCTTGTCCCATGTGCCCGCGGCCTCGCCCGGCGCGGCATTTCGAGAGAACGACTTCGACTGCGACCACCACGTGCCCAGGTCAGAGAACGCGCCGCCGTAGGTGCTCCTTCCGACCTCGCCCATCGCGTATCCATAACTCGGTGGATCTGCTGTCAACTGGCTTTCGGCATAACGGTGAGATTCATAGAAGGCGACCTTCCTGCTCGCGGCGCCGACGCGAGAAAGCATCGGCTGATAGCCGCGACGGTCCTGTCCGTTGATGGGACCGCCGCCGCTGCTTGCACCGGCACCCAAAACCGGAGCATCGTCCGTGCCGAGAAATGCTGTCACGCCAGAGTACGAGAACATCCGCTTCTTCTTCCAGATCGACGTCGCCACGGGGAACGGATCGACCTCGAAGTTGTTCTCGGGGCAATTGACGCTCGTCACCTTGTCGTACCAGTAGTAGCGTTCAGCTCGAGTCTCTTCTGTGAGTTGCGATGCCGACGCGCCATCTCCAGGCCCTCGCTGACCAATGGAGCTCAGCAACGGACCAATCCAGTCCCATTCCTGCACTGCCACGCCGTTGAACCGGGGGGCGCTGAGCGTCATCCTGTAGCTTTGCCCGATGTTGCCCGTGACACGACCGGTCGCGTCCCAGCCGCTCGTAGAAGGGGATCCCGCGAGCCAATCCTTGTTGTCGCTGGCGTAACCGGTCTGGGCGAGCACCATCTGCCGCATGTTGTTCTGACAGATGATGTTCCGCGCCGTCCGACGCGCCGCCCCCAGCGACGGCAGCAGGATCGAGATCAGCAGCGCGATGATCGCGATCGCGACCAGGAGCTCGATCAGCGTGAACCCGGTCGATGGTTTCCGGCCCTTGGTGTTCATTCCTGATTCCCTTCTTGCTGCCTTTTCCTGAGACACGTTGACCTTGATCGTTGCCGCGGCTGCCGGCGTCGCGGTGGCGCTGGCTCCGGCGAGATTCCGTCTGCACCCTCGTTCTTCACACGACGATGCGTGATCCGGCGGAGTCTCAATTTCGCACGCTCGGCACCCGAACGTGATTAGGCTGCTGCGTGCTTCGCCTTTCCTGACGCGTGACTCGTCCTCCTGACGTGGAGCGAATGCTCATCGAGGCAGCATACCAGACACGAAAGCCCCGCATACCCCGGGAAATACCGTACACAACACGAATCCGAGCAAGTTGTTGGACTCTTCACGGTAGGCGGTGCCCGCTTCGGGTGCCGTCTCCGGCCACCGATCGGCCTCGAACATTTGCCTCGTCTTCACACTTCGTGAGGGGAAATGTGCGGGTTCTGTCTCGGCCAGCGGCAATCTCGCGTCCTGACAGCCAAGTGAGCAGACGGATGCAAGCAGGCCCCCGCCCCCGCGGCGACACTCGGATCGGAGCCCGGTGGCGCTGTGCCGCCGTTCTCGTCGGGGAGGTGACGGCGGTTTGGGCCGGTTGCCACACACGTCCGGAGGAGAATCGCATGCGTTGGAACGTTCTTGCCGCCGTCGGCGGCTTGTGCCTGATCGCGACGGCGTACGGAGCCGAGATGTTGGTCTGCGGCTTCTCGAGCAACAAGGTGTACCGCTACAACATGTCTGGCGGGCTGATCGGCACGCTCGACGTCGCCGGCAATCTCTCCGGGCCACTCTGCGCCCGCATGGGCCCGGACGGCAAGATCTATGTCGTCAGCGAGGGGAACAACCGCATCGTTCGATTCAGCGCGAGCACGGGCGCCTACATCGATGACTTCATCAGCGATGCGGGGCTCAACTCCCCCACCGGCATCACCTGGGATCGCGCCGGTAACGCCTACGTCGCGAGCTTCAACGGCAACAAGGTCCGCAAGTACAACAGCAGCGGCGGATACGTCTCCGATTTCGTCACCGCCGGCAGCGGCGGTCTTAGCGGCGCTGACAACGGCATCTCCTTCGGCCCCGACGGGAACCTCTACGTCCCCAGCTACAACAACAACCGCGTGCTCAAGTACAACGGCACGACCGGCGCGCTGATCAGCACTTTCATCGGCAGCATCGGTCGACCGCGGACGTTCGAGTGGTTCAACGGCTCGTTCTACATCACCACCGAGACCGGGAACGCGGTGCAGAAGCGCAACGCTCTCAATGGCGTGAACCAGGGCAACTTCGTGGCCGCGGGCTCGGGCGGGCTGCAAACACCGATCGGCATGGCCTTCGGCGGGGACGGATTCCTGTACGTCACTTCCAGCAACCACAAGATCCTGAAGTACAACGCCGCCACCGGCGCGTTCGTCGGGGTGTTCGCCGACAGCACGACGTCGGACCTGAATCTCCCGGCCTTCATCACGATCATCCCGACGCCGGGTGTCTCGGCGGTGCTGCTCGTGTCATCGCTGGCGGCGGCACGGCGTCGCCGCGGATGACCGGCTGGGTGCGGGGCTTCACGACATTCCAGAGAAACGAAAAGCCGGAGCCTCGATGGCTCCGGCTTTGTTCTTGAAGGAAGGATGGCTCTGCATTGGGGCCTCAAAGGCCCGGCCCCCGTCCTCCCCCACGCGTCGTCCGCAAACCTCAGCCCCTCACCCCTTCCCATTCCTCACCGGTTGTTGTCGAAACTCTTGTCGGGCCACTTGGGGGCCTTCGCGTCCGGCAGCGGCTTGGCAGCAATAGTCTCTTGCAGAACCTTGATAGCCGCGGCGAGCTGCGCATCTTCGCCCTTAAACGTCGCGTGGGGCAGGTTGTCAACCACGATGTCGGGATCAACGCCGTGGCCTTCGATGAGCCAGATGTTCTTGCCGTCGGCATCAGGGCCGAAAACGCCCGTCTCGCCCGCGGTTGCGGCGCCGTTATCCGTGAGGCGGTTGCTGGAACTCAGCCAGACCTCGCCGCCCCAGGTTCGCATGCCGATCACCTTGCCCAAGCCAAGGCGCCGGAACCCCTCGGCGAAAGCCTCTCCGTCCGACGCGGTGAACTGATCGCAGAGAACGACCATGTGGCCTCGGAACGCGAGCTGCATGTTCCAGCTCGATTCGTCACTCACCCGCGAGGCCCAGTACATCCAGGGCTTGCGCAGGAGCTGGCCCAGGATCCAGCTATCGATGTTGCCGCCGGTGTTGCGGCGGACATCGACGATGAGCCCCTTGCGGTTGTAGACCGGGAAGAAGTTCTTGGTCCAGCGGGTGATCTCGCCGCCGCCCATGTTGCGGAGGTGGACATACCCAAGGTCGCCCTTGCCCTGCTCGTCCACGATCTTGCGGCGGGTGTACTCCCACTCGGTATACCGCATGTCGGCCGCGTCGCCCATCGTCACCGGCACCACGATCACGTCGCGGCTGTCGCCGCCCTTGCCGGGCTTCACGCGGATCAGCACCTGCTGCCCGGCCTTGCCGCGCAGCAGCGCCGCCGGCTCTTGCACCAGCGTGGGCACCCCGTTGATTGATTCAATAATGTCGCCCGTCACGACATCGACCCCCGGTCGTGCCAGCGGCGGCACCGCGCCCGGCTCGTCGGGATCGAAGTCGTACACACGCTCCACGCGGTATCCGGTCGCGTCGCGTACCAACTCCGCACCAAGCGAAGCCAGGGCCACCTCGTCGGCGGGCTGGCGGGTGTCGCCGCCCTGGACAAAGTGGTGCAGCGTCGAAAGCTCGCCCGAGAGCTGCCCCAGGATGTCGTTGAGCTCCGCCCGCGTGCGGACGCGCTCGACGAGCGGCGCGTACTTGTCGCGCATCTTCGTCCAGTTCACGCCGTGCATGTTGGGGGCGTAGAAGTAATCCCGGAGCAGACGCCACGCGTCGGTGTACATCTGGCGCCACTCGCTGCCGGGCGTGAGAGCGAAACGCCACTTGGACAGGTCCACGCCCTTGCCGTCGAGCTCGGCGGGAGCGGGGTTGGCATCGACGATGGAGAACGCGTCGCGCTTACGAATGACGAGCTTCTTGCGATCAAGCGAAAGGTCGTACGAGTTGACGTCCGACGCAACGGTCTTCGTCTCGATCTTCTCGTTGCCGATCGGGAGCGCCAGGAGGTTGGTCTTGGTCTCCACGCCGCGGACGGAGTCGAGGAAGAACAGGGCTTTCTCGGTGATCGTGAGGCCGAAGTAATTCCCGTTCGTGAACGGCACCTCCTCCACGCGGGCGGCGATGCCGTCCAGATCGATCACAACGTCGGGCGCTTTCTTCTCGTCTCTCTTGCCCTCGTCCTTCTTTGTGTCCTTGGACTTGTCGGCATTGTTGGCGTCGTCCTTCTTGGTCTCCGCCGGCTTGTCATCGCCCTTGTACTCGGGCTTGGTCTCCGGCTTTGTGTCGGGCTTGGTGTCCGGCTTCTTCTCTTCCTTCTTGTCGTCTTTCTTCTCGTCCTTGGCGGGAGCCAGCTCGTCGTTGGGACGCCACGGCGATCGCTCGCCTTTCTTGCACGCGATCAGATACAGCTTCGACTTACGGTCAAAGTACGGCTGAGGTGCCAGAGCACCCCACGGGCTGCCGACCGACGACACGATGTGGCGGTCGGAAATGAAGTAGATCCACTTGCCGTCGGGCGTGAACTGGGGCGAGTAGCTGTTGAAGCGATCGGTCGTCAGATCGGTGATCTGTCCGGTCGCGACCGAGTAGAGCTTGATCTGACCGTTCGCGTTGGCCGCCGACTCACTGAACAGCAGCCACTTCGAGTCTGGCGACCACGACAGATCGCTGGGCACCTCGAACTTGTTCTGCAAGATCACCTTGGTGGACTTGTCCTCAATATTGGTGATGTAGAGCTTCTGATTCTTGTCGACGTGCGCCACGATCTTGCCGTCGGGGCTCGGCAGCATGTCGAAGCGGAGGATCGAGCCGTCGGTGGTGATCTGCGTGGCCTCGCCCACGCCGTTCGACGGGACCTTCCAGATCTCAACCTCGCCGGATCGATCCGAGTATGCGAGCATCGACTTGCCATCGGGCAGGAAGACCGGGCGGCGGTAACGCACGCCAGTGTTCTTGGTCACGTCGACAAAGCGGCCTTGCTTCGCTGGCGCGACAAAGACCTGCCCGCGGGCCGCCATCGCGATCCGATCGCCGTTGGGCGAGAGCGACCACTCGCTGATCGATCCCGCCGGATTCTTGATCCACTGCTCTCGCATCTGGTCGAAGTCGCTCGCGAGCGAGATGTCCACGCGAGCGTTCTTGCCCGCAGCGAGGTCGAGCAGCCAGATATCCGCACCGTGCTGATAGACGATGCGTCCGCCGCCGAGATCCGGGCTGGCGATGTCGTACTCGGCGTGCTTGGTGTGCTGCTGCAGATCCTTGCCGTCGGGGCCCATGGACCAGATGTTCATCATGCCGTCGCGGTCGGTCGCGAAGTAGACGCGGCCGTCCCACACCATCGCGTCCTTGCTCGTTCCTGCAAAGTCCGTCGTCAGGGGCGTCGCCTCCGCATCGCCCGCACCGAACTTCCAGAGCTGCTGTATGAAGCCGCCCTTGTAGCGCTTGGTGAACGACCCCTGGAACGGCAGCCGTGTGAAGAACAGCGTCTTGCCGTCGGCGCTGTACGCACCCTGGTCCGCCTCGTACAGAGGCACGCGCGTTCGCGTGTTGTCCTCGCCCAGCACCACGAGCTGCGACGAGGGGAGCGTCGCGTGCTCACGCGTCGAGAACATCACCTTCCCGTCCGGCGTCCAACCGACGAAGCCCATGCGGGCCGCGCCGAACGTGCGGCGAGTCGGCAGGCCGCCCTCGAGCGGCATGGTGTAGATCTCGGTCGGGCCCTCGTACTGCCCCATGAACGCGATGGTCTTGCCATCGGGCGAGATCGCGGGATTGGTCTCTTCGCCCGTTCCGGTGGTGAGCCGCGTCGCAACGCCGCCCGACGACGGCACCCGCCACAGGTCGCCCTCGCTGGCGAAGACGATGGTGTCGCCGTGGATGGCGGGTTGGCGGTAGTAGCCCTTGGTCTGGGGGACGGTGTCCGCGGCAAAGGCCGAGCCAGCGACAGCAACGACAATCGAAGCGGTGAGCCGAGCAGTGAATGGGCGAGATCGCATGCGGGAACCTCCGGGAGGGAGAGGATACCGCAAGTCGCGGACGCAAGTTGCACCCGGCTCAGCCGTGCAACTCAGGCTCGCCGAGACGTCCTTTCGGATCTACCGAAACAACGATCTCGTGACCGAAGAACAGGTCGCCATCGTCGAATGAGAACTCCATCGAGCGATCGGCGCGAGTGAGCCAATTCTGGAGTTTGAGTCGCTGTGCAAACAACTTCGAGGTGATCGGTTTGACCCCATCCTCTCGCCACGCCTCGTTCTTGAGCTTGACCAAGTGTTTAGCGGCGTGCCTCTTGAGGCGAGCATCCCAGGTTGCGGCGGTCGCAGCGACCGATTGAATCAACTCGAATGTCTTAGTCGAATAAGCCTTGGGATCACCGCCGAGAACAACCTCGACCTTGCCGCCTGCCCACTTCGCGCGGCCCGTCCACATGTCGATCCGACGATCAAGTGTGACCCGACCGATGCCCGGAACGCGGCGGTGCACAGGGGTTTGCAACGCGTCGCGAACCGCGTCAAGGTCCGCGTGAGGCCTCCCGGGCGGCATCATTCTGATCGCGAGGGCCCTGGGCTCGGTCGACGGATCAGCATCCAGCAATCGAGCGCGGCAGCGGATCATCTTCCACGCGGGCGCGCGGCGGGTCGCCGCTTCGAGCCCCTTTTCCGAGACCCATCGTTCCAGCCGAAGCCGCTGGGTTCGAACGGGACCGTCCTCGCATCGCCACGCGCACAAGTGTGCCACAAACCGCCACATTCGGTCGCCCTGATGTCTACAGCCGCCCGAGCCGCTCGCGTCGATGATGCCGGTAATCGTCACGATCGGTGCCTTGGCGACGCGCTTCTCGATCGCGATTCGTTCAGCTTCAATCTGCTCAATGCTCTTGTTCATGCTTGATACTCCCCTGTCGGTCTCACGATCACTCCCCCCGCACAATCACCACCCGTGGCTTCTTCGCCGGGTCAAGCGTCGCCAGCAGCCAATCGAGATCGCTCTTTTCAAACCCGATGCATCCGAGCGTGCCCGCGCCGTCGGGATGAGCACGGTGGATGAAGATCGCGCTGCCCTTCCCCGGCACGGCGGGCCAGCGGTTGTAATCGACCACGATGCAGACCCGCATCAACTCGCTGTCGGCACCGAGCCGCTCGGTGAGACCCTTCGCGGCTTCGCCGCTGACCCATTGGTTGTACGTCGGCGAGTCGGGCCGCTCGTCCCAGGCGTCGTTGTCGGTGGCCTGGCGGTACGCGAGCTTCGTGTTCACCACCGGGTCGCGACCCAGCGCCTCGGTGAGCGTGTACGAGCCGCTGGGGGTCATCTTGTCGCCCTCGACCTTTTCACCGGGGCGAGCGACGCCGTTGGCACCGACGGAGCAGGCGATGGGGCCGCGTGCGATCAACCACGCTTCTGCAGAGCGCTCCAGCAGCCATGCGGTGGCGTGACGCTGCCGTGGCGAAGGCTCGTTCATGACCAGGAGACACTGGCGAGAATCCGCAAGCGTCGGCTCTTGTCGGTTGACGATCGACGCCGCATCCACGTTCCACGCGGCTCGATCGACGCGAGCAGCACAACCGCCCGCCCCAATCGAGACCGCCGCGCTGAGCATCCCACACGCAAACCTCCGAAGCCTCCTTGCGATGCCCATGCTCAGCCTCCGTGCTAGTCCACCTGCTCAGCCCCTCCGCGATTTCTCCAATTCGCCGGCTCACTCAAACCGCAGATGCTTCACGCTCTCCCCGCTGTCGCGTAGGTCGATGAGCGCGTCGATCCCGATCTGCAGGTGCTTCTCGACGAACTTCTCTGTCACAGAGCGGTCGCTCTCGCCCGTCTTCACGCCGTCGGGCGACATCGGGTTGTCGCTGACGAGCAGCAGCGCGCCCTTTGGGATCGAGTTGGCGAAACCGACGAGGAAGATCGTCGCCGTCTCCATGTCGATCCCGATGCAGCGGATCTGGCGCAGGTATTCCTTGAACTTCTCGTCGTGCTCCCAGACGCGCCGGTTGGTTGTGTACACCGTCCCGGTCCAGTAGTCCATGCCGTGCTCGATGATCGCCGCGCTCACGGCACGCTGCATGCGGAACGACGGCAGCGCCGGCACCTCCGGCGGCAGGTACTCGTTGCTCGTGCCGTCGCCGCGGATCGCCGCGATTGGAAGCACGAAATCTCCGAGCTTCGTCTTTTTCAGCCCGCCGCACTTTCCAAGGAAAAGCACGGCCTTAGGCTCGATGGCGCTCAAGAGGTCCATGGTGGTCGCGGCCATCGGGCTGCCCATGCCGAAATTGAGGATCGTGATTCCCGCAGCGGGCGAGCCCGGGGCGCCGGTCGCCGATTGCATCGGCCGATCGCGCCCGACGACGGGCACGCCGAAGCGCTGAGCAAACATCTCGATGTAGTTGCTGAAGTTCGTGAGGAGGATGTACTCCCCCCACTGATCCACGCCGCGCCCGGTGTATCGGGGCAGCCAGTCTCGCACGATGTCGGATTTGGATTTCATCGCTGACGCACAGCATACCCGCGGCGTCGCGATCAAGCCGATCGTTCATTCGCTCTCACGGTCCGACGAACGAATCCAACGCGTCCTCGGGCATCTCGAAGCCCTCGAGCTTTCCGGTCCGCTCGATGTGCGCGACCTGCTTGAGCATGATCTCCAGGGCCCGGGGCAGCCAGATGTTGTCGCCGCAGCCTCGCTCGGGGGTGGACATCCACGCCACAGCACCGTCGGCGTGGAGCACGTACTGGCCGCGCCCGCCGTGGTTCGAGGAGTTCTCGAGCGGATCGATCGACTGACGAGCGACAGCGCGGCGGACCACCGGCGAACGGTCGGAAAGCACCACGACCTTCGCTGGCTCGCACCGCGTGCGGTGCCAATTGGGCCGCTGACCGCCCATGATCTGATAGCTGAACGAGATCGAGTCCAGATTGGACCAGTCGTAAGTCTCGGAACCCACCTCGCCGCGCTCCGCGCTGGGGTTGCCGGCGCACGCGAGATCGGACAGCCGCGCGTACTTGGTGCGAGCGAGCGTGTACAGGTTGGCCGAATTGGACTGCGGCCGCTGCGGCGAGACGTTCCACCAGGGCGTCGAAGCGGATCCAAAGCCGGCGGTCGCCACCGGGAGCTGATCGCGGTGATTGCCCGCGTACAGCCCCATCGCCGACGCGACCGTGCCCAGATTGCCGCGGCACGCGGCGAGCCGTTGCTGATCGCCCACGAAGTTGAGCGCCGGCCACAGCACCGACGCGCCGATGAGCAGCATCGCCGCGACCGACAGCACGTCCGCGAGCCGCCACGAACGCGAGGTCCGCAGGCTGAGACCCGCGGCCCGATCCGCCGCATGACGCGACGCGATTGCCTCGAAGGTCCGCTCTACCAAGAGCGGAGTCGCCGCGATCTGTGATTCTCGCACCGCGCCGGCGAGAGCCTCGACACGACCCGCTCGCTCGCGGAGCGCCGCGGGAGTGTCCTTGGCCTGATACTCCGCAAGAGCCCACGCGTCGACCGCATCGGCATCACCGGGAGACAACACAGGTTCAGACGCGGCCTCTCGGGCCAGCCGCAGGAGCGTGACGTCCACCAACGCGTCCTCGGCACGCATCTGCGGTGCGGCGAGCAACGTCAAAAGCGCCTCGACGCGCGCAAGCCGCGCGTCGTCGCCTGATGCCTCTTCTCCCTGCCCCCCGTCCGACAGCCACGCGTCAACGGCCGCCTGATCCGAGCCTGAAAGCGACCAATCGTCGAAGGCGTCGTCGAATTGGTGATCCCCATCGTGCTGCATGGAACGCATCCCGGAAACTCTGTCTCTCTACACCGGCTGCTCATCAGGCTCGTCCGCGTTGCCCGCGGCGCCCTTCGATACTTGCTGCCAACGCTTCGCGAACGCGGCTACAGCGGCGTGCAAACGGGACTTCACAGTCCCAAGCGGAATCCCCAGTTCATCCGCGATCTGCACGTAGCTCAGCCGCTGGAAGTACGCCAGCAGCAGGATCTCCTTGAGCGCTGGCGAAAGACCCGCCAACGCCCGCTGCACGAGCGCCTCCCGCTCGCCAGCCGACAGCCTGGCCTCCGGCGGATCCACCTCGATCTCCAACAGATCGACGAACGTGGTCGCGGAAGCCTCGCCGCCGTTGCCTCCACCCCGCCCCCCCACGGGGGCGTCGAGATCGAGTTCGCGTCGGCGGATCTTCTTACGCAGGAAGTCCCGTCCCTTGTTCGCCGCGATCGTGAAAAGCCAGGGACGAAAACGCCTCTCAATGTCGAACGTGTCGCTGGACTGATAAATCTGCAGGAACGTCTCCTGGAAGACGTCCTCCGCCGCCGCCCGCTCGCCCACGAGCCGGAACAGGAACCGCAGCAGATCGTCCTTGTACCGCTCGATCAGGACCCGCATCGCCCCCAGGTCGCCGCGGCGGAACTGATCGAAGAGTTTTTCGTCGCTGACTTGCCGCACGCTGCTTTTCCGGGCCTTCCTCGCTTGCTTCGCCGGCTTGACCGACGCCGTGTCCCAAGGGTCCAGGTGGCCTTCCGATGGGCGATCCGGGACACCGATCTGCACCCATCCACCAAGCTTCACGATCCGGAGCGTTGCCATGGGCATGGAGCGCGCCGGGCTCCCGCTTCGTTCTCCCGATTCCGCGGGGATGACCTCCAACCGTCAACCGAACATCAGGCGGATCCGACCACCTCTGCCACCCTGCGGCTGAAGCGGACCCGGTTACCGAACCGGGCAAGACCCTCGGCGCGGAGAGCCGGAGCGACCTCGGCAACGTACTTGTCGAACGCCTCCCGGTTCGGGAAAAGATAGCGGGCCTCAACCTCGATCGTGGTTCTCGGATCTGACAGCCGCGACACCGACGCGGTGCTCGCCCCGCCCGCGATCACGGCCTGGATGTGCCCGCCGCACAGCCAACCGACATACTCGAGCGCCGTTGCCGAGTCAGGCAGCGTGGCGGTCACCGAGTACGCGATCTCGACCTCTGGGGACATGGGCCCAGAATACGTCAGGCTCGCATCCGGGTTTGGACGATTCCATGGCGTGCCCACACTTTCCCCTTCTGACCCGCCGAAAGCCGCCTCGGGACGGCAATATCCGCCCCGGTCGGGCGTTGGAGGGGATGGATGAACGTCGTGCCGGGCTCAGGACAACCCGACTCGGACGGCGGCGGGTCTCAGAACCCGGACGTCACGCCGGTGCTGTTCGCCGCGTCGCGCGGCGATGAACGGGCTTGGCGTCGCATTATCGACCTGTACGCCCGCCGCGTGTTTGCGTTGGCACAGTCTCGTTTACGGAACCCCGAAGTGGCCGAGGATATCACCCAATCCGTGTTCGCGACCCTGGCGGCCAAACTGGTCGGGGGGGGCTACACGGAACAAGGCAAGTTCGAGCCCTGGCTCTTCCGCATCGCCACCAACCGCATCCGCGACGAGCAGCGTCGCACCCGCCGCCACCCGGTGACCCACGACGCCGAAGCGGTGGCCCGTGCGGCGAGCAGAGATCCGGATTCGCATCGTGAACAAGAACAGATCGACAAACTCCGAGCCGCGATGCACCAACTCGCCGATGCCGATCGCGAGATCATCGAGCTCCGCCACCACGGGCAGATGAGCTTCGCAGAGCTCGCGGAGATGCTGGGCGAGCCGATCGGAACGCTCTTGGCTCGGCACCACCGAGCCCTCGCGAAGCTGCGATCATTGATGGAGATGACTCTGGAAGAACCGGGCCGATCGATGGGAAGGGCCGAAGCATGAACACCAACCACCACACTCCCGGAAGCGACGACGCGATGACCCGCCTGCTCGATCAGGTCGGCCGGGCCGACGCCGGCATGGCGGAAAGCCGCGGCGGCGACCCGCTGGGCGCGACGTTGGAAGACCGCGTCTTCGCTTCGACGCGCCGGATCGTCTCGACCCAGACGCCAGTGATCGCCCGCATCGGGCCCCGCGTGCGCGTTGCTGCGGCGCTGCGCCTCGCCGCCGCGGTCGCGCTGGTCGGCATCCTGGGCATCGGTTACGCGATCGCAACCCGCAGCGGCGGTGCCGCGAACCCGACTATCAGCCCCGCGCCGGCCGTGGCCAAGGCCGACACCGGCGCGGACGTCGAGATCATGCTCGCCGCTGTCTCGCTGCTCGATGAACCGCTGGCCAGCGGGCTGGACGACCTCGCCGCCGACGCCCGGCGGCTGCACGAGCTCGTCACCAGCGACCGCGTCTTTGGTGTGGAGCAGCCGGAAGAATCCACCGGACGCCAAGGTGCGTGAGAACGCCGCTGGTGCCCGGAGTTCAGCCATGACCGTTCGTCTCGGAGCGACGATGAATACACGAGCTCTTTCCATGATCTGCGGCACGTGCCTCTGCGTCTTGGCATCCGTCGCCCCGCACCCCGCCGCGGCTCAGCCTCAGACTCCGCCGCCGCCCGATCAGGGGCAGCCCGGGGCCGATCCTCGGCCCGGCGATGATCGGCGTCCCCGCGAGAGCCGCCCGCGTCGCAACGCGGACCCTCGCCCCGGCGACCGAGAGATCGAAGCGCCCCGCGAAGGACCCCGCGGGGGCCCGCGTGAAGGCCCTCCCCGCGATGGAAAGATGCTCCGCGAGATGATCGATCGCCAGCTCCAGGAGAACGACCGTGCGAAGCAGCGGCTGGAGGATGCTCGGCGTCGACTCGACGAAGGCACGCCCCCCGAGGAAGTCTTCCGCATGCTGCGAGAAGCCCGCGGCGGGATGATCGCCGATCGGTTCGTCGAGCGCTGGCGCAATAACGAGCGCCCCGAGCCGCCGCCGCCGCTCTTCGATCACGACCAGAACGCCAAGCCTCCCGGCCGCGGGCCTGAGCCCCTGCCCAAGGAAGAGATGGACGAACTGATGACGTTCGTCCGCGAGGTGCGCCCCGAGTTCTCCGAGAAGCTCGAACGCTGGAGGAAGGACGAGCCCCGCGCGTTCCGCGCGATCATGGGCCGCCTGATCCCTAAGGCCGTGGACACGTTCCGTTCCCGCAACGACGACAAGGAGCTGTACGAGCTCCGCAAGTCCGAACTCCGTGAGACGATCTTCGTGGTCGAGAAAGCTCACGAGCTGCGGCGTCACATGTTCGAGAACAAGGGCGTCGAGCCCGCGGCGGACCAGAAGCAGGACCTGCGTGACCGCATGGCCAAGGCCTACGACGCCCGGATCAAGGTGCGCGAGTATGAGGCCGCTCAGCTCACCAAGCGACTGGAATCGTCGAACAAGCAGATCCAGGAAGCAAAGGACGCCAGGGAGGCACTGCTGGACCGCGCTCTCGACGAGGTGCTCAAGGGCGGGCCCGGTCGCCCCGGCCGCGGCGGCGAGGAGAGCGAGCGCCGCCCCTTCGGCGACGACGACAAGCGTCCCGCCGGCGCGAGGCCTTCGCCCGATCAACGACAAGAGCCACGTCCAGAACCGCGCCAAGAACCGCGATAAAGGTGAAACGCAAGCCGACCGACGATGGTCGTGTGAATCGACCGTCTGTTCAGGACACGATCGAGCCCGGGGCGATGTCGCTCTTGGGCATGAGAATCACGACCTTGCGCTCGGCGGTCGCGGCCGGGTCCTTGGGCGCGTCGCTCGCGGCGAGCAGCATGCCGCGTGACTCCTCGCCCCGGATCACACGCGGGGCAAGATTAGCGACGATGATGATCGACTGCCCCACGAGCTCCTCGGGCGTGTAGTACCCGCGGATGCCGGCACAGATCTGCCGAGGCGTGCCGCTCCCGTCGTCGAGCTGCAATTTGAACAGGCGATCCGCCGAAGGGTGCAGCTCGGCCTTGATGATCTTCGCCACGCGAAGATCGACCTTGGCGAACTCGTCAAAGGTGATGGTGGGCTTGGCAACTACCGCCGCGGCATCGGACATCGGTCACTCCCGATTGGATCGCTCGTTGAGTCGCTCCTCATGGAGCGGGGACGACTGTAGGCGTTTGCTCTCCCTGCCCGGGCCTTTGAGGAGTTGCCCACTGTCCGTCGCGCCAAACCGATAGCTTGGTGTCGATACCAAAGACCACCGCAACCTCGGACGCGTCCGGGTCGCGGGCCGGAGCGGCTTCGCTCTCGGTGACCTTCCCCCACTGATCCTGCCGCTCGCCCAAGAGCGCGAGCTGCAGGCGAAGCTGCGACGCGACGTCGTCGATCGATGCGTTGAGCGCCGTGCGTCCTTTGCAGGCCGGGCACAGCGCCGCCGACTTCGGGCCCTGCTGCACCGCGATCCCGCGCCCGCTGCACGTCGGACACGGCTGCTTCTTCGCGGCCGCGTCCAGATCGGTGAGCCCAATCGTGCCGTCGGCGGAGAGCGCCGCTTCACCCCGAACCAGTTCGCCGCGCACTTTCGCGTCGCCGAGGATCTCGCGTGGCCGGATGCCCTCTCCGGCCCGCAGGCGCGTGATCAGTTCCGCCGCCCGCGCACCCGCCGCCGGATCCGGCCGCTCGCTTCCCGCGGGCGCCGCGTAATCCGGATGAAGCGTGGCCGCCACCGCCCGCAGCCAGCGCCGCTCCGCCGCTCGCGGGCTCATGGAAGCAAGCGCCAACGCCGCAGATGCCGCGACCCGCTCGCCGCCGGGTTGCAGCCGACCGTACTCGACCGCTCGCACAAAGAGGTTCCTCGCCATCTCCACACGTAGCGGCGAATCGGGACGGTCCAGGATCTCTTCTCCGAGTTCCAGATACCGCTCGGGCTGCTCGGGTGCGAGGGCGTGCAAACCCTCGATGTCCTCCCGCGAGAACACCCCCGCATCCGGCCCGGGCTGCACCTGCGAGGCCATTGCCAGCGCACACGCCGCGATCAGGCTCATCCAGTGGCTGGCCTTCATGCTCCACCTCCCGTCGCCGCATCCACCTCTGCGCGCAGCAGCCGCAACGCGGCACGCTCGCCAGCGAGGATCTGCTGGAACGCGTTGTGGGCACGCCGGCGGTCGTTGTTCCACCGCTCCAGCACCGCGCGTCCCGGAGTCGCGGGTGTCCGCCGCATCGCCTCGCTCCCGATCACTTCCACCGCCGCCGCTTGCCACCAGACGCATTCCTGCAGCGTGCCACGCGCGATGGCGAGCCGTGCCTCAAGCCGGCGTCGCGCGTCGCTGTGCGTGCCGTGCGTGTCGCGCTGCACCGCGAGCAGCCGCGTCGTCAGTCGACGGATCGCTTCCGTGGGCGTCACCGCGTTGTCCCCCTCGGTCTCACCGAGGCTCGCGAGCCACGACCGAGCCAGTCGCTCGGATACCGCTTCGAGAGCCGGGGCATCGACGCGGGTCGCGAACAAACCCGCCGCCGCCTCGAGCAGTGCGAGGTGAGCGGCGTCCCGAGTCGCGCCCCGCCCGCGCCAGGCGATCTTCGTCTGCGCGATGTCGCTCAGCCATTGAAGGTTCTCCGGTGACTCCGGGATCGAAAATACCAGATCAACCGCAGCCAGCACCACGGCCTCATCGCCGAATCGAGCCCGGACGTAGTCCCGGGCCGCGTCTCGCACCGTCGCGGGAGACCCTCGTCCGGCCTCCTCTATCGCCATTCGGGCGAGCAACAAATCGGGCACCCGTCCCTCGGCCATCGCCTTCTTCCAGAAATCCGCGCGAGCGCTCTGCGACGGGCCGAGCTGCAGGTACTCCATCGCCTTCGACGAAGCCGCGGCAGCGGGAAGTTCGCGTGCCTTGGTCGCCGCCGGAAGAGGCGTCGGCGTCGCAGCGGACGTGATCAACGCGCTCGCCTCGTCCGCTCTTCCATCGAGCTGCGCCGTTCGGGCCGCGGTCAGTTCCGCCAACCTGGCTGCCAAGTCGATCATGCTCTCGGGCGTCGACGCATCGAGGGCGAGCAGGCTGTCCGCCGCCGCGGCCCAAGCACGCACCGCTTCCGCGCCCGGCCCGGCGGCATCGTCCTGCAGCGCGGCCGCAACCTGGGCACGCAGCTCCTGACGGCGCTCGGCATCCGCGCTCGCCGCAAGGACCATCGTGGAATCAACACCCCGGACGCTGCTCTTCACCATCGCCCGCATGACCGCAGCCAGTCGCGCCGTGGGCACAGCCGGATCATCGAACCAGCCCAAGACCGCCGCCCTGAGCTCGGACGACTTGGTCCAGGACAGCGCGCCCGCGAGGAGCGACGCCGCGTCCGCCCCGGCGTCGGGCGCTGTGTCCGAGGCGCCCCCGCGGCGCATCACGCCCTGCAACCCAGCGAGCGTGGCCGCGTCCTTGCCCCGCACGCGATCTCCCAACGCCGCGTCGCGAACATCCAGGAAGCCCCTCCAAGCCTCTGTGCTCGACCAGTCGTCCGACGACGCTAACGCCGACGCGAGCGGCAGCACGACCTGCTCCGCCGCCACGTCAAACTTGGCCACCGGCCCGAGCCCGCTCGTAGCGATGTTGGACCGCAACGCCGTCTCAAGCTGCTGCCGCATCCCGCGTGGCAGGTCGCGCTCCTGCAGCAACCGAGCGACGCTCGAACCCGCCGCCGCCAACGCCCGCACGCTCCGACGATCCGCCGCCCGCGTCGTCAGCGGTTCGATCAGCACCACCACCAGCTCGCTCTCGCGCTGCTGCTGCGACGCCGCGAACGCCAGATCCACCAGCGCCGACAAGATTGCCGTCGTCTCGTCCCGGCGTAGCAGGTGCCAGTTCTCCGCGAACGAGCCGAACGCCGAGCTGAACCGACTGCGCGCGTCGGGCGCTTGCTGGTCCTTTTGCCCCAGCGCCGTGGCCAAAGCCACGAACTCGCGCTCGATCGTCCGAGCGTCCCCGATTGCCAGATCGTTCGTCGGTGCCACAAGAGCCATGTCCGCCGCCGTCCGCCGCTCTTCTTCCATCACCAGCGGAGTCGCCGATCGCAGCCCGCCTTCAAGCACCTCGGCGACCTGCCGTGGCGTGGCCGTCTCCTGAGTCGGCCCGGTGAGCATCACCAGCGCGATCACCACAAGTACCACGAGCCCCGCACCAGCGCCCGTGAGGAGCAACAACTCCCGCGGCACTCTCGATTCCACTTTCGCGGCCGCCGCCACGCCTCCGCGCGTGGGCGGCCTTGGATGTGCGACCCGACGCATCGCACCGCTCGTCGTTGTTCGCTTCGAGCCCAGGCCGGCCAGCACCGCGGCGAGCTCATCCAGTCCCACGCCCCGAGCCTCGCACGCCAGCGCGAGCCGCTGCATGGCGGCCCCGTTCCATCCACCGCTCAGCCCCACGGCGATATGCAGATCCCGCTCAATTGCCACCGATCGATCCGAGATGCCGTCGTCTCGCTCGCCCTGCGCCGGCGCACGGCCGTCGCCCGCCCACGTTCCCAGCAGCAGCCGCCGCACCGCCGGGTCGCACAGCTGCGCCGCAGCCGCGTGCAGCGCGAGCCGCACATCCTCGGCCGCGGGCGTGGCGGCATGCGGGCTGGCGTTCACTTGCTCCAACCGCACATGCAGCGAGCCCAGAACTTGCTGGAGCGATACATCCGTGGCTGGCAGCCCGAGCAGCGCGAACGGCCCTGGTGGCGTGGGGCCAAGCACCAACGACACCGGATCGGGCTTGTGCGGTTTATGGTCGCTCACGGCCCGTTCCCCTCGCTGGGCTCCCCGCCGCTCTTGGCCGGACCGGGGAACAACTCGAACTTGAGTTCCTTCAGCCTCCCCGCCCACGGCTCAGGCCCAAGCGTCGGGTGCGACAGCTCCAACAGCTTGAACGCATCGCGCGCCCGTTGCGTGTCCACGCTCCTCATCAGGCGAATCGCGTGATAGCTGGCCTCGAACCAGGCCGCACCGGTGTCGGGCAACCCACCCGAGAGCGTCGTCCAGCACTCGAGAGCGAGGCTCGCGTCGCCCGCGTGCTCGCTCAACTCCGCCAAACGTCGCAGGCTCTGCGTGAACCGCTCTCCGCGGTCGTACACCCCCTTGTCGATCCGCAGCGCCGCGTCGCGAGCCCGCACGTCACCGGTCGCCCGGAAGACAATCCACGCCGCACCCGCAACCTCGTCGCGCAGCACGTTGCCCCCGGCCCCGGTCGCTTTCTTCTCGTCGAGTGCCGCGACAACGGACTCACCATGCTTCAACACCAAGGCCGCGGCCGTCACGTCCGCAGGAGTCGCTCGGGCACGCTCGATAAAAAACCGCAGGACCAGCTCGCGCCCCGACGACGCAAACGGCGACTTGGAATCCGCGAACCCCGCCGCGAGCGACTCGACCGCAGCATGATCCTTCTGCAACAGCGCCACCTGCAGCTCCCGATACCCAAGCTCCTCGGCGAGCGCGTCGATCGGGTGGTCGCACAGCTCCGCCACACGCCGGATCTCGCCGATCACCCGCGTCGCCCGCGATGCGTCGGGCGACGAGAGCGCGAGGGCCAGTTCCGCCTGTTGACGCAGGAGAAGGATCGCTCTTTCGGCGAGCAACGTCCGGCGTTCGCCCGACGCCGCCACCGCTGCGTCGCGCTCAACGGGGTAGATCTCGTCGGCGACTTTGAGATACCGTGTGATGCGCTCGTCGCTCTCGCCCCGCTTGGCCGTCCGAGCCATTTTGAACAGCACCGACGACGCCAGCAAGCGGGCCTCCCGCCGGATCGACGAGTCGGCGTCCACCGCGAGCAGCGTTGCGACCACCTGCTCGTCCGGCAGCTTGCCCGAACCGGCCCGACGCAGCAGCAGCTTGGCGGCCTGCTCGCTCGTGGGGAACTCGGCGATGAAGAGCACAGCCATGGCATCACGCCGCTCGCGTGCCCCGGTGACCGATGTCTCAACCGCCCGATCCAGCGCTACGAGCGCCGACCAGAGCAGCGCCGACCGGGTGTGCTGGTCCGCGCCCTTCGCAACCGACTCGAACTGATCGGCGGCTCGCAGGAGGTCTCCCGCGTAGTACCACGCCAGAGCCGCACCACGACCCGCGCCGATGACGTCCTTGACAAATTTGCCCGCGTCCTCGGCCTTGCTCGCGGCGAGGAACAAGTCCGCCGCTTCGTTGTACGCCGTGCGGACGGCGGCATCCTGCGCGGGTTCAACCGCGGCCGCACCATTCGCGGAGTGCGCGGTGCGGGCGGTGTCGTAGACCTGCAGCGCTCGCACGTACTGAGCCACGAACCCGTTGGACGCGAGCACGCCGGTTCCGAACCGCCGCGCCAGCGCCACGACCGCCCCCGTCTGACCCCGCGAGATCAGATCACCCAACGCCACGCGGGTGAGTTCCAGCCTTGTCTGCTCGCCTTCCTTGGCCGGCCCGTCGCTTCCCTCCAGCGTTGACACCGCAAGCTGGAGCGCATCTCCCGGCTCGAGGGGGCCCGCGACACGCCCCTGCGGCGCCCGCGCCCGGTCCACCCAGCGAGCAAGCTCGCTCCAACGCCCCCCCCCGCCCAGCACGCTGATGCGACGCGACAGGATCTGATCCGACACCACCTTCGGCACACCCTCGGCCGTGGAGAGTTCGTCCAGCCAACGCATCGCCTCGCTGTCATTGCCCGCCACGGCGAAGCTCGTGGCCGTGCCCAGCGCCGCGCGGGCCACGTGCTCATGCACCAAGAGCGAACGCGGCAGCCGATCCAGCGTTGGTGGCCTTCGCTCGGGGGCGTTGAGCAGCGCCCCGAACTGCAGCATCGCCTCGTTGGCGTAGCCGCGGTCCTTGAGCATCTGCGCCGCATAGCAGGCGCTCCAGCCCGCGTAATAACGAGCAAGCGAACGCACCCGTCGCGCGTCGCTGAGCTGGGCTTTGACCTCCGATGCTTCCGCGAACGTCGCCTCGGGCCGCGATTGCTCCTGCCCCTCCAGTTGCCGCACCCGCGCGCTGGCCTGCTGAGCGATCTCCGCAAACTCCGCGGCCAGCCGCTTGAGCGTCGAGACTGTTGCGCTCGCGTCGCTTTCTGCATCGCTCCGCAGCCGGGCCCGTTCCGCCGCCGCTTCGGCTTCGAGATACTCGCTCTTCAACAGATCGATCCGGATCGCGTCCAGCTCCGGACGCGGGTTCTCACGCAGCAGCACCCGGCATCGCTCCCGCACCGCCGCCTGCTTCGACACCGGCAGCGTCTTGAGCAGTTCCTCGTACGTCGAAGCAAGGTCCAGCAGCACCTTCCCCCGCTCCGCCAGCGGCACGCCGTTCAATCGCTTCTCCAGCGTCCCCGCTCGAAGGATCAAGAGATCGTGCTGCTCGAGATAGGAATCCAGCCGTTCATCGAGCGGCGCCGCCGAGGCGCCGCTCGCGAGCCACGCCGCCAGCGCGACCGACATCGCCCCGCGGGCGAACCGTCGGGCGTTCCGCACCGCCGCGTGTCCATCACTTCCCGGGTGCATAGCTCACTCTCGTAAAGCCGGCGTCCTTGGCGGCCTGCAAGCTCGAGGCCACGTCCAAGACGAGCGTCCCCTCGCCCGCGGAAACGATCACGCCGCCGTCCTTGGGCACCTGCGTCAGCGCGAGCACCAACGCGTCGCGGCTGTCCAGCCCTCGCTGCCCGATGCGGTAGCTCACCCGATCGCCTAGTCGCTCGACTACCAGCCGCACCGGTGCGAGCGGCGACGTCTTCGCCGCCGTCGTCGATAACCTCTCCACGCCCGAAGCGATCCGCGCTTCCGGCGGCGCCAGCGTGCCCGCGAGCATCAGATAGAGCAAAAGAAAAAGCACGATGTCGATGAACGCCACCAGCGATAGCCGTGGGATGGAATCAATCGCACGCACCTCGCGTCGTCGGAACTTCACGGCGTGCCTCCCCGGCTCGGCCCGCCGCTCTCTCCGGTTGTCGCCAGCCGCCAATCCGAAACGCCCTCAGCGGTCAGCGTCGACACCAACCGCGCCAAGTGCGTAGTCGGTGTCTGGCGGTCCGCCCGGATCACGACATCCAGCAGCCGCCCTGAAGCACCGACTTTCTGCTGATCGGCGGCCACCATCGCCGCCAGCCGATCCAATTCGTACACCCGCCCGCCGACCGACAGCCGCCCGTCCCGCTCCAGGTCCACCACCACCGCCACCTCGGCGTCCACCGGCTTATCGGCGGAGTCTCCCTTCTCCCGCGGCAGGTCGAGCGAGCGCTGCACGATCTTGGAGAACTGCGACGACATCATGAAGAAGATCGTCAGCAAGAGCACGACATCGACCATCGACGTGATGTCGAAGCCGGTCTCGGGCATGGGTTGGTTCCGCGAGAACCTCATGCGGGCGCCTTCGCGCTCGCGGAACCGCCGGTCAATACCGCCGCGAGTTCCTCCACCGTGTCACCCACGTCCATCGCCAGCCGCTCGACGCGCCGACGCAGGATCGTGTATAGAACCGTGCAAGGGATCGCGACGATCAGCCCCTGCGCCGTGGTCACGAGCGCCAGCGACATGAAGCTAGACAGCTCGTTCGAGCGTGCCGCACCCTCAAGCGTTCCGATCGACGCGAAGGCGCCGATCATGCCGATGGTGGTGCCCAGGAGCCCCATCATCGGCCCGATCGCCGCGATGATCGCGATGCCGTCGGTGGTTCGTACCAGTCGATCCAGCTCCTTTGCTCCGGCCTCCTCGAGCGCCGTCCGCAGTTCCAGCAGCCCAAAGGTGCTGCGGGCGCAGCGCGTCAAAGCAGTCGCGAAGGTGTTCGTCACGAAGCACCGGTTCTCGTCGCGGCGGCAATACTCGATCGCGCCCGCAGTATCCCCCCGGGCGAGGAAGCCCTGCAGCTCCGTCACCACATCCGATGGTGCCATCGCCTGCAGCCTCACGCGAAGGAAATGGGCGACCACCAGACCCACCGCCAGGAACGACAGCAGGATCAACAGATAACCGATGGGCCCGCCCGCCTGAAGGTACTCCCAAAGCGACCGCCGCACCGTGGACGGCGGTTCGGCCGCCAGGATCAACATCATCGTGTCCATCACTTCTCGACATCCTTCTCGGCCGATGGCCGCTCGCTGGAATGTGAGGTCCGCATCGCCTGCACGCCAAGCTCGACTCGCAAGCGCGACAACCGCGCCGAGCCGGTCAACGGATGATCCGCCATCCGCGACTCCAGATCCGCCAGCACCCGCGCCGCGCCGGCTCGATCGTCCAGGTCCACCAGGGTCTCCGCCGCCGCCGCCAACGCGTGCGCGAGCACGTTCGGCGTCACCGATTCGCGCGACGCGATCCAAAGCAGCTCCAACACCGCCTCCGTCTTGCTCTGGTTGTCGCTCTCCAGCCGTAGCGACCGCCCGAGTCCCAGCCGCGCCCAGTGCACCTGCCACGCCGGGGCGTCGGCCCCGGTCCTATCGCGCAGCCGACGCCTCGCCCGGTCCCGCACCGCCGGGTCGGAGCTCTCAGCAAGCACCATCTCGCCAGCGATGTTGTTCCATCCCTTGGCGTTCTCAAAGGCCGCACAATCGGTTCGGCTCGCCCCAGTGTCGCGCTTCGCCGCGTACCGGTAGATCGCGAGCACGTCGGGAAGCGCTCCGACCTGTTGCGCACCAATCTCACCGGCGGCGAACGCCCGCACCACCGGGCTTTCGGCGAACACCGGCGGCGAGCCCACCAGCCACTGCGCCGACGAGTCCAAACCTTCGGCGCTCGCCAGACGTGCCCGACACCGCTCCGCGTCCGATGCCTCCAGCGTCGCGGACTCCGTCAGCCACGCCGCCCACGCTTCGATCGACGACGCAAACGCGCCGCGACGCACCCGGCACGCGAGCAAGCCGGCCGCGACTTCCGCTCGCGTCGGCCCGTGCACACCCGCGGTCGAGGCCCACACAGCTTCGTAAATCGGCTCCGCGCCCGGCGCGTCGCCGCGATCGAGCCTCACCCCCGCACGCCACAGACGAGTCGCCAGCTCCGCGTGCTGCCGAAAATCTCCCGCGAGCGGCCCATCCACGGCTCGCACGTCCGACAACGACACCCGCCGACTCATAGCGCCTTTGCCCGCTACAAGCGCCCCCGCGGCGCTCACCTCCGTGATCGACGCCCGCCCGCCGCTCCGCAGAACCGCAAACGACTCCTCGGCCCCCGCGTCGCGCGTCGCAATCGCCTCCGACGCGAACGCCGATCCGACCGCACTCGCCATCACGCTGGCCAGCACGCTCACGAACAAACCTGCACACCTCGCTCGCATCACGGCCCAACCCCCGGCACGAACTTGTAAGTGCCCCTGCTCTGTGCCGCGATGCGCTTCATCAGTTCCTCCGAATCCCGCGTCGCGAACGCGATGCAGTGGATCGGGGCCTTGCCGGTGTTCAGTCTGGCGACCTCCTCGGCGACCGAGGGATCAAACTCGCCGTCGGTCATGAAGTAGATGGCGTCCGGACGGGGGCGCAGCTTGAACGCCATCCGGAACGCGTTGATCGGATTCGTCACGCCCCCGGCCGCCATGCCGTTGACCGCACGACGGGCCCAGCGCTTGCGCTCGTCAATAGCCGAGACCCAGTCCTTGGCGTTCCCAAGCATCTCCGCATCGTTGGAGAACATGTACACCATGAAGTGCGAAGTCTCGACGAGGTTCTGGATCGAACGCGAGAGCTGCAGCTTAAGCGACTCGATCTTCCCGCCCACGCCCATAGAACCCGAGACGTCCACGATGTACACGAACCGCGAGCCCTGCGCCTCGACGCCGAAGAACGACGCGCCCCCGCCACCGCCACCACCACCGCCAAGCCCGTCACTCAGACCCTCCCCGCCGCCGACGTCACCCGCCCCAGACAGCGCTCCGGTCGCGGTCACGTCCGCCCCACCCTCGAGCGACGGATCGCGCATCTGGTCGAGCACACGCTCCACGCTCGCCTGGGAAGGCGTCGCCGACAGATCACCGGAAGACGGGCTCGATACCTCGATCGATCCCGCGATCAGGTCCGCCAGCTCCGGCCCGCGCGTGAGCGCCAAGCTCGTTCGCTCCTCGCCCTCGTCGCCTCCGTGCCCGCCGATCGCGTAAAAGACCCGGCTGGAGGCGATCAGCCCGATCGCGTGCACGAGCAGCGACGCGGCCAACCCGATCAGCAGCGCGTATCGAGCCAGTTTCAAGACCAGTGCACCCGACCCGAGCCCCGACGACGACCCCTCGACCTGCGACGACGGCCCCGCCGCGTCCGAAGCGCCGCCCAACTCGACATCCTGTCCCGGAGGTGCGTCCATGAGCCTCATTATGACAAGCGACCGTCGGCCCGTCCGGATGCCGCCCGGCGAGCCGTCCCGCACCCGAGTTTTCGCGTCGCCCTCCCGAAGGTTGCGGCCAAACCGCTCGCCGACACCAAATGCTACCGATCCTGTGGGTTGACCCGGTGAATCGACGATCTTTCAATCCCACCGCCTCCCCCGGAGCCCCGAATGCCCCGTTCCACCAAGCCCGCCGCGTCCTCCGCTCGCAAACCCTTCAAACGCGTCCTCCTCAAGCTCAGCGGCGAATCCTTCTGCGCCCCCGGCGGCTTCGGCATCGCCCCCAAGGAACTCCACTCCATCGCCAGCGAGGTCAAGGAAGCCGCCCAGCACGGCGCCCAGATCGCCATCGTCGTTGGCGGCGGCAACATCATCCGCGGCGCCGAACTCGCCGCTGCGGGCCACATCCACCAGGCCACCGCCGACCACATGGGCATGCTTGGCACCGTGATGAACGCCCTCGCCCTGAAGGAAAAGCTCAAGGACCTCGGCGTCGAATGCCGCGTGATGTCTGCGATCGAGATCCGTGCTGTGGCCGAGCCCTTCATCCGCAGCCGCGCCCTGCGGCACATGGAGAAAGGCCGCGTGGTCATCCTCGCCGCCGGCACCGGCAATCCCTTCTTCACCACCGACACCTGCGCCGCCCTCCGCGCCACCGAGCTCGAGTGCGAGATCCTGCTCAAGGCCACGAAGGTCGACGGCGTCTACACCGCCGATCCCAAGAAAGACCCCAAGGCCACCCGCTACAAGACCATCTCCTTCTCCGAGGCCCTCGCCAAGCGTCTCAAGGTCATGGACATGACCGCTCTGGCGATGTGCCAGGAGCACGAAATCCCTGTTCTGGTCTTCGATTTCAACAAGCGCGGCAACATCGCCCGCGTCATCCAGGGCGGCGACGTCGGCACGCTCGTCACCGTCGATTGATCCCGATCGATCGCCGCGATGAGCCCGCGTTTACCTACACTGATCCAGTACTGCCGACGAGAGAACCACTATGAGCGATCCAGACACCATCCTGCTCGAAGCCGAAGAGACCATGACAAAGGCGCTTGAGTACCTCAAGAGCGAGATGCGCGGCATTCGCACCGGCCGCGCCAGCCCGGCCATGGTCGAGTTCGTCAAAGTCGATTACTACGGCTCGATGACGGACCTCAAGGGCCTCGCCGCCATCAGCGTCCCCGAGCCCAGCCAGCTCCTCATCAAGCCCTTCGACACCGGCGCCGTCGGCGCTATCAAGCAGGCCATCGAGTCCGCCGGCATCGGGCTCAATCCTCAGGTCGAAGCCAAGCAGATCCGCCTCGTGGTCCCAGCCTTGTCGCAGGACCGCCGCAAGCAGCTCGCCGACAAGTGCAAGAAGATCGGCGAGGAGCAGAAGACCGCCATCCGCAACGTCCGCCGCGACGCCAATAAGCACGCCGAAGCCCTCTCGAAGCAGACCGGCACGCACTACCCCGAGGACGAGATCAACACGCTGAAGGAAGAAATCCAGAAGCTGCTGAAGAAGTTCGAGGACGAGATCGACAAGCGGGTCGAAGAGAAGACCAAGGAAATCCAGACCGTCTGACCTCCGCGTACTTCTGTCAACGCTTTCCGAAAGAGCCTCTCGCGCAAGCGAGAGGTTCTCGCTTTTGCGACTCCCCTCACGGTACAGTTCCGCGTGCCCGAGCACGATCCATCCCTCGCCCGTTACTCCCGCCAGGTGATCCTGCCGTCGATGGGGGAGTCGGGCCAGCGCCGCCTGCTCGCATCACACGCCCTGGTTGTTGGCGCGGGAGCGCTGGGCTGCACCGCGCTCGATCAACTCGCGCGAGCGGGCGTCGGTCGTCTCACCATTCTCGACCGCGACATCGTCGAACTGACGAACCTGCAGCGCCAAACGCTCTTCGACGAGAGCGACGCCGCCGCCGCCCTTCCCAAGGCCGTCGCCGCTAGCACCCGTCTAACCCGCGTCAACGCGTCCATCCAAGTCGATGCCATCGTCACCGATATCACGCCGCAGAACGCCGAGACCATTCTGCAATCGCACCGCCCCCGCATCATCCTTGATTGCACCGACAACCTCGACACCCGCTACCTGCTCAACGATCTCGCCGTGAAGCACGCGGTCCCATTGATCTACGCCGGGGTTATCGCCACCCGCGGCATGCAGCTCACCATCCTTCCCGGTCGCTCGGCCTGCCTCCGCTGCGTCTTCCCCGAGCCCGGTGCCGCGGCACAGGTCGAGACCTGCGACACCGTCGGAGTCCTCGGCCCCGCGGTCGCGATCGCCGCGTCACTCCAAGCCGCCGAGGCTCTCCGCGTGCTCGCCGCAGATGCCGCAGCTCTTGCTTCCAGCCCTCTGCCGTCGCTCACCGAGTTCGATCTCTCGGGCACCCGCTTCCGAACCATCGACTTGGGCAGACTCCACGCGGCAACCGCCCGCGCCCACTGCCCGTGCTGCGGGCAGCGGCAGTTCCAGTTTCTATCGGGCAGCCGCACCCGCCCCGCCGCCAGCCTCTGCGGCAGCGGCGCATTCCAGATCCACTCCGCATCACCCCGCACGCTCGCCCTCCCCGCACTCGGTTCACAACTCGCACGGCTCGGCCCGGTTCAGGCCAACGAGTTCTTTGTGCGACTCCACCCCCGCGACGGCGTCGAACTCACCGTCTTCGCCGACGCCCGCGCCATCATCCGCGGCGTCGAGACCGAAGCCGAAGCCCGCGCCCTGTACGACCGCTATGTCGGCAGTTGAGATCCACATCACCGATCTCGCGAGCTTTAGCCCCGCGCCTCTGAAACGCCCTACCAATCCCCCCAATCTCCGCACCCGATCGCTCACCCAGTAACCGCCCCCACCCGATCGCATCCAACCCGCCTCACGGATTCGCACCCCTGCACGGAGCATCACATGGGCCAGTTCATCGATCAGATCATCATCGCCTCCAAACGCGGCCGCGGCTTCGCCGAGGGCTCTCTCAAGGGCGTCACCCCCGCCATCTTCGCCCGTAAGCCCCGCTTCGAAACCAAGAACGGCACGCACATCGTCGACTGCAACCACGGCGCGTTTATCTTCGGCCACCTCTCCCTTTACCCGTCGCGCATCGCCGCGCTCGTCGGCACCGACGCCAACGACCTCGCAGCCCCAGCCAATTACACCGACCTCTTCAAGGCCGGCGTCGAATGCAAGGACGACCCCGAAGGCACCATCTATCCCAAGATGGACGAGATAACCCAGACCTTCTTCCGCAACTACGACGGCCTGTACGAGCGACTCGCCAAGATCGATGACAGCGTGCTGCTGAAGCCCACGCCCGACGAGCGCTACCAGAAGAACTTCCCCACCGTCGGCTCCGCCGTGTCCTTCATGCTCCTCAGCCACATCATGATGCACATGGGCCAGCTCAGCACCTGGCGCCGCTGCTACGGCCTCACCTCGATCATGTAAACGCACCCGGGTGCCACTGCGGATCCGCTTGGGGCTCGGCAGTGCGAACGCCCCCGAGTAAAAAGCCCGGCCAACTCGGCCGGGCTTTCTCGTTCTGTGACTTCCACAAGCGCTACCGCCGCGCCACCTTCTTGATCTCCTTGGTCCCGATCCACACCTTCTCGTTGCTCTCGATGTCGATCAGCTCCAGGTTGATCTGGTAGTACTGCACGATCGTGCGACGGTCGTTGCTCTCTTGCTTCACCTCCGCGACACGGCCGAGCATGATGTAGTCCGCGCCCTGCTCCATCGCCTGCTTCTTCACAGTGTCGGGGCGGTTCCACGCCTGGCCCTGCTGACGCTCGTCGCGGATCTCGCCCCGCTGGTCGCGATCAGCCACAACGCGCACGCGTCCGGAGTTGATCAGCTCCTCCTCAAAACGCTTGGTCACCAGCTTGGTGTCAACGTAGTCGGCGGTCTCGTTGCGCACCGTGCCCACAAACACGACCGGGCGCTGGCCGCCCTTCTCGGCCCGGTGGTTCTCCACCCACGGCCGCGCCAGGCAGTCGGCGATCAAGCCGCGGTATGCCTCGCGCGCATCATCATCCTGCCAGCGGTAATCGACGTCCGCGGTCCTCTCAGGATCGGTGCGGCTGACGTTCCAGTTGCCGTACGCCCCGCCACCGCTCGCGCACCCGCTCAACGCGGCGCCCGAGGCGATCACGACCGCCCACACACCCAAGCCACAGCAACGACGAAGACTGCGATTCATCGAGTTTCTCTCCAGCGTCGATCCGGCGCGACCACGCGCCCTCACGACGCACGCGTTCCCAAAGTTTATACGCACTAACTTGCCAACGGTTCGCTCATTCGGCCCGTGCCGCACAGCGTCACAACCCATTGTGTATACAGATCTTATCTATCGTACGGGCGACTCCACCACCGTCGCCAACTGACCCGCCGGGTCGCCCGATGGCACCACGACCTTTCGCCACGACCCTGTTTCGATCGCCCCGCCGCCCTCGCCGACGTACACCACTCGCATCTCGTGCTCGCCCGGACCGAACTTCAGAAGCCCCACAAACGCCCTCCCGGGCAGGAACTCCCACGAACGCAAGTCCGCTCGTTCCGTCGCGCCCAGCACCGCGAGTCCGACCAACCCTCCCAGGATTCGCACGATGTCGCGCGTGCCGTCGCGTCCGTCCTGCGCCTGAGCCACCGCTTCGCTCGCGCCGATCGTCGCCGCGGCCTTCACCAGGTACCGCACCAGCGTGCGCTGGTAGATCAACGGCCGCAGCCGAGCGAAGTTCTCCTCCGCCACAGCTGCAAGATCTTCAACGAGCTCCAATCGCCCAACCTCACGTGTCGCCCCGCCCGCATCGCGCACCTCCACCCTCGCCCCACGCACCACGCTGTCGCGGAACCGCATCTTCGGAAGCTCGAAGTACACCGGCACCGAGTACACCGCGATCGGGCCCACCCGCTCCGGCACCAGATAGGGCCCGCGTCCCGCCAACCCAACCACCAACACGTTGCCCGCGTCCGCGTTCATCTCCGCGAGTCCGACGAACGCGTCCTTGTTCACATTCGGAAACACCTGCGGCACAGCCTCGATCGACTGCACAAGCCGCCGCCCCGCGACCCGCTGGAACTCGCGATCACCCGTCTTCATGAATGTGATCGCCGTCAGGTAATCACCCAGCGGGCTCCCGATGAACTCGCCTCCAGTGGGCGTCGACAACTTCTGTGCCGCGCCCGTCCGCTCCGCGGCCGTGTACCGCTCGCCCGCCTGATCCGCGAGCGCCTTGGACTCTCGCAGATACTGGTCTCGCAACAGATTCGCCTTGTTCGCGAGCCGCCGTGCTTCCACAGTCGCGCCCCCATCCACCTCGCCGCGCTCCAATCGCGCGAGCATCTTCAGCACGTTGACGTATGCGTCCTCATACGGAGCCGCAACATACGGCACCACCGTGTCGTTCAGCACCCACTGCGCCGCGCTCTCGTCGGGACGAAGCTCCCGCTGCGCGTCGATCCGCTTCTCCGCTTCCTCCAACGAGCGCAGCGCCGTCTCCGGATCACCAAGCTTGAGTGCTACTGCGCCGCGGTCCAGAAGCCAAAGCGTCCGGTTCCGCTCGCCGTACTCCTCACGCACGCCAGGCTCGTCGAGCACCGCCGCCGCCCGCTGGTAGTTCCCCGCATCGTGCTCGGCACGCAGGTCCTGACGGTGTGCATCGAACGCCGAGGTGCATCCGACCAGACCGGCCAGACACACCAGCACGCAGGCCATCCCAAGACTTCCGGGCCGAAACCAGCGCGCTCCGCGGGGCCCGCGGGCGTCACAACGATCATCGGCTGCTACGTTTGTGTCTATGACCACGCCAAGTCACTCTTCGCCGCTGACTCTCGAGGGCTTCCAGCGGCTCATCCGGGACCGATACTACGCGACCGACAGCAAGCGTGGTCCGGCGGCCACCTTCCTGCTCCTCTCCGAGGAGTTCGGAGAACTCGCGACCGCTTTGCACGCCAACCTGCCGGGCAAATCCCCCACTCTCGAGCAGAAGGCCAACCTCGCGGAAGAGTTTGCCGACGTGCTCGCGTGGCTCATGACCATGGCCAATATCACCGGGGTCGACCTGACCGAGGCGGTCAAAAAGTACACCATCCCGGGCTTGGTCGAGGGTGTGAAGGACTGAGCGGCGATCAGGCGCTCACCGCCGCCGTCGTTCGCCGCGACAGCCGCGCCTCGGTCGTCACGGGCCTGGTGATCTCCACCACCAGCGTGTCATCCGCGGCGGGACCATACCGGAACTGCTCGACGCTCGACAACAATTGCTTCGACCACGAGAAGTCCGACGCTCGCGCAGCCCCGGTCATTGACGCGACAAGCCGCAGGAAGCCCTGCACGCCCAGCATTCGGCCGCTCCGGTCCCGCGCCTCGATCGCGCCATCGGTGTAGGCAACCAGCGCGTCACCGGGCAGGAAATCCACCGACACCTGAGCCGCATCAAAGTCCGGCGCCGCGCACGCCCCCAGCACGAAGGCCGTGGACTGCAGCTCCCGCACCGTTCCGTCAACGCCCACCAGGAACGCGGGCGGGTGCCCGCCGCTGGCGTACTCAAGGGTGTTCACGCCGCTGTCGATGCGGATGCACAGCGCCGTGACGTAAACCGAGTGGGTCGCGAGCGTGAGATGCACGTAGCGATTGAGCAAGTTGAGCACTCGCCCGGGATCGATCGTCGGATCCTCGGCGAACAGCCGCTCAAGCTCGCCGTGCAGCCGGTTGACCGTCAGGGCCGCCGGGATGCCGTGCCCCGTGACGTCCATGAGCACCACGCTCATCCGCCGCCCACCCGCGACCCCCGGGCCCTGATGGGCGTAGAGGTAGTCGCCGCCGATCTGTCGCATCGGCTCGTATTCATACGACATCCGCAGCACGCCCTCTTCCACCTTGCCCGGGAAGAGCGCTTCGTGAATCTTGCGGGCGTCGGTGAGCTCCCGACGCACCTCGCCGTAGCGTTGCTGGATGACCGCGAACTTGAACTGCTGCGTGTAGCGTGAGTGCTTGAACCACGCGATGAGCACGCTGAACGTGAACAGCGTCGCCGACAGCAGGGGCCAGCCGACGAGCTCTCCCGCCGAACGCCCCTGCAGCACCAGCGACGCCACGTGCGCCCCCACCAGCGCTCCAGCCACACCCGTCGCCTGCCGCGCCGACCACGGCAGCAGCACGCACGCAAAGAACAGCAGCAGCGAGGCCTCAAGCCACCCGATGCTCGGTGCCCACGAGAACCCGCTCAGGAAAAAGTGGTACGACCCCACCCCGATCACGACGTACTGCGACAGCCGCAGGAGCCCCCGTTCCTTGACCTTTCCACGCATCACGTAAATCAGCGACGCGCTGAAGATCGTGATCGGAACGATGCTCGTTCCCACGGCCTTCACTGTGTTGTAGATCGCGCCCCACAGCTTCGAAAGCACCCCGGCCGCGTCCCGGGCCTCGGAAAACTGGGTGTACAGCGCCACCATCAGCACGATCGCCGTCACACTCAGACCGAAGATCGCGCCCGCGCCGCAGAAGAACACGAACCGCTTCTTCAGCAGCCGCAGCGTGTGGGCCTCAAACTCCCCGGCGAACTCCGAGGTGTGCAGGCTGTGATTGGACGCGTCTGCCGGACTCAATACGTTCCCTTCTGTCGTGCAACCCCGCCGTTCGATCCCAGTCTCCCGCGTGGCCCAGGAATCAAAAGCGGTGGACCGCCCGACTCATCTGGACCCATCGCCCCCACTTGCTTCCCTTCCCCAAGATATCGCCGTTCACAAGCCCGCGTCGCCCGAAGCCACCCCGGCCTGACACCTCACCGCCCGTCCTTGCGACCCGCGCCCGGCTGCCACAACACGTCCACCCGTCCGTCGTCGTTCGCAACCCGAGCCAGCACGAACAGCAAATCACTCAGCCGGTTGAGGTAACGAAGCGCCTCCGAGCTCGTGCTCGCCGCGTTCGCCGCACGCAGCGACACCGCCGCCCGTTCGGCCCGGCGCGTCACCGTGCGTGCAACGTGCAGCACGCCCGCCAACGCCGTCCCTCCGGGAAGCACGAAGCTGCTCAATGGCTGCAATCGCTCGTTGAATTCGTCGATCCAGCCCTCCAGCCGATCGACCTGTGCGGGCATCACGCGCAGCGCCGCCCCGGGTTTCTCATCGGGGGCGATCGGCGTCGCCAGATCCGCCCCGACGTCGAACAAGTCATTCTGTATCGCCGCCAGCATCTCCCCGATCCGCGCCGCCACCCGCGGATTGTGCGGCTGCGGCCCCAGGCCGCCCGTCGCCACCACGATCGCCACCCCGATCTGGCTGTTCGCCTCGTCCACCGTGCCGTACGCCTCCACCCGCGGGTCGTCCTTCGCTACCCGGCTGCCGCCAACCAGACCCGTGGTGCCGTCGTCGCCGGTTTTCGTGTATATCTTGTTCAGCTTGACCATCGCGGCTCCGTGCTCCCTCGACTTCCACCCGACCCTCCCGTGACCCTCACGCCCCTCCAGCGTACACCGCCCATCGAGGTCGCCGCTCCCGTCGCCGCGAGCACACGCCGCGGCCTGCTCACTCATTGGCGTTTCCGCGCACCCGATTGCGACCCCTCGCTCCCACTGGCCGAACGCGTCCTCGCTGCCCGCGGCGTCTCCGACCCGCGCTTCCTCGACGCCCCGCTCAAGGACCTGCACGATCCGTCACGCATGCCGGACCTCGACAAGGCCGCAGCTCGCATCCTCGACGCGCTCGACCGCGATCAATCCATCGTCATTTACGCCGACTACGACGTAGACGGCGTCTCCGCCGCCGCCATCCTCTGGCACGTGCTCCACGCCCTGCGCCCCGGCTGCCGCGTCAGCACCTATCTCCCGCATCGCCTCGAAGAGGGCTACGGCCTCAACTCCCAGGCCATCGCCACGCTCGCCGACCAGCACGATCTCATCATCAGCGTCGATTGCGGCATCACCGCCGCCGCCCCAGCGCTCCAAGCCAAGTCCCGCGGCAAGGACCTGATCATCACCGATCACCACACCCCGCCGCATCTTCCGCAGGATCTGCCCGATGCTTTCGCGCTCGTTCACCCGCTGACGCCTGGCCGCGAGCCCTATCCATTTCCACACCTCTGCGGAGCCGGCGTCGCCTACAAACTCGCCTGGCGCCTCGCGACACTCCGTTGCGGCACCGAACGCGTGGCCCCCCCGCTCCGCGCCCTGCTGCTCGAATTGCTGTCGCTCGCCGCCATGGGCGTCATCGCCGATGTCGTGCCCCTCGTGGGCGAGAACCGCATCATCGCCCGTTACGGCTTGAGCCAGATCACCCGCAGCTCGCTCGTCGGCGTCCGCGCCCTCTGCGCCGAGGCCGACCTGCACGAAGGCGTCGAAGCCGCCGACGTCGGATTCCGACTCGGCCCGCGCCTCAACGCCATCGGCAGACTCGGACACGCCCGCGAGGCGCTCGAACTCCTCACGACCACCGACCCCGCCCGCGCCCACGAGATCGCCGCCGCCCTCACGGGCTGGAACAACGACCGCCGCCGCATCGAGGCCGACATCTCCAAGCACGCCGAAGCCCTTGCCGTTGAGCGCGGCATGACCTCCGACGATCACCGCGCCATCGTCCTGGCCGATCCCGGCTGGCACCGGGGCGTCATCGGCATCTGCTGCTCCCGCCTCGTCGGTCTCTTTCACCGCCCCACCATCCTGCTGCAGCACGACGGCGACCTCTGCCACGGCTCGGGTCGCTCCATCGACGGATTCGATCTGCACGATGCCCTCTCGGCTTGCTCCGCCCACCTCGAAACCTTCGGCGGCCACACCATGGCCGCGGGCCTCAAACTCCGCACCGCCAACCTGGACGCATTCCGCAGCGCCCTCGTGACCTACGCCAACGAGCGTCTCACGCCCGCGGATCTCATCACCCGCACTGTCGTGGACGCCGAGATCAACACCCGCGACCTGCACATGGACGCCGTCGTACGCCTCGCCGCCCTCGCGCCCTTCGGCCGCGAGAACCCCGAGCCGCGTCTTCTGCTCCGCAACGCAACCATCGCCGGCACGCCCCGCTGCTTCGGCTCCGCCGGTCACCACGTCTCGTTCGACATCGAATGCCGCGGCACGCGCCTGCGCGTGAAGTTCTGGAGCGGAGCCGCCATCCTCGCCAAGCACCAGGCCCGCCTCGCCCACGGCACCCGCCTCGACATGCTCTGCATGCCGGCCATCGACACCTGGAACGGCAACCGCCGCATCGAGGCTGTGCTCCACGACCTGTGCATTCTCACCGACTGATCGTCAGGCCTACTGGCACACGCCGAAGTCGTACCCCAGCAGGAACAACGCAAAGTCCGCGTCGTCCACCAGCCCGTCGAGGTTCAGGTCCGCAGGACACTCGGCCGGAAGCGTGGGGCATTCAAACACGTCATACGCCAGCGCGAAGATCCCGTAGTCTGCGTCGTCGATCAGACCGTCGTTGTTGAAGTCCGCCGGGCACGGAGCCTGCAGCGTCAGGACGAACAACCGTGACTGATTGCCCTTCTTACCCGCCGCCACAATCTGCCCCAGCTCGTTGATGTCCAGCAGCAGCGACAGCGTCACATCCGGCGGCAACTTCACCAGCGACCGAATGTCATGCCACTTGCCATCGCTGTAGAAGCCCGTCGCGGTGCCCACGCCGTTCGCGATCACCTGCCCGAAGGAGTTGAACCGCAAGGGCCCGCTCGGAAGGGTCATGCCCGGCTTGAGCGCTCCGAAGCTGTACAGCCGAGTCACTCCCGCCGAGGGCGTCCAAAGCTGAATGCCCACCGTCTGCACACCCGCGTCGTTCCAGAGCGCATGGCTCAACACCTGCCCGACGTCGTTGATCGTGGGGGGTGACGAGTAGTACACGTCCGGCACCGGCGTCGAAGTGCCGTTCGACGACGACACGAAGTAGCTCCCCACCAGCGAGCACTGATTACCCGCGCGGGTCTCGGTGCCGTAGCCGAAGGCAAGAACATCCCCCGCGTTGTTGACGCCGTAGCCGACGCTCGAGATCACCGTGCACGACGGCGCGCACTGCGACTTCCACGCCGTCGCCGATTTCCAGTTGTTGGGTTTGCCGATCCCTGCCTTGCCGTACCACTGGGTCGAGCCGCTGCCGCAGTCGATCACGCTGAACGGCACCAGCGTCAGGCCGATGTCGCGCTTGTTGTTGATGCCGGTGGTTTGGATCTGCATCCACGACGGCCCGGTTGCGCCGTCCACAAGCTGCCCGCCGCTCCAGGCCCACGCCTGCAACGCGGCCGAACCCGTGAGCGTGTATGCGCCAGAAACGTCGCCGAAGTCATTCAGTCCCGACACGTTCGACCAGTTCCGCCCGGCCTTGGTCGGCACCGACTGCAAAATGCCGTTCCTCCACACCACCGGGCCGCTCAGCGTCATCGCCGTCACCCAGCCCTTGATGTTGATGAACGCGCGGCTGTCCTTGACCGTCACCGGGATCTCGCCGGTCAACTCGAACCGAGGGGTCGCGGCGACCGAAGCCGCTCCGACCGAGAACGCCGCAGCGACGAGAAGACCCTGCAAGCTTGAGCGCATGGATACCCCAGCAGTACCGCATCAGGCGGCTGAAAAACACTTCACAGTCCGGGTGCTCCCTCCCTCTCCGCAGCACGCGCCGCGAACCGGGTCTTCACCCTGCTCCTCTTCAACAACCCCACAGCGGATAATCCTACCGGACCCTGCACGGAAAAGGCAACAACAAATCCAAGTCCGAGAACGACTTACAACTGCCCCGGGGTTCGGCTTCTCCTCGGTCGCCCAAGGAAGGTCTTAGAAAGTCCAAGGCCCATCGTTCAAGGGAGTTCGACGTTCCCCAAGTCCTGGGCCCCCGCGTGCCCCAGAGCCCCCGCCCGATCCCGCAGCCGCCGCAGAAGCCCCGCATCACCGGCTTTCTTCGCCCGCACCGCCGCGTCGAACGCCAGGGCCGCGTTCTTCTCATCCGCGTCCGACGCCGCCGCCAGCACCGCTGCCGCTTCCGCGTCCCGCTTCTGGGCGCTCAACGCATCCGCCAGCAGCCGCGCAATCGACTCGCTCGTCTTCTCCTTCGGGTCCAGCGGCAGGAGCAACTCCGCCGCCTCCTTCGCCTTCCCCGCCCGCAGCTGCGCCCGCGCCTCAATGAACCGCCACACCGTCGCCCGCGGCTCCAGCTCCCGCGCCTTGGCGATCTGCTGCAACGCCACCTCGATCTTGTTCTCCCGCACCGCCAACTCCGCCAGGCTCCCCCACGCCCGCGCCTCATTCGGATTCAGCTGTGCCGCCCGCACCAGACTGGCCCGTGCTTCGTCCAACTTGTTCAACTGCATCTGCACCTGACCCAGGAACAGAGGATACTCCGCGTGATTCGGGTTCGCCTTCTGAGCCGCCGCGTAATGCTCCTCCGCCCGGTCTCGCTTCCCCAACATGCTCGCGACTGTCCCCGCCTGAAACTCCAGCGCCGCCGTCCGCTCACCCGTCGCCAATGCCTTTTCATAGCTTTCGTACGCCGGGGCGAGCGCATCGCGCCCGAGCAGCGCCTCCGCATACGCGATGTAGAGCCTTTGATCCGCTGGATACTGCGCGATCGCGCCCTTCAGCACGGCCTCGACTTCCGCGCCCTTGCCAGCACGCGACAGCGTCTCCACCGATTCCAGAATCGCATCCACCTTCGAAGCCGACGGCCCAGTCGCCACTGGCAGCGCCGCCGCTGGCGCGACCGAAGTCGCTTCAACTGTCTTCTTCTCGTCCGGGGCCCGCTTGACCAGTGGCTCACCCGGCGCCCGCAGCACGTACACAAATCCCGCGGCCAACAGCACAATCACCACCACCGCCGCGATGGCGTGCACCGCGCCGACACCACGCCCAAGCGCTGCCCGCACACGCCCTCGCGTACACTCGCCCTGCAATGTCCGATTCTCAGCCATCGTCATCTTCTTCGGCCAATTCCAACCTGTCCGGCGAGCTCCCCAAGCAGTACAAGCCCGCCGAGCACGAGCAGCGTATCCGCGCCAAGTGGGACGCCGCCAAGGCCTTCCACGCCGACCCGCAGCGCGTCCTCAAGGGCGAAGCCAAGCCCTACGCCATCGTCATCCCGCCCCCCAACGTCACCGACCGCCTCCACCTCGGCCACGCGCTGAACAACACCCTCCAGGACGTCCTCGCCCGCTCCCACCGCATGATGGGCTACGAGACCCTCTGGATGCCCGGCACCGACCACGCCGGCATCGCCACCCAGGCCGTGGTGGAACGCCGCCTCAAGAAGGACGAGAACCTCACCCGCCAGCAGCTCGGCCGCGAGAAGTTCATCGCCAAGGTCCAGTCCTTCAAGGACGAGTACGAGGCCATCATCACCGAGCAGCTCAAGCTCATGGGCTGCTCCTGCGACTGGGACCGCCAGCGCTTCACAATGGACGACGTCTGCGCTCGCGCCGTCCGCGAGGCCTTCTTCCGTCTCTTCAAAGACGGCCTCATCTACCGCGGCAAGCGCCTCGTGAACTGGGACCCCGTCCTCCAAACCGCCGTCGCCGACGACGAGTGCTACGACGAAGAGATTGATTCGTTCTTTTACTACCTGCGCTACCCGCTGGTCCACGCCTCCGCTCCCACCGGGGGCGGGGCCTTCCAGGCTCCGCGCCAAATGACCCCCGTCACCTGGAACGAGTTGGCCCGCCGCGGCTACCCCGGCGCTGAGAACCATCCGGGCGAACAGCAAGCCTGGGTCACCGTCGCCACCACCCGCCCCGAGACCTACCTCGGCGACACCGCTGTCGCGATTAACCCCAAGGACCCGCGCGCCAAGTCCCTCCGCGGGCTCTTCATCGATCTCCCCCTCGTCGGTCGCATCATCCCCATCCTCGAAGACGACTACGTCGTCCTCCCCGCCGCGATGCAGGAAGATCCCGAGGAAGCCAAGAAGGATCCCAAGGCGATGTTCGCCACCGGGTTCCTCAAGGTCACCCCCGCGCACGACGCCAACGACTACGAACTCGGCTTCCGCCACAAGGCCGCCATCGAAGCCTGCGGCAACGCCGTCCTCATCAACATCTTCGCTCCCGACGGCTCGATCAGCGACAAGCACGGCTGGACCGACATCGGCGACGCCCACCTCTTCGTCGGCCTCAAGCGCGAGGCCGCCCGCAAGAAAGTCCTCGAAGAGTTCAAGGCCCGCGCCGTCGGCTCTTCGAGCAACTCGCTCCTCGCCGAAACCAAGCCCTACCGCCACAGCGTCAAGCACAGCGACCGCAGCAAAGCGATCATCGAGCCGTACCTCAGCGACCAGTGGTACGTGAAGGTGACCGACGACCGCTTGGCACCCGCGGCCAATCGCGCGCTGGTGGAAGAGCAAACCTCAAAGCAACAAAGCTCAAAGCAGCAAATCAAGACCAACGGCGACGGTTCGCTGAAGTTCTACCCCGCCCGCTACGCGAAGACCTATGAGCAGTGGCACGACAACATCCGCGACTGGTGCATCAGCCGCCAGCTCTGGTGGGGACATCGGGTGCCGGTGTGGACTAAGCACTTGCTTCAGCTTCCCATCGACAAAAGCGAAACCAACGACAAAGCCGCCTCCGACTCATTCGCCAATACGGACGACCCCGCTAATCCCGAAGACTTCCCATGGTCCGAATGCGCCCTCCAGAGTTCGCATGATCCAGCAACGGGAGCCTGGATCTCTCACGCGTGTCCGCCAGCGGGCCGTCCTGACATCATCGAAGCTCTCGAAGCAAAGGGTTACGTCCAAGACACCGACGTCCTTGACACCTGGTTCTCATCCGCCCTCTGGCCCATGTCCACCATGGGCTGGCCCAACCCTGCGCTCGCTGGCAAGGACTTCGAAGGCTTGCTCCAAGCCTTTAACCCCACCACCACGCTCTGCACCGCCCGCGAGATCATCACCCTCTGGGTCAGCCGCATGGTGATGTTCAACCGCTACCTCATGCCCGAAGCCTGGCCCCCCTCAGAGCCGCGGGCTTCAGCCCGCGCGGCAACCGCTCCCGATCTCACCACCGGCGGCCAAGGTCGCGGCCCACTCCCCTTCCGCAACGTCTTCATCCACGCCGTCATCCAGGACGGCGAAGGCCGCAAGATGTCCAAGAGCCTCGGCAACGGGCTCGACCCGCTCGACATCATCGCCAGCCACGGCAGCGACGCGATGCGCTTCACGCTCTGCCAGATGACCACGCAGACGCAAGACGTCCGCATGCCGATGCAGAAGGACCCCTCCACCGGCCGCAATACGTCCCCCAAATTCGACCTCGGCCGCAACTTCGCCAACAAGCTCTGGAACGCCGCACGATTCACCATGTCGATGCTCGGCGGCACTACCCATCCGACATCCGACATCCCACATCCCACATCGCTCGTCGACAAGTGGATGCTCTCTCGCCTCGCCACCGCCGTGAGCGAAGCAACCGCCGCCATCGAGCAGTTCGAGTACAGCAACTACGCCCAGTCTGTCTACGACCTCCTCTGGCGCGACTTCTGCGACTGGTACCTCGAAGCGATCAAGCCCACCGTCGCCAGCGACCCGCGCCAACAGGCCGTGCTCCGCGCCTCGCTCGACACGATCCTGCGGCTGCTCCACCCCATCATGCCCTACGTCACCGAGGCGATCTACGAGCAGGTGCGCTTGCTCCCCGCCGCCAGCATCGACGGCCTCACCCTCGCCGCCCCCCGCAAGGGCGACCTGCTCTGCACCGCCGGCTGGCCGACCGCCGCGCCGTCGCTCCGCGACGCTGCCGCCGAAGCCGCCTTCGAGCGCACCCGCTCGCTCGTCACCGCTCTCCGCGAAGCCCGCTCGCAGCACCAGGTCGCACCCAAACGCAAGGTCACGCTCCACGCCCCCGCCAGCCTGCTCAAGCCCGACGAGGCCGCTTTGGTGCAGACCCTCGCGCTCGTCGAAACGATCGACACCGGGACTCAACCCACCGGCGCCGTCGCGATCACCTTCGAGGGCAAGCAGCTCTTCCTCAGCAACCTCCGCGACGCGGCCGCCGCGACCGCGCCGGGCGCCACCGGCTCCGTCAACGACGCCGAGCGCGAACGCCTCACCAAGCTCATCGCCGACAGCGAGAAGTCCATCGCGACCCTCGAAGGCCGCCTGAACAATCCCGGTTACGCCCAGAAGGCCCCGCCTGCAATGGTGAAGCAGACACAGGACCAACTCGCCAAAGCCAAGGCCGACCGCGACGCCGCCAAAGCAGCACTCGCCGCCCTCGGGAGCAACGCGTGACATCCCGACAACCTCGGGTGCCACTTCCCGGCCGCCTTGGGCCGGGCAGTGCAATCGCTTCGATCGCGCTACTCGCCACCATCCTCACCGCCTGCTCCACCTCCGCGCCCACAACACCACGGCCCACAACACCACAACCCGCAACTCCCACCACCGCAGCCCAACCCTCCCCGATCCTCGCCACCGACGGCTGGGAGTTCGGCACACCTCCCAACACCTCCCGCGGCCTCGCCATCACCACCCGCTCCTACCGCCTCTACACCACGACCCGCGACGCCGCACTCGCCGCACGCCTGCCCACGCTCCTCGAAGCCGCGCTTGCTCAGTACCGCACGCTGATCACGCCGCTCCCGCTCCCCGCCGAGCGCGTCGAAACCTTTGTCCTCGCCAACCGCGCCGAGTGGGTCCGCTGCGTCCAGATGCTCTGGGCCGACCGCGCCGACGCCTACATGACCATCCAGCGCGGCGGCATCACCGCCAACACCAAGAGCGTCCTCTTCGACCTCGGCCCGCGCGACACCCTCGTCCTCGCCGCCCACGAAGGCTGGCACCAGTTCACCCAAGCCACGTTCAAAGAGCAGCTCCCCGTGTGGGCCGAAGAAGGCATCGCCACGCTCATGGAGGGCTTCCGCTCCGAGCCCGGCGAGCACACCCGCTACACCTTCATGCCCTGGGCCAACCTCGAACGCTTCGATCGCCTCCGCGACGCCCACGGCGGAGGCGCGATCATGGACCTCCCCACGCTCCTCGCCTCATCCCCATCCCGCGAACTCAGCGGCGGCGATCCCCTCACGTGGTACGCCCAGGTCTGGGCGCTCTCGCATTGGCTCATGCAGCCGCAGCGCCGCCCCGCGTTTGAACGCATGGTCGCCAACGCCGCCGATGGCACGCTGCTGCAAACCGTCGCGTCCACCCGAGGCGAAGGCGCCCGTGTCGCCGCCGCCCGCGGCCGAGGCGGAGCCGAGATCTTCGCCACCTACTTCGGCGACCCCACGGCCGAAGGCCCGCTCGACAACGACTACAAGGACTTTATCCGGAACGTCGTCGCCGTCGGCTCTCGCGACCGGGTGACGCAAGGACAGCCGCCGTCAGGCATGCGGTAACCAAGCGGGGTGGAACCACAAGAGGCACAGAGACACAAAGAGAGTCAACGCGCGAAAGTCAGAATGCAGACTTCAACTCAACTGATCAACGGACTCGAAGGGCACAAAAAACGCAGAAGGAACGGGCGCCGTTCGGGCTTCTTGTTTCCTTGCTTCACGCCTTGGAGTGCCTTGAGCCCTTGGAATTGAACTCCTCTGCCTCTCTCCGTGCCTCTGTGTCTCTGTGGTGAAGCCTTCTCTCGTTACGGCAGCCGCTCCCCATTCATCCGCGCATGCGCCCGGATGATCGCCGACGCCGCCACCACCCGCACCATCGGCGACGAGTCATTGAGCATCGCCTCAAGCGTTGGAAAGTGCTGTGCCTTCCCGGTGTAGCCATACACCGACGCCGCCTGCTGACGGATCGTCTCCGACCCGCTCGTCGCGTACTCGTCGGCAACGAAGCTGCCCTGGTCCAGACCCATCTTCGCGAGCGCCGTCGAGCACGCCAGACGGAACTCCGGCGGCATCAGGTTTCCCTGCGGGTCCCTGTAGCTCGACAGATAGATCAATTGATCGATCGACCCGCGGTCTTTCACCTCGCCGATGATCTGCACCGCGAGCACCGCGCTCTCAAAGTCCTCCGGTCGCGCCGGGAAGAGGGCCGCTCGCACGCCCTCGATCGGGTCGTTGTCGCCCAGCTTGATCCTCGCCTCGCCGCACTGCAGCTGGAACAGCGCCATCTCCGACGCGCGATCTTTCGACACCCGCACGCGTGCCGCTTCCTTGAGCATCGCGATCGCCGACCGCTCGCCCATCTCGCCCAGCACCCACGCGGCGTGGCTCCGCAGGTTCGCCGGCACGTTGGCGCCCGTCAGCCATCCCGCCAGCGGGGACGGATCCGGGTTCTGCCCCATCTTCTTGAGCCCGTAGATCGCCGACGCTCGCACGAAGGCGGACTCGTCGTTGGTGAGCGATTGCAGCCGTGGCGAGGCCTCGCTGATGCGATTCCGTCCCGCCGCCATCGCCGCCATCGCACGCACACCGGGCGAGGGATCATCGAGCGCCTTCATCAGGACCGGCCCCAGGCGCCGCCCCGCCATCGCCGCCGCATCCGCCGCGTAGCCGCGCACCTGACCGTCGTTGTTGTTCGCCGACTGCTCGATGACCGTCAGCGCCTTCTCGCGAATCTCGGCGATCCGAACTGCATCGGGAATCGCTGCCGGAACCGCGCTCTTCACCCCCGCCTGCGGGTTCGGAGCAACCTTGGACGCCACCGCATCGCCACCCGAGCTCGGACCAGACCTTTGTGCCGCGTTCTTCGCGCAGCCACCAAGCACCGCGGCGGTCACCATCGCCGTCACACCCGCGATTACCAATCCGTTCGTTGCACTCTTCACGCGTCGCTCCGTCATCTTGCCACACCCCACACCAGCCGCCCTCAGGCTGCCTTCGCGGTTTCCGTACCGCTCCCATCCACCTGATTGTTCGGCGTTCTACGCACGATTGCGAGAATCACGAGGCCGACAAGAGTGAGCGGGAAAACCCAGCAGAGGTCGCCGACTTTGCGGTAGAAGGTGGCCTCCGACACCACAGGCACGTCCGCGACCAGCACGCCCTCGACACGCGACGATCTCCCCTCAATCCGAAGCGGCTTATAGCCATCCGAGAATCCAAACCATTCCACACCGGAGATCCCAGTGTTTGCCGCCCGAACCATCGAAACCCCAAGCTCAATCGATCTCCACCGGGCGGCAAGGGCGTGCTGCATTCTGCCCGCGTCCCAGTCTCCGAACCAGCCGTCGTTCGTGACGTTCACAAGAATGACCGCAGCTCCGTCCTTGGCCGCGTTTGTCACAAGTCGGCGACACAATGCGGTCTCGGTCACTTCGAAGCAGATCGGCGTTACAAGCTTTACCCCACGGTACCACTTGATTCCGGGACGGGAAAGAGTCTCATCCGGAGTCTCGATCCAGAAACCATCGGCTCGCAGCTCATCGCCGCGAGCCAAGTCAAAGGTCATCCCAGCAGCCCCGATCGACAAGAGCTTCTTCTCGAGCCACGGCCACGCCGAAACGTATGGCATCGTCTCGCCAAAGGGCGTCAGTCGAATCTTGTCGTATCGCGAACCCGAGATGTCGCCACCATCAATCAGGAATACGCTGTTGA
>DASVYC010000060.1:0-18682 GCA_036392375.1 Phycisphaerales bacterium
GCGCACCAACGCCGCCGACATTATCGCCCGTCTTTGAATTCTTCTTCATACCAGCCACCATGGCACGGGGCGTGCCAGTCCACCGCGAAGATAGTAACCTGTCCGGCAACGACGGCTGGAGGATGCGCCCGGATCGGGCCGAGAATCCGGTGAGCGCCGCGTTGGGCGGCAGGAAGCCGCAACTGGTCGGCAGGAAGTGCGGAAAGAGGTCTGTGAACGAGGACGGACAACAGCACGAGAAGACGCGGGGCGTGCCGGGCACGGTCGATGTCCCCATGGACCGCGTGAGTGTGGTGCGGCGGATGAGGGCGTTGAGCCAGGGCGGTAAGTTGCCCGGGTTCGAAGAGACCGCGGACGGGTTTGTCGCGCTCGCGTACGGCTGGGTGTTTGACTACGACCTGCGGTACCGCGTGAACGAAGGGCCGGATGGTTCGACGCTAACTCCGACGTTGGAATTGAAGCGCAAGATGCCCGCGATCGTGATCGCGGTGCTCGTGGCGTCGATCTGGCCTGGGGTGTGGATCACGGACTCGATGCTGGCGACGTACTTTGATTGGTACCCGCGCGAGTTCTGGAAGACGTGCGCGTGGTACTTGCCGATGACGATCCTGCCGATGCCGTGGGTGTGGAAGACGGCGATGGGGCGTTCGCGGATGCTGGCCGAGGAGTCGGCGCGGGAGCTGGCCGAGCGGATCGAGGCGCAGCTTCGGTCGTAGGAGGCGGCGATGTGGCAGGGGTTCGACGCCGCCCTGGTGATCAGCGCGGGGCTGGAGCAGCGGCAGCGGGAACTGGCGCTCGAGCAGTCGGTGCGCGGGCTGGACGCGATGCGGGAACTGGAGCTGCACGCGTTGGTCGCGTCGGCGTGCGAGGTCGCGGGGTTCGGTGTCCTGCGCGAGGTGGTGTACCCGACGCTCGGTGAAGCGACTCGCAATTCGGCGCGGTGGCGGTGTGATGTGGTGCTGACGCCGCTGCCGGGGCAGACCCTGTTGGATGAACTGGCAACCCGACGCGAGGCGGCGGCCCGGGAGGGAACACTGTTCGCGGGTGCGCGCGAAGCTGAGAACGATGGTCCGCGCGTGAACGCGGGCGCATGCCTGTGGGTCGAGATCAAGACCGTGGCCCAGTTCGCGTACACCAACGGCGTGCCCGTGCCGAATCGGGGATACGGGTCGGAGCTGGTCCAGTCTCTGCGGACGGATCTCGACAAACTGGCGGCGGACCCGGCGATTGTGGAGGGTGTCGTCGTGCTGGTGTTGTTCACGCAGGACGAACGGACGGCCCGGAACGACCTGATTGTGGCCGCGAACCGGTGCCTGGATCACGCCTCGGCGATCGCGTCCATGTCCTCCCGGTCGTTTGCGATCACCGATCGCGCGGGGAACGCGTGCTGCACGGTGGCGGCGTTCGATGTGCTGAAGTGAGCGGCGCCGCGAGAAGACGGATCATTTGGCGGGCTTGGCGCGGAGGCGGTAGAGACGCCCGGGGTCGTCGGCGCTGAAGATGATCGTGCCGTCGGGCATTTGGACGCAGTCCACGGGACGGACTGCGGCGGCGTTCTTGGATTCGTCGAGGCCGTCGACGATCGTGAGCATGCCGTAGGGGCGGTTGGTGGCCGGATCGAAGAGAATGCGGACGACCTTGTAGCCGGCCTTCCTGGTGCGGTTCCAACTTCCACGGGCGGCGACGAAGGCGTCGGCGTTGTGGTCCTTGGGGAAGGCTGCGGTCTTGTCATTAATGGCAGGGTCGATAAAGGTGAACGAGTTGGCGGCGAAGTGCGCGGGGAAGCACCAGTCGGGGATGGTGGTGCGATCGGCGAGTTCGATGATGTCGCTCTTGTTGTGGAACTCGATGCGTGGGAGCTTGTTGCCGGTAACGAAGGGATGGCCATAGAAGCCGCCCTCGACGTAGCGGTTGAACTCGTCGGGTGGGTTGAAGTCCGTGACGGGCTGGCGACCGGGCTTGTCGCCGATGGGGCCGCCGAACCAGTCGGAGCCATGGTCGACGCCGTAGATGTCGGTGGTGCCGGGTCGGATGCGGAGCTTCTCGGTGTTGCGGAGACCGGAGGCGAAGGCGGACTTGTTGGAGCCGTCGCGATTGAAGCGGAAGATCTTCTGCCGCTCGGTGGCGGACTCGTCGTTGATGTTGCCGCTGTCGCCGATGGAGGTGTAGATGGCGTCGTCGGTCACAAGCAGGGAACGCCACCAGTGGCCGCCACCTTTGGGGAGGCGGCCTTCGGGGATGACGTTCTCGATGGTCTTGGCGGGCGTGGGCGGCGACTTGGGGTCGGTCGCGTGTTCGATCTTGGCCTTGTGGATTGCGCCGGTCTGTGAGAACCAGAGCCATCCGTCGGTGCCGTCGTGGTGGTAGCACAGCCCGTGCACGGTGCGATAGCCGGAGACGAAGACGACGGGCTCGTCGAGCTTGCCGTCGGCGTTGGCGTCGCGGAAGGCGAGGATCTCGCCGCGGTTGGGACGGGAGACATACAGCGTGCCGCTGGGATCGCGTTCGAGGAAGCGGGCTTCCTTCAGATCGGCGAAGGCAACGGAGAGCTCGTAGCCGTCGCGGACGCGGATGTCTTTGAGCAGGGGGTCGGACTCGACGTGAAAGCCGCTCTGCGCCAGAGCCGGGATGGTGAGCGCGAGAGCAGCAGCGGCGGCCAAGATCGTGTGTCGCATGGTGAGTCTGGGTTCGATGGGATTCGTCGGGCGGATGAGGTCTACGAGACGCCGGGCTGAGAGGCCGCCTCGATCGTACAGTGGTCGGATGCGTCGCGCGTTCACGCTCATCGAATTGCTGGTCGTCATCGCCGTGGTGGCGGTGATGATTGGCTTGCTGTTCCCTGCGTTGTCGGCGGCGAGCGAGGCGGGGCGATTGGCGGTGTGCGCGTCGAACCTGCGGCAGTCGTACGTCGCGATACGGGCGTATGCGGACTCGGCGAGGGGGCTGACCCCGGCGCTGGGGCAGCCGTATGGACGGCTGCCGAACTGGGGGGTTGCCGTGCAGCAGGCGGCGGGGATGAGTGCGACGACGACCGATGCCTCGCTCACGCCGAACTCCGTACTCGTGTGTCCGACCACGCGGGCGCGGTTCGGCCGCGACGTGACGCGGACGTACGCGATCAACGTGACGGGGCACGCGGGGCTTGCGGGCGATCCGGACAACTTCGACGCGTCGATCGTGCACGTGAACATGGACAAGGTGGCTCGGCCTGGCGATGCCCCGCTGGTGCTGGACGCGGCGATGCCGACGTCGGCCGCGCCCGGCTCTCCCCCACCGACTCGGAGCACCAGCGTGATTGATTTCCGCCAGACGGCGCACGTGAGGGACCGGATTGGTCGGGTCCACGGCCGCGATCGGCGATTCTCCGTAACGTTCTTCGATGGGTCGGTCCGGACGGTAAAGGATGTGGAGGCGGGTTGGACGATGGCGCTGCCCTAGGCGTCCGGAGCCGCGACGTTCGATGATGCTGGCGTGCATCCGGCGGGCGGAGCGGGGCGAAATCGAGGCTGAGGTGCCGCATCGCTGCGCGACGATTGAAGACAGAGGCTGGAGCGTGGCCGCTCAACCCGCTGGCGAGGACCACGCGGGCACGTCGGCTCGTGGTGGTGTTGGGTGATCAGCTTGATCACAATTCGGTCGCGCTGCGCGATCTGGATGTCTCGCTGGATGTTGTGCTGATGATGGAGGTCGCGGCCGAGTCGCGGCATGTCCCGAGCCATGTCCAGCGAACGGTTGTGTTTCTCAGCGCGATGCGGCACTTTGCCTGCGAGCTGGCGGCCAAGGGGATACAGGTCCGCTACGTCGCGCTCACGGACGAGGCCAACATGCAGTCGTTTGATGGCGAGCTGTCGCGTGCGGCGCGGGAGTTGAAGCCGGAAGCGGTCGTTGTGCTGGAGCCGGGCGAGCATCGGGTGCGGGAGATGCTGCAGAACGCGGCGGATTCGTTGGGCGTGCGGCTGGAGATACGGTCGGACGATCACTTTCTGACGCCGCGGGACGTCTTTACGAAGCACGCGTCGTCGCGGAAGAGCCTCATCATGGAGTTCTTCTACCGCGAGCAGCGCAAGCGGCTGGATGTTCTCATGCAAGGCGGCAAGCCGGTCGGGGGTGACTGGAACTTCGACAAGGAGAATCGCGAGGCTTTCGGCAGGGACGGGCCGCACGCGCCGGCGGTGCTGCGGTTTGAGCCGGATGCGATCACGCGCGGCGTGATGGAGGATGTGCGGCGGGTGCTGCCGGAACTGCCGGGACGGATCGAGTCCTTCGGCTGGGCGGTGACGCGCTCGCAGGCGTTGGAGTCGCTGCAGGACTTTGTTGAGCATCGGCTGGACGAGTTTGGCCCGTACGAGGACGCGATGTGGACGGGGCAGACGTGGCTGTACCACTCGCAGTTGTCGGTGCCGTTGAACTTGAAGTTGATCTCGCCGCGGGAGTGTGTGGAGGCGGCGCTGGCTCGTCACGCGAAGAAGCCGGTGCCATTGGCGTCGTTGGAGGGATTCGTGCGCCAGATCATCGGCTGGCGTGAGTTCATCCGCGGCGTGTACTTCCATGAAGGGCCGTCGTACGAGACGCGGAACTATCTGGATCAACACGGCGAGCTGCCGTCGTTCTATTGGGACGGGAAGACGGAGATGAAGTGCCTGCGCGAGTGCGTGGGCCAAGTGCTTGATCACGCGTACACACATCACATCCCGCGGCTGATGGTGCTGGCGAACTTTGCTTTGATCTCGGGTGTGCACCCCAAGAAGATCTCGGATTGGTTCCTGGCGATGTTCGCGGATGCGGTGGACTGGGTGACGCTGCCGAACACGCTGGGGATGGCGATGCACGCGGACGGGGTGACGGCGGAGCAAGCGACGAAGAAGCAACCCGCGAAGGGGCCGGTGGTGGGCACCAAGCCGTACGCGGCGAGCGGGAAGTACATCTCAAGGATGAGCAACTACTGCCGGCACTGCGCGTTCGATGTCGAGATACGCACGGGCGACGACGCGTGCCCATTCAACACGTTTTACTGGGATTTTCTCATCCGCAACAAAGACCGGTTCAAGGGCAATCAGCGGATGGCGATGGTGATGAAGAACGTGGAGCGTCTGAGCCGCCCGGACGTGGTGGAGATCACGGTGGGCGCGAAGAGGCTGCGCGAGAAGCTCGGGATCGGATCGATCGACGCGTCTTGAGGGTCCGATGATCGCGATGCACGGGTGTCGCCACTACAGTTGCGGCTCATGCCCGAGGGCGACTCGCCATCCCAGCCCCCCACGATCGCCGCGACGCCGGCAATCCTGTTCACGGCGTTCGAGCCGAGCGGCGACGATCATGCGGCAATCGTGATCCGCGAGCTGCGGAGGCGGCACCCAAATCTCGCGATGTACGCGTGGGGCGGGCCGAAGATGGCCGCGGCGGGCGCGACGATCGTCGAGCGGACCGGTGACGACGCGGTGATGGGCATGCCGGGGTTCAAAAAGATCCGCGAGCACCAGAAGATCAACGCCCGGATCGCGGACTGGCTCGACTCCTTCGAGACCACGCGGGCGGGGCTTGGACATCGCCCGGTGCTGCACGTGCCGGTGGACTCGCCGGCGGCGAACTTCCCGATCTGCGCGATCGCGAAGAAACGCGGGCTGAAGGTCGTCCACATGGTGGCGCCGCAGTTGTGGGCCTGGGGGCCGTGGCGGCTGCGGAAGCTTCGACGGCTGACGGACCTGGTGCTGTGCATTCTGCCTTTCGAGGAGGAGTACTTCACCAAGCGTCGCGTGCCCGCGAGGTTTGTCGGGCACCCGCTGTTTGATGAGCACCTGGACGAGTCGCGGCTGGACGCGATCGGGGAGGGCTTTGGTGTCGGTACGCCCCGGGTGGCGCTCATGCCCGGGTCTCGGCCGGGGGAGATCAACAAGAACTTTCCGCTCTTGCTTGAGTCGTTCGTCCGATTGAGCGCCGAGTTCCCCGGTCTTCGCGGGGTTGTCGCGGCGACCAAGCCCGCGGTCGAGGCACGGCTGCACGAGATCGCACGGGATCATCGGCGGCGGCTGGGCGACTGGCCGGAGAACCTGATCACGGTGCACGGGCAGACCGACGCAGTCGTGCGTTGGTGCGATCTGGCCTTGGTGGTATCGGGCACGGTGACGCTCCAGATCTCGCGGCAGCTCAAGCCGATGGTCATCTTGTACAAAATCAATCCGTTGGCGTACCACCTGGTGGCGCGCTGGGTCGTGACGACGAAGTACTTCACACTTCCGAACCTGCTGGCGGACGAGGAGATCGTGCCGGAGTTTGTGCCGCACTTTGGCGGGGCGACGCCGATCGCCAGAAAGGCGTCGGAGTTGCTGCACGACCCTGCAAAGCTCGAAGCCCAGCGGCGTGCGATGCGGCTGGTGCTGGAGAAGTTCGAGGGTCTCCACGCCGGCCCGCGGGCGGCGGATGAGATCGAGCGGGTGATCGGGCTCTCGTCGGACGCGCGGGTGCGCGAGGTGCCGCGGACGCGGACGGGGATGCCGACGTTGTTGCCGGGGTAGTGAGGTCGGGTGTACCGATGCACCCCTTCCCGGTCTCGCTGCGCTCGACCACCCCTCTCCGCTTCGGGGGGCGGGGAGGCGCGGGGTTCGGAACACGCGGTGCTACGCGAGTCGATTACCGTCCGGCGAACGCGAGCAGCTCGTCGAGTGTGAGTTCGGAGGAGTTCTGACGGAACGCCGCGATCTTGCTCGGGAAGACGTGCTGCGGGAGCGAGTGCCCCACTGCTATAACGGCGATGCCCGCGCTGATCGCGCTCTGGCAGCCGGTGGGCGTGTCTTCGATCGCGACGCATTCGCTCGGGGCGAGGCCGAGGGACTTGGCGGCCATGCGGTAGCCGGTGGGATCGGGCTTGGAGTGGGCGACGTCGTCGGCGCTAACGAGGGCGCGGAAGACGGAGCGGAGCGCGAGCGCATCGAGCACGATCTCGATCTCGGCCTTGAGCGCGCCCGAGCAGACTGCGATGGGGATCTCGCGGCGGGCGGCTTCCTTGATGAGGCTGATCGTGCCGGGGTACGGGGCGGCGGCGCCGCTCGCGAGGGCTTTCTTCACTGCGGGCTTCTTGGCGGCAAAGAACGACTGCCACTCGGACTGCATGACCTGCCGCGCGTTCAGGCGGCAGAGCGCAGGATAGAAATCGCGGTCGTCGAAGCCGATGAGTTCGTCGAGGTACTGCTGGTGGGTGAAGGACATGCCCAGCGTTTTGGCGGCTTCGAGGAGCGCGGCCTCGTGCACGGGTTCGCTGTCCACGATCACGCCGTCGAAGTCGAAGATAATGCCGGGCACGGGACCTCCTGCGTGAAAGGTAGCGAAGCGGGCGGGGCGGGGCGCACGGGATGCGCGGAAGGATGCGGACGGATGGCGAATGGCGTTGAGAATTGGGAGCGGGTTGCGTCCTCTCGCTCACGCGAGAGGCTCCAGCGGAGCCGGTTGCGATACACTGGGCCGATATGACGCCCGCGATCGTGTTTGATGACAACCATCCGAACCTCTCGCCGCTGACGGATCTGCGGGCATCATTCGATGTGCGCACCGGTGTGCTCACGATGCTGGAGCGGCTGCGGCTCGCGCTCGACCTCGACATCGTGTCGTTGTCGGTACCGGAGCATCTGGCGACAATCACGCGGGAGCGTCACCCGAGTTTGCGGGTAAACGCGCGGGTGGAATCGGCTTCCCCGGTCCTCTTGATCAATGGCCGCTGCCCGCTCAGTTACGAACCGATCGCGGACCTGCAGGTTGGGCAGTCGATCGTGGAGGACAAGACCGGCTCGCTCGTCGCGGCGTTGGTATCACCCGAGGCAGCGAACGCGTTTCTGGCTGGACAGCCGCTGAACGCGGTGGGTGTGGCGACGCTGCCGTTCCCGGTGCTGCTCAGCAGGCCGTGGCATGTGCGGACGTATCGCGATGACTGCATCCAGAGCGACATGGAACTGCTCGACGACGGCGAGCCCGCGGACATCCCGGCGGGCGTGACGGCGTTCGGCGAGTTTCCGCTCACGCTCAGCCCCTCGGCGAAGATCTATCCCGGCGTGACGCTGGACTTGGAGCACGGGCCGATCGCGATCGGGCCGGACACGGTGGTGCGGCCGGGGGTGACGCTGATCGGGCCGTGCGCGCTGTTGCCGCACGCGACGGTGCTGGATAAGGCTCTGATCAAGGGGCACACGGTGATCGGCCCGCACTGCAAGGTGGCGGGCGAGGTCGGCGGCACGATCTTCCAGGGCTTCGCGAACAAGGCTCACGACGGGCACCTCGGCGATTCGTACATCGGCGAGTGGGTGAACCTGGGCGCCGGCACGACGAACAGCAATCTCCTGAACACCTACGGCGAGGTGATCTGCATCGCGGCGCCGGGCATGAGCAACGAACGCACCGGGCAGCAGTTCCTGGGCGCGATCATCGGCGATCATGTCAAGACCGCGATCTGCACGCGGATCATGACGGGGAGCATTCTGCACACGGGGAGCATGTTCGCACAGACGCCCGCGGTGTCGGGGTGTGTGCCGGGGTTCAGTTGGTGCACGGACGCGGGTCGGCGGCCGTTCCGATTCGAGAAATTCCTCGAGGTGGCGAAAGCGGCGATGAAGCGGCGGAAGCTGGAGCCGAGCGCGGGGATGATCGAGCGTATGAAGGCGTTGCACGCTCACGCGATGAAGCATCACGATCGGGGTTGAGGCTGCGGCATCGAAGCGCCGCGCGGCGTGAGGACGAGATACGCCGCCGCGCCGAGGAAGAGCCCGACGAACCAAGCAAAGCCGTAGATCGTGTCGAAGACTTCGGGGAACAACGGCACCACCGTCGAGCCCGGTGCGGCGGCGAGCGCGTGCGTCCGGTTGGACGCGGCATTCAGGAATCCGGGGAGGTTTGGCGCCACTGCGACGGCGAAAGCGACAAGCGCTCGCCAGTTCCAGCCGCGGCCGCCGTAGGAGTACTCGCCTTTCTCGTCGTAAAGCGCATCCACGTTGAGGTTGGTGCGGCGGATCAGGTAGTAGTCGCAGAGCATGATGCCGGCGATGGGGCCGAGCAGGGCGCTGTACCCGATGAGCCATGTGAAGATGTACGCGCCGAGGTTGTTGTAGAGGTACCACGGGGCCATGAGGACGCCGAGGACGGCGGTGATCATGCCGCCGGTGCGGAAAGAGATCTTCGACGGGGCGAGATTCGCGAAGTCGTTGGCGGGGCTGACGACGTTGGCGGCGATGTTGGTCGAGAGCGTGGCGACCGAGAGGGCGACGAGGGAGATCACGATCACCGGCAGCGAGCCGAGGGTCGCGACGAGCTTTACCGGGTCCCAGATGGTCTGCTTGAAGATGATGGTCGTGGCGCTCGTTACCACGATGCCGATGAAGCAGAAGAGGGTCATCGTGGTGGGCAGGCCGAGGGTCTGGCCCCAGACCTGGGACTTCTGGCTCTTGGCGTAGCGGGTGAAGTCGGGAATGTTGAGCGAGAGCGTGGCCCAGTAGCCGACCATGGCGGTGAGGTTGGGGATGAAGACCTTCATGAAGTCGGAGGTGGTGGCGAACTTCGACGAGTTGTCAAAGAGCGTGGAGACGGGCTGGACCTGGGAGACACGCCAGAGCGCCCAGGCCATAAGCGCGAGGCCGGAGGCGATCAGGAACGGTGCGGCCCAGGACTCCATCCACTTGATCGAGTCCATGCCGTGCCAGACGAAGTGCAGGTTGATGGCCCAGAAGGCGAGGAAGCAGGCGGTCTGCCAGAGCGTGATGCCGATAGACAGGATGCGGGTCGGTTCGGCGGCGAGATCGATGAAGCCGGTGGCGCCGAGGATCTGGTAGATGGCGTCGCCGCCGATCCAGGTCTGGATGCCGAACCAGCCGCAGGCGACGAGGGCGCGGGCGAGAGCGGGGACGTTGGCCCCGACGGTGCCGAAGGAGGCTCGCATGAGGACGGGGAAGGGGATGCCGTACTTCGCGCCGGGGTGCCCGTTGAGGGTCATCGGGATGAGGACGATGAGGTTGCCCAGGGCGACGGTAAGGGTGGCCTGCCACCAGTTCATGCCCTGACCGATCATGCCCGCGGCGATGGTGTAGGTGGTGATGCAGACGGCCATGCCGATCCAGAGGGCGGCGATGTGCCAGGTGGACCAGGTGCGCTGCTCGGGGGTTGTGGGGCGGAGGTCGGGGTTGGAGAGCATCGGGGAAGATCGGCAGAAGCCGTGCGGGAGGCTTGGATTTCGCGGGTGGATCAGGCGATTCCCCCGTCGATCTCGATCGGGGCGAACTTGCATGGTCGATTCGGCCGATCCATGCTACAGTTTTATCGCAGCGATATCGCAGGAGTAGAACATGTTTGAAGCACCCGACATCCGACCACTCACCGAGTTTCAGCGCAGCGCCAAGGCGCACATCGCGCGGCTGAAGAAGACCGGGCGGGCCGAGGTGCTCACCGTGAACGGGCGGGCTGCGGTGGTGGTACAGGACGCGGCGTCGTACCAGCGGCTGGTGGACTTGGCGGAGCGTGCTCGGGAGTTCCGGGAGATCGACTCGGCTTTGCGGGAGATGGACGCGGGCAAGGGCCGCGACTTTGAGGGCTTTGCGGCCGAATCGCGCAAAGCACTGGCACGCAAGAGCACACGGCGCAAGTCTGCGTGAGCGATGCGACGCCTCAAGATCATCATCGGACCGGCGGCCGAACGCGACCTGCTCGCGATCCGCGACTTTATCGCGGAGCAGGCACCCGATCGAGCGCTTGAGTACTACGACTTCCTGCTGGATTGCGTTCGCGATCTGGGTGTCTTTCCCAAGCGGTATCCGCGGGAACCGGCGTTCGCCCGCTCCGGTCGGGACGTGCGGGTCCGTCCGGTCGGTGCGTACCGGATCATCTATGCTGTGCGTTCGAGCGACGTGTACGTGCTTCGGGTGAGGCACGGGGCACGCCGTCGCACCGAATGACGCGCTCGTTCGCCCGGGACACAGCCCTTGCCCACCCTCTACCTCATCGACGGCTACGCCCAGTTCTTCCGTGCGTACCACGCCATTCGCACGCCCATGACCTCGCCGGTGACCAAGGAGCCGACGAACATGACGTTCGGCTTCATCGGGATGATGCTGAAGCTGTTGCGGGGCGAGGGGAAGCTGGGCGGGCGGCCGGAGTTTGTCGCGGTGGCCCTGGATGTGTCGGGGGATCAGGGGACGTTCCGCTCGCGGATCTATCCGGATTACAAGGCCCATCGGCCGCCGCCGCCGGAGGATCTGTTTCCGCAGGTGGAGCGGTGTTTGTCGATCCTGAGGGACATCGGCGTGCCGGTGATCGGGTCGGAGGGGTTTGAGGCGGACGACGTGGTGGCGTCGATCGTGGAGCGGCTGGAGCGCGAGAAGCCCGAGCTGCGGGTGCGGATCGTGAGCAAGGACAAGGACCTGAAGCAGCTGCTTCGCGGCGAGGACGCGGCGAAGAAGGTGGCGCCCGTCGAGCTCTTTGACATCCACACGGATCTCAAGATCGGCGTCGAGGAGTTGAAAGCGGAACTGGGGCTCGCGCCCAAGCAGATCATCGACTACCTGGCGCTGATGGGCGACACGGTGGACAACGTGCCCGGTGTCGAAGGCGTCGGCGAGAAGACGTCCGCCGCACTGATCGCGGAGCACGGATCGTTGGAGGCGCTCATCGCCAAGGCGGACACGATCAAGGGCAAGCGGGGGGAGAAGATCCGCGAGGCGATCCCCCAGCTTGCGTTGAGCCGCCAGCTTGTAACGCTGCGGCACGACGCGCCCATCGAGTTTGCGCTCGACGCGACCGATACGAACAAGCTGCAACTCGGGCGGCTCATTCCCGTGCTGAAGGAACTTGGATTCAACCGCTACCAGGACGACGTACGTGCTCTCATGCTGGCGCGGGGAGAGACACCTCCCGAAGCCGGCCCGGCTCCCGCAACGGCAGCGAACAAGCCCAGGGGCTCGGCCTCGAGCGACGATGCTGGTGGGCTCTTTGGTGCGAGTCGCTCGGCCCCGTCGAGCCACGGGGCAATCCCCTCCACCGCCGACGCGCCAATGCCTCACGGAATCGTGCCGAATCGCAAGTCTGGCGAGGTGGGGTTGTTTGAGGGAGGGCTGTTCGCGTCGGTGGCGGCGAGCGAGCCGCGGACGATCACGAACCCGGGCGGCGCGTACCGCTGCATCAAGAACCATGAAGAACTCAAGTCGTTGCTCGGCGAACTGGAAGCGGCCCCGCTCATCGCGATTGACACCGAAACCACGAGCGTGTCGCCCACGCGTGCCCAGCTCTGCGGCATCAGCGTGAGCACCAGGGTCGGAGCCGGAGCGTACATCCCGGTGCGCTCACCCGACTGCGGCTCGCACCTGGATGAACGCACGGTGGTCGATGCGCTGCGCCCGATACTCGAAGACGCACACAAGCCCAAAGTCGGGCACAACCTCAAGTACGACCTGATTGTCCTGCGGGGCGTCGGGATCAACCTGCGCGGGTACTTCTCAGCGGGCGGCGGGGACACGATGGTGGCGTCGTACCTCATCGACGCCTCGCGCTCTTCGCACGGGTTGGAGCCGCTGGCGCTCGCCCTGCTCGGCCGCACAAAGTCGTCGATATCAGAACTGATCGGATCGGGCAAGGAGCAACGGTGTTTCGACACGGTGCCTGTGGATCTGGCGACGCCGTACGCGGCAGGGGACGCCGACCTGGCACTCGCGTTGGCGGAGGTGATGTGGCCGCAGCTCCGGGCAATGGGGTTGAACGATCTCTTCTACAAGCTGGAGATGCCTCTGGTCGGCGTGCTGGCGGAGCTTGAGCACAACGGCATCATCGTCGACGCGGCGGAGCTGGATCGTCAGCGCTCACGGCTGCAATCGAAGCTTGGGCAGATTCTCAACGATCTCGACGCCGAGGCGAAGCGATCGATCCTGCGGACGTTCGATCCCGACTCGCCCAAACAGCTCGCGGCGGCACTCTTCAACAGCCCCGACGACGCGACGCCGGGCCTGGGCATCAAGCCGATCAAGAAGACCAAGACCGGGTACTCGACCGACGCCGAGGTGCTGGAGAAGCTCGGCGAGGATGCGACGCTGACGACGCCGATCCCGAAGCTGATCTTGGAATACCGGCAGTTGTCGAAGCTTGTTTCGACGTACCTGGTTGCGCTCAAGGAAGAGATCAACCCACGCACCGGGCGTGTGCACACGTCATTCAACCAGACCGTCGCGGCCACGGGGCGGCTGGCGAGCAGCGACCCGAACCTGCAGAACATTCCGATCCGGACCGACGTCGGCCGCGAGATCCGCAAAGCCTTCGTCGCGCCGCCGGGCTGCAAGCTCATCACCGCGGACTACTCGCAGATCGAGCTGCGGCTACTCGCCCACCTCGCACGCGACCCCGCGCTCACAGAGGCATTCCACAAAGGCGAGGACATCCACACGGCCGTCGCGGCTCAGATCCACGGCGTGCCGCTGGAGACAGTGACCAAGGAGCAACGCAGCGGCGCGAAGATGGTGAACTTCGGGATTGTCTACGGCATCACGGCGTACGGGCTGGCGCGGCGGCTGAACATCGAGAACGACGCCGCGGCGGAGATCATCGCGGGGTACAAGAAGCGCTTCGCGGGGATCACGACGTTCCTGGAAGAGTGCGTCGCCCAAGCCAAGCGGTTCGGGTATGTCGAGACGATCATGAAACGGCGGCGGCCGATCCCCGAGATCGAGAGCGCCAACCCGCAACGCAGGGCGTTCGCCGAGCGGACGGCCATCAACAGCGTGGTGCAGGGGAGCGCGGCGGACCTGATCAAGGTGGCGATGGTGCATATCCAGCACGAGATCGACGAAGCACGGGCACCGAAGGGCCTGAAGATGCTGCTGCAGATTCATGACGAACTGGTGTTCGAGTGCCCGGATGTGTTTGTTGAGCAGGCCAAGGCCCTGATCGTCGCTAAGATGGAGGGGGCGATGACGCTGAGCGTGCCTTTGAAGGTTGATGCGAACTCGGGGAGCAATTGGTTCGAAGGGAAGTAGCGGACGCCCGTACACTTTCGCGTGTCCGCAACCGCCGCCGAAACATGGACGACTCGAAAGCTGCTCGCGTGGATGAGCGAGGCGTTCACGCGCAACAAGCTCGACTCGCCGCGGCTTATGTCCGAGATGCTGATGAGCCACGTGCTGGGTTGCCAACGGCTGCGGCTGTACATGGAGCCGGATCGGCCGGCGACCGAACTTGAGAAGAAGTCGCTGCGTGATCTCGTCGCCCGGGCGATCAAGCACGAACCGGTGCAGTACCTGGTTGGGGAGTGTGTGTTCTTTGGGATGACTTTCACGGTCGATAAGCGGGTGCTCATCCCTCGGCCGGCGACCCAGACCATCGTCGAGTACGTCCTGCAGCACGCCCGCACAGCCCCGGGCTTCGGCGGCACGGCCGGCGAGGGGGTGTTTTTTGCAGATGTGTGCACCGGATCATCGTGCATCGCCACCTCCCTGCTCTTCACCATGAAGCAGGCGCGGGCGGTGGCAACGGACATCTCGCCCGACGCGCTCGCTGTCGCACGCCTGAACGCAGTCCGGCACGGCGTGATCGATCGTCTGGAGCTTCTGCAGGGCGACATGCTTACGCCGCTGCTCGAGCACCCCACCACTCGGGCTCACGAGTCGCTGCACTACCTCGTGAGCAACCCGCCGTACGTTCCCGATCATGAGTGGGACGCGATCGAGCCCAACGTCAAGAACCACGAGCCCGAACTGGCGCTCCGCGGGGGCGCGGACGGCATGAGCTATGTCCTGCCGCTCATCGAGAAGGGGCCGCCGCTGCTCCGGCCGGGCGGGCTGCTGCTGATTGAATTGGCGTCGTGCAACTGCGAGCGAGCGAGAGCGCTTGCCGCGGCTCACCCCATGCTCGAAGACGTGCGTGTGCTGCAGGACATCGACAACCTGCCGCGGGTCTTGGTGGGGATCAAACGTGCGGCGTCCTGAGATGCGAACGGGGCCCTGACCATTGCGGACCGCGCTCACAGGCCCGAGATTCCAACACTCACGGGGCACGCGCCGAGCGAGTCCACTGCAAAGACCCTGAACTCCCGAGGATCTCGGGCGATCTCGCCGATGTTGGCTGGCGTAGAAAGCCGACTCTGCGGTAGACTTCACACTGTCGCCGCCGTTTGCAGCCACGAACTCAGAGGGATCCCATGACCACCTTTGCCAAGCAGCCGTCGAAACTGTCGGGCGGCCCGCTCGCAGACAAAGTGCAGATGCAGCACCGCCTGTTCGCCGAGCTCTCGACCATGTTCGGGAAGGAGGTGCCGCTGTACGACAAGGCGCTGCTCGTCAACAAGGAGTGCAACAAGGCGGTGTGCGCGCTGCTGGGGCAGATGTACACGGGGTTCTCGCTCAGCGACGATCAGCTCGACAAGACCAGCGGCGAGCGGCACGGGGCGATCCGCATCGGGCGACCGGACGAGTACGGCTGGATCGCGCGGTTCTTCGCGCAGTTCGCGATGGAACCGCACAACTTTTACGACATGGCGAATGTCGGTGCCAAGAGTCAGCCGATCATCGCGACCGCGTTCCGCTCGGCCCACAACCCCGAGCACCGCGTCTTCTCATCGCTCTTGCTGACGGATTACTTCGACGCAAAGACCAAGGAACGCATCGAAGCTCTGCTGGCGCAGCGGACGGTGTTCAGCGACAAGGCCAAGCAGCTCATCGAGAAGGGCGAGAAGCAGGGCGGCCTGGACTGGAACGACGCGAACGAGCTTATCCGTGAAGGGACCGAGCGGATCTTCAAGTGGACGGGCAAAGCCCGCGACCACGCGCTGTACAAGGAGCTGTGCGACGCGGGGTTCAAGATCGCCGCCGACATCGCGTGCTTCCAGGCTCATCACCTGAATCACCTGACGCCCAACACGTTCTGCATGGACCTGTACACCTCGGCGATGAAGCTCTGTCTGGGAGAGATGCCCGAAGCCGAGTTCCGGCGGCGTGCGGAGAAGGCTCTCACGCGGCTCACGACCTTCGCCGACCGCGACTACATGAAGCTGCACTTCAAGCACCTGAGCCGCGAGCAGGTGGAGGCGTACCCCGGCGCCAAGCCTGCGCCCGACGCGCCAGCGAAGCTCGCCGACGCGTTGACGAAGCGACTCCTGCAAAGCGACCTGCAGCTCAAGGCCTACAAGCACGCGGGCTTCAAGGACTTCACCGAAGGCCCGAGCTGGGACACACCGGTGCTGCTGCGTCAGGATGCGTACAAGGCGCTGACCGAGCCGGTGACCTTTACCAATCCCGACGGGACTACCACCGAGACGGTGCACACCGCTCGCTTCGGAGAAATCGAGCAGCGCTTCTACGCGACGACCAAGAAGGGGCGTGACCTGTACGACGCGTGCCTGACGGCCGCGGACGCGCAGCGCGACAAGAACCCCGGGGTCGTCAAGACCAATTTCGATCAGTATGAGGCCGACCAGGTCTCTGCGTACAAGCCATTCCCCAAGACGCTACGCGAGCTTGTAGATCAGGGTTTGATCTACGGGCGTTACGTCGCGACCGCGAAGGGTGTCGCGGCCAAGGGCACGATCGGCACGACTGATCTGAAGCAGCTCGTCGCGCAGGGACTCGTGCAAGTCGAGGGCCTGCGATACGAGGATTTTCTGCCGGTCTCGGCGGCCGGCATCTTCGCGTCCAACCTCAATCAGTACGGCACCAAGACCACGGCTGCAGAGAAGCCCAAGTACACCAAAGCGCGGCTGGAAGAAGTCATGGGCCGCACCATCATCGAGACCGACGACGCGTACGCGGGCATGGAAGCGGCGTCGAAGCTGCAGACGTACGAAGCGCTCGGCTTGGCTGCGAAGCTCCCCGCTGGCGAGAAGGCGACGCTCGAGCAATTGTCACGCGCGGTTCCCGCGAAAGTCGGATGAGCCCGACATCGCCTTTTCGGGGTTCCACTGCAGGGTGCCACTGCCGACGGCTTGGCGTCGGCAGTGAGGGTGCCGTTTTCCGGGTGACCATGTTGACGATCACACTGCCGAGCGAAGCCCTCGGCAGTGGCACCCGGGACGTTGGCTGTACTTACTTGCCCTTGAGAGCTTGCTTGACCGTGTCCACAAGCTGTTCGATCTGGAAGGGCTTGAAGAGCACGCACTGCAGGCCTTCCTGGCTGGCGCGGACGATCGAGTGGTGCGGGTCGTAGCCGAAGCCGGTCATGAGTATGACCGGGATATCGGGGCGGTACTTCTTGGCCGCGGCGAAGACCTCGTAGCCGTTGTGGTCGGGCATGCGGATGTCGGAGACGACGAGGTCGAAGGGCACTTCCTGCTCGATGGCGGCGGTCTCGAGGGCGCTGATCGCCTCGGTGCCGCCGTTGCAGACGGTGACCTTCGCGCCGCGGTTGCGGAGCACGCTGCCGATGATCTGGCGGATCTTGGGCTGATCGTCGGCGATGAGCACGCGGCGGCCGGCGAGCACCGGATCCGTGGTCCGGTTCTCCATCGCCTTCTCGACGCCCAGCAGCGTCTGAGGCCCGCTGGCGACCTCGCGGACGCGGGAACGGATCGCTTCCACATCACGCAGGATGCGGGCGACGTGCGCGCTGGTGGCCGCATCGCCCGAGACGATGTTCTGCAGCGCCTCGACTTGTTGCACGATATCCGAGAGCGGCTCGGCCAGTTCGCCCTCCACGCGGCCGGAGACGTTCATGTTCGTCACCGTGCGTTCGACGACGAGGTTTTCCTGCATGTGGATCGCCATCGCGATGTAGCGGGCGAAGATCTCGGCGAGCTGGCGATCGTCATCGTCGAAGGCGTGCTCGCGCTCGCTCTCGACGTTGAGAATGCCGGTCACGCGATCGTGCAGGCGGAGGGGGACAGTGAGGCTCGACTTTGCACCGCTCAGGCCGGGGAGGAAGAGGTCGTCCTTGCTGGTGTCGTCGCAGATGTAGCTCTTGCCGCTGGCGGCGACCCAGCCGCTGATGCCGTTGCCCTCTGGCTTGGCGAAGAGATCGAACGCCTCGTACTCGCTTGGCAGACCAACTTTGGTGACGAGTTCGAGGCGGCCGGTCTTGGCGTCAAGCAGGCGGATGGCGAAGTGGTCGAAGCGGAGCAGGTCGCGGGAGAATCGAACGATTTTGTCTTCGAGAACTTTCAGTCGCTCGGCGGCGTTGAGCTTCCGAACCGCGTCGGCGTCCATCGCGAAGAGCTCGGCACCGGCCCGATCGATCGCGTCCATCCGCAGTCGGACGCGATTGGCGGATGTGACATCACGCAGCACGCTGGACACCAGCGTTTCGGGGGGCTTGGCCTCGAAGGCAGCCTCCACAACCGAAACGTACATCTCGAAGTAGCGGCTGCCGTCGGCGCTGGCGAGTTCCAGCCGCTGCGAGGTGCCGCGGGTGCCGGTCTTTTCGGGGAGCCCCAGACGCCGGTACTCGATGATCTCGTGCGCGGTTTCCTGGGCCGCGGAGTTGGCCAAGGCTCGGGTCGCCGGGTCGAGCGTGTTAAAAAGCTCGTTGCTCCAGAGCAGTTCGCCGGTCAAGCGGCTGAGGCAGACGCCCTCACCGATCGCATTCAACAGCGCCGTCGCCCAGGGGCCGCCCACACCCGGCGCAGAGCCGGGGACCGGGGAAGGGGTGGGCTGGGCGAGTGGTCCGATCAAGCCGTCGCCTCCGCGGGGCGGCGCAGGACGATCAGCGTCGCCGCTTTGGGGCGGCTGGGCTGGTGTAGCTGCGTGGC
>DASVYC010000061.1:0-62826 GCA_036392375.1 Phycisphaerales bacterium
AGGGGAGTGCAAATCGGGAAGGGGGGCAGGGGAGGAGGGGAGCAGGGGGAAGAGGCAGAATGCTCGAAGGTAGCGGCAGATTCAGCGTGCCGGGGCGAAGACGTGCCGGCTCGCTGTCGGTCCAACACGCTGTTGAACAACCGAGTCCGTCCTAGCGCGTCGAGGGTGCGGCGGGGTCGATGGCGCGGGCTTCGCGGACGCGGAGCGAGGAGGGGACGACGCGGACGCCGCCGCGGTCGATCTCGAGGGAGAGTCCCTTGTCGCGGATGAGGGCGGCGTCGAGCAACGCGGCCCGTCGGGGGGCCGCGGGGTCGTTGGGATCGGGCGGGACGCGCTCGACGCCGCCGATGCGGAGGGCGGGGTCGGCGACATAGGGGGATATCTCGCGGCCTTGCTCGTCGAAGATGCCGACGCGCTCGACGAAGTTCTCGCGGGGAGGCTCGCGGTCGCTCCACGGGACCAGGGCTGCGACGTAGACCTTGGTCGCGGAGAGGATGGGATCGGAGGGGGCGAGCTGCACGCGACGGGTGCGCTGGTTCAGCGGGATGTCGCGCACGGCATCGATGGATTGCTGGGATTGATCGGCTTGTTCGGCGGCGTCGAGGGCGAGGCTGAGGTCGAAATCGCCGTCGCGGAAGGCGGCGTCATCGACGCGGAGCAGACGCACCGTGACGGGCGGGAACTTCATGCTCGCGGGGTCGCGCATGGCCTCGGCGAACTGGATGACGAGGCCGGGCTGATCGGACTGGCGGGCGAGGTCGAAGGAGGTGGGAAGGCGCTCGTAGTTGCAGCCGGCGAGCGCGAGGCTCGCGGCGAGCAAGGCGAGTGCGGTTCGCGCCGGGGCGGGCATGTTTACTGCAGGTTGACGGGCATGACAACGTAGACGAAGTCGCTGCCGCTTTTGATGACGCCGGGCTTGTTGGGGGCCTTGAGCTCCATGATGACCTGGGGGTCGTTCATGACCTTGAGGGCGTCGGTGATGAAGGTGGGGTTGAAGCCGATCTCGATGTCGTCGCCCTCGTAGCCGGCGAGGCCGACCTCGACGCGGGCTTCGCCCATCTCGGGGGCGCGGCTGGAGAGTTCGAGCTGCTTGCCCTTGGCCTTGAAGGCCATGCGCACGCCGCGGGATTCCTCGTTGGTGAGCAGGGCGGCGCGTCGGACGGCGCTGGAGACGACGTCGCGGTCGAAGGTGACCTTCTTGTCCTGGTCCTTGGGGATGACGTCCTCGTAGGGAGGGAAGGTGCCCTCGACGAGCGTGGAGGAAAGGACGGCGTGCTGGGTGTCGTTCTTGCCCGCGGCGGCGCCGACGCCGAAGAACACCTGGTTGTCGGTGATGGCGATCTGCACCACGTCGTCGGGGTTGTTGATCAGGCGCATCAGCATGTTCAGCGCCTTGGTGGGGACGATGCAGGAGATGGCCTTGGCGTCCTTGTCGGCGGCGCCGGTGAGGGTGGCGCGGCACATGGCCATGCGGCGGCCGTCGGTGGCGACCATCTCGAGCTTCTTGCCGTCGCGCTTCATGAGCACGCCGTTGATGGCGTAGCGGCTGTTCTCGCGTGCGGTGGCGAAGAGGGTGCGGGCGACGGTGGCGGAGAGGGCGCCGGCGTTCTGGGTGAAGACGGCCTTGGCCTTGTTGGCGTCGCTGCCGGCGATGACGCCAGCGATCTCGGGGACGGGCGGGTAGTCGGCGACGTTGTAGCCGAAGACCTTGAAGTGCGCGTCCTGGCCCTTGATGTGGAGGACCTCGTTCTCGGTTTCGAGGGTGAGCGTGGGCTCGGAGTCCTCGGCGGAGATGATCTGGCGGAGTTTGTCGGCGGGGATCAGGGCCTCGCCGGGCTGCTGCACATCGACCTGGGCGAGCTTGAGGCGGAGGGAGATCTCGGCGTCGGTGGCGAGGAGGGCGAGTTCGCCCGCGCTGCCGCGCTTGGTGGCGGAAAGCTTGACGCAGGTCAGCTGGACCTTGGGGGTGCGGGCGGCGACGGCGCCGGAGATCAGGTTGACGGCGTCGAGCAGAGCGCCGCGATCGCAGATGACTTTCATGAACGACTCCCTTCCGAACGCGACCGCGGTCGCGCATCCGTGGCAACAAATGTCTGGACGCCCCGCCTCCCCCCCACCCCGCACCGACGCTTTCGCGTGGTGCTAGCCGTAGCGGGGGATGGTATCACAAACCCCATGGGTTCGATGCCCCGCGGGCGGCAATCGGCGTCGTTGCACTCTCTTGCCCATCCCCGGATGATTTCCGATCGGGTGGCAACCCGGCAAGAAGGGAGGACGAAGCGGCACCACGAGGTCGGCACGATGGGGCGGCAAGGAGGGCGGAGATGCGAACGGCTGGTTTGATGAGGCTGGTGCTGTCGTTCGCGGTCTCGGCCGGTTTGGCGTCGGCGGCCGGGGCTCGCAGCCCTGATCTCAAGCGTTTGCACCACGAGAACTTGCGAACGCTTGACACGGTCGAGCCGGCAGCAACGGCCGAGCTTCTTCTCGATGCGACGGACCAGAGCTCCCGGGTTTGGGTGCAGCGAGCGGCGATTCTCGAGCGCTCCCCCGAGATGATGCGGGTTGAGGGGTTCACCCTTCGGGGCGTGGACGATCCTGCGATCACCGGGCGCCTGGCTCGCATCGGCGATCGCCTGCACGCGGTGCTTGTGGGCTCCGGGCCGGGGCGGGTGATCGATGTTTCCGAGGAGGGCGTCGCGCGGACGCGTGCGCTCGGCGATGGGATCTTGATGGCGTGCGAGACCGTGGACGCGGAGCCTTCGAGGCCGCTGACGCTTCGCGCGGAAGGCGAGTCGGTGCTTCGGGTGTATCGCCTCGGGCTCGCGGCAACGGCGGGGTGGGTGGCGGCCCACGGCGGGAGCAACGCCTCGGCGTTCGAGGCGATTGTTGAACTTGTAAATGACGCGAACGCCGTGTTCGAGCGCGAGCTCGCGGCGCGGCTCGTGCTCGCGGCGGGCACGGAGAGCTTGGTGTTCGGGCCAGGTCGCAGAGACCCGTACTCGGGTTCCAACGTCGAACTCATGACGCAGAACCAGGCGGTGATGGATGCGGCGCTTGGTCCCAATGGCTACGACCTGGGCCACGTGCTGACGATGAACGGCGGCGGGGTCGCGATACTGGAGGGCGTCTGCAAGGTCAATCTCAAGGGCCAGGGTGTCAGCGGGAACTTCACCTCGGCGACCGGCGGCTTCGGGACGTTTATCCACGAGATGGGGCACCAGCTCGGGGCGCGGCACTCATGGAACGGGGCGCAGGGAGCGTGCACGCCCGAGACACGAGCACCGGACTTTGCGTACGAGCCCGGCAGCGGATCGACGATCATGTCCTACGGCGGCGCGTGCGGCGGCGACAACGTGGTGCTGCGACGAGACGAGTACTTCCACGGGATGTCGCTGCTGTCGATCCGGAACACGATTGACAACGCCGCGTGCGGCGAGGTGATTGCGGTGGCGAACCAGCCCGCGATGATTGTGCAGCCGCCGCAGAGCCTGATCCCGGCGCGGACGCCGTTCGAGCTGCGTGCGGAGGCGACGGATGCGGAGGGCGACCCGCTCACGTACTGCTGGGAGCAGATTGATCTGGGCCCGCAGCGCTCGCTAAGCGGCATCGACCCGGGAGCAGGGCCGATCATCCGTTCGTATCCGCCGAGCGCGTCGGCGGTGCGCTCGATCCCGAGCCTGGCGACGCTGTCCACACGCGTGAGCGTGCCGGGGGAGATCCTGCCGTCGGTGGCGCGGAACCTGACGTTCATGATCACGGTGCGTGACAACGCGGCGCCCGCGGGGCTGGCGTCGTTTCAGTTCAAGAGCGTGCAGGTGGTGGCGAACGCGGGGCCGTTTGCGGTGCAGTTCCCGACGAGCGCGACCACGCTGCGCGGGGCGGCGGCGGTGCGGTGGAGCGTGGCGAACACCGAGAAGGCGCCGATCTCGGCGGACCGCGTGCGCCTTCTCTTGTCCCGTGACGCGGGGTTGACGTACCCAGAGGTGCTGGCGGAGAACGTGGCGAACACGGGGCTCGCGGCGGTCGCGCTGCCGGACGGGCCTTGGGATCGATGCCGGATCCGCGTGCAACCCGTGGGTCGGGATTTCTTCGACATCTCCGACTTCGACTTCGCGATCGAGCCGCCCTCGGCGGGGGCGGAGGTGCAGCTGGTGCGCTGGAGGCTGGATGACGCGTTCGGTGACGGCAACGCGAACGGGCGGGCCGACCCGGGCGAGTCGTACCTGCGGCTGACGCCCGACTTGCTCAACATTGGCGCGGCGGAGGCGGAGCTGACAGAGCTCATGCTCGAACCTGTCACCCCCGGGGTCGTGGTGCGGGTCGCGGCCCCGTCCCCGGGAGACTTGGTGCGGGGCGTGCTGGCGAGCCCGGCGCGACCGTTTGTTGTGTCGGTACCTGCGTGGGCGCCGTGCGGCACGCCGGTGGGGCTGCGTCTGCGGGTTCGCTCAACGGCGGGCGAATGGTCGCTCGACTCGACGCTCGCGGTTGGCACCGGAAACCCGGCGCGGTGCGTCGGGCCGCGCCGCTTCTGTCCGGGAGACTTCAACGCCGATCAGCTGGTGGACGACCTGGACTTCTCGATCTTTGCGGCGGCCTACGACGGGGGCGGTTCGAGCGGCGACATCGATGGCGACACCGCGACCGACGACACGGACTTCGCGGCGTTCAGTGTCGCGTACGACGGGTTGCTGTGTCCGTGACGACCGGAGCTCTTAGGGACAGAGCAGCGCGTCGTACGCGGCGGCGAAGATTGTGAAGTCGATGTCGTCAACGAAGCCGTCGCGGTTGAGATCCGCGGGGCAGCCGGCGGGCATCGCGGGGTCGACGCAGCTCAGGAGGTTGTAGGCGACGGCGAAGAGGACGAAGTCGGTGTCGTTGACCTCGCCGTTGGAGTTGAGATCGCCCGAGCACTTGGCGAAGCCGCTGTCGGACCCGACGAGCTTGAGGGAGCCGAACTGCGTGGCGTAGACAAAGTAGAACTGTGTGTGGTTGTCGGGGGCGGTGGTGTCGAGGAAGGAGTTGAAGCCGGAGGTGCCGACGGTCACGGCTCCGGCCTCGGAATTGATGGTGTTGCGCTTGATGGTGTAGCCGTCGTTGCTCGGGATCGCGGTCCAGTTGAGCGAGACGTAGTTGGGGAGTGTGTCGGTGGCTGTGACGCTGGGGGCGGTGGGCGTCGCGATCGTCAGGGTGTACATCTGGGCGGTGGTCGGAGCGTTGTTCTCGTAGACCTTGACGTGGTACGTGCCGGGCGGTGAGAGGAGCACGCCGCTGGCGGTCTCGGCGGCTCCGGCGGCGGTGGCGTTGACGGCTGTCACGAGCGCGTCGGCGGCGGTGCGGATCTCGAAGACGAGATCGGCGGCGGCGAGGGAGTTGGTGCTGTTGCCGCTGTTGCACGAGCCGTCGGGGTTCTGGCTGGAGTTGTCGTAGGTCGCGCCCTGGGGCGAGAGGGTGAAGTTGGCGAGCAGGATCTGCGAGGTGCTGAAGGCGTGGTAGTCGATCTCACCATCGGCGTCGATCGAGAGCGTGGACGAGGTGGGGATGGAGACGCCGGGGATGGTGCCCAGCGTGCGGCTCTGCGCGAGCGCGATGGCGCCGGAATTGACGGCGGTGGCGGCGGTGTTGTCGGGCTCGTTGATATCGCCGTAGTGGCGCTGCACACCCAGCACGTCGTCGTGGCGCGGGCCGTCGAAGCTGGTGTTGATGAACGGCTCCATCAGGAACGAGGTGTTCGAGGAGCAGACGTGCTGGAGGCCGATGCCGTGGCCCATCTCGTGGGTGACGACGTTTCGGAGGAAGCGGTACGTGTTGCTGGAGTTGAAGAGGTTGCTGGAACCGACGGCGTCGTCCTTGTCCAGGACCATGTTGCCGTTGGCGGGGAAGTAGCAGTACGCGAGAACATCGCCGAGCCCGTCGATCGGGTGCATGCCGATGCGCATGTCGCCGCGGGTGGCGCTGCCCGAGAGCGACCAGCTCGCGCCGTCGTCCCAATCGACGCCGGCGGCGGTGATGCGCTGGAAGTCGATGCCGGTGAGGGCCTCCCAGCGATCGAAGCAGGACTGGAAGTGGGCGATCCAGGTGGCGCGGGCCATCTTGGCGTCGAAGGTCGCGAAGAGGCTGCTGTTGCTGGTGGGCTCGTTGATGTTGGGCGCGCCGGTGATGCTGACGGTGTCGGGCACGAAGGACCATGTGATCACGCGGGGCGCACCCTGCTAGCCGGACCAGCGAGAGCCCAGGAAGTAGCGATCCTGGAACGGGTCGTTGGGATCAACCTCGAGGTACGCGGCGATGGCCTGGTTCACGGCGTGGAGCTTGGACTTGAGCTCGGGCGTGAGCACGGTGCCCTCGGCGAGGCACATCGAAACCGGAACCTGAGGCTCGGTTCCTTGAGGGACGTGGGCGGCGGGGCGGGACGCCATGCCGCCGACGGCGGCGAGGCCGGCCAGTGTGAAGAGACTGAGTGCTGCACGCGTCGCCATGGTCGAACCCTCCGGTTGCCCAGCCGAGACGAGTCGGGGGCTGCTCTCTGTGCGTCAAACCGGACGCGCGAAGGCAAGATTCGGCGAGATTGAGCAGAATCGCCGAGGTCCGGGCGGGGACGCCCGGCCGGAAGAGCACACGAACGGACGCTTTCACCGATATGGGGTTCATGGATCGGGTTGACAGCGGGCCGGACCGCGGCGGAAAGGGCTGAAAATCTGCTTTTCCGGTCGGCGGCGGGTTGTCAAGTCTGGCTTGTTTGCAGATACTCACCGGTCCGATTCTCTGGCGAGCTGATGAGGCGTCGCCGGGGCATAGGCCCGCGTGGGAGCACGGCTGTGCACCCGAGCGTGGGCCGAACGAAGTCGTCCGACTCGACGTAGGTGGCCACCCCATCGCCGACGCGTGTCGGCGGCGGGGTTGTTGTGCTTGAGGGATTCGCGCAGGGGTAGACGTCTTCACGGAGGTTCGCCGCATGTCATTCGAAGCCGCCGTTCATGCACAAGCGCTGGAGATCGACCGTCTGGCACTGGAGATGACCGCCGCCGCGGGCAGCGGACACCCGAGCTCATCGATGGGCATCGGCCACCTGGTCACGGTCTTGCTCTTCCACACCATGCGGTGGAGCCCGGACTACCCCGATTACCCGACCAGCGATCGTCTCGTGCTCTCCGAAGGCCACGCGGTGCCGGCGGTGTACGCGGCGCTGGCCAAGCTCGGCGTGATGTACGGCAAGGACCCGGCCAATCGCCGCAAGCTCACGGTGGATGACCTCAAGACGCTGCGCTCGATGAACAGCGAGCTGGACGGGCATCCCAACCCGATGGAAGGCATGCCCTTCTTCGACTCGGCGACTGGCTCGCTGGGCCAGGGCCTGAGCGTGGCGGCCGGCCTTGCCGAGGCGGCGCGGCTGGACGGGCTGGACAAGCGGATCTACTGCATCATCGGCGACGGCGAGAGCCGCGAGGGCCAGATCACCGAGGCCCTGGATTACATCATCGATCACAAGCTGCACACGGTGCTGCCGATCTTCAACTGCAACGAATACGGCCAGAGCGACCGCGTGAGCGGGCAGCAGAGCGCCGAGCGGATGGCGGCCCGGCTGAGCGCGATGGGCTTTGACGTCAAGGACATCGACGGACACAACCCCAACCAGATCAAGAGCGCCTTCGACGCGTTCGCCAAAGCGACCAAGCCCATGGCACTGATCGCCCGGACCGTCAAGGGCTGGGGCGCCGAGTCGATGCAAGGGGCGTCGTGGCACGGCAAGCCGGCCTCGGGCGACGCCCTCAAGAAGGCGCTCGCCGAGCTCGACCAGAAGCGGATGGAGCTCACCAGCAGCCTGGGCCAGGGCGACGCGTTCACGATCGAGCCGCCCGCGGACATGAACACGCCCGATGTCGCGGTCGGCGACATGCCGAGCCTGGGTGAGGCGATGAAGTCGATGGACATGGAGAGCCTGTACCAGTCGGGCGTGATCGCGACGCGCCGCGCCTACGGCATCGCCCTGCGGGCCCTGGGCAAGGTGAACAAGAAGGTCGTCGCCCTCGACGCCGATGTGTCGAACTCGACATTCAGCGACATGTTCAAGAAGGACCCGGCGAGCAGCTCACGGTTCTTTGAGTGCAAGATCGCCGAGCAGAACATGATCGGCGTCGCGACCGGCTTGTCGGCCGCGGGCAAGATCCCGTTCATCTCGACCTTCAGCAAGTTCTTCAACCGCGCGTACGACCAGATCGAGATGGCGATCTACTCAGGCGCGAATCTGAAGCTGGTCGGCAGCCACAGCGGCATCACGCTCGGGTCCGACGGCCCCAGCCAGATGTCGATGCCCGACGTCGCCTGGTTCCGCGCCTTCGCCACCATGAAGGACCACCGCGGCAACCCCGGCTGCTACATCCTGCAGCCCAGCGACGCGTTCGCGGCGTACGCCCTCGTCGGCGTCATGGCCGAGTACGAGGGTTGCTGTTACATGCGGACCCTGCGTGCGGACACCGAGTTCCTCTACAGCGAGAAGGACGTCTTCAATCTCGGCGGCTTCCAGACGCTCGCCGAGGGCAAGGACCTGGTCATCGCCGCGAGCGGGTACATGGTGCACGAGGCCAACAAGGCGCTCGATCTGCTCGACAAGGCCGGCATCAGCGCCACGCTGCTGGACATGTACAGCTTGCCGTTTGACTCCGATGGCGTGCTCGACCTGATCAACCAGGCGGGCGGCAACGTGCTGACGCTGGAGGACAACTTCGGCGGCGGCCTGGGCTCGGCGATCGCCGACGCCCTGACCGAGTCGGGCGACGCCTTCAAGCACAAGCAGATGTTCGTCAAGCGCATCCCCAAGAGCGCCAAGACCCCCGACGAGATGCTCAAGATGTGCGGCCTAACGGCGACCGACGTCGTCAAGGAAGCCAAGAAGCTGCTGGGCGTGGACTGATCGCTTCGTTGCATCGCGTGCACAGGGCACCGACTTAGGTCGGTGCCTTTTTCTTTTTGGGTGCGGCCTTCGCAACGGGTGCCGCTGCTTGCACTGTTCGGACAGCCAAGATCGTGAGCAGGCCAAGCGTTGGGCGAATCGCAGCGAGCACGGCTTGGCTCAAAGCGGCCAAGCCGCGGCACCGTTGATGGGAGTGCGGCAATCGCTCAGGGGCGCGTCAGCGTGAAGCCGAAGGTCTTTTTGGTGGGCTCGTCTTTTTCGTTGAGTCGATGGTCTTCGCAGGTGACGTGGGCCTCGTCGACCCTGGTGAAGACGGAGCGGATGCGGGCGGTGGTGCCGTCGGGGCGCTTGTGCTCGCTGATGAGCGTGAGGGCCGTGCCCGCGTCGTTCAACGTGCCGGTCTCGTGGAACTGGAAGAGATTGTCCACGTTGAGCCAGACGGTGCGGTAGTGCTTCTTCTCGGCGTCGAATGTGAAGTAGCCTACGAAGCGGTTGGGCGGGGACTTGCCTTCGTCCACGACGGCGTTGAACTCGAGGCGGAGGTAGCGGCCGTCGTAGGCGGGTTCGACTTTCCAAGGCCCGTCCTGGGTGACGTCGCCGGCGGGCGTGCCCAGCATGCCCTTGCCGTCCCAGTGGCCGCGGAGCCAGGAGAGCTTCTGCATGGCGGCGAGGACTTCGGGCTCGACGGCGGCGTGAGGGGCTGGTGTGTCGGAGACTGGAGGGCTGCTGTGGGTCATCACACATCCTCCGACAACGATGCCGCCGATCGTGCACAAGACGGTGAGGCCGGTGCCGCGCATGGGTGCTCCTTCGCGACAGCGTACCGATGGGGAGCCCCCGAGATGCAACGGAGGCTTTCAGCGATCGAGGGGCGTGGATCAGTACGACAGGAAGCTCAGGTGCAGCTCGGCGTGCCGGAGGTTCATCTGGATCCACTCGTCGTGCGTGAGCTTGCCGAACAAAATGTTGTCATGCGTGGGGCACCCCGCCTGTAATCGCTGGAACGCGCGGCGGAGCTCGTCGGCGCCCGCGTCGGTGGCGGTCTCTTCCGTGCCGAGCGTGCCGTTGGCCACGCGCGGGATCTTCACCCCCGCGGGCAGCGGGCCCCGGATGAACTTGTTCTTCTGGAAGCCGACGAGGAACTTGATGATCCACGGCGGGCGGAGGCTCGGCGGGTAGCCGTCGAAGGCGAAATTGATCCAGGTCGCGACATGGTGGAAGCTCTGACCCGTGGACCAGTTGCCGAGGCGACGGAGTGTGCCGCTTTTCTCGGCGGCGACGATGCGGTCGATCTCGGCGAGAGCGTCGGGGATCGTCGGGAACGAGAGGCTTCGGCGTTGAACTTTGGAAGTGCGGACGGCCATGCGGGGAGAGTATCGGGGGACGATCCCCGCTTGTACTCAGACGGGCGGCGAGTCTATCGGACGTTGTGCAAGTTCAGAGAATCAATGAGGTTGCACAGGGGAGGGTCGCAAGAACGCTTGGCGGCGGGCGTTGCATCTGTCACAATGGTGCCCGTCGCGATCACCGGTTTCCGCCCGGCCGCGGCGTGTCTTCTGGAACGGGTCGCTCAAGGAGAAAGGGAGAGACATGAACATCGCAATCGGATCGGTCGCCGCGCTCGCCGTGGCGTGCGGCGGCGTCGCGTCGGCCGCCATCGTGAACACGTTCTTTCAAGTGACGCAGATCACGCAGCCCGCGGATGCACAGCTCAACGTGCTGACGAGCTCGACAAACGCGTTCGCGTGGAACGAGGTCCAGAGCTACACGCTGACGTCGGCGCTGCGTGTGAACGCTTCGGCCCCTGGCGTCTACAACTCCGGCGCGAGTCTGGTGAACTCGTTCATCAGCGCCGGCACGACGATCAGCAGCCACTACATTCACTTTGATTCACCGGCGAGCACGTCGGGCGCGATCCAGGGGCGGGTGCGCTTCGATCAGAAGATCATCGGCGTGATCGTCGTCAACGCCGCGGGGCAGCGAGACCTGGATGATTCGGATTACCTCGGCGCGCCCACGCTCTTCACCAGCGGCGTCAACGCCCGCGGCATGGAGATGGTGAACGACTCGTTCACGATCTCGGCGTCGGGCTTGGTGCTCGATTTCTCGATGACGATCTCGACGCCCGGTGACTACGTGCGCGTGATCACGATTCCTGGAGCCGGCACGCTGTCGCTTGCGGGAATGGGCCTGCTCGCGGCGGCACGACGTCGCCGCTGAGCAACGGACCGGGCCTTCACGCCCCGAAAGCAGACGCACGAGACCGGCCTTGAGCCGGTCTGTTTGTTTGCCGGAAGCGCCGGCTTCGTCAGCGGGGACTGAAAGGCCCCACCCCCACTCTCACGCGGACCGGCCGGACGCCGGTTCTACCGCGGGCCGCCGAGGTGCTGGCGGAAGAACGCGATCATGCGGCGGTTCATCTCTTTCACGATGTCGGGCTTGGTGACCATGTGGGTCTGACCCGAGAGCGGCAGGAACTCAAAGGGCTTGCCGTCTTTGAAGAGGCGATCGGTGAGCTTGAGGGCGTGAACAAAGTAGACGTTGTCGTCGGCGGTGCCGTGGATGACGAGCAGAGGGACCTTGAGGTCCTTGCAGTACGAGAGCACGTTGGACGCGGTGTAGCCTGCGTCGATGGCGGACGATCCCGGCACGCCCAAGTAACGCTCGGTGTAGTGGGTGTCGTAATCGAGCCAGTCAGTGACAGGGGCGCCGGCGATGCCGCACTTGAAGATGTCGGGTCGGCGCATGGTGGCCATGGAAGAGAAGTAACCGCCGAAGGACCAGCCGTAGACGCCGATGCGGGTGCGATCCATCTCGGGGAACTGCTTGCACAGATCTTCGAGCACGTCGCACTGATCCTGCAGCGGCACGTCGATGAAGTTGCCAACGCCGTCTTTCTTGAGGACCCGTTCCCAGTCGCGTCCGCGGCGGGGCGTGCCGCGGCCGTCGATCGAAACGACGATGAAACCCTGATCCGCGTAGAACTGGTGCTGCAGGTAGGCGCGGGCGTTGGCATTGACCTGGTTGTTGCCGGGGCCGGCGTAAACAAAGTTAAGGACCGGGTACTTCTTCTTGGGATCAAATTCGCGGGGACGCACGACGACGCTGTGGAACTCGCGGCCGGAGATGGTGGACTTGGCCCATTGCGGCTTGGGCGTGAACGGGGGATCGGCGGCGACGGAGGTGATGCTGCCGACGCTGCCGCCCGCGGGATTGGCCTTGTCGCCCTTGAACACGGCGCGCGTGGGCGTGCCGTCGCGAGCGCGACCGAGGGCGACCCAGGCGGTGAGCGTGTCGTTGATCTCGACGCCGTACTGGCCGTCGGGCACGGTCATCCGGACCGTGGGATCGCGCTGCGTGTCGGTCATGGAAGTCACGGAGCCGTCGGTCAGGTCCACACGCACCGGGAACACCACGCTGGGGTCCGACTTGGGCGAGACGCTGAGGATCGCGACGGGCTCCTTGTCGCTCGCCGCGACGAGGCCGTTGACTTCCCAGGTCGGAAGTTGCAAACGGCGTTGCACGCCGCCGCTGCGGTCGCGGATCTGGACCTCCCAGCCGTCGGTCTGGCCTTGCTCGCTGAGCCACAGGAATGTCTTGCCCTCGGCGTCCCATTTGGGGGCCTCGTTCTCGAGATTCACCCAGGCGGCGTCGTTCTCGGTGAGGATGGTCGTGGTGGCACCGCTGGCCGGATCGACTCGGAGCAGACGCTGCTCGGTCTGAGCGCGGTTCTGCACCAGGATCGTCATGGGGCCGTGCTTGGGCCAATCGACGCGGGCGAGGTACGGAAACGCGTTGTAGTCCCAGCGGACCTTGATTGCGGCCCGCGAGAAAGGCTGCGCCGGCGCGGCGTTGGAGTCCTCGGGGAGCGGAGCGATCCACAGCGTCACATCGGCGTTGGCCTTGCCGGCCCTTGGGTAGCGCCAGCTCTGGGGCGGCTTGCCGGGGTCGGAGGGGTCGGCGATCGTGAACGTCTCGAGCGCCGCGACGTCGGTGCGCTGATAGGCGATGCGGGTGGAGTCGGGCGACCACCAGAAGCCGTGCATGCGCTTCATTTCTTCCTGAGCGACAAACTCGGCGTCGCCGAAGGAGACGGAGCCTTCGCCCGGAGGGCTGACGCGTTTGGTCTCGTTGGTCTTGAGGTCGAGCGCGAAGACGGTGCCCTCGCGGACGAACGCGACGTGCTTGTTGTCGGGCGCCAGACGCGGGTCGAGGATGCCCTCGCCGGTGTTGAGCTCCCGCGGTTTGGGGTCGCCGGCCAGGGCGGCCGCGAACTCGATTGCGTAGAGCTTGCCGCTGAGCGGGATCAGCAGGAGCTTGCCGTCCTTGCTGATCTGGAACGACGCGATGCCGCGGCTGCTGGAGCGTGTGCGTTCGCGGCGGGCTAGTTCTTCGGCGCTGAGTTTCTCTTCCTTGCCGCCGAGGATGGCGTGGGCGTTCAGGAGCTTGCGTTCCTTGCCGGCCTCCACATCAAAGAGCCACAGCTCCTGCGAGAAGCTGGTTGGCCCTTCGCTGCGTAGGAAGAGGACGTGCTTCCCGTCGGGCGTGATCTTGAAGCCGCCGGGCTCACCGAGACGGAATCGGTTGGTCTTGGAGAAGAGCTCGAGGAACTCGTCTGAGGGAGTCGGCGCGGGCGGTGCGGTGGTCGCTTGGGCGGCGGCGAGCATCGAGCAGGTTCCGGAGACGAACAGGGCGGTGAACAAGACGTGGAGGATGGACGATGGCATGGAAGAAGAGTACCGACTCTGCACGCCGGGGCTGCATCAATGAAAACGGGCCCGCCGGAAGCGGACCCGTGCGATCGATATGCAAGGACGCGGTTACGGGCAGATCAGGTCGTTGTAGCTGGCCGCGAAGATGGTGAAGTCGAGATCGTCCACGAAGTTGTCGCCGTTGAGATCGGCGGGGCAGCACTTGTAGTCGGGGTTGGTGGGGCAGAGCAGGTTGTCGTAGGCGAGGGCGAAGATCGAGAAATCGGCGTCGTCCACCAGGCCGTCGGCGTTGAGATCACCGAGGCAGGGCTTGGTGTAGCAGAAGACTTTCTGACCCAGTTCGAGGAAGGTGTTCACGACGCCCACGGGCTCGCTGGCCTGCTCGAAGGTGACGGCGAGGTTGAGCTCTTTCTCGAGGAGCGTGCGTTCCTGGGTGTCAGGCTTGAACTCGCGCTCGTTGCAGCCGCTGTCGAGCGTGGTGTAGGCGCGGACGTGATAGATGTCTGGGGTGCCGAAGCCGGCGTTGTTGGTGGCACCGATGAGGTTGTAGCCGTGCCAGGGCTGGGACTCGATGGCGTCGGTGCCCCGCTCGTCGTCGTTGGGTCCTAGCCCGCCGTAGAGCTGACCGTCGAGGTAGTTTCCGGTGGCGACGCCGAACTTGAGGATCGAGGCCCCGCGGAAGGGAAAGACCGTGCCGCCGCGGCCGGTGCCGGCGAGCATGATCTCGCGGTTGCGGACGTACTCGGTGGCCTGATAGCCGACTGTGAAATTGGCGATGTCGGTGGCCCAGACGAACGCGCCGGTGAGGCCGTCCACCTTGGCGACGATGGCGTCCTGAGGCGAGAGCTGCCCGCGGACGGCGACGCCTTGGCGGCCGGAGAAGGTCACATCGCCGGACGGGTCGAGCGCGAAGCCGTCGGCGGTGATGCTGATGGCGGTGCTGGGATGGATGTACTTGCGAGCCCAGATGACATCGCCGTTTCGCTTCACTCGCATCACCACGGCGGCGTAGCGACCGGCGCTTTCATCGAAGGTGTTGCCGCAGATGAACAGATCGGGCTCGACCGCGCCGGGCCCGAGCGCACCGCGGGCCTCGCGGACTTCCGCGAAGTCGAGCTCCGGGATTTCGACACCACCGATGGGAACGTAGACGCGACCGACGACGAGCCCGCCGGCGGCGTTGTTGATGTGCAACAGACCGTGGCGGGCGATGTTGCCGAGACCGACCTGGCGACGATTGACGGTCGCGATGTCCTTGTTGGAGAGCTCGCGCACGCTCACGCCCAGCGAAGGCTGTGTGGGGGCGATGCTGGGCAAGAAGGGCGTGCCGGCCATCAGACGGCTCCACAAGGGCGTGCCGGCGTTGTCGATGCGGACAAGCCACTTGCCGAAACCGGCCCCGCCGAGCTCGCTCTCGGCACCGAGCAGGAAGTGGCTGTCCTAGGTGTGGTCGATGGTGTAGCCGACGGTCTGGCCCTGCTGGGTGTTGTACATGTACGACCAGATCATGCTGCCGTTGCGGTCGTACTTGAGAGCGTGGGTGGTGTTGAATCCGCCGGCGCCGGTGGTGGTGAGGACGCGGTAGCCGACGGACGCGTAATCGCATTGATGCGTGTCGACGATGTCGAGCTGGTGCTCGGCTTGCTGCGTTCCGTAGCCGCGCTGGAAGACCTGTGCGTTCGCGGCGCAGCCGCAGACCGCGACGAGGCACAACGTGCTGACACGCATATTGGTGGTCGAGAGCTTCATATCCATCTCCTTATGTTTCCCCGCGGAGCTTGTGAACACGGCTCGCCGTGTTCTCGGGCTCACAAGGCTGAGCGTGCATTCAGTTTGCAGGCTGCAGAAATGTCCGAGAATCCACGGGGTGATGCGGCAGGAAACCGGCTAGTCACCTTCCAGCGTGCGAACCCGCCGGTGTGAACCGCGTAATCTGCCTAGACGTTTGTGCGCGTGACACGCTTTGCGTGCCAGCGCTCAAGTCGTGAGGTAGGTTTCGAGTGTGAAACCCAAGACTCGTCCAAGCAGCGGCACGCTGGTGCTCGCCCTGGCGCTCCTGAGCGCGTGGGGCATCACCGGATGCTCGACCGGCCCCGCACGCACGACCGCCCGTAGCGGGGCGGAGGTTGTCGACATGCCGCCCGCGCGCAGCTCCGCATGGGCAGGCGTTCTACCCAGCGACGCGGTGAACAATCGGCCCCTCGCGATGGCCGAGTACAACAGCGAGTACGCACGCAGCGACGCGTCACTGGGCGTGCTGCAAGGCCCGCCCGGCGAGGTGCTGAGCTACTACCAGACCACGCCGCGTCCTTCGCTGGAATGGCAGTACCGATTTACGCTCAGCACCTCCCCCGACACGGTCACGGTCTTCCGGCGCGGAGATTACGGCGGATACCGGCGCTATGACGCCTACGGCTCGTACCGTCGCTCGTACAACGTGAACTCTGGGTATCGCCACGGGTATTGAGGCGCGCGGGAGCACGCGACTGCAACGCCCTGTGGTGATCGCGACGGCTGCTTCGGTTGCGAACAGCGGGATCACCGAGAAGCAGATCGATCCGAGGCTTCCTCGCGGACTCGTCATCCTCGGCGTCCGGCGCGATGCTCACGAAGGCGCTTTCTTGAAGTCACGCTTGCGCCCGTGGCCCTTCGCTGGCGCAGAGGTTTGTTCAGGCGCCGAAGCGCTGCTGCATCAACTTGGTGGTGAGATCCCACACCTGCTCGGCGTTCCCGGAGGCGTCGATGAGCGCGTGGTGCGTCGGATCCGCCTTGGCCTGTGCCAGATAGCTCTCGTGCACGCGGGTGCGGAACGCCAGATCGCGCTGCTCGATGCGGTCGTCAAAGAGCGACGGACCCTGCAGCACGGCGGGCGTCGGCCGCCCCTTCTTGCCGCCCCCACTACCCCCGCTGCCGCCTCCACCCACGCCGCGGGTGCGCATGGTCGCGGTCACGACATCGACGTAGTAGATCAGAACGAGGTCGGGGCGGATGTCGAACGTGGCGACGCGGCCGACGTCGCAGATGTCCTGAGCGCTCAGCCCGCCGCCGGCGCCTTGATAGGCGAAGGTGGAGGTCAGGAAGCGATCGGCGATAACGAGCTCGCCGCGGGAGAGGGCGGGGTTGATGACGGTCTCGACGAGCTGAGCACGGCTCGCCATGTACAGCAGCATCTCGGCCCGGAGCGTCATGGTGGACGAGGGATCGAGCAGGACGCTGCGGATTTGTTCGCCCACGGGCGTGCCGCCGGGCTCGCGGACCTGCGTGACCTTGACGCCCGCGCCGGCCGCGGCGTCAACCAGCCGCTTGAGCTGCGTGCTCTTGCCCGAGCCATCGGGGCCCTCGAAGACGAGGAACTTCCCCGCGAGGCGGGTGAGCCAGGTGGCGGATGTCGGCAAGGCTTCGGTCATCACGGGGGCGAGTGTAGCCGAAGGGAGCGCGGCCGCGCGTGGGGTCGAGTAGAGTTCGGGAACGATGCAGCCTGAATCGCTTCCCGAGTTGCCGCCCGAGTTGACAGTTCAATATGTTGCCGAGCTGGCGGACGTGGAGGCTCTGTACATCCGCGCCTGGGTGCACCGTGGAACGAAGCCACAAACGCCAGGATTGACGCCGCGAGCGAAGCGTTGGTGGTCCGTCGGGTTGGTGGTGTCGATCGCAGGAGCGGTCGCGATGCTATGGGGAATGGCGAACCAGATCGTTCCGACGCACGTTGCGCTCGTTGTAATTGCGATTGCAGGTCCAGTGTTGTGCGCTTCGATGCTCAGCCCGCCGAAGCAAAAGAAGGAGCCTCTCACGACGGAAGAGAAAGCCCGTGAGGGCGCACGCGGAGCCGCCGCGAAAGTGTCGTACGGGCCGCACGAAATCAGAGTCAAAGCCGACGGCCTTCAGTGCGTCACGGACTACTTCGAGACTTTGTATCGATGGCCATGCGTTGTCGGAATCGACACGACCGCTGAAGCCGTGTACGTTCAGGTCATCGGAGATTCTGAGATTCGCGTGCCGAATCGCAGCTTCAACACGTCCACGCCACGCAGCCGCTTCATCGATGCGATTCACGGTTGGATGAACCTTCGCGGCGCTGACATGGAGGCCCGCCTTGTGACGCTTGCTCGTGTCCACGGCCTTGTCTGCCTGAAGTGCGGCTACTCACTCGCCGAGCTGACCCGGGCACGCTGCCCGGAATGCGGACGAGAACTGACTTTGGACGAGTACCCGATCGCGGGGCATGTTCTGCCGGACGAGAACCTGCTGTCGGGTCGCGCAGGCCCGACTCGACAGCGACACTGACCGGCACGCGCTTATGAAGAAATCTCACCAACGGCTCTCAGAATCTCGCTGTGCGCGTTGCTGACGGCCAGGTTGCTGATTGACGAAATGTCGATCCACGTTCTTCCTTGCGTGTGATCGCAGTTCGCCGGATCAACCCAGATCCGAAAACACACCTCCCGGTGCGTCGTCTGGAACACCCACTCCCGAGGCTTCGACCTCGCCGTACTCGCCGGCAGTCCCAGTTCCTTGAGCAACGATTGCAAATTCCGCCGCGTGCGGGTCGCGCTCTCCATCGTCGGCGGCTGCCACATGCCCGCCCACAATCCCGTCGCCGGTCGCTGCTCGAGCAGCACCTCCACGCCTCGGGCCGTCTTCCGCCAAACCACGACCGTGTCGTGATACACGCGGCTGCGCTTGGCTCTTGCCTTCGGGGCCGGGATCTCATCGACGAGACCTTGCTCGCGGGCAAGGCACAGGTCGCGGAGCGGGCAGACGAGGCACTTGGGGGCCGCGGGAGTGCAAACGAGGGCACCGAGCTCCATCAGGCCTTCGTTGAACGCGGCGGGAGTCGCAGCAGCCGCGTCCTTCACGCGACGTCGGGAAGCCCCCGCGCTCTCGGAAGAATCGTCGGAGCATATCTGCACGAGCGCCTGCGCTCGCTCCCACGCCCACGCCGCCACCGCCTTGTCGCTCGCGCTGCCGGGCTTGGCGTCGAGCCTCTGGAGCACGCGGCAGACATTCCCGTCCACGATCGGCTCGGCTTGATCGAACACGATCGACGCGATCGCGCCGGCGGTGTAGCGGCCGATGCCCGGCAGCGACTGGAGCGACTCAACATCCCGCGGCACCTCGCCGTCGAAATCGCGAACGATCGCCTTCGCGCAGGCGTGGAGCAGCCGCGCACGCCGGTAGTACCCCAGTCCCGACCACGCGGCGAGCACATCGTGCTCCGACGCCGCGGCCAAGGCCCCCACCGTCGGGAAGCGCTGCAGGAACGGCTGGAACTTCTCCAGCACCCGCGACACCTGCGTCTGCTGAAGCATGAACTCGCTGACCAGCGAGCGATAGGGATCACGCCCTCCACCCCCACCCCCGCTTCGAACCGCAGGTTGGGCCGCCAACCGCCACGGCAGGTCGCGGGCGGCGTGCCGAAACCAGCCCGCGAGCCCGGTTACGAGGGCGCGGTCACGCGGCGTCGCGGAATCTGGAGCGGCCTTGGTTCGCATGCCTTCACGAGCCCCGAGCGTACGCGAGCGGGAGATGGAGGGGTCCCGTGGCTCCGCTCACGCCGGCCCTAAACCGCTTGCATCCCGGCTTACCCCGCCAGCGCCTTCGTGATCGCCGGCTTCAGGGTCTTCCACGCCCCCGATTCGGACTTGCTCACCGTCACCCAAGCGTCCCCGATCAGAACGTTGGCGACGCCGGGGATCGCGAAAAGTCGGGTCGCGAGAGGGTCGGCGGCAGCGGCGGCGGCGGAGCGGTAGGACCGGAGGGCGTGCTCGCCCGCGAGGGGATCAACCGGGCGGTCCAAGAGACACTTGATCGCCGCGGGATTGGGCGTTTCCTGGAACTCTCGCACCTTGTACCCGCGGAATGCCGAAGTCATGGCGGAACAAGCGTAGAAGGCGCGCGGGAATCGCGTGTCGCCGGCGTGTAGACTCCGGCGATCCGCAACAAGGCGGTGGGCGTACAACCCTGGGAAGTGCCAGGGGAAGGACCTTGTGTACACGACTCGATTGACCGATCTCCTCGGGCGGCTCGCGGCATACCCGCCGCTGGTGGTCGCGTTGGAGCTCGCGATCATCTGGGTCTGCGTCTACGCGATCGTCCGCTTCGTGCAGGGCACGCGCGCCGCGGGCGCGCTCAAGGGCCTGCTCGTCGTCGGCATCTTCGTCGGCGTCATGGCCCGCGTGCTCGGCGGTGCCGAAGTCTTCCAGCGCATCGGCCTGCTCTACGACCGCTTCCTGGGCTATCTCGCGATCTCGCTGGTGATCGTCTTCCAGCCGGAGCTGCGTCGAGCGCTGGTCCGGCTGGGTGAGACGCCGTTCTTCCGCTCGAGCCCGAAAGAGATCGCGCTGGTCGTGGACGAGATCTGCGAGGCGTGCCGCTATTTGAGCAAGGCGCGTTTCGGTGCCATCATCGTGATCGAGCGTTCGATCGCGGTGGCGGGCGTGGTAGAGGGCGGCACGCCCATGAACGCAGAGCTGACCTCGCGCTTGCTGCAGACGATCTTCTTCCCCGGTTCGGCGCTGCACGACCTGGCGGTTGTGGTCAAGGGCAAGCGGATCGCCGCGGCGGGCGTGCAGCTCCCGCTGGCAGAGCCCGAGGACATGCCCGACAAACGCCTCGGCTCGCGTCACCGTGCGGCGGTGGGCCTGAGCCGCGAGTGCGACGCGCTGGTCGTGGTCGTGAGTGAAGAGTCGGGCAAGATCCGGCTCGCGGAACGCGGACGGCTCACGGTGCTCGAGTCCGTGGACGAGCTTGATCGCGAGCTGATGTCACGCCTTAACCCCGAAAAGGTCAAAGCGATGGCGGCCGCCGCTGCTGCCGCGGCGGTTCCCGAGCCGGCATCCAACTACAACCCCGCGAACGATGCGACCAACGCATTCGAACCGATCAACGAACCCCTGAACCTCGACGACGCCGGCGCCGATCTGGACAAGTCCCGCATCGGCTAGCGGCTTTGGCCTTTCTCTCATGCTCGAACGCGTCAAGACCATCCTCCTCGTCTCGATCATCACGCTTCTTGTGTGGGTCTTCGCCGAGGCCGAGAGCCTCCAGCGGCGGGACGTACGGGTTGAGCTGCTGTTCGTCGCCGACGCCCCCAGCGAGCGGTATGTCGAGGTGGCGGACGAGGATTACCGGGGCGTCGTCTCGCTGTCGCTCTCGGGCAGTGCGGCGGCGATCTCCCAGTCAGAGGACCTGAACCGCAGCGGGCCGCTGAAGCTGGTCGTTGGTTCGTCCGGTGTGCCGGCCTCGCCGGGCGAGAACCTGATCGCGGTGCGCGAGGCGCTGCGTTCGCTGCCGCAGTTCCGTGCCGAGGGATTGACGATCGACCGCGTGGAGCCCGCCACGCTGCGGGTGCGAGTCACGCCGCTGGAGGTCCGCGACGCACGCATCAAGGTGGACGTTGGCGAGGCGGAACTCGACGGCGTGCCCGAGGCTCGCCCCGTGAACGCGAAGGTCTACCTCCCGCGCGACCAGGCCCCGCTCGGGCCGATCGAGGTCTCGGCCACACTGCGACCGGAAGATCTGAACCGACTCGTGTCGGGCCGGCGCGAGACCGTGCCGCAGGTGCGGCTGGAGCTGCCGGCGTCGCTGCGGCGGTTGCCCGGTGCCCGCATCGAGCCCATGATGGCGAGCGTGACGCTTGCGGTGCGCTCCAGGCAGGCGACCACCGAGCTCAGCGGCGTGCCGGTGCAGGTTCGGCTCGCCGCGGGCGAGCTGGCGCGATGGGACATCTCGATCCCCGAGCAGGACCGTTTCATTCCCAAGGTGCGGGTCTCGGGCCCGGCCGACATGATCGAACAGGTGAAACGGGGCGAGATCCGGGTCGCGGCGTCGGTGAGCCTGAGCTTCGAGGAACTGGAGCGCGGGATCACGCAGAAGGAAGTGAGTTTCGCGGATCTCCCGGGGCCCTTGCGATTCGAGACTGATGCGAGGTTGGTGCGTGTTAGCATCAAGAAGCGGGAACCCAAGACACCGTAAGTTGGCGCGACGGCCGCATCGTTGCCAAATGTGGTAGACTCCGTCCGGCTGTTGCCGCTCGGCACGCCGAGGTGGCGGGGTCGCGACAACAGCATGGCGTCGTGGGGACACCCTTTGGAGGTGTGTGATGGTGTTCGCGTGCTCTCGTCGTTCTTCTTGTTTCGGCAACAGTTTTCGCAACGCCGCGATCGCCGCGGTTGTGGCGTTGGCGGGGACGACCGTCCTTGCCCACGCGCAAACGAAACTGTGGTCGCCGCAGGTCGCGTCCAACGGCGCGGTCAACATCGTGAAGTACAACGCCACGTCGAGCGCGCAGACGCTGGGCATGGAAACGGTCGTCGGCGTGGCGCTCCCCGGCCCCGGGTTCTTCATCTCGGGCATGGAGTTCACGCCCGACGGACGCCTGTGGACGCTGATGCAGGGCACGCCCGGTTCGCTGATGCAGGGCTTGTACACGATCAACTTCGTGACCGGCGCCGCGACCCAGGTGGGCTCGCCGCTGGGCCTGGCGGCCAACGAGATCCTGACCGATCTGACCTGGAATCCCAGAACGCACCGCATGAGCGCGATGGCGACCGCAAGCAGCGGCGGGCTGACGAGCCGCATCGTTGATCTCGATATCAACACCGGCGCGATCACCAACGCCCGCACCGTGAGCTCCACGGTGAACGTCCTGCACGTCGCGATGACGGCCGATCCCGACGGCGCGTACTACTTCGTGGACATCTTCAACAACTGGATGTCCCAGCTCGAGGACGGCGACGCCACTTGGCTCGGTTCGCTCTTTGGCTTCAACGCCAACCTGAACTGCGGTCTGGGCACCGAGTTCCAGGGTTCCAACGCGGGCCGCATCTGGATGACCGCGTACAACCAGAATCTCACGTTCCCGAACCAAAGCCGCAGCCGGCTGTATGAGGTGAACCCGGTCGATGGCCAGCCGTCCCTCGGAGTCACGCTGCCCGGCGGCACGAGCACCATCTACAGCGATGTCACCGCACAGCCGATCGTGAGCGGCTGCCCCGCAGACTTCACGCTCAACGCGGAGGTCGCCGACGAGGATTTCGTGATCTTCGCCGGTCAGTACGAGGCCCTCGACTGCGCCTCGCCGGCGATGACCGGCGGCTGCTCGGCCGATCTGAACTTCGACGGGTTCGTGGACGACAGCGACTTCGTCGCGTTCGCGACGGCGTACAACGCCCTGGTCTGCCCGTAGACACACCGCGACGTGTTTCACCCGACCGTTGCCGACCGTTCCAGCCCCGGATCTCCGGGGCTTTTTCTTGTCCAGCACAGCTTCGGGCAGACCTTCCAAACCCCGATCACGCCGAGATCGCTCGCCGCCAGAGCGGAAATCTCCGGTGCTCGCACCTATCGTTGCAGCCCGTCCGGGAGCGTTCGGATGGGAGATCGACCGCCGTGGTGGTGGGCAGAGCCCGCCGCGTCTTCGGCACACCACTTTGGCCCTGCGAAGGACCCCGCCGTGAAGATCAAGACCGACGAGATCGCCAGCGTTATTCGTCAGGAAATCCAGCAGTTCTCCAGCCAGCTCGAGGTGTCCGAGGTCGGACGCGTGATCGAGATCGGCGACGGCATCGCCCGCGTCTACGGCTTGTCCAACGCCATGGCCGGCGAGCTCCTCGAGTTCCAGTCCGCCGACGGCGCGGTCATGGGCCAGGTCTTCAACCTCGAAGAGGACACCGTCGGCGCGGTCATCTACGGCGACTACAAGGCCGTCAAGGAAGGCGATGTCGTCAAGGCCACCGGCCGCCTGCTCGAGGTGCCCGTCGGCGAGGCCTTGCTCGGCCGCGTCGTCGATCCGCTCGGCCGCCCGGTCGACGGCCTGGGCCCGATCAACGCCTCCGAGTTCCGCAAGGTCGACATCATCGCCCCGGGCATCGCTGAGCGTCAGCCCGTCACCGAGCCGGTGCAGACCGGCATCAAGGCCATCGACGCGATGATCCCGATCGGCAAGGGCCAGCGCGAGCTGATCATCGGCGACCGCAAGACCGGCAAGACCGCCGTCGCGATCGACACGATCATCAACCAGAAGCAGTACTGGGGCACCAAGGACGCGGTGGTCTGCATCTACGTCGCGGTCGGCCAGAAGGAATCGACCGTCGCCGCCGTCGTCGAGACGCTGAAGAAGAACGGCGCGATGGACTACACCATCGTCGTCACCGCCGGCTCGTCCGACCCGGCCCCGATGCAGTACATCGCTCCCTACTCGGGCTGCGCGATGGGCGAGTACTTCATGTGGCAGGGCAAGAACGCCGGCGGCAACAAGCCCAAGCACGCCCTGTGCATCTACGACGACTTGTCCAAGCAGGCCGTCGCATACCGCCAGCTCTCGCTGCTCCTGCGTCGTCCCCCGGGCCGCGAGGCGTTCCCCGGCGACGTGTTCTATCTCCACAGCCGCCTGCTCGAGCGCGCCACCAAGCTCAGCGATGAGAACGGCGCCGGCTCGCTGACCGCTCTGCCGGTCATCGAGACCCAGGAAGGCGACGTCTCGGCGTACATCCCGACCAACGTGATCTCGATCACCGACGGCCAGATCTACCTCGAGCCCGAACTGTTCTTCTCCGGCGTGCGCCCCGCCATCAACGTCGGCATCTCGGTCAGCCGCGTGGGTGGTAACGCCCAGGTGAAGGGCATGAAGAAGATCTCCGGCTCGCTGCGTCTCGACCTCGCCGCGGCCCGCGAACTCGAAGCCTTCGCCCAGCTCGGCACCGAACTCGACAAGGCGACACAGCGCCAGCTCGACCGCGGCCGCCGCATGGTCGAACTGCTCAAGCAGGGTCAGTACACGCCCTTCCACGTGACCGACCAGATCATCTCGATCTACGCCGGCACCAAGGGCCTGCTCGACGACATCGAAGTGAGCAAGGTCCGCGAGTTCGAGGCCGGCCTGCTCGAGTACATGAACACGCTCGGCAAGGCCGTGCGTGATGAGCTCGATCAGAAGAAGGCCCTCGACGCGGGGCTTGAGAAGAAGCTTGAAGACGCGATCAAGGCGTACAAGAGCACGTGGAAGGCGAAGTAAGAGTCGCCGAAGAAGTTATCTGTGGGAACCACCAGAACCCGGCCGAGAGGCCGGGTTTTTTGTTGTTGCATCGAGGGTGGCGATCGAATAGTCTCTGCGTGCGCCGGTTGTCCGACGCCGCATCGACAGATCGATGGCCGGAGGTTCCTTCGGCCACCGGAACGCCATGCGACGGCTTTGCAACGCGGGTGCATTTGGCCGTGCGGCAAGCTGCGGCGATGACCTTGAGAGACTGACCCGGCGAAGGGGTGCGCAGTGAGATCCAAGTTCACCGTCTTCGCGTGGCTCGCGGTGGCAGCGGCGACTCGAGCACTCTCCTTTGGTCAGTGCGAGCCTCGATGGCTGCCGCTCGAGCCGTCCGCGGTGCTCAGCGGAGTGACATGCTCGGCGCTGTGGGACCCAGACGGTTCCGGGCCTGGAAAGCCGCGGCTCATACTGGGCGGATCATTCACGTCGGGCTGGGGCGTGCCAGCAAACCGCATCATCGCTTTCGACCTTGAGATGCTCGGCGCTTCGTCGATGGGCGCCGGCTCCTCGACACCGGTCACCGCGGTCTTGGTAACCCGGTCCAACGCGCTGTACGCATGCGGCACGTTCACGGACTCGTTCGCGACGTCGAGCTACGGAATGTGGCGATGGACGGGCAGTGCATGGGAGCGACAGGGAGAAGCGATCTCTGGCACGATCGAAGCTCTCACCGAGTCTGCGGCGGGCGACATCGTCGCCGTCGGTAGTATCTCGCGTATTGGAAGCACAAGCGTCGGCCGAGTCGTTCGATGGGATGGCGCGGAGTGGTTGGATGCAGGGTTCGGGTCGATCGGAACTGTCCGTTCGATCTGCCTCGAGCCCAACGGAGACCTGCTTGTCGCGGGGTCGATCACGTCCGCAGGGGGAACGCCGGCGAGCAGCGTGGCTCGCCTGTCCGGAAACGTGTGGAGCGCGCACGCGACCGGGATTGTCGGCACCGTAAACAGCGTCCTCAGCCATACAGACGGCCGCGTGTTCGTCGGCGGAAGAGTAACACTCGCTGGCGAGAGCTCGTCACGCAACGTCGCCGTCTGGAACGGTGCCTCTTGGAGCGGGGCCGGGCAGCAACTGAACGGTGAAGTCTTGAAGCTGATTGAATTGCCCGATCGCAGGGTCCTCGCGACCGGTACGTTCCGTGTCGGGGTGTCAGGCGTTTCGGCTGTCGTCTACAACGGCAGCGCTTGGGAAGAGGTGGGGCCGGAAAGTGTCGGTCGGCTCTCGACCGCGTCGGTGCTTTCGAGCGGTGCGGTTATCATGCCGGGTGCCGATGTGGTGGCGAGATGGGACGGGAAGAATCTCGCAGCGCTCAGCCGGGGCCCGAGCTTCGGCAACCTAGTCCACACCTACGGGAGCTGCCTCGAACCGTTGACTGACGGCAGCGTTCTGCTCGGCGGGCTCTTCACCAGCGCGGGTGGCTCGCGGGTTGGAAACGTCGCTCGCTGGGATGGGGTTCGATGGCACGGATTGAGCGTCGGTGTATCTGGTCAGTTGTTCCCTTCGGTTCCTGCCGAGGTGGTCGCGATCGCGGCGACGTCGAAGGACGATGTGTATGTTGCCGGATATTTCACCCGCGCGGGCGACTCGGCGGCCAGCGGGGTGGCGCATTGGGACGGAAGAGCCTGGCGGGCGCTCGGCAGCGGATCGACCGAGCCGATTCGAGCGCTCGCGCTGCTTCCCGATGGTTCGCTCGTGGCTGGCGGCGAGTTCAAGGCCATTGGAGGGGTGCCCGCGAGTCGCGTCGCGAGGTGGAACGGTGCAGAATGGGCATCGCTCGGGGCCGGGTTCGACTCGACGGTCAACGACCTTGCGGTGCTCGATGATGGAACGCTGGTTGCATCGGGGAGCTTCACCCGAACGGGGCTGCAAGCCGTGAACGGGGTCGCGGCGTGGGATGGAACGAAGTGGGTTGGGCTCGGCTTGGGCGTTTCCAGCGGCGCGGTCGCCGCCATGTCGGTCGCGGCAAACGGCGATCTCCTTGTCGCCGGGACATTTCTATCAGCCGGCGATGGACCGGCGCGTCGCGTCGCGCGATGGGAGGGCTCGACTTGGAGCAAGATCGGTGATGGACTCGGGGGCTCCTTTTCCGACGCTCGCGTCCTCGGCATCGCGGCATTACCTGATGGCGGCATTGTCGCCGCGGGCTACTTGCCGTACTTCAACTCGGGTCTCGGCCACACCCCATATCGATGGAACGGTTCGACTTGGTCCCAGATTCCTGGCCCGTCGGGAACCGGGCCTCGCACCATCGCGTTTCATGCAAGGAGTGGCGAGATTATTTGCAGCGGTTGGTACCAGGGCGTCTTCGCTCGCTACGCCGATGTCCCCGCGCCGTGGATCGCGTATCAACCCCTACAGGACGCCGCCCTTCGGTCCGAAACTGTCGAGCTCTCCGCCACCCCCGCCACCGGCTACTCCAACGTCTCCTTCCAGTGGAAACGCGAAACCACCCCGGGCGTCTTCGTCGACGTCATCAACGGCGTCGGCGGCTCGGGAGGCGTGAGCGGCGACGGCGCCGGCGGCACAGTCTCCGGCGCCAGCGGCTCGCTCGCCTCCCCCACCGACGGCACGGCGGCGGTCCTCACCATCAACAACGCCACCCCTGCAGACACCGGCAACTACAAAGTCCTCTTCTGGAACACCTGCGGCGAGGTCGAGTCGGTAGCGGTCAAAGTCCGCGTCAAGGGCCACGCCGCCGACATCAACGGCGACGGGCTCGTCGATGACGAGGACTTCACGCTCTTCGCGCTTCAGTACAACACCATGCTCTGCTCCGACCCCGAAATGCCCGACGCCTGCTCCGCCGACTTCAACGCTGACGGCCAGGTCGACGACGCGGACTTCAACATCCTCGCCCCGGCGTACAACGTGATGATGTTCTGAAGGCGTGATCGCAGCAATGTGCTTTGGTTCCGCCGCTCTTGAGTTCGCGGTGTTCGACATTCTTTCTTGAGGCTTTGTGGTGGCGCACAAAGCCCTGACCCGTGCATGAGGACATCACGCCGCGTTCCACCTTTTCGCTCGCGGCTTTGAAGCGCGGATCGTTCTATCCTGAGAGACTGTTGGGAGAGATTCCATGCATCATGATCGATTCGTCTCGCGGTATCCGCGTGCGGCGCACCTGTTACCGGTAATGAGCTGGATGTGTCGCTCCCCGCTGCATGCGTCGGCCCTCGCATCGGCTCTCGCATCGATGATCTGTTCGGCCGCATCGTCCCAGGTGTTCAACTCTCTCGTGCCCTTTTACGGTGCGGCGGGCGGGCCGCCGGAGTACCTGGTCACCGCCGACGATCTGCCGCACGACACCATGCTGACCAACCAGTACGACGGCGTGTCCTTCGGCGGCACCACGCTCGCATGGGACGCGATCAGCTTTGGCGGAGGCGGCACCGCCGTCTCGCCGCGGAACGTACTGTTCAACTACGGCACTGCCCCGATGCGGTTCACGTTCTCGGTGCCGGTGCGGATCGTGGGCGTGTACAACCCCAGCGTGTTCGACGCGATCCGGCTGACGTTCCGCAGGGCCGACAACTCGATCATCCAGACCATCGATATGCCCACCGGGGCGGTCACGTTCGCGGGGTATGTCGCGAGCGAGAACATCGCGGCGATGGAGGCGGTGGGCATCGCGGGGCTGAGCAACTTCACCATCTTCCTCGACAACCTCGAGTTCGGGCAGGGGTGCGCCCGCATCTCGCTCCAGCCATCGGGCAGCGGCACATGCCCACGCGGCTCCACCATCATCTCCGCACGCACGTTCGGACTGCCCCCCAGGACGCACCGGTGGCAGGTCGAGAATCTCCCGGTTGGAAGCGATGACTGGCACGATCTGGTCGACGGTCCCGTGCCGGGAACGACAGCGGTCGCGAGCGATACCGGCACGACCATGCTGTCGCTCTCGAACGTCACCAACGCCGAGCAGAGGTTCCGGCTGCGTGTCGGGAATTCCTGCGGAGACGCCTTCAGTGCACCCGCGAGCGTCCGCGTGTGCATCGGCGACCTCGATTGCGACGGTGATGTGGACGACGCCGACTTCGTGATCTTCGCCCAAGCGTACAACCTGCTTGTGTGCGATGACCCGCAGATGCCGGCCGGATGTCCAGCGGACTTCGACCTCAGCTCGGGGGTGGATGACGAGGATTTCATCCTGTTTGCGAGGTCCTACGACGATTTGCTGTGCCCGTAGGCAAGCCGTCGGGTGACGGGCCGGGTAGCATGGCGAAGCCCGCACGGGAGATCCCGCCATGCACATCACCGACCCACAAAGCCGCGGTCACGCCGCATCCACCTCCCCGAGCTATGCCGAGACCTACACGGCACTCCGCGCCATCGGGCAGGAGCACCTGCTGCACTTCTTTGATCAACTGCCGGAGGAACGCCAGCAAGACCTGCTGTCGCAGATCCACGCGCTGGATCTCGCGTCGCTGCCGAGGCTGATCGACCGCTACGTGAAGAACCCCGAGAAGTCCACCCCCGCCGCCGTCGTGGGGGCGAACCTGCGTCCGGTGAACCCCTATCCGCTCGATGCCGCCAACCCGCGCAAGCCATGGGATCGTTCCACGTACCAGAAGATCGGGGAGGACCTGCTCCGCGCCGGCAAGGTCGCGGCGTTCGTCGTGGCGGGTGGTCAAGGGTCGCGCCTTGGCTACGACGGGCCCAAGGGTTGTTACACCTGCGGCCCGGTGACGCACCGATCACTCTTCGAGATGTTCGCGGCGAACCTCGTGGGCGCGAAGAAACGCTACGGACGCGACGTGCCCTGGTACATCATGACCAGCCCGCTCAACCACCGGGCGACCGTCGGCTTCTTCGAGGATCACCACTACTTCGGCCTCGAACGCTACAACGTGCTCTTCTTCCAGCAAGGCGTGATGCCGTCGCTCGACATGAAGACCGGACGCGTTCTGCTCTCTCGCCACGACGAGGTCGCGACCAACCCCGACGGCCACGGCGGAGCGATCGCGGCGCTGAAGAAGTCGGGCGCGATCGAGGACATGAAACGCCGTGGTATCGAGCATCTGTCGTACTTCCAGGTCGACAACCCGCTGGTGCGGGTGCTCGATCCGGTGTTCCTGGGGCTGCACGCCGCGGCACCGGATTCGTCGGGCGAGATGTCGAGCAAGATGGTGGCGAAGGCTTCGCCGGAAGAGAAAGTCGGCGTCTTTGCAACGGTGAGCCGCGGCGGTCGCGAAGTGGTGGACGTGGTGGAGTACTCCGACTTCCCGCCCGCCCTCGCCAGGGAGCGCGGCCCCGACGGCACACTCGCGTACAACGCCGGCTCGATCGCGGTGCACATCATCGGCGTTTCGTTCCTCGACAAGCTGGCGAACGATCCGAGCTTCGAGCTGCCGTTCCACCGGGCGGAGAAGAAGGTGGCGTGCGTGGACCTGGACAGCGGCGAGGTGATGCAGCCGCAGTCCAACAACGCGGTGAAGCTCGAGAAGTTCGTGTTCGATGCGTTGCCCTTGTGCAAGGCCTCCATCGTGGTGGAGACCAGCCGCGAGGAGTTCGCACCGATCAAGAATGCCACGGGCGTGGACAGCCCGGAATCGTGCCAGCAGCTGCAGACGCTGCGTGCCGCACGCTGGCTCGAGCTCGCGGGAGTGAAGGTCGCCAAGAAGCCCGACGGCACACCGGACTGTGTGCTGGAGATCCGCCCCGAACACGCGACCAGCGCGGATGAGCTGAAGCAGCTTGCGCTGCCCAAGACGATCGAGGCGGGCGCGAAGCTGGTGCTGTGAGCATCTGTCGCGGGCGGGGCCTTCCAGGCCCCGGCGCAACCCGGGATCGCCCGCATCATCGTGTGACTTTGAACGAAGCCGCCGGGGTCTGGAAGGCCCCGCCCTCTGATTCACCGCCGTCTCCGTCGGGTTTACACTCCGGCGTGTCCGACCCTCGCTTGAAGTCGTTCCCGCGTGATCTCGCCGCCGTCGCACGCTTCGTGCATCTTGGCAACGGCGTCCCCACGCTGCTGGCGCACCCGGACTGGAAGACGCCGCGGCCGACGGTGCTGTGGATGCACGGCCGCACTGCGAACAAAGAACTCGATCCTGGGCGCTACCTGCGGTGGATTCGTGCCGGTTTCGCGGCGTGCGCGATCGACCTGCCCAGCCACGGCGAGCGGTACTCGGCCGCGGGCCAGCACCCGCGCGAGAGCCTGAACACCATCGCCCAAGCGCTCACCGAGATCGACGGCGTGGTCGAGGCGCTCGCCTCGCCCGAGTTCCACGGCGTGTTCGACCTCGACCGCATGGGGATCGGCGGGATGTCGCTCGGCGGCATCATCGCGCTGCGACGGCTCTGCGACCCCCACCACTTCCGTGCCGCGGCGGTCGAAGGAACCACGGGCTGGCTTGAAGGCCTCTATTTCCCCCGCGAGTTTGGTGTGGAGCTCAGCACGGGCGGGCCGGACGGCAACCCACCGCCCTGGGTTGTCGAGCACGACCCGGCCTCGGTGACCCGCGTGAGCGCTGCGGCGAACCTCGCGACGTTCGAGCCGCTGCCGCTGCTCATGCTGCACAGCAAGGCCGACAAGATGATGCCCTTCGGCGTCGCCAACGGATTCGCAAACCGACTCCGCACGCATTACAAGGCCAGGGGCGCGTCCGAGTCGCTGATCGAGCTGCACACGTGGGACGAGACCGGCGCCCCCGAGGAGCACATCGGCTTCGGACGCTTCAGCAATGACGCGAAGAACATGCAGACCGCGTTCTTTGTCAAGCATCTGATGCACGCGTGAGCACACGCAATATCCTTCCGCGTGCAGCTTGCAGTGATCATGCCTGTCTTCAACGAACGCGACCTTGTCGTGAAGGCCGCCGAGCGGGTGCTGGCCTGCCCGGCCGTCTTCGACGCCCAAGGCCACGCGCTCGAGCGCACGCTCTACCTCATCAACGACGGCTCGACCGACGGCACGCGCGAGATCCTCGAGACGCTGCAGGATCGTCCAGGGATCGTCGTCGAACATCAAGACATCAACAAGGGCAAGGGAGCCGCGGTGCGTCGGGGCATCCGCCTCGCGATCGACCGCGGCGCGGATCTGATCGTCATTCACGACGCGGACCTTGAGTACGACCCGCGCGATCACGCGGCGCTGCTCGCCCCGATCCTCGACGGCCGAGCCGACGCAGCCATCGGTTCGCGGTTTCTCGGTCAGACCCACCGCGTGATGTACTACTGGCACTCGGTGGTGAACCGCTGCATCACCACGCTCTCGAACATCTTCACCAATCTCAACCTCTCCGACATCGAGTGCTGTCTGAAGGCCTTCACCGCCGAGGTCGCCCGCGGCCTGCTCGCGAACCCCGGTCTCAAGGAAGACCGATTCGGGATCGAGCCGGAACTGATCGCGCGGCTGTCGAAACTCGAGATCGAAGAGGGCGGCGTGGGCGGGGCGGCGAAGCACCGCGCCCTGCGCATCTTCGAGGTCGCGGTGAGCTACGCCGGGCGCACGTACGAGGAAGGCAAGAAGATCCGCTGGCAGGACGGCGTCGAGGCCATCGCGGTGATCGTGCGGGCCAATCTGTTCGATTGATCGCCTTTCGGCGCAACCGTCACCCGGGCGTCTCGTCCAGATTGGAGATGACCATGCACTCCCCCAGTTCACCCACCAGCAACACCGTCCCAGGCGTGAGCGAGCTCGTGCCCATGGTCCACGTCGCGGATGTCGGCCGTTCGCTTGAGTTCTACGCCAAGCTCGGGTTCTTGGAGCGCCACTCCCTCAAGGGCCACGACGGCGTTCGCTTCTGGGCGTGGGCGGACTCGATGTCCCCAGCCGCTCCGGAGAAGGTCGCCTCGATCATGTTTGCTCGTGCCAGCGGACCGGTGGACCCGACCGTGCAGGCCGTGCTGTTCTACATGTACACGAACGATCTGAAGGCGCTGCGCTCGCACCTTCTCGCTTCGGGCCTGCACGACGGCGGCGCGTTCGTTGGAGCGCCCGGGCCCAACAACGGCCTTCGCGTCGTTTTCTCGATCACGCACCCCAACTACATGCCCCTGGGTGAGATGCGGGTTTCGGACCCCGACGGCTACTGCATCCTGATCGGCCAACGTGGCTGATCGCCCGACTCACGGGCACAGCAGGACGTCGTACGCCACCACAAAAGTCTGGAAGTCTTGATCATCGACGACGCGGTCGTAGTTGAAGTCCGAGGGACAGCCAAAGGGCATCTGCGTCTCGGCGCAGTCCAGTGAGTCGTACGCGAGGACGAAGACCTGGAAGTCCGCGTCATCGACCTGGGCGTCGTTGTTCAGGTCGGCCGGGCAGCGTGCGACCTGGGTGAACGCGAACTGGCTGACCACGGCGTCGCCCAGAATCCGGCCGTTGGTCGCGTCGGGGTCGCCGAAGGAACGCGACGCGTTGGCACCCTGGGTGCTGGCCTCGAAGTTCACGTTGGTGGCGATGCTGCCTTCGGACTGCCGCAGCGTCATCGCGAGCGGCCCGCCGCGGTAGACGAACGGCTTGGAGAAGGGGATAAAGAAGCCAAAGTCGTTGCTGGTGCTCCCCATCCGCGAGCGGTACGAGCGGGCGGGGATGGTGAGCGGGCCGCTGCGGACGGTGGTGACATCGGAGCCGTCGTTGAGCGTGAACTGCTCGGCGACGTTCTCGGCCCGCACGGCGGCGGTGCTGAGCGTGATGTCAAAGCGAGCGAAGGACAGATCGGCGTAGGGGAAGTCGTCCTCGTCGTCATTGAGGAGCTTCCACGACACGCCGTTGATCGTGGCGCCGATGGGCACGCCGATGACCTCGGGGTTGAAGACCATCTGATGGGTGAGATTGCCGCCGAGCACGTAACGCCCGCCGCCGGAGCTCTGGCGGATGAATCGGACGTTGCTGGGAGTCTGATCCGACGGGATGTAGCCGAACTGCAGCGCGGTGGCGGCGGAGACGGAGTCGAACGCACCGCGGGTCGCGGCGTTCCCGTCGGCGTAGACGCCGCGGACGAGGCTGGACGGGCCCGCGCCCTGCAGCTTGGTCGAGGCGTTGGTCAGCGAGGACTTGCGGAAGGTGATGCAGAGGTCGCCGCCCTGATAGACGTACCCGCGGTCGAACATGACCGTGGCGCCGAAGGCCTTGGAGCTACCGGCGGGCAGAGCGCCAGCGCCCCACGCCAGCGGCCCGCTCCGCACCACCAACTTGTCGCCGCCGATGTTGTCGCTGAAGGTCCTGCTCATCGTGCTGGGTGTGCGTCGGGCCTGGCTCAGTTCGATCGTGAAGTCGGCAGCGAACGAGGAGGTGTCGGGCCACGCTGGCACGCCCGGCGACTGCAGATTCTGGAAACTCACCGAGTTGATGATCGAGCCCGGGCGAATGTAGCGAAGCTCAGACGCCGCGATGATCATCTGATACGTGCTGGCGAATCCGCTGATCACGCCCGCGTTGCCGTTGTTGGCGTCGGCGGTGGGGCCGTCCGCGGAGGCGAGGGGGACGATGGTCTGTGCATCGACGCTGTACCGCGTCACCGGGAAGGGCACGGCGTTCACCGCCTGGGTATCCGTGGACGAGGTGGTTGAGTTTCGGCTCTGGACCAGCGTGTTGAACAGCGGATCGGTGCCGGGGATGCTGTCGACGCCGCCCGCCGTCACCGGCGCGCCGTCGTGACGGACCACGCTGAGCAGAGGGCCGCCGCGATAGGAATACGGCGTCGCGAAGGGAATCTCCCACGAGAACGGCGTCGTCCCGCTCAGCGATTTCTGCAGCGCGCCCTCCGCCACGGCCAATGCACCGCTGCGCACCAGCACCGCGTCGGCGCCGACGTTGGAGGCGATGAGGTTCGCCAGCGAACCGGGGTTGCTGGCGCTGCGGCTGAGCTGCACCTCGTATTTGCTGAAGGACGTGGCGATGGTGGGCCAGAGCGCCGCGTTGTTGCCGCGGAAACTCATCCCGGTGATCCACGAGCCGCGCCCCAGATTGTCGAAGACGCTGGAACCGACCACCGAGACCATCGTGCGCGGTTGCGACTGGGACATCGTCGACGTGGTGCTCGACGCATCGATGTCCGCGTACTGAGGGGCCGCGAAGACCTTGGTCACGCCGGCGCCCAGCGGACTGGCAAAGTCGGCGGCGGTGTAGAACCCGATGCGTACCACGGGCACCCATGTGGATGTGGCCGTCGTCGCGTTCGCGCCGGATTGGCTGTTGGAGTACCCAAACACATCGTCGCTCGAAGGCGTTGCTTCCGTGAAGGTCGTGGTGGTTCCCGCGCCGCTGTTGCGGATCTCGATCACCAGGCTGCCACCCTTGTACTCGTACGGCGTCTGGAACGCGATCACCGGCCCCCAGTTCGCGGGTGTGGGATGGACGCTGCCGGGATACGCACCCGCGCTCAGGGTGAGCGCGCCGCTCCGCACCTGCACCGGCTGGATCAGGTTGTTGGCGAGCGTGCCGCTGACCGTCGCGCGGGTTCGGTCAGTCTGCGCGAGCGTGACGCGAAAATCGGTGATGCTGGACGCGGACACCGGCCACGCGGGCGTGGGACTCGACCATGCATACCTGCGGAGCTGGATCGAGGTGATCACCGAGCCCGGCGGCACGGCGCTGAGAGCCTGGGCGGTGACGATCGTCTGGCTCACCGCGCCACCGATGCTGTCGCCGATCGGGCCGAGAATCCCGTGGTTGGACTCCGCGAACTCGAACGATCGCGGCACCGCGGTGTAGACCTGGGCCGTGGCGCACAGGCTCGGCGTGCTCAGGGCGGTCAGCAGCATGACGGTCCGAAAAACGTGTCGCATCGATTTCCTCGGGGCTTGAGACGGGTGTGGGCCAACCCCGGATAGATCGCGTCCTCTGGTTCCATCAACCCTCACTCCATGGTGGTTTTCGGGCCTCTTTCGCGCGAGCGTGACGCCGGTGTCGTCTGCGCGTTCGCGGGCGCGACTGGGGCAACCCGGCGGAGACGACTTTGGTCGCAACCCGGCCGCGTCGTGGCATGGTTGGGTATCGCGAGCCAGGGAAGGCACGCGGATCATCTTCAAGACACGCCCAAGGAAAGAGAGACCATGAAGACCGTTCGCCTGATCGCCGCCGCCGCGACCGCCGCCGCCTCGATGTCGGCTCTCGCCGCCCCCACCATCTACGCCGCCAACGCCGGCACCACGTCCTCCACGCTGCACGGGGGAAACCGCGAGCTCAACCGCCTGGGCTTCGTCGGCACCTCGTCCAGCATGACCGGCGCCGACTTCCTCCGCTGGAACGACGGCCAACTGACCAACAACGCCGGCACGTTCGGCTGGACCGATCTCGTCCCCCGCGATGTGAACAGCGCGAACGTTTATACCGGCAACCCCGATCGCGCCGACGGCTCGACCCCGCTGCCGACCGAGGCCGCCAAGAAGGGCTCGATGAAGGACGTCTTCGGTTCCTTCAACGGCTACAAGAACATGTCCTACATCATCGATGGCGAGGACAACGGCGCGTACAGCTTCGACCTCCTCTACGGCAACGGCCACACCATCAGCGCCGACAACAACGCCAACACAGTCGAGCTGTCGATCCTGGAACGCGGCGGAAACAGCGATTTCAATGTCTACGGCATCCGCGCCGACGGCTCGCTCACCGACGCCATGTTCATCAGCCGCAGCAAGGGCGGCAAGGTCGGCTGGAAGCTCGACACCCTGGAGATTTCGGGCGCTCAGGACGTGTACGGCTTCGGCATCTCGCTCGATGCGTCCTGGCTGAATCTCAAGGGCTTCCGCATCGAGGCCAAGAACGGCTTCAACGGGCCCGACATCGTCGCGGTCGGCACCGGCGTGACGGTCCCCCCGCCCCTCGTGCCCGCCCCGGGTGCGCTGGGTGTGCTGGGTGTCGCGGGGCTGATCGCCGGCCGCCGCCGCCGCTGAGTTGTTCAGTTGAGTATCACGTTCGCGCACAACCGCCCTGCAGAGGGCGGTCGTGCGCGTCCGGTAACCACATCGGAGTCGCCATTATGACGTCCTGAGGCGGTTACTTTGGCATTTCTAGCATCGACTGAAGAGCGTCATCGCTAATGTACATGTGTCGGAGTTCATCCGACCGGAAGTTTCCGCTTCCGAGGATGAGGGAATCAGGAGAGAGGCACATGAATCATATTCGTTTTGCGTCCGCCGCACTCGCGGCGGGTATGGCTGTCACCGCGAACGCCGCCGTGCTGTTCAGCGGGACTGGGTTCAATCCGGAAGCGGGCACGAACGCGTCGGGCACGGCGTTGTTCGCGATCAGCGGCAACACGCTGACCGTGACGCTCAACAACACGACGTCGCCGAGGACCGCGGCACAGGGCAACGCCATGACCGGTGTCGCGTTTGACTTCCTCAACGCCATGCCGGTGCCGACGCTCACGCTCGTGAGCACGGCACTGGGTTCGGGCGCCCAGCTCTGGAGCAGCAAGACCGCGTTTGTCACCTCGGCCAACATCAACGGCTCGTGGACCAACGTGCTCGGAAACTCGCCCCTGGCGAGTTTCGGCGCTGCTTCCACCGGGTTCGCCGGCGCGTTCAACGGCGGGTCCATCGGCTTGGGCAACTCCAGCCCCAACTACGGCGTCGTCGCCCCGGGTACCTTCACGGGCTCCAACTCGGTCGCCTTCGGCGGCTCGCAGTTCCCCTTCGTACAGGGTGCCCTGGTGCTCACGTTCACCGGCGTGGCCGGCCTGAGCGAGGCCCAGATCTCGAACGTCCGCCTGCTCTTCGGCACCGACGGCACGGGCTCGATCACGCTGATCCCGTCGCAGGGATCGATCGCGCTGCTCGGCTTGGCCGGCCTCGTCGCCGGTCGCCGCCGTCGCTGATCTCCGGCATTGCTGCCTAGTTTCAAAGCGGCCGCCACCGGCGGCCGCTTTTCGTTTTTGAGATGACTCCGACACGAGGCGGCTCCGATATCGCGAGCGATTGGATTTTGTTTGGTTTTCACCGCTCAAGATCTTCAAAAAGCAACCGAAGTCGGCAAAAAGGGGAAGATTTTATTCTTGGCGCGACATCCGTTGTCGCTTAGGATACGGAAGTCCGACAGAGACACCAGCCGCCTGTCCGCGGCGGCATGGAGGCCTCGAAGGTGTTTCTGCTCGGCCCGAGCTGCGTTGAACGCTCGGGATTCGCACGGATGAGCTGAGTCATAGAGAAGAGAGACTGTCGCGGGTGCTTGGACCGCCGCGATAGGAGGGGGCCCGGAGAGGCCATTGGGGTCCAAAGACTTGACTGGAGGAGAGAAGTATGAAGATTCAGATTGCCATGCTCGCTGGTCTCGCGATCGGCGCGACCGCCGCTCAAGCGGCCTTTACCGTCAGCGCCACCTACACGGGCACCGCGCCCGGCGTGTGGGGCAACGTGTCGATCGATAGCGGCCTGGGCTATGTCGGACCGGTGAAGGCCGGTGCCTTCAACTGGCAGCGCACCGCGGGCACCTACTCGGGCCTGCAGGGCAACTTCCAGACGTTCTGCATCGAGATCCAGCAGGACGTGCTGCCGGGCAACAACTACACGTTCGACGTGAACACCGTCGCGAACGCTCCGCTGCCCCTCAACCTGCCGCTCAGCGCCCCGATGGGCGCTGTCAAGGCCGGCAAGATCGCCGAGCTCTACGGCCGGCACTTCGCCAGCCTGGCGACCGACGACAACTACGCAGCGTTCCAGCTCGCGATCTGGGACATCGTCTATGACGGTGGCGACACCGTGAGCACCGGCATCTTCCGCGCCATCAACTTCGGTGCGGCTCTGGCCCAGGCCGACGCGTTCATCGCGTCGATCGACGGCACCGGCCCGATCTTCGCCGGCCTCGGCGCTCTCTCGAGCGACGACTGGCAGGACCAGATCTTCGTCCCGACCCCGGGTGCTCTGGCCCTGATTGGCGTCGGTGGCTTGGTCGCGACCCGTCGCCGCCGCGCCTGATCGAGTTTCAATCGCACAAGTCACAAGAACCCGGACGCGAGTCCGGGTTCTTTGTTTTTTGACCTGAACGCAGGCGTGTTGGCGCTTTGGTCGGTACGCCGCGTGAGAGGCGATTCATGCGCCGCAGGGTGGCGGAAAGCGCTCGGTCTCCGGCAGGTCCGGTAGCTCGCGAAAAGCGCCTTTTTGAGCCTCAATCCGCCGGGATATTGGCACAACCCCAAGGCGCGGGCATGTTTGTGCGGAGGCGGGCTGTCCGCCGTGTGGTTGTTTGTTCAGGCGTGCAAAGAGGGGTCAGTTATGAAGAAGTGTTTTGCTCTCGGCATGATCGGTTTGGCCGCCCTCGCGGGTTCGGCCCAGGCCGTCGACACGGTCCGCGCTCGGTTCGACAGCATCGCCCCCGGCGTGCTGCTCGAGTTCTCCTACGACACCGGTGCGAATTTCCAGGCCTCGTTCGCCGGCCAGTTCAACTGGACCCGCGACAACGTGATGCCCGGGACGTACGCCGGCCTGCAGGGTCAGTTCACGACCTTCTGCATCGAGGTGACGCAGCGCGTCGAGTTCAACAACACGTACGACTTCTTCGTGGACACCGTCCCGAGCTCGCCGATCGGCGCGCCGATGGGTGCCGCCAAGGCCGGCCAGCTTTCCGAGCTCTTCGGCCGCTTCTACGCGGGCCTTGTGACCAACAACGACTTCGCGGCGTTCCAGATCGCGATCTGGGAGATCACGACGGACAACTCGACCGACGTGACCTCGGGCCTGTTCCAGATCCGCAACAACGCGATCGTCTCGGGCCTCGCGAACGCGATGCTGGGCGCACTGAACGGCGCCGGTCCGACGATGAACCTGCTTGCTCTGCAGAGCCGCACGAACCAGGATCAGATCTTCGTCCCCGGCCCCGGCGCGCTCGCCCTCGCAGGCCTCGGCGGCCTTCTGGCCGTGCGTCGCAAGCGCTGATCCGCGAGCGATTCGACTTGAACCCCTCAGGAAGCCTGGCTCACGCCGGGCTTCTTGCTTTTTGTCGTGTGACCGGTGCGGGGCAGACTCGCGTGAATCGGACCGTGAGCCCACGTCCGAGTTGGCCGCGTGCTTACCCAAACGGCGTAGACCCACCGCGTGGGCGCGTCGCGGCGGTGTTTGAGAGGCGTCACTCCTGATTCGGGGGCATGGTTGCACTGGGGAGAGGCGGCAGATGCCGCAGCTTTTTCAACAACCGCAAACTGGAGAGAGACCATGCAGAATCGTGCGATCGCGACCGTTCTTCTTGCCTGCGGCACGCTCGGTGCCGCGGCTCCGTCGGCCTTGGCCGTCGACACCGTCCGCGCGACGTTCAACAGCGTCGCCCCCAACACCGTCTGCGAGTTCTCGGCCGACTTCGGCGGCGCCTGGAAGGGCACGCTCGCCGGCGGCATGAACTGGACTCGTGACAACATGAGCCCCGGCACGTACGCCGGTCTGCAGGGCGACTTCCGCACGTTCTGCATCGAGGTGACGCAGAACGTTGCGTTCAACACCTCGTATGAGTACCACGTCGTCAACACCGAGGACGCCCCCACCATCGATCCGATGTTCAGCCTCCCGATGGGCTCGTTCCGAGCGGGGATGCTGTCGGAACTCTTCGGCCGCTTCTATTCGGGCCTGGCCAGCGGCTCGGACTACGGCGCGTTCCAGATGGCGATCTGGGAGATTGTGTACGAGATGGGCGAGACGCCATTCAACGTCGACAACGGCCGATTTCAGATCCGCAACGCCGCGCCCGAACAGGCGATGGCGAATGCGATGCTGGGCGCCCTGACGGGTCAGGGACCGACGATGAATCTGTTGGCCCTCACCAGCCGCGAGTTCCAGGATCAGGTCTTCGTCCCGACTCCCGGTGCCCTGGCGCTGGCTGGCATGGGCGGGCTTCTGATCGCGCGTCGTCGCCGGGCGTAAGACAGCGAACAACTCAAGAACCTCACGACCCCCGGCCCTCGCCGGGGGTCTTTGCTTCCGTGGCGAGATCGGGGAACGTGGGCAACTAGAGAGAACGCGGAGGGGCAGAGGTGGCGGAGGGGCGCGGAGAGAAGAAGAAGAAGAAGAAGAAGAAGAAGAAGAAGAAGAAGAAGAGCGAATCAGCGGCAGGAGACATCAATCTCCCACTCCGCGAGTCTCCGCTCTCTCTGCCACTCCGCGTTCTCTCTGTGCAACGACCGCTACTTCGCCCGCTCGCGGCAGGCCTTGGCCGAGGCTGTCGCCTTCGCGGCGCGACTGTCGGTCGGGAATCGCTTGGCGAACTCCTCGTAGTGCGTGGCGGCGTCGGCGAACTTCTTGTCTTCCTCAAGCATCTGCGCCAGGTAGAAACGCGAGTTGGCGGCGGCGGGGTTGATCTCGATCGCCTTTGCGTACCCCTCGATGGCGCCCGCGCGGTCCTTCAACGCCTTCTTCACTTCACCCGTGTAGAACCACGCCGTGGCATCGTCGGGGGCGGCGATGGCGCGGTATCGCTCAAGAACGACGAGCGCAGCTTTCGGGTCCTTCTTCTGATTCAGTAGCGCGTTGCCGCGGGAGCGAAGAACCGAGCGTTGGGCGTCGAGCCGTTCGCTCTCGGGTTTTCTCTCCGCGGCTTTCTCGGCGAGGTCGTACTGCTCCTCCATCGCCTTCCAATCTTCCTTGTGGCCGAAGATGAATGCCATCTGGGAGCGGCCGATCAGTTCGCCCTTGCCCTCGGGCAAGTCGATCAGCGCCTGGGCGTGCTGGGTGGCTTTCTTGTAGCTGCCGCCAAAGAGGCCAGGGGCCTGGACGAAGAACTGCACGAGCGCGACGCGGGGTGCGATGAGTGAGGAATCGAGCTCAATGGCTTTCTCGCACGCGGCGCGGCCGCTCGAAGCGAGCGAGGCCTGCTCGAAGGTGCCGGCCTGTTGCACGGTCTCGAAGCAGAGCAGGCCGTACCACATCTGGACTTTGGCGTTGTTGGCGTCGGATGTGACGAGCGGCTCGAGCGCGTTGCGTGCCTCGACGCGCTTGCCTCGGGCGCGGTCGATGAGGGCGAGGCCGAGCTTCCAGTTGGCATTCGCGGGCTCGGACTGGCTGGCGGCCTTCAGCACGGACTCCAGGCCGTCGAGCTGCTCGGGCTTGGCTTTGCTGTCGTGGAGGAGGCCGAGGGCGGCTTCCGGTTGATCCAACGATTGCCTGCTAGACATCGCGTGAACGAGAGCATCCGCCAGAGTGACGAGTGACAGGCTGACATTCGCTCTCGCCGAACAGGCAGCAACCATGACGAAGACGAGCGGTCTGAAAGAGAGCGATCGCAATGACACCTCCGGAGCTTTGAAGACTAGTCTCTAAGCCTGAATAGGAACTGCGATTCTTGGCTTTCAAGCACCAAAAAGAAAACGCCCTGCGGGTAACAGGGCGAGTAGGGACAGAGGTTGTGAAGATCTCTATTTACCGCCGCTTTCGGAGTAGATGCTCTTTTCTGGGGGCGTTTTTCCGTGCAGGACCATTGTGTCGATATCGCGAAGAAGAGACAGGCGTTCAGCCCGCCACTTCGTAAGGCCGGTCGCGATCTTGTCGAGTTCATCGTTCGTAGGGTTGCTCACGCGCAATGTGCTCTCGAAGATCGTCACCTCTGCCTTAAGCGCGGTGATTCGATCCGTCAAGGACGTCGGCCAACTGAGGCATTTCGCCACAGCGGTCTCCATATAGACCGTGTCGAGAAAATGCGCCCACCTCTTCTCCTCTAACGCCGAGCTACGCAGAGCAGCGACTCGACCGGCGTTCGGATCGTCGACCTTGCCGCCAGCAAGCACAGAAGCTGACACGGCGAACATAATCACTGCCACAAGCCACAACGCGTTGACCCTGCCCATTCTTGAACCGTACATTCTGCACCTCCTGTTATCTATGGAGCAACATCGCGATTGAACTCCGCCGTCCAGCGGTCGATATCCGCTTGAGTCCAGGCGTCGTCACGATTGCGATCTGCAGCTATATCGTGGCTGGTCCACGCCGCGAGAAACGCCGCGTAGTCGGAAGACCAGACGAGCGAGCCGTCACGGTTGTAGTCGCTGAACGGAGAGCGATACCGAGGCACAAGCGAGTCAACCGGAGCATTGTTCAGCGACAGAAGGAAATCATCCGTTTCCGAGAACGTGACCGGAAGATCGATCCACACTCGATCGCGAATGATCGCTGAGAGCGGGAGCGACGGAGTCGTGATGTTGAACCAAGTGCTAAACCGCCCAGTGCCGCTCTCGGAGGCGGTGATGCTTCGCTCAAGTACGCTGGTATCCACTGCTAGCTCGATATAGGGCAGCCCAGGCACCGATAGAGACAACGATCCACCTGTAATCTCTCCGATGAGACTCCCGGGTTCCGCGGTCGCATCCCAACACACCGTCAGCGTCCCACCCACATAACCGCTCACAGTAACCCCATCGCGAACGAAGCTGGCTGGGCCACTCACATCGAGAGACGTTGTCAGACACGGCGGATCAAAGACGACGCCACCACCCGCAGAACTCTGAATGAACGAGCCGCTCTGAGCTTCAGGTGAATTCAAGCCGATCGTGGTACGACGCAGCTGCAAGCTCGTGCTGATAGATGATCGCGGGAGTGCATCCTTGATATCTGGCAGCTTTTGCTCCTCGAGCTTTTTGCGAATGGCGTCATCCCAAGCTTTGCGACGCTGCTCGGCTTCTTGCCATAGTCCATCGATTGCCTTTCGCCTCGCGTCGTCCAAATCCTTGAGAGCCTGACGATACCAAGCACGTTGCTCTTCCTTGCAAGTTGCCGGGTTCGGCGACTGTTCACACGATCTCAGAAGCTTATCGAGCGTCCTCTCGAGATCCTCTTCTCGCGTCGAGTACTCTCGGCGGATGTCGTCAATGGTCGTACACCCCGCAAGACTCAAGACGGCGACGACGGCTGTGAGTCGAACCAGATACCTCCCGACGAGCGACGAGCGACGAGCCAACATCATGTGAAACCTCCCAAAGTTGCCCCGCGAGTCCGAAAATGTACCACGACAAAACGCTCGAAGTTCCGGACACTCTGCTAGATTTCCGTGAAGACGTTGCAGACAAGTAACTTGCGCTTGATTGTGGCAGATTGAGACTTCAAGCCCGTCTGCTGCCACGAATTCGCGAAAGAACTCACGCCGAGGCTGAACCGGGGTTCTCCCTTGGCCGATCCCGTCGACGTGGTTGGGAGTATCAACAACCCCATGCCGCTCAAGGTGACCAACACCTGGCGGCACCACAGCCACGATGTCGAGCGTTCCATGGAGCGGCTGGCGACGGGGAAACGCATCAACCGGGCCAGCGACGACCCCGCCGGGAGCGTTGCGGTCACGCAGTTCAACGGGCAGCTCGAGAGCCTGAACGCGAAGCTCAAAGGCGTGCAGCAGCACCGCTACTACACGGCTGCCCGCGAGGGCGGAAACGCGGCGATTAATGACCTGGTGATCGAGCTCAAGGGCCTCGTGGTGCAGGCCGGGAACACCGGAGCACTGAGCGAGATCGAGCGGCGGTCGATCCAGGATCAGATCGATTCGAAGATCGAGGCGATCGACTTCGTGTCCAACACATTCTCGTACAAGGGCGAGCGGGTGTTCAGTTCGGCGCTGTCCACGACACTGGGTGTTGTGAGCCGCGAGGTCGACGCGCCGGATCCGAACGACCCGACGAAGACGATCAAGAAGACCGAGATGCTGAACCTCCGCAGCCTCAAGAGCGGGGGCGCGTTGAACACGCTGAGCGGCGACCTGGAGCTGGCGAGTCGGTCGGTGGACGCCGCGGTCGATCAGAACAGCCGCGAGCAGGCTTTCCTCGGCACGCAGCAGCGCGACTTCGACAATCAGGAACAGGCGATTCGGTTTGAGATCGAGAACATCACGGGCGCCAAGAGCGAGATCGAGGACACGGACTATGCCAGCGAGGTCGCGAACCTGGTCAAGGGCCAGGTGCTGCAGCAGGCGTCGATGTTCATGATCCAGACCGCGATGGAGCAGGTGAAGCAGATCACCAGCCTGATCGCGGCGGTGGCGCCGGGTGGAGCCGCGAGCGTGACGGGTCGGACACTGAACGCGGTTGGATGAGCACGCGCGGCGGCACTCTGCCGCACTGATGTGTGCTACTTCAGATACACCGGGTGCACGAGGTACTGCCAGTCCTCGTGGCCGTGCTGGGGGACGTTCTCCGGGAGCACGCCTTCGATCGGGTCGTCGTTCAGGTCGCGACCGTTGTGCCAGCGGCAGTCGGGATTGCCCGTGCTCATGAAGCCGATCTGCTCCACGTGGCCGTCGAGGAAGCCGTAGGTGCCCTTGCGGTCGTGCCACCAAGCGAAGGATCCGCCGAGGTTGTCCTGCTGTGCGACGATGTAGTTGATGACGCGGATATCGGGGAACATGCCGCGGTTCTCGGCGAGGAGGATGGTGTGGCTGGGGCGGAAGATCTGCGACTCGGGGCGTGCCTCCTCGGTGCGGTCTTTCTTGAGTTTCCAGAGAACGTGGCCGTTGAGGGAGTAGTGCGAAGGCTCGTCGCCGACGCTGACGGTGCCGTTGTCGTTAAAGCCGAGCTCGGAGAGTGGGCCGTCGGGTGCGTTCGCGCAGCGCCAGGACTTGCCGCTGGGGATGGAGCCGTCCTTGGTGAAGGAGTAGCGCCAGGAGACGTGCTGGTCGGACTTGCCGGGGACGAGGGTGCGGTTCTCGGGGAGCTGGCCCTTGTGGCTGGCGCCGAACGCCACGATGGCGGCGACAATCTGGCGGTTGTTGTTCATGCACACGACGCTTCGAGCACGATCGCGAGCACCCTTGAGCGCCGGCAAGGCGAGGCCCATGAGCACGGCGATGATGGCGATGACGACGAGCAGCTCGATGAGCGTGAAGCCGCGCGTGGGCCGGTGATGGTTCACTTGCGGGGCTCCTGGAAGACGAAGCGGACCATCTCGCCGGGCTTGCCATCGAATCCGGTCGGCCATTCGTTGAGCTTCTTGGTGGCCGGATCGTTCCACACGATGGTCCAACCGTTGGTATCGCGGCGGGCGAGGACCTTGACCCGCTTGCCGACCATGGCTTGGTCCATGGCGTTGCCGGCGACGATGGTTTGGATCTTGCTATACGCGCCGGCGTTCTCCCACTCGAGCACACGGAGCTTGATCGCGGTGAATGCCGAGCCGTCGTGCTGGGTCCAGCTGATGAGGAACGCATCCGGCTCGATCGTCAGGCTGGCGTCGTTGATGAACTCCCAGGTGCCCGCCATGGCCGGAATGGTCGGTGCGGGCGCTTTGGGATCCGCGGGCTTCGCCCGGGAAACGACGATTCGGGCTTCTTCGGGGACGAACTCGGTCTGCTGCTGGCCCGGCGGCGGCGGCGGCACCTTGACATCCAGACGGATCGTGAGCGCCATCAGCTCGCCGTCGACCTCGTAACGCCCGTCGCGCTCTTGCCCGACGAGTTGTTCGCGTACGAACGGCGGCCCCATTCCCCAGCTATCGAACCGCACCCGAATCGTGCCGCTGGCGACGCCGTTCTTGTCGAGTTCTTTGCTCCCCTTGACGCTGAGCAACCGCATCACGACGCTTTCGGTTTGCCCGTCGTTCTTTCGGAACTGTGTTCGAATCACGTCGCCCTCGTGCACGACATTGCCATCGGGCTTCTCGCCGACGGTCTGGCTGATGAGACGTGCGGGTGCGGTCGGTGCCTTGGGGCGATCAAAGCCGCCCGCGGCCGGTGGCGCGATCGCGGCGGCGATCATCGGCGGGCCGCCGGGGCGAAGAAAGTACAGCCCGCCACCGATCACGCCAAGCCCAAGGATCGAGGCGAGCGCGAGCATTCCGAGATTCAGACCGATCGTGGCCGACGTCGCAACACTGCCTGTGGAGCCGATCGCGAATCCGGCTCCCATCTCCGCGAGGCCGATGCTCATCAGGGACGATGTGAGCGACGCACTGACGGGGGCGGCCGCGGCATGTCCGAGCGCGGCGGCGAGCGACGTGTTGCTCACACCAACGACACCCATACTTGCCCCGGCGACGCCGATCGCAGGCGCGACGCCGCGCTTGCTGAGTTCCTTCCGCAGCCGCTCGAGTGCGGCGTCGATGCGGCGGTGCATCGTGCCCGGGTTCACGCCCGCCTCGCGAGCCATTTCGTTCTGCGGCCTACCGACCAGAAAGCGCGAGACGATCAGGTCTCGATCGAACTCGTCGAGCGCCGCGATCGCGTCGTCGAGCAAGGGCTTGATCTCGCGCCAGGTGCGTTCGGCGTCGTCGCTGGTCTGAGCGTCCACATCGACGACGCCCGCCTCGGCCCGGCGCTGGGTGCCGCGGGCGCGGAGGAGGTCGATGCTGGTGCGCAGGGCGCAGGCATGCAGCCACGCGGCCACGTTGGAGCGGATCTCACCAGCGCGGCGGGCGAGCTTGAGGAAGGTCTCCTGGGCCGCGTCTTCGGCGTCCGCCGAGGACTTCATCACGCGGGCACAGGTGTGGACGACCATGGACTGATAACGATGGACCAGAACCTCGAAGGCGCGTGGGTCCCCGGCGGTGGCGTAACGATCGAGGGCCGCGGCGTCGTCGAGAACCCGCACCTCTCCCGTGGAAAGCCTGGGAAGCAGGTTGCTGGCAATGGATCGGATGATGCGGGTCATGGGGGCTTCCTTTCAAGATAGTCGGAAGCGGAAGACCCGGATTGCGCGCCGGGGCCTAGAAGGCCCCGCCCCCGCACGAAAAAACCGCGGGGCTCGGAGCCCCGCGGTTGGGTGAATCAGATCAGGTTGTCGAACCGGTTCACTTCTTCCCGTACATGATCGCCGCCTGAGCCGCGGCCAGACGCGCGATCGGCACGCGGAAGGGCGAGCAGCTCACGTAGTCCATGCCGACCTTGTGGCAGAAGTGGACGCTCTTGGCATCGCCGCCGTGCTCGCCGCAGATGCCGACCTTGAGGTCGCCCTTGACGGAGCGGCCCTTGGCGACGCCCATCTCGACGAGCTGGCCGACGCCGCTCTGATCGAGCGAGACGAAGGGGTCGCCGGGCAGGATCTCGCGCGACAGGTAATCGGGCAGGAAGCTGCCGATGTCGTCGCGGGAGTAGCCGAAGGTCATCTGGGTGAGGTCGTTGGTGCCGAAGGAGAAGAAGTCGGCGGACTCGGCGATCTCGTTGGCGGTGAGGGCCGCACGCGGGATCTCGATCATGGTGCCGATCTTGATGTCCAGACGGGGCTTGTAGTCCTGCTCTTCCTTGACCTTGGCGATGGTCGCCTCGACCTCGGCACGCAGAACCGCGAGCTCCTTCTTGGTGCCGACGAGCGGGATCATGATCTCGGGCAGGGCCTTGATGTTGCTGCGGATGCAGTCGATGGTGGCTTCGACGATCGCGGTGACCTGCATCACGAGGATCTCGGGATAAGTGACGCAGAGGCGGCAGCCGCGGTGGCCGAGCATCGGGTTGGCCTCGTGCAGGGCGCTGACGCGCTGCTTGACGCGCTCGAGCGAGATGCCCATGAGCTTGGCCATGTCGGCCTGGCTCTTGTCATCGTGCGGGAGGAACTCGTGCAGGGGCGGGTCGATCAGGCGGATGGTGACCGGCTGACCCTTCATGGCCTTGAAGATGCCCATGAAGTCGTCGCGCTGGTAGGGCAGGAGCTTGTTGAGCGCCTTCACCCTGTCGTCCTTCGTGGTCGAGAGGATCATCTCTCGCATCGCCTTGATGCGGTCGCCCTCGAAGAACATGTGCTCGGTGCGGCACAGGCCAATGCCTTCGGCGCCGAAGTCACGCCCGCGCTGGGCGTCTTCCGGCGTGTCGGCGTTGGTACGGACGCCGATGGTGCGGTACTTGTCGGCCCACTTCATCACGGTGCCGAAGTCGCCCGAGAGCTTGGGCTCCACGGTCGGGACCGGTCCGAACATCACTTCGCCGGTGGTGCCGTCGATGGAGATGATGTGGTCGCGGCCGTAGACCTTGCCGTTGCACTTCATGGTGCCGCTGGCGGGGTCGATGTGGAGTTCGCCAGCGCCGACGACGCAGCACTTGCCCCAGCCGCAGGCGACGACCGCGGCGTGGCTGGTGCGGCCGCCGGTGCTGGTCAGAATGCCGGCGGCGGAGTGCATGCCCTCGACGTCCTCGGGGCTGGTTTCCTTGCGGACCAGGATGACCTTCTCACCCTTGTGAGCACGCTCCACGGCCTCGGCGGCGGTGAAGGCGAGCTTGCCGACGGCGGCGCCGGGCGAAGCCGGGATGCCGCGGGTGATGATCTCGACGCCCTTCTTCTTGGTGTTGTCGAACGAAGGAAGCAGGAGCTGGGTAAGGTCGCCGGCGGGGATGCGGACGAGGGCGGTCTTCTCGTCGATGAGGCGTTCCTTCACCATGTCGCAAGCGACCTTGACCGCGGCGCTGCCGGCCCGCTTGCCGGTGCGGGTCTGGAGCATGTAGAGCGTGCCGCGCTCGATGGTGAACTCGATGTCCTGCATGTCCTTGTAGTGCTTCTCAAGCTTGGCCTTGATCTTCAGCAGCTGCTGGTAGACCTGCTTGTTCCACTTGGGCATCTCGTCCACCGGCAGCGGGGTGCGGATGCCCGCGACAACGTCCTCGCCCTGGGCGTTGATCAGGTACTCGCCGTAGAAGTGGTTCTCGCCGGTGGCGGGGTTGCGGGTGAAGGCGACGCCGGTGCCCGAGTCGTCACCCATGTTGCCGTAAACCATCGACTGGATGTTGACGGCGGTGCCGTTGAGGCCCTGGATGCCGGCGATGCGGCGGTAGGAGACGGCGCGCTCGCCGTTCCAGCTCTTGAACACCGCCTCGATGGCGAGCTCGAGCTGCTTGAACGGGTTCTGCGGGAAGTCCTCGCCGACGTGGCGGCGGTAGACGTTCTTGTACTCGGTGCAGAGCTCGACGATGCCGGCCTCAGGGACGTCGGTGTCCTCGGTGACCTTGTATTTGGCCTTGATGGTCTTGAACGCGTCCTCGAAGTGGTGGTGATCCACGCCCATCACGACGTCGCCGAACATATTGATGAGGCGGCGGTAGGCGTCGTAGGCGAAGCGACGGTTCTTGGTGCTGTGCGCCAGGCCCTCGACCGCGGCGTCGGTGAGGCCGAGGTTGAGGATCGTGTCCATCATGCCCGGCATCGAGACGGCGGCGCCGGAGCGGACCGAGACGAGCAGCGGGTTGGCGTTGTCGCCGAACTTCTTGCCCTGCTCCTTCTCGAGCATGGCGACGTTCTTGTGGACCTCGTTCATGAGGCCGTGGGGCAGACGCATGCCGGCCTTGTAGTAAGCGGCGCAGGTGTCGGTGGTGATGGTGAAGCCGGCCGGGACGGGCAGCCCGATGCTGGTCATGTCGGCGAGGTTCGCGCCCTTGCCGCCCAGGAGCACCTTCATGTTGGCCTCGCCCTCGGTCTTGGTCTTACCGAAGTAGTAGACCATCTTGCCGGGCTTGGAACGCAGGGTCGGGGTCGGGCCGACGCCGAGGCCGGCGATCTTCTTCGAAGACTTCTTGTTCTTGAGGCTGACGGGCTTGGGCATTGTGCTCATGTCCTTTGCTCACTTGCTGTCGCGAACGGCGTTCGCGGTTGGTGCGCGTCGCGTCACCGGTTCACGGCGACCATGCGATCTTCTCGCCGCCGACCACGGTCTCCTGTCCCGAACAGAGTCCGAGCTAAGAGAACCGGGAGTCGTGGGGTGTGGCGAAAAGACAGAGATTCTAGGTCGCACAAACGCGGCGGACGAGGGGCGGCGGAGGCTCGGAATGCCGTATTTTCGCGTGGGATCGGGGGTTGGGCGTCAGGGGTCGAGCGGCAACGGCCTGAAGGGATGGAGGAGTTCAGGACCTCGGAGTGTGCAGGGGTAGGGCGATTTAGGGCTGTATGGCTCCAACACTCACACGTGCCCTTTCTTGGTGAACATGCCGCGTGGGTGGAGCGGTGGCCGAGCCAGCGCGGGTTGGCGGCGATGTGCTTTGGCGACCGGGGCGAGACGCTGGTGCTGGGCGTGCCCGGCGAGCGGCGCGTGGCCCACGACGGCGAATCGCTTGTGACGATGCTCCGCGAGCTGGGAGCCAAGCACGGCCACCACTCCTCGCCCAACAGCCGCGGGGGATGGCTGGGCTGGGTCAGTTACGACGCGGGGCGGGTGCTCGACCCGAGCGTGGAGCACTGGCACGCGGCGGCACACGGCGCGGGCGTCGCGGCCCGGGACCGCGATCTGCCGCTCGCAGAGTTTGCTCGCATCGACGAGGGCGTGATCGCCCATGCCGGGCGTGCGACGACGCTGCGGGACGGCGGCCCGGAGATCGCGCCCGAAGAGCAACTTGGGTCACGCGACTCGACGTTCCGGCTTCACCCGCAGAAAACGATGCCGGCCGAGGAGTTTCAGCGACGGTGCGAGCGCGTGCTGGAGTACATCCGCGCCGGCGATGTGTACCAGGCGAACCTCGCGCACCGGATCACGTGCGGCTTCGAGGGCTCCGCACGCGGTCTCTTCGCGGCGATGCTCCGCCACGCTCGGCCCTGGCACGGGGGGTACTTCGAGGGCGATTCGTACACCATCGCGAGCGCCAGCCCGGAGCTGTTCCTGGAACTTGGAGCGGACGGCCGCGTGGTCACACGCCCCATGAAGGGCACGCGGCCGGCGGGGGACGGAGCACTGCACCGCGATCTGGTTGAGAGCACCAAGGACCAAGCCGAGCTGGCGATGATCGTGGATCTCATGCGCAACGACCTCGGGCGCGTGTGCATGCCCGGGTCGATGCGGGTGGACGTGCCGCGCGAGATCGAGCGGCACGACTCGGGCGTGCTGCAGGCGACCGCGACCGTCTCGGGCACGCTGGGCCCGCACGTGTCACGCTTCGATCTGCTGCGGGCGACGTTTCCCGCCGGCAGCGTGACGGGAGCGCCCAAGGTGCGGGCGATGCAGATCATCAACGAGCTTGAGCCGGTGCGACGCGGGGCGTACTGCGGCAGCATGGTGTGGCTGGGCGACGACGGGACGATGAAGGCGACGGTGCTGATCCGCACCGCGGTGATCAACGAGGGCGGGGCTTTCCAAGCCCCGAGTTTGGCCGGGGGTGGGGCCTTCCAGGCCCCGCATGGCAACTCTCCGGAACTTTCATCTCGCGCGGGTGATGGGAAGCCCCCGCCTCCGCCGCTCCGACAGCGTCTTGTGATGGACTACAGCGTCGGCGCCGGCATCGTGGCCGACAGCTTGCCAGAGCAGGAATGGCGGGAGACGCTGGATAAGGCGGCGCTGCTGGACAAACTCGCTTGATCGACATCTGAAGTCGAACTCAGGCTGTGACCGGAACCGTTTGTAGGACTCATCCGAATCGAGCGATCGCGGGGGCGCTGCGGGAGTCATAAAGATGAATACAAGTGTGATCCGCATGGCGATGGGCGCCATGGCTTTGGCCTGCGCGACCTGTCAGGGGCAGGTCGTCCCCAAGCATCGCGACTTGCTGGTCGGGCTCAGTGCACCAAGCGGTTCGATCTACGTCGTCGACGCCGATTCTGGCTTGATCCGAGGTCTGCTCTCGGGCATCGGGCCCTCCGCGTCGTGGCCGCCGCCGACGCGGGGCACCGGCCCGGGCCTCGCCGAGAACCTGATCAAGATCATCACAACCAGGTCGGGTCGCATCTTGACCATCGCTTCTTCGCGAACGGCCCCGCTGCTGGAGATCGATCCGAGCACGGGTAATCGATCGACCCTCCCGGTAACCGTCGCGAACAACGGGCTCCAAACCGTTGTTCTGACGCAGGTGGATCAACGCATCCTTCTCCTCGGCAACGCCGGGTCGCTCTTCCTACCAAACGTTGAGAGCGAGTTGTTCCGCGTGGATCTCACGACCAACTCCGCAAGCAGGGTTCTTGGTGCCCTTCGTGGGGACGGACCGGTGTTCGGCTCCATCACCTCGGTCGACCTGCTCGATCGCCACACCGCGATCGCATCGGAGTTCTCAGCGACTGCCGATTCGGCCTTGTACCGCGTGGATCTTTCGACGGGCGATCGAAGCATCTTGTCACTGCTCGGGCCCTCCGCCGCAAGTCGAGGAGTCATCACCGGCGGGGTGCTGAGCAGCACGTTCACAACGTTTGGCCCGAATGGATTCGGCAGCGGCCCGATTGGAAACAGCGCTTCATATCCGGCCGGCGTGCTCGACGGGGTCGTCTATTCCGTGATCAGCACCCAGCCGATCGCGAATCGCTATTACAGCGGCGTGGTGAGCGTGGACACGGCGACCGGAGATCGCGTTCTGCGCCTTGGCTATGGCTTGCTGAACGGCAACTTGGTCACAGCGCCCCCGATCGCGGGACTGGCGATCGACCTCGGCTCAGTCAACGCGATCAACCGGGGTTTGAACGACGAACTCCTGATCGGAGAAGGCTTCTACCCAACGCGGCTCCTTGGTTGGAACCCTCGCGCGAACACGGGTCGCATCATCACCGACTTTGCAGTTGCGTTTCCGACGGCCGCGTTGCAGAACGCCCGCATCCGCTCCATCGCGATCTACACCAACTGCCCCGCAGACGTGAATCTCGACGGCGTCGCCGACGACGCCGACTTCTCCCCGTTCGCCGCCGCCTACTCGATCGGAAGTTGTGAAGATGCCGCCATGCCCCTGCCCTGCCCGAGCGATCTCAACGCCGACGGCATGGTGGACGATGCCGACTTCGCGATCTTCATGACCGGCTACGACCGGCTGCTCTGCGACTGATTTTCGCGCCCTTGAGGGACCTTTCGAAAGGAAGCGTCCTGCATGCGCGCGCCGTCCGACCGAAATACGCGCCACGACGGATCCGAGATCCTTCGCGATCGGTCCGCGCACTTCTCGGACTTCGTGCCTTCAATCTGTACGGCTTGGAGAACCCCGGAAAACCCTGTGGCGGCTGGGTTTGGGCATCGGCCCGAACGCCCCGTTCAGGACGCCCGATAGATGGTCCGATGCCGCCCGCGTGGGCGGTTTGATGTGTGTGCGTGTTCGCGTGACGACTTCTGTGTCCAACACCGCTCCGCAAATCCGCTCGGACGGCGTGCTGCCGCGGGTGGCCGACGCGCTCGTCGTTGTGCTGGGCGGGCAGCAGTCGCTCTCTGAATGGCAGCGGACGGGCACCATCACACGTGAGCTGGCCTTGTATCAGGAACTCGCCAAGGGCTACGGCGAGATGATCTTCGTGAGCTGCTCGGGCAAGGACGACCAGCGCGTCGCCCGCAACCTGGAGCTCGGCGCACGCGTCATCACGCTCGGGGGCTGCGACGCGGGGCACGCGGGAGAGGCCGCGGCTGCGATCCTCGACGGCGCCGGACCGAGCGGCACGAGCTTGCGCTCGGCCACGGTTGTCACCGATGAACTCGTCGTGGGCGCGTTGCCGGTCGCGATCGCTTCGCGGCTGCGGGTGTTGGGCGTCGACGTCGCGCTGGTCGCTCGCGGCGGGTCGCTGGCCTCGCGGTTCCTGGCCCACGAGTTGGGCGGACACTCGGTCCCGACGCGGGCCGCGGCGAGCGCCGAGCACCTGCTGGTCACGAGCGCGGATCTTGTCGTGGGCACGACACTGACGATGGTCGAGGACCTGATCTGGCGTGACTCGATCGACCGGCGTCACACCGCCATCGTCCCCAGCCATGTCATCAGCGTTCCGGAGCAGGAGACGCCGCGCGAGAACAACCGCATCGTGTTCTGCGGGCCGCTGATCGGACGCAAGCGCGTCGATCTGCTGATCCGAGCCATCGCGATGCTCCCCGAGCCGTGGAACAAGTCGGCCGTGCTGGACGTCATCGGCGACGGGCCCGAGGCATCGACGCTCAAGGCCCTGTCGCTGGAGCTGGGCGTGAACGTGATCTTCCACGGGTGGATGTCGCACCAGTGGGTGCTGCAGAAGATGGCGACGTGCGCGATCTACGCCGACGCGTCGGCGCTCGAGAACCACCCCAGGCCCATCCTCGATGCGATGAGCACCGGCGCGGCCCTGGTGGTCGCCGACATCGCCGCGATGCGCGATCTCATCCAGACCGGCGTCACGGGGTTGCGGGCGTTGCCCAAGCCCGAGGCGATGGCGCAAACCATCGAGGGACTGCTGCAGGACGACGACTGGCGCCGCACCCTCGGGGCGGGCGCGGCCAACCACGTCCGCGAGATCCATTCGATCGAGAAGGTCGTGCCCCAGCATCTCGAGGCCCATCGCCTCGCGCACGAGCTGGCGGCCAAGCGGCCCAACCCCGTCTCGCGCCTCCGCGACATCAAGCTCCTGGTCTGCGACTTCGACGGCGTCTTCACCGACAACCGCGTCTTCACCGATCAGAACGGCGTCGAGACCGTCGCGTGCTCACGCGGCGACGGCATGGGGCTTGAGATGCTGCGTAAGAGCGGCATGCCGATCCTGGTGCTCAGCAAGGAAACCAATCCGGTCGTCACCGCCCGCTGCAACAAGCTCAAGCTCGAGTGCATGCAGGGCGTCAACGACAAGCTGCCGGCGCTCCAGCAGCTCGCGAAGGAACGGGGCCTGTCCGCCCGTGAGATCGCGTACCTCGGCAACGACACCAACGACCTCGGCCCGCTGGGCTGGGTTGGCCTGCCGTGCGTGGTGGCGGATGTGCATCCGGACGTGCTGCCGACGCTGCAACGCCCCGGGACGCTGGTGCTGTCCAAGCTGGGCGGCTACGGCGCGGTGCGCGAGCTGTGCGACATGCTCCGCGCAGCCCGTTCATAGCGCGAGAGCGGGGCCTTCCAGGCCCCGCCGCATGAAAGCGAACAACACACAGTGGGACCGGCCTCCGGCCGGTCAACGAGCCGTTCATAGCACGGTGATTCCTGATACAAGCAAAGCGTACCGGCAGGAGGCCGGTGCCACTGGCGATTGACGGCGGGGCCTGGAAGGCCCCGCCCCCGTCCGCGCCCCCGGCCGAAGCGAATCGGACCGGCTGAAAGCCGGTCCTCCTGATGAATGAAAACACCCCGCGGTCGAGAGGCCGCGGGGCGTGTCAGAAATTCGTGTGGACCACCCACACGATGTGTCCTCGTGTTGGATCAGATGGTGAGGCTGTCGGTCGCTACCACTTCACAAAGCCGTCATCGATGATGATGACGCCGCCGGGGTAATTGGCGTCGTCGACGCTCACGCTGGCGATGCGGCCCATGGCCTTGCCGATGAAGCCCTTGGGCGGGTCTTTGGAATCACCCGCGCCACGAATCAGGATCGTCGGGCGGTAGCCGTTCTCAAGCGATTCGATGGCACGGCAGCGGATCTCCCGCACGCCGCCGACTTCTTGCACGCCCTCGAACTTCACCTCCCACGGCTGGGTGATGGTTTTGCCCAGGAACTGCTCGGCCTTTTCGCCGCGGGCGTCGCCGGCCTGGGAGCGGATCTCGCGGACGATCTGGGTGGGCGAGACGCCCTGTTCCATCGTGCCGCTGATGTTCGAGGCTCGGTAAACGGTCGCGGGAGGCGCGACGACTTCCTTGACCTCGATCTTCTGCTCGATGATCGGCTGCTGCACGATCGTGCGTTCGACGACGCGCTCCTCGGCGCGGGGCGTGCTGACGTACGTGACCACGGTCTGCTTCTCGACCACGGGGCGCTCGACCACAGTGACCTTCTCGACGACGCGGGCGGGGGCCGAGTCCCAGTCTCTCCAGTGCGGGGCGTTGCTGACGGGGCGGGCGTAGACGACGTCGCTGCTGCCGGTGCCGTAGAACGTGCGGACACCCGAGCCGCTGGAATAGGAGGAATACGAAGCGACGCTGACGCGGGGCGTGTCGTAGCAAATGGGAGGAGTCACGATGACGGGAGGCGGACAGGGCGCCACGTACACAGGGCGCGACACATAGACCGGTCGCGGGGGCGGGCAGGGGGCGACGTAGACGGGGCGGGACCAGCCGCGGTCGTAGCCGCGGTAGCTCGTGTGGTGCCCGCCGCGGTATCCACCCCAGCCCGGGCGCGGGCCGCAGGAGTCGCCGCTCGAGACCGAGAAGGAGAACGACGAGCGCGAGCCGGCGCTGGCCGAACCGGCGAACGCGGCGAGTCCCGCGATGACGCCGAGGATCAGCACGCGACTGGGAACCGTCTCGCGTGGCGCGCGCGTGCGACCGCCGGTGCGAGACACCTCCGACCCGACTTGCCTGTTCATGGCTGGCAAACTCACAAACCGCTCTGCCGATCGATCCCTCCGGGGAGTCGGCGCGGTCGTGCGTACACATCAAGATACGCGGCAAACGGGGAAGAGTTTGCGGAATATGCGGAAAAGTTAGTGGTTATAAACTAATCTCGTCTTTAGTCCTATAATATCAATTATGCGAGCGTAAAAATAGGGCAAGCGGTTCGGTACGATGGTCTGAGAACCCCGAACTTGGTGGAGGCACATTGACCCAGGCAGCAAGTGCGATTATTGTTGAAACGATTATCGTCGCGTTCCGTCCTTGCTCCGTCTCCGTTTGCGCTGCCTCCGAATCCGTGTTCCTGCCATGAAGCCCTCCCGCGTCGCCAGCACCAGGTCGAAAGGGCTTGCCGCGGAGATCGGCAAGACGAACCCGTTCCAGTCCGCGACCCAGGAGGCGTATCTCAATCTCATCCGCACCGCGGCGATCCTGTCCAATCAGCTCGAGCGGCTGTTCAAGACCCGGGGCTTGTCGGAGAGCACGTACAACATCCTGCGCATCCTCCGGGGCGTGGCGGGGCTGCAGGGTGCGCCTTTATCGAAGTACGGCGACGAGCACACCCGCGCGGGGCTCCCCCTGACCGAGATCGGCGAACGCATGATCGCTCCCGTTCCGGACGTGACGCGGCTGATCGATCGTCTGGAGCGCCTCGCGTTCGCGACGCGGCGCCGCTGCGACAAGGACCGGCGCGTCATTTACGCGTGCATCACCGACGCCGGGCTCGACGTGCTGCATGAGTTCGACGCCACGGTGATGGAGATACACGAGGAGCATCTGGGGCACATGTCGCGCTCGGAGCTTGAGCAGATGAGCGCGCTGTTGGAGAAAGCGCGAGACGCCGCGAACCCGGGTGGGCGGGAAGAGGGAAAACAAGCACGAAAAGACACGATCTGATCGCGGCGTTCGCGGTCGGAAGGAGTGGGTGGAGCCGGGCGGGATTGGTACACAACGAAAGGCATCCATGGCGACGATCGCGGTTGTTTATCACAGCGGGTACGGGCACACCAAGGTTGTCGCCGAGTGCGTGGCCGCGGGGGCGAAGAGCGTCGCGGGCAGCGCGGTGTCGATCATCGCGGTGAGCGAGCTCCCGCCGCCGGACAAGGACCGCAAGCTGGGCGGCCGGTGGGATGAGCTCGCGAAGGCGGACGCGATCATCTTCGGGGCCCCCACCTACATGGGCTCGGTGTCGGCGGAGTTCAAGAAGTTCATGGAATCGTCGGCGGGTCTGTGGTTCACACAGGCGTGGAAGGACAAAGTCGCCGGCGGGTTCACCAACTCGGGCAGCATGTCGGGCGACAAGCTCAACGCGCTCTTCCAGCTCGCGGTCTTCGCGGGGCAGCACAGCATGATCTGGGTGAGCACGGGCATGGTGGGCGGGCAGCCGGCGGGCGCGCCCGATGCGCTCAACCGGATCTCGTCGCAGCTGGGCGTCATGACCCAGAGCGATCAGGCGTCACCGGAAGTGACGCCGCCGAAAGGTGACCGCGCCACGGCCGAGGCGTACGGCAAGCGTGTGGCGGAGATCGCGGCCCGGTTTGTGAAGAGCCAGTAACGGCAGCGAGGGCAAGCGAACGGCCGGGAGGGAGAAACCTCCGGCCGCGGCGGGCATCGATACTTGTTGTAACAACTATCTCGCGTGGCCGCTGGCCACCGCTGAGAAAGATGCCATCAGGAGGTTCACGATGATTACCGTTCGCCCGTCTCACACCCGCGGCCAGTCCAAGTGGTCGTGGCTCGACAGCAAGCACACCTTCAGCTTTGGCCGGTACATCGACCGCGAGCACGTGCAGTTCCGCTCGCTGCGCGTGATCAACGACGACGTCGTCGCCGCGGGGAAGGGCTTCGAGCCTCATCCGCACGAGGACATGGAGATCATCTCTTACGTCGTGAGCGGCCGGTTGGCGCACAAGGACCAGATGGAGGACGGCTCGCGGCACGCCCACGAGAGCGGCGCGGGCAGCGTGCAGGTGATGTCCGCGGGCCGCGGCGTGACGCACAGCGAGTTCAACCCCTCGCCGACCGAGGCGTCTCGCTTCATACAGATCTGGATCATCCCGGACCGCGAGGGGCACGACCCGATGTACGCCCAGCGGGATTTCAGCGACGCGGAGCGCCGCAACAAGCTGGTGCCGATCGTCGGCCCGCGCTCCAGGAGGACCGACGCCCCGCTGCTGATCAATCAGGACGCGACGATCTACTCGACGCTGCTCTCGCCGGGCGCGAAAGTCTCGCACACCATCGCCAAGGGACGGGGCGTGTACGTCCAGGTTGTCCGCGGCCAGATCGATCTCGAGGGCAAGGCGCTGGGCGAGGGCGATGGGGCGGCCATCGAGAACGAGGGATCGATCGTGCTCACGGGCACGACAGATGCAGATGTGCTGGTGTTTGACCTGGCGTAGCCCCGGCGGAGTGTGGGCATCGCGGCGCGACCGCGACCCGCGGCGTCAACGGCCGATGGCGAAGCGTTCGGCGACGTGAAGGGCCCGGAGCATCTGGCGGCGTTTGCTCTGGTGCCCTTCCATCCGCCGCAGGATCTCGCGGAGCGCTCGCACCGCGCGGACGACGTACGGCCCCTTGTTGAGCATGACGCACTCGGCGCGGTGGCCCATCGCCGCGTCGGTGATCTCGCTGCGGCTGGGCAACCCCTTCTTTGCGAGGGTCTCGAGCACCTGCGTGGCCCACACGACAGGAGTGTGGGCGGCCTCGCAGAGGCAGAGGATCTCTTCCTGCACCTCGGCGAGGCGCTCCCAGCCGATCTCGACGGCGAGATCGCCGCGTGCGATCATGACGCCAAATCCCGGTGAGCGCAAGCCCTCGAGCAGCAGGCGGGGCAGGTTCTCGAAGGCCCGGGCGGTTTCGATCTTGAGGACGATGCCCATCCCGGTCGCCCGGCGTTTGGCGAGCTCGCGGCGGAGATCGCGCAAGTCGTCGCACTCGCGAGCGAACGAGAAGCCGACGAGATCGGCGTGACGCGCGACGAAGTCCAGGTCGGTTCGGTCGCGGTCGGAGAGCGCTCGGACGCGCATGGGCGTGTCGGGCAGGTTCACGCCCTTGTCGGCGAGCAGTCGTGTGCCCTCGGGCCTGGAGGCGGTGACGCGCAGGAGCGCTCGCGCGGGCGAGGCCGCGAGGACGACCGCCTCGATCTTGCCGTCGTCGAGCATCACGCGGTGTCCGGGGCGGACGTCGCGGAGGACGCGCGGAAGGGTGAAGGGGATGCGGGCGGCGAAACGTTCGCGGGCGGCCGTCGGGCTGCGTCCCTTCTCCGAAGCGGGGCAGTCGCGCCCGGGCCTTTGGTCGGCGGTGAGCACGAGCAGATCGCCTTGAAAGAGCACGATCGACCGGGGTGCGCTGAGGAGCGGGCCCACGGCGGTGCCGGCGCGGGGCGCGGTGAGCACGGTGCCGGGCACGATGTACGCCGCGTGGGCGCTGGTGGCGTACACGCCGCGGATGGGATCGCTGAGGGGTCCGAATCGGCACAGGCCGCGGAACTCAACGGCCATTTCCCGGTGCACGCCGCGGGCGTCGAGAAACTCCACGCGGTCGCCGCGACTCAGGGCGTGGAGAAACCGGGGGTCGAGCGGGATGGCCTCGTCCACATCGGGGGGGAGGTGGCGCAGCGTCGGGACGGCGGCGTGCTTTGGATACAGGAACACGCGGGCCCTGCGTGTCAGCCCGCCGAGCGCGTCGCGGGGAGGGTTCCAGCTCGCGACCTGCGGGCCGGGCTCGAGCGGCCCGGTCCGGGCCTTGGGGCCGGCGATGTCCATCATGACGCGACAGGATTTTCCGGTGCGGCGAGTGGCGGAGCGCAGGTGGCGGATCATGGAGGCCCATTCGCGCGACGTGTCGTGGGCGCAGTTGATCCGCATGATCCGCATGCCGCTCTTGACCAGGTCGTACACCAGGCGAGGATCGGCGGCGGCCTCGGTGGGCATGGTGACCATGATGCGGGGGGCATCGGCGTGGCGACGATCCGGAGCGCCGAAGAGAGCCGCCGAACGTGCCCGCAGCTCCTCGCGACCCGCGGCGAGCGAGGCGACAGCGGTGGTGCGTCGGGGCACTTGCGAGCCCAGGGCGTGCAGCACAGCGGCGACGCTAGCGCGGGCGGCGGACTCGCAGCGACCGAGCGAGCTGAGGCCCAGGTCGGCCAGCTCGACCTGAGCCGCCCGCAGGTCGTGGCGGCGGAGTGCGATGTAGTCGACCAGATTGGCGGCGCTTTTTCGCAGGCTCGGGGGCACACGGCGCACCGCATCCCGGTGGGCCGCCGAGACTTCGTTCATGGACTGCAGGACGGCCTCAAGACATCGCCGTGCCTGGCGTCCTCGCAGACGTCCTTTGGCGCGTTCTGTGGAACGTCTCGGCGGACGATCCGTTGAGGCCGCGTTCGCAGCGGGCATGCTTCAGCCTACGCCTGAGACGCCGGAAATCTACTTCTTCTTCTGTTTCTTAACATCGGGTTCGGCAACACCCAATCGATCAAGCACGAACGCCTGCACAAATGCCTCGTCCTTCATCGCCGCGTACCGATCGGCAAAGGAGCCGTGACCGGCGTCGAGCTCGATCTTGAAAAGCACCTGCGTGTCGGTCTGGTTGTTATCGCGGAGGCGCTGAGCCCACTTAGCGGGCTCAAAGTAGCTGACGCGGGGGTCGTTGATGCCGCTGGTGAGCAGGACGTGGGGGTAGCGTGCGGGGCGGGTGTTGTCGTAGGGCGAGTAGGAGCGGATGTAGTCGAAGGCCTGCTTGCTCTCGGTAGGGTTGCCCCACTCGTCGTACTCGTTGATGGTGAGCGGCAGCGTGGGGTCCAGCATGGTGTTGAGGGTGTCGACAAACGGCACCTGCGCGATGACGGCGCCGAAGAGGTCGGGGCGCATGGTGGTGACAGCGCCCATGAGCAGGCCGCCGGCGGATCCGCCACGGATCGCGAGGCGGGAGGGGTTGGTGTACTTCTTCTCGACGAGGTACTCGGCGCAGGCGATGAAGTCGGTGAAGGTGTTGCGCTTCTTCATCAGCTTGCCGTCCTCGTACCACGATCGACCCATGTCGCTGCCACCTCGGCTGTGGGCCTCGGCGAGGATGAGGCCCCGGTCGAGCAGGGACACAGCGGCGCTCGAGAACGTGGGCATGGCAGAGAAGCCGTACGCCGAGTAACCCTCGAGCAGTGCCGGGGCCGTGCCGTCGCGGGCGACGCCGCGTTTGTACCAGATGGTGAGCGGGATGGGCGTGCCGTCGGTGGCGACGGCTTTCACGAACTCCACCGCGTACAGGCTCGGGTCGTAGCCGATGACGGGCTGCTGCTTGAGCAGCTTCTTCTCGCCCGAGTCCATGTGGATGTCGTACACCGACGACGGCGTGATCGGCGAGGTGTACGAATAGCGGAACGTGTCGGTGTCGTACTCCTCGTTCATCTCGGGGAAGATCACGTACGACGGCTCGGCGGTCTCGATCTCCTTGGTCACGCCCCGGAACGCCGTGATGCTCAGGTGCGGCATCGCGTTCTCGCGGTAGGCGAGCACGAAGTGGTTCTTGAACGCGAGCACTCGCTCCATGAGCACGTCGGGGCGACCGGCGCGAATCTCGCGCCACATCTCGCGGCCCGGCGCTTCCACGGGCGCTTCCACGAGGCGGAAGTTCTTGGCCCCGTCGTTGGTCAGGATCAGGAAGCGTGCGTCGTGGTGCTCGACCTTGTACTCGTGGCCCTTCTCGCGGGGCTCGATCACCACCGGCGGTGTCCGGGGCGCGCCCGCGGGTATGAAACGCCACTCGCTGGTGTCGCGGCTCTGCAGCTCGATCATGATGAAGCGTCCGCTGCGCGTCGTCTCGATCGAGATGAAGAACTGATCGTCCTTTTCCTCGTACACGAGGGCGTCGGTGGACGGATCGGTGCCCACGCTGTGGCGGTACACGCGGTACGGGCGCATCATCGGGTCGAGCGTGGTGTAGAAGACGGTGCGGCCGTCGCTGGCCCACGCAAGCTCGCCCGCGGTGTCGGGGATCGTGTACGACAGGTCCGCGTTGGCGGCGAGATCGCGGAACCGGACCTCGTACTTCTCCGCGCCGTTCAGGTCGATCGCGATCGCCGCGACCCGGGCGTCGGGCGAGACCTCCATGCCGCCGACGCGGAAGTTGCGTTGCCCTTCCGCGGCCTTATTGGCGTCGAGGATCACCTGCTCGGGTCCGTCGGGCAGGGGCTTGC
>DASVYC010000062.1:0-2978 GCA_036392375.1 Phycisphaerales bacterium
GCCATGCCCCTCCGCGAGCATCGCCGGAAGCCCGTGGTTCGGCCCCCACCCCACGTCCCGCCGCCCGCAGCCCCCGACCCGCGGCGCACCAACCGCACGGCGCGACGACGGGGCGGCGAGCGGACGCGGCGGGCGAGCAGCGAGTGGCTTCTGGCTTCCGGCGCGTTGCTTCTGGCTCCCGGCGCGCCACTCCCGGCCGCCGGCGCGTCGCGCCGCCGTGGAGCGGCGCCGCGGCGGGAGCGTACGGGTGGTTCGTGAGGGCGCACGGGTCGGTCGTGAGGCCCGACGTGTCGGTCGTTGAGGTCTCCGGCAGGGTGGTGAAGGTCTCCCGCTGATTGGTTCAGGTCTCCGAACCGCTCGGAGAGGCTCACGACTCGTTCGTGAAGCCTCACGAGCAAGTTGTGCGCTGGAATCTGCGGTGTCCGGGGCCGCGGGGCGGGGATGCGCGGGCTGGGAGTGAAGGGCCGCCGGGGATGAGACGACGGAGGAAATGGCAAATAGCAAAGCGCCAAATAGCAAATCAAGGCACCCCGGTTCCGCATGCCTTGATTTGGCCCTTTGCCATTTGCGATTTGCGATTTTCTTCCTCCCGGAGCCCTCCCCCATGCCCTCCACTCCCTCCAACTTCATTCCCCGCGGCGACGGCGACTTCAACGCGTGGCAGCAGAATTTCGCCCAGCAGGCGGCGGACTTCCTGATCAACAACATCATCAGCGACGAGCTGGCGATCCGTTTGCTGACGGCCCAGATCGCGTGGAACAACGCGTACCCCAAGCATGTCGCCGCGCAGGCCGCGGCGGAAGCGGCGACCGAGACCAAGAACCAGGCCCGCATCGCGTTCGAAAAGGTGGCCCGCGAGGCCGCCCGCGCGATCCAGGCGTACCCCGCCACCACCGACGCCGACCGCGCGAGCATGGGCATCACGGTCGCGAAGACCCTCCGCACCCCGACTGATACGCCGAGGACACGCCCCGTCGCGCGGGTGGACCTCGCGCAGCGCCTGAAGCACACGCTCCGCTTCTCCGACGAATCCACGCCGACCCGCAAGGCCAAACCCGCGGGCGCGATCGGCGCGGAGATCCGCCTGACGCTGGTCAACCCCGGCCAACCCACCCCCACCAACCCCGACGCGCTGAGTTACCTCACGCTCGCCACCGACGGCGAGGCCGAAGCGGTCTTCAAGTCCGAAGACGGCGGGAAGACGGCCGTCTACATGCTCCGCTGGGTCGCGCCGGGCGGCGTGGTTGGTCCTTGGAGCGATGTGGTCACGGGGACTGTGGCCGCGTAGGAAATGGCCAAAGGGCCAAAGCGCCAAAGGGCCAAAGAAAGGCGAAGGCAGTTCACCGCGGAGAACGCGGAGGACGCAGAGCGAGCCATGTGTTCAAGCCCCGGAGGGGCGACGGGCTGTAGCCACGGGTGGAGCGAGGCCCGGCGACAGCCGGGACGAGCGCAACCCGTGGAAAGCGTGTCGCCTCCTCACACCTGCCCCGGAGGGGCAGAGGAAGTTTCGCTCCGGCGGGAGGAAATGCGGTGTGACACGAACTTGTGGATCGCGGATATCGTTTATTCATTGACAATCGCGATATCGCCGATATCCTTAGCAACCCACACTAAGCGACAGAGAGCCGCGGGGCTCTCACAAACTGCCACATTGGCAGGCGTTGTTCGTTTGGCCCTGCCAGTTGAGTCGCCACCGGCCCTGCATACCACGCCCGGTACCGCTCAATCACCACATTCTGTGACAGTCGCCGCCCGGACCCTGTTCTCGGGCGTCTGGCATCGTGGTTGCATCTCTGACGCCGACTCGTCGGCAAGGGAGCCGACGCACGCGATTGCCCAGGACGGCAGCGCGACGGGTATCGGTATCGACTCCGCCGTTGGAGTTGGGGTTCCGGGGCCTGAGTTGATGGCAAGTCCTCAGGAATCGGAAGCGATGTTCAACGACGCGAAGTTGCCAAAGGCCCCGGCACCCGGAACTCTTGACGACCTGCTCAACCGGATCGTGGACGCGATCCAGTTGACCGCCGAACAGCACAATCGTGCTGCTCGTTTGTACACGGAAATTGGCAGGTGGCTCGCGGCCCCAGGCACGCTGCTCGCGCCGTACGCGCCCGAGATCTTTCCGCAGGGATCGATGCTCCTGCGGACCACGGTGCGTCCGATGTCGATCGAAGGCGAAGACATCGAGTTCGACCTTGATTTGGTCGGGCGGCACAGAATCGACCCGAACGTGACGCACGCGGGGAAGTTGTACGCGATGGTCAAGCAGCGTCTTGAGGAGAATCCAGACTACAAAGAGCGGCTGGAGGCGAAGGGACGCTGCCTGCGGCTGAACTACCCCGACGATCTGTTTCATCTGGACGTCATTCCCGCTTGCGCCGATCCGGCGGACGCTCAAGGCGTCGCCATCCTCATTCCCGACAAGGACAAGTGGACCCAGCAACAGACGGCACGCTCGTCTTACAAGGAGTCTGATCCGCTTCGGTATGCGGATTGGTTTGAGCAGAACACGGAAGTGCGCCAGCGGCTTGTCGAGAAGTCTGGCTCAGCTTCGGTCGCACCCGTCCCGCCCCGTGAGCCCGCGAGCCTTAAGGCCCCGCTCCGCAAGATCGTCCAGTTGATCAAGCGGGGGCGCGATCTCGATTTCATCGGAGATGCCGAGATTCCGTCCTCCATTCTCATCACGACAATGGCAAGCCGGGCGTACCGGGGCGAAGAGAATCTTGCCGAGGGTTTGGAGAACGTGCTGCGAGGCATGAACTCCGCGATCAAGAGTGCCAGCCCGGGTCGCGTCGTCGTGGCAAATCCCACGAACCCTCAGGAGGACTTTGCCCGGGCCCCGTCGCAGGCGTGCTACGACAAGTTCGCCAAACTGATCGAGAAGATGTGTGTGTGGATTTCCAAGGCTCGCAAGGCCCCTCCCGGTCGACGCAACATCGAGCCGGTGCTCGAGGAACTGATGGGAAAGAGCCCGGTTG
>DASVYC010000063.1:0-6364 GCA_036392375.1 Phycisphaerales bacterium
CACTCGTTGCCAGTGAGACGACGGTTCATAGTCGAGAGAATCTCCTCCGAGGTCCTTGCTTTTCGCCAGAAGCGAAGGTTGTCGAGGTCACCCTTGAAGTGGAGTCCATACCCGAAAAACCCCGGATGGAATGAGAAAACCGCGCCCGCCGACATTCGGGAGGACGACGAGTGGACCGCCGGGCGCGATGAGATAAGAACTCCATTGACATAGAGTCGCATGGTTTGACCATCGAACGTTCCCGTGAGATGAGCCCACGCGTCGATCGTTGCTGGCTGAAGCAATTGCAGCTGGTTCTTGCAGCCAGCCGGATCCATCGCAAATCCGGGCTGAGGTACGTCACGATCAATGATGAGCCAAGACCCTCGGTAGCAATTGTCTGATTGCTCAGCATGGCCTTGTCCGAAGATGAATACCCAGTTTGCATACTGAAGCTGACTTGGTCGAACCCAGGCCTCGACCGTGTGAGGGCCGTGAATTTCTGGCGCACCGCTAAACTCAACGACGTCGTCGACGCCATCGAACGAGAGCGCGAAATTCGGCTGGTCGGCGGGTGCCCGCAGGACGATGCATGCACAGTTCAAGAGAAAGATGGCCAGAATGATCCGCATGGTTCATCTCCAGTTTATTGAAGCAGTTTCCGAGATCGGAGACGTGCCGTCAAGTTCGATTGCGTGTTGCACTCGAATCCTCACGCAGTCTTCTTTGCGATAACTGGCGTTCTACGGCATAGCGCAGGTTCCTTTCGCCGCGAAACAGTTCCTGTTCCATTCCCTTCCCAATCCCCCTCCCCGGTCTCGATTCGCTCGGCCACCCCTCCCCACTGCGCGGGGCGGGGAGGCGCGGGGCGAGTGAAGTTCGGGTTCCTTAGGGCGAGCGGCGTGGTCGCACTGGACCTACGAGCAGATCAAGCAGTGGCACTCGGAAGATTGGAGTTTCGGCGGTGAAGTTCCGCGGCTCCAAACCACACGCCTAAACGCCCCGCCCCGGCCTTGCTGCGCTCGACCACCCCTCCCCGCTTTGCGGAGAGGAGAGTTCTATCCTCGGGCATGGTGCGATATCGGTGGAAACTGCTGCGTGCGGGGAAGTTCCGGCTGGATGGCGGCTCGATGTTTGGGCTTGTGCCGCGGGTGGTGTGGGGGAAGATGGTGCCGACCGACGAGCGTGGGCGGATCGAGGTGCAGCACAACTGTCTGCTGCTCGAGCGGTGTCACGAGGATCCGGGTGATCCGCCGGGGCCGAAGCTGGTCTTGCTGGAGGCGGGGTCGGGGAACAAGCTCGACGCAAAGAGCCGCGACATCTTCGCGCTCGAGGAGCGGTCGATCATCGATGCGTTGCACGAGGTGGATTGCCGGTGCGAGGATGTGGGCGCGGTGCTTGTGACGCATCTGCACTTTGATCACGCGGGCGGGTTGACGCGGTTGCCGCGGAGCGGTGAGAAGGGAGTGGGGGAGTTCAACGCGGTGACGACTTTTGCGAACGCGGAGATTTACGCCCAAGCACGGGAGTGGCAGGACGCGATCGCAAACAACAGCGTGATGACGCGGACGTACTTCAAGGATCACTTGTTGCCGGTGGCCGATCAGATGAAGCTGATCGATTCGCCGCGGCCGTTCGTGAGCGGGTACACGCCGGGGCGGGATGAAGCGCCGGCGGTGCCAGCGACGCAGCGGATCACGTGGCTGCACGGTCTCAAGGGTGTGACCGGCGTGCCCGGAGTGGGTGTGATGCTGGTGCCCGGGCACACGTGGGGTCAGCAGGCGATGGTGTTCACGGCGGAGAACGGCGAGACGGTCGTGTTTACGCCGGACGTGATGCCGACGGTGAACCACCTGGGGCAGGCGTACAGCCTGGCGTATGACGTGGAGCCGTACACGAGCATGGTGTCGCGGCGGTGGTTCCTGGAAGCCGCGGTGGCGCATCGCTGGACGCTGGTGCTGGACCACGAGCCTGGGAACCCGGTGCAGAATGTGAAGCGGAATGACCCTTGGTATGAGTTGGAAGCCGTGGGCTGAACGCGGGATGGAAGTCTCCACAGCGGCACAGAGACACTGAGAGATGCAGTTGACTCAAGGCTTCCGATTACGTGTGCCTTAAACCCATTGTCTCTCTCTCTGTCCCTCTGCGTCTCTTTGGTGAAGTTCTTCAACCCCACACGCCCGAGAGTACCTGATCGATCGCGTGCGCGACCCCCGCTTCGTCGTTGCGTCGGGTCGTGTGCTTCGCGATCGACTTCACGGCCGGGATGGCGTTGCCCATGGCGATGCCGAGGCCCGCGCCCTGGATCATCGAGACGTCGTTGATCTCGTCGCCGATGGCGACGATGGCGGAGGGTTTGATCTCCCACTGTCGGGCGAGATGTTGAATCGCGGTCCACTTGGTTGCGTCTTTGTCGAAGAGCTCTAGGATGTTGAGCGTCTGGCCGTCGCCGAGCGTTTTGACGTGCTCGGGAGCCACGACAGCGGGGAAGTTGTGTATGACGGCGTCTTCGCCGAGGATGGTTTCGAGCTGAGATCGGGCGCGGTCGAGGACGTGGCCGAGGCCGCAGGCGCCGACGCGGACGGTGGCCTGGGGCACCGGGTCGTGGGCGAGGCTGGCGGCGTACTGGACGTTGACCTTCATCTTGGCGAACCACCACTTGGTGACGGGGTCGAGCTCGCAGCCGTCGGGGTTCACGACGAGGTAGTCGAAGCCGGCTTCGAGCGGGTCCTTCAGTACCAGCGCGGCGTGGCCGGCGGCATTGACGATGCGCACGGCGTGGGCGACGAGTTCATGGTGGATGTTGAAGCGGTGCAGCGTGCGGCGGGAGATCGGGTCGGCGATGATCGAGCCGCCGGCGACGACGACGGGATCGCGCTGATCGATGGCGACGAGGCCGTCGATGCACTCGACGAGGCCGCGGCCGGTGCAGATCACGACGCGGAAGCCCGCTTCACGGGCGCGGCGGATGGCGGCGACGTTCTCGGCGGGGACATGGCCGGTGCGGTCGAAGACGGTGCCGTCGAGGTCTAGCGCAAGGAGAGAGAAGGCATGTGGCATTGGGCATCGGGCATTCGGGAACGCAAGACGCCGAATGCCGGGTGCCGAATGCCTGCATCAAGTTCTATCCCACCGCCATCGCCTTCAGAATCGCATTGAGTTCGTCGGGCACACGAATCGGCCGGTTCGCGACTCGACCGAGCGGGATGCCGAAGCCGTGTTCCTGTTCGTCGCCCATGTGGTAGCGGACGGTCGCGTCGGGATCCTTCAGCAAGTGGCCGGTGAGGATGCAGACGACGGTCTCGTGCGGCTTGATGACGCCTTCCTTGAGGAGCTGGCGGGCGCCGGCGACGGACGCGGCGCTGGCGGGTTCGCAGCCGAAGCCGGTGCGGCCGACGAGGGCTTTGTGTTCGAGGATGCAGTGATCGTCCACGCTGCGGACGACGCCGTTCATGGCGTGGAGGGCGCGGAGGGCCTTGGGCAGGTTGACGGGGCGGTTGATCTCGATGGCGGTGGCGATGGTGTGGGCCCGCTCATTGGCGGCGTCCATGCGGAGGTATTCGGCTTTGAGTTGCTCGCGGGGGAAGTCGCCGGAGAGGAGAGAGCCGGAATTGAGCGCGTCAGCGACCCCACGCTCGCGCGTGGGGTTCCTGTTGAGCCAGCCAAGGCCCAAATCGTTCACGCAGCGGTCGAGGGTGCGGGCGCCTTTGGCCTGGATGACGGCGAGGCGGGGGACCTTCGTGATCAGCCCGAGCTCGAAGAGTTCGATGAAGGCCTTGCCGAAGGCGGAGCAGTTGCCGAGGTTGCCGCCGGGGACGACGATCCAGTCGGGGATGCGCCAGTCGAGACCCTCAAGCACGCGGTACATGATGGTCTTCTGCCCTTCGAGGCGGAAGGGGTTGACGCTGTTCATCAGGTACACGCCGGCCTGCGGCATGTTCTCGGCGATGTGCTTCACGCGCGCGAGGCAGGCGTCGAAATCGCCGGCGACCTGCAGCGTGATCGCGCCGTAGTCGAGGGCTTGCGACAACTTGCCGTAGGCGATCTTCCCGTCGCCGATGAAGACGTAGACCTGCTTGCCGGTGATGGCGCCGTAGACGGCGAGGCTGGCGCTGGTGTTGCCGGTGCTGGCGCAGGCGACGCGGGTAGCGCCGACCATGGCGGCGTGCGTGAACCCCGCGGCCATGCCGTTGTCTTTGAACGAGCCGCTGGGGTTGAAGCCCTCGTACTGCAGGTAGAGCGTGCCAGGGCCGGAGGTGTTGACGTCGAAACCGATGTGCTTGGCGAGCTGATCGGCGCGCTGCAGATTGGTGCGGCCTTCGCCGATGGTCACGATCTCGCGCTCGTCGCGAAAGAAGGGGAGCAGATCACGAAAGCGCCAGACGCCAGAGAAGTCGAGCGCGGCGGGGGTCGCGCCGGGGCCGGTGGTGACGCCGGCGGCGGAGCGTGGGCCGGTGGTGAGCGAGCGATGGGTGAAGCGATCGAAGGAGAGGCCGTGGGACTTGGGCCAGTGATAGACGACGTCGAGGAGGGATTGACAGCCGGGGCAGGCGACGAGGACGCGGTCCACGCCGTACTCGCGGGCGCAGGCGGGGTTGATGCAGCGTTGGACGGCGGAGACGCCGGAATAGGCAGAACCGGAGGGCATGGGTTGGATGGTACGAGGTGCTGGGCGATGGGTTTGGATTGGAATTGGATACGCTGTGGCGGTGGGGGTTCTGAAGTCCATCACGGTCGGGGCGGCGTGGACACCGGCCGCAAGGGGAAGAGAGCGTTTCCAAACGACTCCAGCGAACTCGCCATGAGCCTCGATCGCTGCTATCTCACCGTGCTGCAGTATCCGCCCGACCTGACCGAGCGGCAGCGCACGCTCGCGCTCTCGCACGCCTTGGCGGTCGACGACTACTCGGCGTCGATGCTGCAGAAGCTCGCGCCTCCGGCGGTGGTCAAGACCTGTGCCAGCGATGCGGCAGCGGAGGCGGTGGGAAGGCTGCGAGATCTGGGGATCGACGCCGCCGCGATCACGCGGGAGCAGATCGAGCGTTTCTCGGTGCGGACGGAGGCCAAGCGGCTGCTCCCCGCGATCGGGGCGCCGCGGGCGATGTACGCGATCGAGCCGCTGCGGCCACGGCTGGCGACGGTGTCGTCGATCGTGATGGACGATGTCGCGATGATCGTGTTCGGGCGGGTCGAGAAGACCAAGTCGATGGTTGATCCGGCCCCCACGATCGGCAGCGATCTGAGCGGGCTGGACGACAGCCACGCGATCGCGAGCGGGGCCGCGGCCCACGCGTCGATGAACGACGCGACGCCGTTGGGCGTGCCGCGGTCGCGCACCAGTGCGGACGCGTATCTGATCGATCTGTACACCGGGGGTGGCGAGTGCGTGCGGATCGATTCGGACAAGTGCAGCTTCGACGTGCTCGGCGACGAGCGAGGCCTCACCGACCGCGAGAACGCGGCGAAGCTCATGGAGCGGCTGCGGGGCGAGTTGACGCGGGGCGTGGTGGATGTTGGATTCGATAGCTTCAAGCCGCCGGGAGACGTACTCGTCCAGCGATCGCGTGCAGTGGGCGGCACGTCGATCAACAGTAGCGACAACCGCCCGGCGTTCGACTTCTACAGCGCGTGGCGGGTGGCGCTGTATGCGATGCTGCGCAAGCGGGCGTGAACAAATGAAACAAGCCCCGCGGTGAGGCGGGGCTTGTGGGGTGCGGAAGGACTTTGAAGCCGGATCAGCGGCGGCGGCGGGCGGCGGCGACAAGCCCGAAGCCGAGCAGCGCGAGCGAGCCGGGGGTGGGGATGAAGGCGAGACCGGTGATGTCACCGTGGCCGGTGTTGCCGATGAAGCCGATATCGGTGACGCTGATGGGGTTCACCCCGTCGGTAACGACCTTCTTGAAGAAATAGGGCGATGCGAAGGCGACCTGGTAGACGAAGAAGGCGTCCTGCGCGGAGCTGTAGGCGCCGTCGCCGAAGTTCTGAGCGCCGCCGAGGTTGGTGCCGTTGCCGGTCGCAAGGTCGATGTTGACCCACTGCAGGACGCCGTTGGGGTCCCAGCTATAGGTCTTGTTGCGGAACGAGTCGTAGACCATGTGGTCGTTGTCGCGGGTAGTGAGCTTGAGCGGGTTGACGACGCCCGCGTTGCTGATCGTGACGATCTCGGTGGTGTCAAAGAAATTGCCGCGGGCGGAGACGAGTGAGCCCAGGGCGTCGTTGTACTCCATGCTTTCGAAGGTGGTGCCGGTGGAGATGCCGTACGAGGCGACCTCGGTCGCGGCGCCGGTGGCGGCGTTGATGCGGACGAGCGTCTGGGTCGCGGTGCTGGGGTCGGTCTGATCGCGCCAGCCGATGCCGTAGAAGAAACCGTCGCTCTTGTTGTACG
>DASVYC010000064.1:0-67428 GCA_036392375.1 Phycisphaerales bacterium
CTGGTGTGACAGGCCCCCCGGGGACTTCCGCACCGCCCCCTCGCGCCGAAGGTTCGTATGATGTCCCCGTGCCCCTGCTGCAGTGCGTCAAGCTCCACAAGACTTATGCCGGTCGCGTCGTCGTGGACGATGTGTCGTTCCACGTGGAGCGCGGCGAGATCGTCGGGCTCCTGGGCCGAAACGGCGCCGGCAAGACCACCAGCTTCCGCATGACCATCGGCATGATCGACGCCGACCCCGCCGCGGCGTTGGGCGGCGGCAGCGGCGACGGGCGCGTCTTCTTCGATGGCAAGGACGTCACCACGCTCCCGATGTACAAGCGGGCCCGCCTGGGCATGGGCTACCTCTCCCAGGAGCCCAGCATCTTCCAGCGCCTGACCTGCGAGCAAAACCTGCTGGCGATCCTCGAGACCACCGGACTGCGCCGCCACCAGCGCCGCACCCGTGCCGCCGAGCTGCTCGAGCGCTTCAGCCTGTCCCACAAGGCCCACCACCTCGCCCGCACCTGCAGCGGCGGCGAACGCCGCAAGCTGGAGATCGCGCGAGCGCTGGTCACCAATCCGAAGCTGATTCTCCTGGACGAGCCGTTCAGCGGCGTGGACCCGATCGCGGTCGAGGACCTGCAGACCGAGATCAAGCGTCTCGCCGAGGACCACACCCTGAACCCCGACGGCATCGCCTTCCTCATCACCGATCACAACGTGCAGCAGACACTGCGGGTCTGCCACAGGTCCTACATCCTCGACAGCGGCCGCAAACTCGCGGAAGGCACGCCGCGGCAGCTCATCAACGACGAGATGGTGAAGCGGGCGTACCTGGGCTCGCTGTTCCGCGGCGACGAGTTCGATCACCTGCCGGAGCGGCGTACGGCGGTGAACGGGACGAAGTGAAGACGCTCACCGCAGAGAACGCAGAGGACGCCGAGAAGAAAAAAAGAACAAGTGATGCCCTGGACCACCCTTCGATGTTCTATCCGCGTTCTCCGCGTCCTCCGCGGTGCAATGCCTTTGGCCTTGCTCGCGGTCGCGCTCGCCGGCTGCTCGCGCCGGACGCTGGAGATCACCAGCGAGCCCAGCGGCGCGCTCGTGTGGGTGAATGACGTGGAGCTGGGGCGCACGCCGCTGAAGGCGTCGTTCCTGCACTACGGCGAGTACGACGTCTTGCTCCGCAAGGATGGCTTCGAGCCTTTGCGGACGAACAAGACGGCGTACACCCCGCTGCACCAGCGCCCGCCGCTGGATCTGGTGACGGCACCGCTGCCGATCGAGAACACGACGTCGTGGCACTTCACGCTCGAGCCCAGCAAGGAATCGACCCTTGGCAAAGAACAGCTCGAGAGCGAGTTGACGGCACGGGCGGATGAGCTGCGGAAGCAGATCGATCCCCCCGAGGCCGCGCCCAAGTAGGCATGACGGGTCGGCGATCGGGGCGCGACCAACTCGTACATCTATCTCGACGGCACGTCGATGGCCGCCCCGCATGTCTCGGGCAAGACCGTGACGGGCGGCTGTCTGAATGTGAACAACGCCATCCGCTGAAACCACGCACCGATTTCATGATCCCCAAGCCCGGCGACGTGCCGGGCTTTTCATTGCGCGACGCCGTCCGAGAATGCGGGTTCTTCTCGCAATCCCAACGCGATGACGTTGCAGCGGACGTGATACTTCGGTACATTGGTGCCACCGGGTCTCGTGGGGACGCGTCCCGGTGTTCAGCCACGACGCTGGGACTGCTCGCAACTCGCTTAACCGCGAGCCGGGTGGTCTTTGTCAACACACTCCAATCACACGAACCCGCACGGCGCGTCGCGGCGTATCGCCACGTGATTGGCCTTTGCGAGAGCGATCCGCACGATGCGGGCTCGGGCCGCAGCGAAGCGGCTGCCAGGCAAGGATGCGTCGATGCAATCCAACGTTCCAGGCCTCAACGACCCCCAGCCGCTGCCCGAGCCTTCCCTTCTGCCGGTGTTGCTCTTCGAGCAGCCTTGGCTGCTGCTCGCGCTGGTGCTGATCGTCGCGCTCGTGGGCTCGATGTGGCAGCGTCGCGCGGGGAGCTTTAAGGGCGCCTTCGCGTGGCTCGGGGCCGGGATCGCGGCGTGCGCCGGCGTGTACCTCGTGGCACGCGCGGTGGTCACCGATCGCGAACGCGTGGCTCTCGCCACCAATGACCTGGTGGGCGCCACCGCGAGCGTCAATCCGACGCGCCTGAACGAGCTGCTCGATGAATCGGTAAGGCTCACCTATTTCCGCGCTGCGGGCGGTCTCGACAAGACCGGCACGATCGCCGCCGTGCAACGCGAATTGGGCCAGACCTACAAAGTCAAGGACTGGATGATCCAGGAGCTGCAAGTGGCCGCCGACGGCGCGGATCGGATGAAGACCCAGGTCCGTGTCCGCGTCACACCCGCGGACTGGACCTTCCCGCACATCTCGTGGTGGGCGATCGACTGGAAGAAGAGCGGCGAGGCGTGGCGGGCGACGAGCATCAAGCCGCTGTCGATTCAGTTCATGTCGGGGACGCCGTGAGTTGGTGACAAAGTGGTGACGAGGCAATGTCGCGCCTCCCCGCCCCGCGCAGCGGGGAGGGGTGGTCGAGTCCCCTGCAGGGCCGAGACCGGGGAGGGGTGTTGCACGTTCGGAAGTCAGAGCGTCGAGGCACCCGCAGTCCCATCACCTGCTTCGCCTGCGGCGAAGCGGTCCTCTCCCCGCTCGCGAGGAGAGGAGGCACATGAACGTCGCTCACGGAATGCCTGCTATACCCCCCGAGCTTCGTCGCGCTTGTCTTCTTCATCCAGCAGCGTGACCGCGGCGTCGAGAAGGTGATCCAGCGGCACGGGCTTGATGAGGTAGCGATCAACGCCGAGGGATTCGGCGTAGGCCTGATGGCGTCGGCCCTCGTTGGCCGTCACCATGATGACGATGGGCGCATCGGCGTGGCCCTTGATCTTCTCGAGGACCAGGAAGCCGGAGCGCTTGGGCAGCATCATGTCGAGGATCACGATGTCGGGCGGGTCGTCGTTGCAGATCTGCACCGCCTCGTTGCCGTCGGTCGCGAGCTGCGTGAGCGCGCCCTCGGACTGGAACGCGGCGTCGAAGGTCTCAAGCACGTCGCGGTCGTCGTCGACGATGAGCACACGGATGTCTTCCAGCCGCAGTTCTTCTTTGGTCATGACAGGCCCCTGGGCGGCGTTCGCCCCATGTCTGTAGCGTACGGGACAGGGCAACGGTTGCGGGAAAACGGGATGGGCCGGTAACTGTGGGGAAGGAACGCGGAGGAGCGGAGTGACGCGGACATGGGAGTGGTCGAGATCCGGCTGCGGCGAGAGCGTGCGTCCGTGCACTGCTAGCCGGTGAGCCGAGCTTGCAGTGGCAACCGGCGGGGCCTGGAAGGCCCCGCCCCCGATACATGTGCGTGGACCGGCTGGAAGCCGGTCCTACTGGTCGGTTATGAGGGAATCAGTCAGCGAACTCGTCGAGCGTCTTGCGCTTCTTCTGGATCGCGGTGCTCACGCCGATGATTTTGCCCAGGTGCACCGGGCCGGCCTCGATGCGTTCCATCGCGCTCTTGGCGTTACCGGGGCCGAACTCGGTGCCGATGAAGCGGCGGCCCAGGGCGTGGGCCACCACCGCCGTGGTGCCGCTGCCGGTGAAGGGGTCCATGACGATCGAGTTCTCTTCGCTGCACGCGAGGATCACGCGTTCGAGGTAGGCCTCGGGTAACTGGTTGTGGTGGCGGCTGCGGCGTTCCTTGTTGTTGCCCTGGATGCGGCCGAGGAACGGGCCGTACCAGACGTCCATGGGCACGCGCATGCCATTGGGCATGCCGTCTTTCTTGTTGAGCGTGCGCTTGTCGCCGTAGGTCGACGCGCGGTCGGACATCTCGAGCACTCGCTCGGGGTGCCAGATGCGTTTGGTCGCGTCGTCGTTCTTGGCGAAGTAGAGCGCGTGCACCTTGCTGTTGATGAAGCGGCTCTTGGTGTTCTGGCCGAAGCGGTAGTGCCAGACGCACCAGTTCACCATGTGCAGGCCGATCTTCTTCAGGTAGACGACGATCTCGGCGGCGGTGTCGTCGGGGATGTTGACCCAGAGGCTGCCGCGATCCGACAGCGCGTCAGCGCATGCGCTCAGCCACGCGTAGGTGAAGTCGAGGTAGTCGTTCCGCGGCATGCCGTCGTGCCACTGGTCGTACGGCACCGACCAGTTGAACGGCGGATCCGCGAAGATCAGGTCGACCTGCTTGGCCTTGCACTCCGGCAGCGACGGAATGATCTCGCGGCAGTCGCCGATGTGGATGCGGGAGCGGCCGTCCTTGGTTTCGAGAACTTTCTTCGATTTGGAAGGCTTGGAGTACTTCTTGTCCTTGGACGCCGCGTGAGCCTTGGCGGCACGCTTGCGCTCGGGCACCGCTGCCGGGCCTCGGGCCGGTGCGGGGGCGTCAAGCGTCTGCGGCGGGACGTGCATGGGCGAGGGTAGGAAGCGGCGCTATCGGGGGCGGGGCCTTCCAGGCCCCGCCACGAAATGGCGCACGCACGCACGCACGCCGGGTGCGCGCCCTCGCACGTCTCGAAACAAGACGCCGGGGCCTGGAAGGCCCCGCTCCCTCAAAAAGCAGCGGGACCGGCTGGTCGCCGGTCCCGCGTGAATGCTCGGTTGGACGAGAACTTACTTGGCCTTCTTGGGACCGAGGTTGCGAACCGCGATCAGGTCCATTTCGACCGTGATCGGCACGTTGCCCGGAAGCGTGCGGCCGGCCTGCGGGTTCGAGACGTTCATCTGCTTCGGGACGATCAGCTTGCGCTTGCCGCCGACCTTCATGCCCTCGAAGCCGAACTGCATCGCCTGCAGCTCGCCGGGGATCCAGATGTACGGGTTGCTGGCGTCGTGCTTCTCGACTTCCTTGCCCTCGGCGTCCTTGATGACGTGCGAGGTCACGGCGACGCACTGGCCCTCGGCGGCCTCGCCGGTGCCTTCCTTCTCATCGATGATCTGCAACGCATCCACGAGCTGGATCGTGAAGACGAGGTCGGAGTTCGGCGGGATGGTGGCACCCGCGCCGCGCTCGCCGTAGCCCATCTTGGCCGGGATGATCAGCTTGCGGATGCCGCCGATCTTCATGCCGGGGACGCCCTTCTGCCAGCCCTCGATCACGCCGCTGAGAGGGAAGGAGACGGGCTCGCCGCGGTCGAAGGAAGAATCGAAGACCTTGCCGCCTTCCTTGAGCGTGCCGTGGTAGTGGGCGACGACCGCGCCGCCGGCCTTGACCTCGTAGCCCTCGCCGATCTTGAGGTCCTCGATGATGAGGCCGCCCTCAAGCTCCTGCTTCTTCACGACCTCGCCGGTGGGCACGGGGATCGCGTTGGGATTCGGACGGGGCGGGAGAGCGTCGCCCTCGGCTTTGGACGTGGGCTGATCCTGGCCGGCCTTCTGGGTCTGGGCGGGATCGGCTGCAAAGGCGATGGACGCGAGCGAGAGACCGGCAACGAGCATCAACGAGAGCGGCTGGCGCATGGGCGAGACTTCCTTAGAAAGAGTGACGATGAGGGACAAGGGTAGAACGCCGGGAGCCCTCAGGGTTCCCGGATCAAGGGCGGCCTCGGGAGAGTCCCCGAGGGGCGTGCCGTATGCTCCGGACATGCACCGCACCACTCACCGCGTCTCCCTGCTCGCGTCGCTGGCCCTGCTCGCCCTGCCCGCCGCCGCCCAGGACCCGCGCTCGCACCCGTCCAAGGACACGCCGCCTAGTCCTGCGTCCGCCACGCCGCCGAGCGATGACAACAGCCCCAAGTCCGACCTCGCGCCCCGCGAGGAGATGCCCCGGCAGACGCGTTCCAACCTGGAGGAACTGGTGGACCTGATGGTCGGCTCGTTCTCAAGCCAGAAGCAGCATCAGGAGGATTCCGAGAACTTCTTCGACATCCGCCTGCACATGGCCCCGATCTGGCGCGATATCTCAGGCGACGAAAAGGGTTACTGGCTCTATGTCGAGCAGGCGGTGGCGGCGATGCCGGACAAGCCGTACCGCCAGCGGGTGTACCACGTGACAATGGAGTACGTCGCAAACGAGAGCGGCACCGCGATCCCGGTCTTCAAGAGCGCGGTGTACCTGCTGCCCGGCACGCCGCAGGAGGTGCTGCGGTTCACCGGCGCGTGGAAGGACGCCACCAAGCTGGACGGCGTGACACCCGACAAATTGATCCCGCGCGACGGCTGCACGGTGGTCATGAGCCGCACCGGTGAAGGCAAGTTCGAAGGCGCGACGGTCGGCAAGGGCTGCCCCAGTGAACGCGGCGGAGCGAAGTACGCGACCGCCGAGGTGCACGTGAACAAGGACGGCCTGCAGACCTGGGACCGTGGGTACAACGAGAAGGACGAGCAGGTGTGGGGCGCGGAGAAGGGTGGGTATCGGTTTGAGCGGGTGGAGGGGAAGAGCGAGACGAAGTAACTGGATCGAGCACCAGTGATGCACGTTACGATTCGAAATGCCTCTTCCCATCCTTATCTCCAGCTGGAACGGCGTGCCCGCGCTCGATTGCACCGCGGCGATGCTCGCGAAGAACACCGCGCAGCCGACTGATCCCCTCGACGCCCTCGTCGCTGGCATCCAGCTCGTCGAGGACGACCCGGAAGAACTCTCCGTCGGCTACGGCGGACTTCCGAACGAAGACGGCGAGGTTGAACTTGATGCCATCGTCATGCACGGACCGCTGCATCGGTCGGCGGCCGTGGCGGGTGTGCGCCGCGTGCGGCATGTGGCGCGGCTAGCGCTCGAGGTGCTCCGCCGCACCGATCACTCGCTGATCGTGGGCGAAGGCGCCAACAAGTTCGCCCGAGCGCTCGGGTTCCCGGAAGAGAACTTGCTCACCGAGAAGAGCCGCAAGGCGTGGCTGGATTGGAAGGCGAGCCTCAGCACCCGCGACGCGTGGCTGAGTGCCGCGGAACTCGCGGGGGAGAACGTTCCGCAGAGCGGCGACGCGTCCCGCAGCGGCTTCGGCCAGGCGCTCTGGGCCGGCAACGTGGACCCGAACGCGAATCAGGCGGTTCCGTCTCACCCCTCACCCCTCACCCCTTCCCGCTCTCCTCAGCCAAACGACTCGCGCACGCCGTCGCCGATTCCCCACACCTACGGCACGATCCACGCCTCGCTGCTGCTCGCGCCAGGTTCGGACCTCTACGGCTGCACCAGCACCAGCGGCTTGTCTTACAAGCTCGCGGGGCGGGTCGGCGATACGGCGTGCGTGGGCGCGGGTTGCTACACCGACAACGCGGTCGGCAGCGCTGGTGCCACCGGCCGCGGCGAAGCCGTCATGCAATCCTGCGGCGCGTTCGCAATCGTGGACGCGATGGCAGCGGGACTGTCTCCGACCGACGCGTGCTTGAAGGTGCTCAAGCGGATCGCGGACAACACCAAAGAGAAGCGGCTGCTCGACGCCAAGGGGCGGCCGGGCTTCAACGTGACGCTGTACGCCGTGCGGAAGGACGGGCAATACGGCAGCGCATCGATGCACGAAGGCTACGAGTTCGCGGTGCACAGCGAGGGGAAGACGAGGTTGGAGCGGGCGGCGTTCTTGTTTGGGAAGTAGCAAGACCGCGGAAAGGCGGAGAAGACGGAGTTTCGCGCAGGGGGATGCTGAACTCCGAGGGTTGGGGGGACTCGAAGAAGAAGAAGAAGAAGAAGAACAAGAGGAACAAGAGGAACAAGAGGAAGAGGAAGAGGAAGAAGAAGAGCTTCCACTCTCCGCGCCACTCCGCCTCCTCCGCCCCGCCGCGTTCTCTCCCGTATTTCCCGGCCCGCTCGTACAATGCCGACAGGAGCTCTGCCATGAAGAAACGAATCAAGCGCCTCTTCGCCCTCGGTTTCGTCCTCATCCTGCTCGTCATCGGCGGCGTCGTCTTTGCAGTGATGAACATCAACTCGCTCGCCAAGGCCGGTATCGAGAAGGGCGGCACCTACGCCCTCGGTACCAACACCACGCTGCAGTCCGCCAACGTCGGCATCCTCGGCGGCACGTTCTCCATGAACGGGCTCAACGTCGCCAATCCTCCGGGGTACAAAGCCCCGTCGTTCCTGTCGCTCGGCTCCGGCGGCGTCGCCGTGTCGTTCAACACGCTCAGCAAGCCGGTCGTCGAGCTGCCCAGGCTCAGCCTCGACAACCTGAACGTCGCGCTCGAAAAGTCCGGCGGCAAGGCGAACTTCAACGTCATCCTTGATCACATCAAGAAGGTGGCCGATCAAGCCGGCGGCGGTGGACCCTCCACGGATGGCGGCGAGAAGAAGTTCGTCGTCAACGAGCTTTCGCTCACCAACATCAAGATCAGCGTTGATCTCATCGGCGGCCCCGGCGATCTCACCAAGGTGAACATCCCGATCGACGAGATCAAGCTCAACAACGTGGGCAAGACCGGCACCGGTGTCGCCGGCACGGGCGTGACCATGAGCCAGCTCGCGTCGATCATCGTGGAAGCCGTGCTCGCCGCCGCGGCGGACAAGGGCGGCGGGATCCTCCCCGCCGACATCCTCGGCGACCTGCAGGGCGGGCTCGCGGGATTGGGTAATCTCGACAACCTCGGCATGTCGGTCGCGGCCAAGGTCCAGGGCACGATCGAGAAGATCGGCGGCGATGCGGTGAAGAAGGTCACCGAGAAGCTCGGCGGCGAGGCGGGAAAGGTTGTCGAGGATGCGACCAAAAAGGTGACGGATCTGATCCCGGGGATGAAGCAGCCCGAGAAGAAGTAGCCGCGATCAAAAGCGGGGCTTGGGTTCGTCGCCCTTCGCTGGTTCGGGGGCCCCTCCGGTTCTCTCGGGCGCGGCCTTGGCCTTGCGGATGCGCTCGTCGATCTCCTTGGCCCACGTCGCTTCCCGTGTGCGAAGCCAGTCGCGCAGCGATTCCGCACGCGCCCAGTCGCGTTCGTCGATCGCGATCAACGCACGGTTGAACCGAGGCATCCAGCTCTCGCCCGGGCACGCCATCGCCTTCTCGAATGCCTCCGCCGCCCCGGCGTCCTTGGTGCGCAGCAGCGCCACGCCCAATTCGTTCCACGGGCGGGCGTCGTCCTTCATCTGGTCGGCCGCGGCCCGGAGGAACGGGATCGCCTCGCTCGCGCGCTTGAGCTCATTGAGCGCGATGCCCGCTCGCAGCATGAGCTCGGGATTATCCGCGTGCTTCAAGCCTTCCTTCGAAACCCTTGCGGCCTCTTCCCACCGGGCCAGACGGATGTTGGCCTCCGCGAGATTCTGCCACGCGGGTGAGTTGGTCGGATCCAGCTCCACCACGCGCGCGAACTGGTCCACGGCTTCGGCGGCCTTGCCGTACCGAACCATCAACGCGTACCCCATGCCGAAGATCGCGCCAGACGCCTTTGGATCGACCAGCGCCGCCTCGCGGTAGTAGTAGTACGCCCGATCCAGATCGGACAACGCGTCGTGTATGTCGCCGGCATACTCCAGGATCTCGGCACGGTCGCGCCCCAGCGCCGCGGCCATGTCGATCAGCGGGGCCGCTGCCTTGGGGTCTTCGCGTATCTCCCTCTTGATGGCCGCAAGCCGGAAGTAGGCCTCCGCGTCGGCAGCGCCGTCGTCCACCAGCTTCTGCAACTGCGCCTCCGCCTCGTCGTAGCGTTTGAGCGTGCGCAGCACCGATGAATAGCTCTGCCTCGCCTCGGCGTCGTTTGGATCGAGCTCGATCGTCCGAGTCCAAGCCGCCAGCGACTCATCGAGGAGATCGTTGCGGACCAGCGCCTCGGCGTGCACACGATGGGCCCGGGGGTCCGTCGGGTCGGCCTTGGCCGCGCGCTCGGCCATTTCCAGACCTTTCTCGTTCTCGTCGGCGTCGAGCGCGTACCACGCCACGGAACGCAGCAGGCGGCTGCTCTGCGGGAACTTGGCAAGGCCTTCCTCGACGGCCCGGCGCGCTTCGTCGGTCTTCTCCTGTTTGGCGAGCGCGTCGCGCAGGCGGATGTACACCTCGTCGGGGTGATCGGGGAGTTCGATGGCCTTGCGGTACTCCGCGGCCGCGTCGTCGTGTCGATTCAGGCGGGCGCGGTTGATGCCGACATTGATGCGCAGGCCCGCGTTCTGCGGATCGAGAGCCGCACCGCGGTCCCACCACGGCGCCGCCTCCTGGTCACGCCCCGCCGCCGCAAGCGCGTACGCGAGCCACACGGCGCACTCGCCGCACGCGGGATCGCTCGTGGCGGCGGCGGTCGCGTGCGTGATGGCATCGTCGTACGAGTCTTGCCAGTACAACACCCGCGCCGCAACCAGGTGCGCGGTCACGTTGTCCGGATTCAATTGGAGCGATTCCTTCGCGCGATCCAGCGCATCGGCGTTGCGTCCCTGCTCGAGGTACACCATCGCCAGCTTCGAACGCGACGCGGCGGGATCGATCCCCGCGTCGATGCGGTCAAGCAATTCCACGGCGGCGCGGTCGCTGCTCGCGGCCGCCACCGAAACGGGCGTGGAGACCGCCGAGCGGCACCCGCCCGCGAACGCGATCAACACCCCAACCACGGACAGAACAACGAAGCTGTGAAGACGCATGCGAGGCTCCCGAGCGGAAATCCGAGGTGAGAATACTCGAAACTACCGATCCCGCGGCGAGATACGGCACGGCCCGGCGGTACGCACCACATGCTGGTTTGACAGCCGCGTCGGACTTGCTATGCTGCCGTTGTCCCTCGGTGCCTGCCTCGTGTTCTGCACGAGTCGAGCTGAAAAGGGAAGTGTGGTGAGGTGCATGGCCCTGCCGTTCACCGATTCCACCGCGGACGCGCCGCCGTGACGGGCTTGGCGCTCTCCAGGGGCTTGCGAGCGGGTTCGCCTGAACTCGACCGCTGGCCCAGCCACTGCCGACGCTCTTCTCCAGAGCGGACCGGCGGGAAGGCGGAGAGTGCTGTACCCGAAGCCGGAAGACCTGCCGATGGACGCCGCACGGGATGTTCCCGTGACGGTTGACTGGCGGCCCTCGCGAATCGGGGCGGTCGGTGGAAGCGCTCGCGTTGTCCTCACGCGGCGTGCCCCCACTGAAACCACCGCTCCGGCGCAGGCTCCTGCTGCGGCGTTGTTGTCATGCGTTGTCATGACCTGCGTCGCGGGAGAGCCGTGCGTGTGAAGGCCGCCGCCTTGGCGAGGAACGCCCCGCGCGATTCGGGGTGGCGTGGCCGGTCTTTGTGCGCTCACGCACGAAAATCGGATGGAGAGATCTCATGTTGCGTTTGGTTGTGTTGTCCGGCGTCGTCGGTGTTGTTGTGTCGTCCGCGGCGGTCGCGTCGCCGTTTGCCACCTCGTGGTCCAGCTTTGTGCCCGGTGTGGGCGGGAGCGCGACCTACGCGGATCCGGCGGCAGCCCTCGGTTCGCCGACACGGTTCACCGGTGTGCAGTTTGGTTTTCCCGGCGCGGTGACGCCCTTCAACCCCCCGTTTGATCCGGGCGATTTCGTCAGCATCGGCAAGGGCGGCTCGCTCGTGCTTGGCTTTGACCTCGATGTGCAGAACCGCCCGAGCAATCCGTTCGGCGTGGACTTCATCGTGTTCGGCAACTGGTTCTACGCCGATGGCGGCGGGTTCGCGAGCAGCAAGTTCGGCAACCGCAACGCCACCATCGAAGTCTCGAAGAACGGCACCGACTGGTTCCTCGTGCCCGGCGCCAACCCCACCAGCGGCTACGCGACGCTGGGGTACAGCGATCTCCCGTCGCCCTACGAGAGTTCGCCGGGCGCGGTGCCGACGGACTTCACCAAGGCGGTTGATCCCTCGTTCGATCCGATCGGCAAGACCTACGCCCAGATCGTCGCCGGCTACAACGGCAGCGGCGGCGGGACGGGCGTCGATTTCTCTGCCACCGGGCTCGACTTCATCCGCTTCGTGCGGCTCACCAACCTGAGCGACAGCCCGGGCTCGCTCAACATCGACGCGATCGCGGCGGTGCCTTCGCCCGTCACCGCGTCGCTCTTCGTGATCGCGACGCTCATCGCGCCGAGGAGGCGTCGCGGGTGCTGAACCCACGCGAGTCATTCCGGTCTCGAACCCTCGCGTACAGCGAGGATTGGATATCTCGTGCGCCGGGGCGGGGACGCCCCGGCTCGCTTTTGGTGACACGCCGCGCACCGCGCTGGCATGCTCGTCTCGCTGCCTTGACCAACCCCCTCTCTCTGTGCCTCTGTGCCTCTGTGGTGAGTGCCTTTGCCTTGAGCGCCGCAAGCGCCCAGCAGACTTGGCCCACGCTCGGCGGCAACGCCGCGCGGACCTCGGTCACTACGCAGCCGGTGCCCGATCTCACGCAGCAAACTTGGACTTGCTCCCTCGACGAGCAGTCGCGGACGATTACGTTTCAGGCCAAGGCTGGCGTCGCCGTCTCGCCGACGCACGTGCTGGCGGCGGGGTTCATCAACGACGGCGGCACGACTTGGAAACTCTTCTGGATCAACCGGCGCAGCGGCGTGGTCGAGCGCTCGGCCGCCATCGACGCGACGGTGCTGGAGAGCCTCACCTCCCCCACCATCGACAGTGCTTCGAACACGGTGCTGGTCGCCAGCGGCTCGACGCTCGCCGCGTTCGATCTTGCCAGCGGCGCGACGCGTTTTGAGACCTCGTTCATCAACCCGCTGGTGAACGTCTCGCCGCTGGTCGTGCGGAGCTTCCACGCGCCGGCGCGGGTCTTTGTCACCGATTACGACGGCTTCGGTGACTCGGCCTCGCTGCACTGCATCAATCTCGACGCGTTCTCGACCCGGAATCCCTTCACGCTCGGGCAGGTGATCTGGTCGGCGCCGATCGGCGCCTCGTCGGGCAACACCCCGGCGTACGACGCGGCACGCGGGCGGGTGATCGCCGCAGCGGTCGGGCTGTTTGCGTGCGACCCCGGCGAGGTGCTGGCGTTCCCGGCCCATGCGACCGAGACGCCGACCCCGGCGTGGCGGTTCGTGAATCCGAGCGGCGCGGGTTTCTTCGGGGGCGTGTCGGTCGACGGCTCGACGGTCCTTGCCGCGTCGTACGCGTTCTTCGGCGGGCTCAGTTCGGGCAATCTCGTTCGCTTGCGGGCCGACAACGGCGCGCTGCTCAGCAACACCGCCGCCAATCGCACGGCGGCGATCCCGGTCTCGCTCCCGGGCGACACGCTCGGCCGCGTCGTGCTTTCCACCGGTGTGCAGGGCTTCGGCTCGCTGCCGTCGCTGCAGGTCTTTGGGTTTTCGCCGTCCTTCTCGAACACGTTCAGTTGGTCGACGCACCTCCGCACCTGGACCGACAGCAACAACAACGCGATCATCGAGAGCGGCGAGTTCACGCCCATCGGTGGGTGGAACCTGCAGCCGGTCGTCTCAATATCGAGTGGCGGGACGCGCCTCGTCGTCGGCGGCGGTGACAACGTGCTCCGCGTCTTGAACCTTGGCAACGTGACGGGCTCGACGAGCGCCGTGTCGATAGTGCAAAGTGCGACTGCGATCACCGGCTCGCCCGCGATCGCGGGGGGCAACCTCTACGCGATCGGCACCACCGGGCTACGCAGCTTCGGACCCGCGCCGCTGCTGCTCGACGTGAACCGTGATGGCCGCGTGGATGTCGAGGACATCTACGCGTGGGAGCAGGCCCGCGGGTCACGCGATGTGGATGGGAGCGGCACGGTGAACGCGGCGGATCGTGAGCTATTGATCAATGCGATTCGCGCGAACGAGGAAGCCGAGCAGACGGAGGGAAGGCGATGAACTTCCTCCGTACGGCAATCGCGGCCTCGCGCCTCCTCTCCCCGCGCCGGCGGGGAGAGGACGACTTGAGGCAGAGCCTCAAGTCAGGTGAGGGGACTGCGCGCGCCAACCCGCCGCACACACTCGGACACCCAACGCCCCTCCCCGGCCTCGCCCTCTCGGGGCTCGGCCACCCCTCCCCGCTGCGCGGGGCGGGGAGGCGCGATCGCGGCGTCTCCGCTTTCACGCTCATCGAGCTGCTCATTGTCATCGCCATCGTCGCGCTCCTGATCGCGCTGGCTTTGCCGTCGCTCCGCGGCGCGATCGCGGCGTCGCGGACCACCAAGTGCCTGTCGAATCAGCGTCAACTCGGCGTCGCCTGGACGATGTACGCGAACACCTATCGCGATCTCGCGACACCGGCCGCGTACTGGCGGCAGGAGCAGATCGGGTCTGGCCCGGTCGTGTACTGGTTCGGAGCGGATGCGCCGGAGAGCACGCCGGAGGGGGCCCCGACCAGCGGGCTGCTGACGCCGTTCTTCTCGGCGGCGCGTTCCGAGCGGGGGGCGCTGGAATGTCCGGAACAGCCCTCAGGCACGTACACACCCCAGACCAAGCACCTCAAGTTCTCAACGACCTACGGCTACAACGGCTATTACCTCACGCCATTGATGACCCCGGGATGGGGAGATCAGATCGGTTCCCGCCCGTGGCGGCGGACCTCCGACATCGTGCAACCCTCGTCTCTGATGGTCTTCGCGGACACGATTCTCGCGGGAACATCGGCGACTTCAATGCCGCGATCGAGCGCGCTGCTCGATCCGCCGCTGCTCTTCTCGCCATCATCGGGATGGGCCAACAACCTGAGCCCGACGACGGCTTTCCGACACGCGGGTCGTCAACGCACCGGTGCGCTCGCGGCGGGCGTACGCGCCGACGGCAGCGCAAGCGCATCAACAACCAGCGCCGAGCTGCTCCGCCGTGATGCACGCGGGCGGGTTCTTGGTGTTGGCAGTTTCTCCAAAACACCGGATCCCTGGTACGTGCCTGATTGGCAAGCGTGGCGCTCGACGATAAACTGAGGTCTTCCGGGGAGCACACGAGTGGTCGATCGCTGCGTCTGCAAGAGTGTTTCGTTCGCGCGACTGAAGGAGCTGGCCGCTCAGGGCCTCGCCGATCTCGATGCGCTCTCAAAGAAAACCGGCTGCGGCACGGGCTGCGGCTTGTGCGTGCCTTACATCCGCGTCGTGCTCGCGACCGGACGCACAAACCTGCCGATCATGACCAGCCATCAGATCGAGAAGTTCCTGGCGACCGCCTGAACTCCCCATCCTCACAATCCGTATGCGCATGTCCGTTACGCGTGGTGCTTTTGGGGGCAAACGCATCCATAAAGCCGCCACTTTTTCGAGGCCGTCCACGCTATCGCACGTCCGTGGATGAACAAAAGGTCGATGAAGTGTTCGAGTTCAATGACGAGGGCATTGACAAAGCCCACCCTCATCGTGCATGCTTGTAGAGATCGGGGATATTCCGGCATGTCTGTTTCGAGCTGCATCTGCTACCGCACCGACTTCGCCGCTCTCAAGGCGATCGCTGTCGCATCCGGCGGCGGGCTGCAGGAGCTCCACGCCGCCACCGGTTGCGGCTCGCGCTGCGGGCTGTGCATCCCGTACATCCGGCTGATGCTGATGACCGGGATGACCGAGCTGCCGCCCATGATGCCCGACGACTTCAAGCGCTTCGGCGTCCGCTGCAGCACGCTGGAGCGGCTCGTGAAGCAGCTCGGCGATCGCGGTGAACCGGTGACCTGCGACCCCGACGCCGCGAGCAAGATCGCCGCCGCATGCCCTCAGGCCGACCGCGGTTCCGAGTGAGGCGTCCCGTCGCGACTCCCGCTCACGGGCAAGGCACGTTGGGCACGTTCTCCCACTCGCCCCATATCGAGGCGTACTCGGCGCGGCACGCCGGCTCGTACTGCAGCTCGGGCTGCGGGCAGTTGGGGGTCGCCGGGCAGGTCGGCGGCGGGGTGGACTCGGGCTTCGCGACCTTGCAGTAGATCGTCGGCCCCGGGGTGTGCCCGCGACGCTTCTGTGTGCAGGTGACCTCGGTGCAATCGGCCTTGCGGAACTTCGCAGAGCGGAACTCGGTGAAGTACTTGCGGAGCTCGAACATGCACGACCAGCGGTAGTTCTCGTCGATCCGCGGCTCGGAGCGGATCCCGATGTAGTACCAGCGGCAGACCTCCGACGACAGCGTCGTCGCCCAGGGCGTGATCTTCTCTTCCGTGCAATTCTCCGGCTCCGGCCCCACGCACGCCTGCAGATTCAACGCCATCCCGGTCACCAACTCATCGGCCTGCTCCTCGGTGGCGTAGATGCCCGGACCTGCCCAGTTCACAGTGTCCGCCATGGAATTGAGCATCATCCGCTCGGCGGGACAACTCCCGATCTCGCCGCCGCCCTCCACCGGTCGCAGCGCTGCCGCCGGGTAGCCCACGCTCACGAGCATGTCGATCAAGGCCGTGGGCGTGGTGCTGTTCTGCACCACCGCGAACAACGGGTCGTCGGTGAGCATGCCCGCGAGGTACGGCAGGGGTGGCCGGGCACCCAGCGGATCGAACTGCGAAACCAAGTCGGGACGGCCGAAGAGATCGTCATCCGAGTCCGGGATGTTCAGCGCCATCTTGCAGGTGTACAGCGCGTCCGCCGGCGAGGCGAGAAGCCACGAGTACGCGTCCCATCCGTCGGTTGTCCGCAGGAACAGCACCGTGTGCAGGTTGTCGCCGATCGTCGTGCCGGGCTTGGCGATCGCCACCATCGCGCTGACGAGATTGGTCGCTTCGGAGTACGCGGGAACAAACAGCCAGCTCTCGGTCTCAAAACGGTGCGGGCTGAGCCGTCGGGCGATGGCGTCGGCGTGAGCGGACGAGGCGATCGCGCAGCAGACCGCCGCGGCCGCCGCCACCAGTGCACGAATCGAGCGTGTCATAAGGCCTCCGTGATCGCGTCCCCCGCAAGCCGCGGAGCAAAACGTACCGCGCACTGCCACGCCGCGCTCCACAATCTGCTTGCCGCCCCGCAAGATTCGGCACAAAGCGTCTCGCGCGCCGCGTTCGCTATGAGCGATAACCACAATCCGCGACCATCGCGTCCGGCGTTCTGGAGCGGACACCTCATGCGATGCAAACGCTTACGCACGCGAAGTCCATAAAAAACCCGGGCAAGGGCCCGGGTTTGTGGGTCGCTGAGATGGCCCCCCCGATCAGGCGTTCGCGGTCGTGCCGGTGTTGGGAATCGTGACCTGCGGCGACTCCGCGGGCGCGTCGCCCTCCTCCAGCATCTCGGCGTCTTCCTCGGGCGGGAGCTCGACGAGCGGACGCACGCGGATCTCCTGATACGGACGGAAGCCCGTGCCCGCGGGGATCAGGTGGCCCAGGAGCACGTTCTCCTTGAGGCCCACCAGCGTGTCGGTCGCGCCGCGGAGCGACGCCTCGGTGAGCACCTTGGTGCTCTCCTGGAACGACGCACCCGACAGGAACGAGTCGCTCGACAGCGCGGCCTTGGTGATGCCCAGGAGCAGCGTCCGGCCCGTCGCGGGGCGTGCACGCTTGGCCTTGGCGCCTTCCTTGCCCGCGGCCTCGGCCTTGGCGTTGGCCTCCTTGATCTCGTCCTTGCCGACGAGAGCATTCAGCGGCAGCTCGGTCGCGCCCGGATCGGTGATCCGGTACATCTGGCTGATCTCGAGGTTCTTCTGCTTGAAGTTGAACTTGTCGACGACCTCCTGCGGCAGCAGATCGGTGTCGCCGGGGTTCTCGACCTTCACCTTGCGGAGCATCGAGGACAGGATCAGCTCGATGTGCTTGTCGTTGATCACCACGCCCTGAGCGCGGTAGACGTTCTGCACCTCGTCGAGCATGTAGGCCCACAGGGCCTCCTCGCCCTTGATCCGCAGGATGTCCTTGGGATCCAGCGGGCCGTCGGTGAGCGAGTCGCCCGACTGCACGAAGTCGCCGGTGTGGACCAGGAGCTGCTTGTCGCTGGGCACATGGTGGTCCTTCTCGATGCCCGAGTCGGAGACGACGCGGATCGTCATCTTGCCCTTGCGCTTGTCGGAGAAGATCTCGACCTTGCCCGAGATCTCGGCCATGAACGCCGGGTCCTTGGGCTTGCGGGCTTCGAAGATCTCCGTCACGCGGGGCAGACCACCGACGATGTCGGCGCTGGCCGCGGCCTGCTTGGGCTGACGGGCGAGCATCTGGCCGGCCTTGATCTTCTGGCCGTCGGTGACTTCCAGGCGGGCCTTGGCAGGCAGGAAGTGGAAGTCGAGGATGTTGCCCTGGTCATCGACGATGTTGATCGCCGGGTGCAGGTCGCCCTTGTGCTCGATGATGATGAGGGCCTTGGAGCCGCCGGCCTCTTCCTCGCGAACGGTCTCGCCCAGGGAGATGTCGACGAACTTGACGTTGCCCTCCTTCTCGGCCAGGATGGGCGTGCGGTGCGGGTCCCACTTGATGAGGGTCTGGCCCTTCTTGACGTCGTCGCCGTTCTTGGCGTAGAGGAAGGCGCCGTAGGGCACCTTGTACTTCTCGAGCTCGCGCCCGTTGGAGTCGAGCACGCCGATCTCGGCGTTGCGCTTCAGCACGACGTGGCAGTCGTGGCCTTCGTCGTCCTTGACCGGCACCTCGTTGCAGTCACGCAGCTCGAGCTTGCCGGGGTTGAGGGCCAGGTACTGGGTCTCCTGGGCCGACCGCTGACCGATGCCGCCCGTGTGGAACGTGCGCATCGTGAGCTGGGTGCCGGGCTCGCCGATCGACTGAGCCGCGATGATGCCCACGGCCATGCCCGGCTCGACCAGGCGGCCGGTCGAGAGGTCCATGCCGTAGTCCAACACCGAGCAGCCGAAGCGGCTCTCGCTGGTCAGGGCCGAGCGCACCATGACCTCGCTGATCCCGATGTTCTCGAGATCGGCGGCGATCTCGGGCGTGATCAGCTCGTTCTCGTGCACCACGACCTCTTCGGTCTTGGGATTGGTGATGGTGTTGACGCTGACGCGGCCGATGATCTGGTCGCGGAGCGGCACGTCCACCTGCTCGCCCTTGTAGATGGCGCGCTTCATGATGCCGCGGCGGCTGCCGCAGTCGTACTCACCGATGATGACGGACTGCGCCACGTCGCAGAGCTTGCGGGTGAGGTAGCCCGAGTCGGCGGTCTTGAGAGCCGTGTCGGCCAGACCCTTACGCGCACCGTGGGTCGAGGAGAAGTACTCGAGGATCGACAGGCCCTCGCGGAAGTTGGAGCGGATGGGGGTCTCGATGATCTCGCCCGAGGGCTTGGCCATGAGGCCGCGCATGCCGGCCAGCTGCTGCATCTGGCTGATGTTGCCGCGGGCGCCCGAGTCCGACATGAGATACACAGGGTTCAGGTAGAACTTGCCCTGCTTGTTCTCGATGGACGTCTCGTTGCCCTGCTCGTCGCGGCGGTCGTTCTTGAGGGTCTCGACCAGCTTCTTCTGCACCTGCTCTCGGCAGTGCGACCAGATATCCAGCAACTGGTTGTAACGCTCGCGGGCGGTGATGATGCCGCGGTCGTAGTTCTTCTCGACGCGATCGACCTTCTTCTGGCTCTCGGCGAGCAGGTCGGCCTTCTCCTTGGGGATACGCAGGTCGGTGATGCCGAAGGACAGGCCGGCGAGCGTCGACTGCTTGAAGCCCGTCTCCTTCATCTTGTCGAGCAGATCGATCGTGCTCGGGCGGTCGGCGTACAGGTACGCGTCGTCGATGACGCGGGCGCAGCCCTTCTTGCCCAGCACGCAGTTGTAATACGGCATGCCCTTGGCCAGGATCTCCGCGAACAGCACGCGCCCGACCGTGGTGATCAGGCGCTTGTTCGCCGGCATGTCCTTGACCTCGCCGCTCTGGTTGTCGGCGTAGAGCTTGAACCCGTCGATACGCACGATGATCCGCTCGTGGATCCCGATCTTGCCCTGGTCATAGGCCAGGATCGCCTCGCGACGGTCCTTGAAGCGCTTGAGGTCCTTCTCGCTCTTCTCGTCGGGGGCCTGGTACGTCAGGAAGTACACGCCCATGACGATGTCCTGCGAGGGCGAGATGATGGGCTTGCCGTTCGCGGGCGAGAAGATGTTGTGCGTCGACAGCATCAGCACGTGCGCCTCTGCCTGGGCCTCCACGCTCAGCGGCAGGTGCACGGCCATCTGGTCGCCGTCGAAGTCGGCGTTGAACCCGCCGCAGACCAGCGGATGGATGCGGATGGCGTTGCCTTCCACGAGCACCGGCTCGAACGCCTGGATGCCCATGCGGTGCAGGGTCGGGGCGCGGTTGAGCAGCACGGGGTGCTGGTAGATGACCTCTTCGAGGATGTCCCACACCGCGGCGTCGCGGCGCTCGAGCATGCGCTTGGCCGACTTGATCGTGTCCGCCAGGCCGTGCTCCTTGAGCTTGCGGATGATGAACGGCTGGAAGAGCTCAAGGGCGATCTTCTTGGGAAGACCGCACTGGTGGAGCTTCAGCTCGGGGCCGACGACGATGACCGAACGCGCGGAGTAATCGACACGCTTGCCCAGCAGGTTCTCGCGGAAGCGGCCCTGCTTGCCCTTGATCATGTCCGTCAGCGACTTGAGCGGACGGTTGGACGAGCCCAACACCGGACGACGGCAGCGGCCGTTGTCGAAGAGGGCGTCGACCGCCTGCTGCAGCATGCGCTTCTCGTTGCGGATGATGACCTCGGGGGCGTTGAGGTCCATCAGCTTCTTGAGGCGGTTGTTGCGGTTGATGATGCGGCGGTAGAGGTCGTTGAGGTCGCTGGTCGCGAAGTTGCCGCTCTCCAGGAGAACCAGCGGACGCAGGTCCGGCGGGATCACGGGGATCACGTCCATGACCAGCCACGCCGGGTCGTTCTGGCTGCCGCGGATCTGCTCGATGAGCTTGAGCCGCTTGGCGAAGTCCTTGATCTTCTGCTTGCTCTTGGTCTCGTTGAGGTCCTGGCGGAGCTGGGCGGCCTCGGCGTCGAGGTCGGTGCGCTCGATGAGCTCACGCATCGCGTCGGCGCCCATCGAGGCCTTGAACGCGTTGCCGTACTTGTCCTGGGCGGCGGAGTGCTCGTCCTCGGTGAGGATCTGCTTGAACGTCAGTTCGGTGTCGCCCGGATCAACGACCACGTAATCCTGGTAATAGATCACGCGCTCGAGGTCGCTGGTCTTCATGCCGAGCAGGGTGCCCAGGCGGCTGGGCATGCTCTTGAAGAACCAGATGTGGACCGACGGACAGGCCAGGTTGATGTGGCCCATGCGCTTGCGGCGGACGCGGGAGTGCGTCACCTTGACGCCGCAGCGGTCGCAGATGATGCCCTTGTACTTGGTGCCGCGGTACTTGCCGCAGGCGCACTCGTAGTCGCGCTCGGGCCCGAAGATGCGCTCGCAGAAGAGCCCGTCCTTCTCGGGGCGGTAGGTGCGGTAGTTGATGGTCTCGGGCTTCTTCACCTCGCCGTAGGACCACGCCCGGATGTCGTTGGGCGACGCCAGGGTGACCTTGACGGCGGAGTAGTCATTGACACGGTCGTAGATCGTCTCAGCCATGAGTCTTCTCGCCTTTCGCGGCGTTGTGGTGCCGCGGACCGTTTCGAACTGGATCGACTGTCTTTACCTAGTGCCTAGTGCTTAGTGCCAAGTGCCCAATGCCTTGCCTGTCTTTAGAGCAGGCTTCCACCCTCGAGCTTCTTCTTCTCGAGCGTGACGTTCAGGCCCAGACCCTTGAGCTCGTTGCAGAGCACGTCGAACGCGACGGGCATGCCCGCCTCGAGCTTGTTGGTGCCCTTGACCATGCTCTCGTAGATCTTGGTGCGGCCTTCGACGTCGTCGGACTTGACGGTGAGCAGCTCCTGCAGGATGTACGCCGAGCCGTACGCCTCGAGCGCCCAGACTTCCATCTCGCCGAAACGCTGACCACCCGTGCGGGCCTTGCCGCCCAGGGGCTGCTGCGTGATGAGCGAGTACGGGCCGGTGGCACGCGCGTGGATCTTGTCGTCCACGAGGTGGTGCAGCTTGAGCATGTACATGTAGCCGACGGTGGTGCGCTGATTGAACGCCTCGCCGGTGCGGCCGTCGTACATCTGGACCTTGCCGCCCTTGGGCATCTTGGCGAGCAGCTCCTTGGGCTGGGGCCAGGTGGCCGTCGCCTCGAAGTTTGCGAGCTTCTCGTCCACGTACTTGTTCGCCTCTGCGACGGCGTCGTGCACCTGCTGCTCGTGGGCGCCGTCGAAGACCGGCGTGATCGCCTGGAACCCGAGCACGCGGGCCGCCCAGCCCAGGTGGGTCTCCAGGATCTGTCCGACGTTCATGCGGCTGGGCACGCCCAGCGGGTTGAGCAGCACCTCGACCGACGTGCCGTCCTCAAGGAACGGCATGTCCTCTTCGGGCACGATGCGGGCGATGACGCCCTTGTTGCCGTGGCGGCCAGCCATCTTGTCGCCGACCGAGAGGGTGCGCTTGGTCGCGATGTAGACCTTGACCATCTCGAGCACGCCGGTGGGCAGCTCGTCGCCGCGCTTCATGTGCGCGACCTTACGGGCCTTCTCGCTCTCGATGGCCTTGATGCGGGGCCAGAACTGGCGGAAGAGCACCTCGGCCTCGTCGCGGGCCTCCTTGCTGCCCTTGGCCCACTTGATGTCGAAGGTCTTGATCTGTTCCAAGATGACTTCCGCGATGTCCGACGCACCGACCTTCTGGCGGGTGTTGGGGTCGACCATCGGGGTGCCGAGCTTCTCGTTGATCGCGTTGGTCATCTGCTTGAACAGATCGATCGCCGCGTCGTCCTGGGCCTTCTCGTAATCCGCGATGTCCTTCTTGAGCTGCTTCTTCTGCTCCTCGTTCATGTGGAGCCGGCGGCTGAACTTGTTGGCCCCGATCACGATGCCCTCGACGCCCGCGGGCACCTCGAGCGAATCGTTCTTCACGTCCTCGCCCGCGCGGCCGAAGATCGCGTGCAGCAGCTTCTCTTCCGGCGTCAGCTCGGTCTTGCTCTTGGGGCTGACCTTGCCGACCAGGATGTCGCCCGGGCCCACGCGGGCGCCCAGGCGGATGATGCCCTGCTCGTCCAGATTGCGGAGCATCTTCTCGCTGACGTTGGGGATGTCGCGGGTGAACTCCTCGCGCCCCAGCTTGGTCTCGCGGATCTCGACGTCGAACGCATCGATGTGGATGCTGGTGAACGTGTCGTCCTTGACGAGCTTCTCGTTGATGACGATCGCGTCTTCGAAGTTGTAGCCGTCGAAGGTGTTGAACGCGACCATCACGCTCTTGCCCAGGGCCAGCTCGCCCTGGCGGGTGCTGGCGCCGTCCGCGATCACCTGCCCGCGGGCGACCTTCTGGCCCAGCTTCACGATCGGACGCTGGTTCTGGCAGGTGCGCTCGTTGAGGCCGACGAACTTGCGGAGCACGTACTCGTCGGCGTTGTCGATGATGATCCGCTGGGCATCGACCTTGGTCACGATGCCGGGGTTCTTGGCCTTGACCACCATGCCGGTGTTGTGGCCCACCGACTTCTCGACGCCGGTGCCGACGCAAGGCGGGTCGACCTTGATCAGGGGCACAGCCTGGCGCTGCATGTTCGAACCCATCAGCGCGCGGTTGGCGTCGTCGTGCTCGAGGAACGGGATGAGCGCTGCCGAGATGCCGACGATCTGCTTGGGCGAGATGTCCACGTAATCGACGTTGTCGCTGTTGGTCTCGGCCAGTTCGCCGGCCACGCGGGCGAGGATGGCGCCCTTCTTGAGGCGGCCCTTCTCGTCCATCGAGTCGGTCGGGGCGAGGACCTTCTGCATCTCCTCGTCGGCGCGGAGGTGGATGATCTTGCCGGTGACCTCGCCGCCCTTGACCTCGCGGTAGGCGGTGCGGAGGAATCCGTAGTCATCGATACTGGAGTAGATGCCCAGCGAGGCGATGAGACCGATGTTCGTGCCTTCGGGGGTCTCGATGGGACAGATGCGCCCGTAGTGCGAGATGTGCACGTCGCGGACCTCGAAGCCGGCCCGCTTGCGGTTCAGGCCGCCCGGTCCGAGGGCCGAGAGACGGCGCTCGTGGACCAGCGTCGACAGCGGGTTGGTCTGGTCGACAACCTGCGAGAGCTCGCTGCGCCCGAAGAAGAAGTCGATCGCGCTCGAGATGCTCTTGCTGTTCACCAGGTCGGCGATCTTCGCGATCTCGTTGGGGTCCTTGACGCTCATGCGCTCCTGCACGGTGCGCTTGAGCTTCAGGAAGCCCTTGCGGAGCTCCTCGACCGCCAGCTCGTCGAGCGTGCGCAGGCGGCGGTTGCCCAGGTGGTCGATGTCGTCCACCTGCGCCACCGGACGCCCGGTCTTGGGATCGGGCCGATTCGAACGCAGGTCCAGCACGTACTGGATGACGCGGAGGAAGTCCTCGCTGCGGAGGAACATCATGTCCTCGGGCGTGTTGAGCTCGAACTTGCGGTTGATGCGGAAGCGGCCCACGCGTCCCAGGCGGTAGCGGTTGTCGTCGAAGAACTTCTCGGCGAAGAGCTGCTTGGCCTTCTCGACCTGCGGCGGGTTGCCCGGACGCAGCTTGGTGTACAACTTCACCAGGGCCCGCTCGTAGTCCGTCTCCGCGAACTCGGCGAACTGCTCCAGCTTCTCTTCCGCGATCGTGTTCAGGATCAGGACGTCGCTGGGGTTCTGGATCACCCGCACGCTCTTGAGGTTGCTGTTGTTGATCGCCTCCGCCTGATCGCCGATCTGGCGGCCGACGTGCACCAGCTCCTCGCCCGTCTCCTTGTCGATCACGGTCTCCGCGGCCCAGTGCTCGGGCTTCACCTTGTCGCCCGGGATGCTGGTCACTTCATAGAAGAGGCCCAGCAGCTTGTCGGTGGCGGCAACCGACTCATCCAGACAGCGCAGGAACGTCGTCGCGGCCAGCTTGGTGCTCTGGTCGATCCGCATCGCCAGAACGTCCTTCTTGGTCACCTCGAGCTCGATCCACGAGCCGCGCTCCGGGATGATGCGGGTCGAGTGCAGCGGACGGTCGCCCTCGCTGGACACGATCGAGAAGTCCACGCCCGGCGAGCGGTGGAGCTGGCTGACGATGACGCGCTCGGCGCCGTTGACGATGAACTCGCCGCCGCCCAGCATGATCGGGAACTCACCAAGGTAAATGTCTTCCTCGGGCATGTCCGGCTTGCCCTCGCGCTTGAGGCGCACGGTCACGCGGAACGGACGCCCGTAGGTCAGGCGCAGCTCGCGGCACTCGTCGGACGTGTAGCGGGGCTCTTCGAGCACATACGACAGGTACTCGAGGCTCATCGTCTCGTCGTACGACTTGATCGGGAAGATCTCTTTGAGCAGCGACTCGAGACCGATCGAGGTGTCACGCTCCTCCGGGCCCTTGTCGAGCTGGAGGAAACGCTTGTAGCCGTCGGCCTGCAGCTTGGTCAGGTCCGGCACTTCCATGCCGTCGCCGCGCTTGGCGAAGTTGCGAACGACCGCCGGAGTGGTCGCGAGATTGGGAGTCTGAAAAACACGATACGAGCCGTTGGAGGAGTTGGCAGGCATCGAAGTCCTTTCGAGCGATTGATAACCGACCGCGGCGACGAAATCGCCACAGGGAGTCATACCCCGACCTGTTTTACAAGCCTCGAGTGATCACGCCGTTGTATGAGGAGCCAGTAAGGGAGCCAAAGTTCGCCGCGAGTGTGCCCGTTGACCGCTATGTCCGGCGGGTGCCGAACCTTTCAGTATAGTCCCACCCGAGATCAACCGTCCCGGACTCCGCAAGCCCCGCTTGAGTTTTTTGTCCAACTTTCAAATGGAATGAAGCTCGGGCCCTATCCATTCAAAAACCGAATACGTTATGTTTGTGTTATATTTGGTATCCGCGCCCATCCATATGCGACCTGCCGATACCCTCGCCCCGCCAGCGTGAGCACCGACTCCGACACCACAACTCCGCCTAGGCGCTCGTAGAACCCCCGGGCGTTGGTGTTGTCGCGGAGCACCCACAGAACCATCCCGCCCGCGGCTCCCGCCTGCACCATCGCGCCCGCAAACGCCCCCACCAAGGCCCGCCCCGCTCCTTTCTGCTGCGTGCCCGGCGCGACATGGATGGCGAAGAGCTCGGTCGCGAACCGCCGCGGCACGTCGGGCGGGCACGGATCGCCCGCCGCCGACGATTCCCGCGTCGGCCCGCCCCGCACCATGCCCACGATCGCGCCGGTTGCGGGGTCCTCAGCCACCAGGAACGCCGAGCGCGCCAGATTCGGATTCGCCTGCGGATCAAAGTGCCTGGCGTGATACCCGGCGATGCCCTCGACGGTCAGCGCGTCAAGAAAATCATCGTCGAGCATCCCGCGGTACGCCGTGTGCCACGCCGCAAGCTGCATCGCCGCGACAGCGTGCATGTCGGAGATGCAAGCGGGACGGATCGAGAACGCTGCGCACATGATCTCATGCTACGGGTCGCCGACCCGGCAAGCCCTCCGCCGCACGAACCGATCCCGCGGCCGCGTGCTCCGGGCCATCGAGAACCTCGGATCGCTCACGTCCGCGCAAGGGCGTCGGCTCTCCGACAACTACCGCGCGTGGAACAGCGATGCACCGCCGCCGCGGTACACCGCGTCAGTTGTGGAAGCGACGCACCGGCGGCTCAAAGACAAGTTCAGCCTGTGGTGAGATTCGCTCAGCCCCTCACGTACAAATGCACCGCCGTCGTGCCGTAGGCGTGCGTCTCGGGACCCTTCAGGCCCTCGATCTTCAGGTCGACCGGTTGCTTCGCAGGCTTGGCCGCGGCGGCCGCGATCTCTTCGGGGGTTTGCGTTTCGATCACGTTGCCGAACTCGTCAAGGTCGAGCTCTTCCCATGCGGCGTCGAACGGGCCGGCTTCGTCATTGAGTTGTGCTTCGAGCGCGGCTTCGTTGAGCCTGCCGCTCCGCGACACCACCTCCGGCGTGCCGCGTTTAGCGATGGCGCCCTTGTCAGCGCCGGCCGCACCGAGGCGGTCGGCCTTGGCGTTCTTCCCTCCGCGCAGCGCCTCGCGTTCGAGCTGCTCGTGCCACGCGCCCTTCTTGACGTGCGGCTCATCCTTCTTCCGCTTCTTCAGCCACTTGCCCTGGCGCGTGCCGCCCGGGCCGAGCTCGGCGGGGTTGGGCTGATCCGGCGGCACATCGAGAAAGAACGGCCACGGCGTGCGCAGCACGATGAAGCCGTCGCTGCTCAGGTTCGCCGCGAGCTGCTGCATCGCGCTGATCACGCGGCGCCATCCAAGGGGATCGCGGATCAGCGGATACGGCGGATCGAGGAACACGATCTGCACCGGGCTCGGGCAACGCGCGATCGCACCGATGCCCAAGGCATCACCGATCACCACCTCGCACTTGTCCTGCACGCCGAACTGCTCGATGTTCTTGCGCAGGATCGCCGCGATCTGCTTGTTCTGCTCGACCAGCACCGCCTGGCTCGCGCCGCGGCTGATGGCCTCGAGCCCGATCGCGCCCGTGCCGGCAAACGCGTCGAAGATCGCGTTGCCCTCCACGTGCCCGCGGAGGAGCATGAAGACCGATTCCTTCACACGGTCGGGGATCGGCCGCGTGATCTCCGCGTCGGGCGGCGTGAACAGTTTCCGGGAGCGAAACTCACCGGCGATGATGCGCATGGGCAAGCGTAGTGGAGCAGTGGGGAAGTGGAGCAGTGGAACAGGGGCGCAAAGCAGGGGCGGAGAACAGGTAGCAGATGGCACATAGAAAATAGCAACCAGCAAATAGCAAAGGGCCAAATCAAGACAGCCCGCACCGGACGTGGCTCGGCCACGCATTTGCCATTTGGCCATCTGCGATTTGCTATTTCGCTCTGCGCGCGCCGACGCGAGGGCAGGTTATGAATCTGCTCCTCGTGTGCACCCCGGGCGGAAACACGTAAAATCACAGGGTGCCGTCGGCGCCTCTCTCCATGCTGTTGTCCGAAGACTTGGGCGGTAGAGAGCTGCCCTCCGCAGCTCCCCTCAAGTCTTCGGCATGAGCCGAAGGGGCGTCGCTTGTGGCGACTGGGTTCGAGTCCTCGCGGCGTTCGTGCCGCGGGCTCGTTGAAACACACGCCGGCGTTACTTCGCCAGCGAATCGATCGAGTACGTCATGAACGGCGGATGCTCGACGCCCGTGACGACTCTCCAGAACGGCTCGCCAAACTCATCAGCGAGCCAGGAACGGAACGGACCACGCTCATCCTGGGACACGTCGGCCAGTAGCGGCCCGCCCACGAAGATCGAGCGATGGATCAACAGCAGGTCGTCGGACACGTACTCCGACTCCGCCGCGATCCCCGCGAAGGCGTCCACCAGCTTGGCGAACACCATCGGGTCCGAACGCAGCAAGAGATCCGCGTCGTGCCAGAGGTAATAGCGGAACTTGGTCGCGGGCTTGCCGCGGACGATCATGCGGTTGCGCAGCAGCGCGGCGACGCCCCCCGGGCCGTCGATGCGCCGGTCCAGCAGCGGGCCGGGCACGGCACGCTCGAGCTGGTAACAGAACGAGTCGAGGTCGGTGATGAAGCGCCCGTAGAACGAACAAACTTCGGTGTCGCGCTGCATTCCCAGGAACTGACTGAGACTCGTTGCGAACTGCAGCCGCCGAGCCGGGAATTCGCTGAGAGCAACGAGATGGTGCTCGTCGAGGAGCTGGGTGACATCCGGCTGCCAGTCCGCGAGCAGGAGGGGCGATTCGGGTTGTCGAGACAGTGCGCTCATCGCTCTCCCATCTCGCGCAGGCACAGCGGTGACGAGCACCGCTCGCTGCGTGCAGCCGATGTCCGCCCGCGGCGCCGTGGCGACCCCGCGAACGTCCACACCACTGCATGTTCACGACGCCACCTGGCACGAGCCACGCGGCTGTGAACACACCGATCCCGCAACCGGTCTCCCGGCGGCGGACGCACCACAACTAGGAACCCCGTTTGCCCGCACGCACCACTTCGCGCAGCGGGACTGCAAGTCGCGGCCTCTGACCAACCCAAATGTGCATCAGAAACCCCGCCCGCACCACCCACACATCCGATTTCTCCCGCGAAAGTTGCGCAGGCCCACCATCCCACAAGCCCCGCATTGTTTCCGGAACGCCCACTCCACCCGCCACCTCGTACGCCTCAACAAACACCGACCGCGTCGTTTACAGACCTCAACGCCACGCTCTGGCCACCCCGAAACATGGGTATACCCCTTAAATTTGGGGTTTCCTCGGGTAAAATAAGTAATTCCTAACGAACATAAATGAAACAGACGCGATAAGAATACCTAGACTCAGAATCTGCCGGAACCCGAGCAGCGACTCCGGGATGGGGAGTTATTTGTAACGAGGTGTATCCCCATGTCAGTTGACGTGACTCGCGGCACAGCCATTGTGGATGCAGTCGAAAAGACGACGGCCCTGCCGGCGATTCCTTCGCGTGACTGGTGCGATCGAGGGGCCGCGGTGCTAAGTGACCTGATGGCCCCGAAATCAGGCAAGAGTGTCTTTGCCGTCGCCGTAGGCCGAGGCGTGGACCGCTTGGAGTCTGTGGATGCTGTGGGTTTCCACGGAACCGACCCTGTTGCGATCACCGAGCTGCAGCAATCGCTCTCCCGGGGGCTGCCACTGGCACCCCGACGAGAGCACGAAATCGCCTACGCCACGGGTGCGGATCTGCACCGTTCTGATATGTGGTTGCGCTCGCCGCTGATGAAGTGTGTCTCGTCGCAGGGCATGTCGGGATTGCTACTGGGGGTCGGATCGATCTCCGACACCGCCCCGGGGCGGCTGCTGTGGTTCTTCGGCGCTCACGAGACTTCTTCTCATTCAGAAACGACGAACGACGCCACGCTGCTGGTGACCACACTGATCGCGATGCTGCGGCGGTCGCGGCTGGCGCTCGGAACTGAGCCGGGACGTCCGATCGATTGGGTGAGCGAACGCGAGCACGAGACGCTGGGCCACGTGGTCCGAGGCTTGAGCGTGCGTGAGATCGCCGAGAAGACCGGACGGAGCTCGCACACCGTGCACGATCACGTCAAGAGCCTGCACCGCAAGCTCGGGGCGAGCAGCCGCGGCGAGCTGGTGGCGCGGGCCTTGGGACACGCGCCTTCGATCCGCCACCACGTCGCCAAGTGAAATTTCAACGACCTTCGCCTCAGCTACTTCGCCTCGGCGACGGCGCGGCGGCTGACCATCTCGCGGGCGCGTTCCTCGATCTTGCGGGCCAGACGTGCGGCCAGGGGCGGGTCGTCGGAAATCGCCTCTTCAAATGAACCCGGGAAGGGCAGGGTCGGGTCGCTCGTGCCGCTGGTCAAATAGACAGACCGCGTGTTGGGGCGGACGCCATACGTATGGATGCGTTCGACGACGACCACCACGCGGGCGATGGTGTCGCGTGGCTGTTCGAGCAGGTCGGCGTCGAGGCGACGTGCGGCGTTGATCGGGATCTCGTTGCGGCGGGCGTCGGCGATAACCCCCGCCTCGGCGGCGGGATCGGCGGGCAACGGGTCTGCAGGCGTAAACGTCACCTCGACTCGGCGCTGCTGCTTGTTGATCGTGTCCTCCCACTCTTGGCTGAGACGGGACTGCTCGGTGTCCCAGGGCGTGAAAAGCCCGGCAGTGGTCTTGGGCCCCGAGGTGATCACGCCGGCACGGGCGTCGACGCGGGAGAGCGGGAAGCGGTACTCGGCGAGCACATCGCGGGCCGCCTCGAAGGTCGCGTCGTACTCGGAGGCCACGACGCGGAACTCGGGATTGCCCGAGCCCGCGCAGCCGCCCAAGGTCATCACCAGCACCGCCCCCGACACCACCCCCAGCGCGAGCAGGGAGGACGGCAGGGACAACCAACGCGACAAGGAACGCGAGAGCAGCATCAAGAGAGCGTAGCAATCCCGCGACCCGACGCTTCACCGCTCGCACGCGGCGACGCACGCCTCGAGCACCGCCATCCGCACACCCACGCCCACGGTGACCTGGCGGAGGATCACGCTCCGCGGCCCGTCTGCGACCTCGGGGTCCAGCTCCAGCCCGCGGTTGATCGGCCCGGGGTGCATCACGATCGCGTCCCGCCTCATCCGCTCGGCCCGCTGCGCGGTCATGCCGAAGAGCGAGCGATACTCACGGATCGACGCGATCGAGGGTGAGTTCTTGCCCGACGCCTCGGCGTGACGCTCGAACTGCACCCGCAGCATCATCACCGCGTCGGCCTTGGGCAGGACGGCGTCGAGGTCGTGGGCGACCCGAACCCCGCCCGCGTCCGGGCCTTGCTCGGCCAGGGACTCGAGGCTGCGCGGCGCCAGCCCGGCGGGCCCGACGCACACGACATCCGCGCCCAGCGCCGTCAGCCCGGCGATGTTGGAACGCGCGACGCGGGAGGAAACGATGTCTCCCACGATCGCGACGGTCAGGCCGCGCAGATCGAAGCCGTCGAGCCTGCCGTTGGCTTCGGCGAGTGTGTAGATGTCGAGCAGGCCCTGGGTGGGGTGCTCGTGGCGACCGTCGCCGGCGTTGACGACCGGGCAGCGGACGTTGCGCGCGATCATCGCGGCCGCGCCGCCCTGACGGGCCCGGATCACGAGTGCGTGCACGCCCATCGCCTCGACGTTGCGGGCGGTGTCGATCAGCGTCTCACCCTTGGTCACGCTGCTGAACGCGCCCAGAAGGTTCGACACGTGGGCCCTGAGGCGGTGGGCCGCGTTGGTGAAGCTCGTGCGGGTGCGGGTCGAGTCTTCAAAGAACAGATTGGCGATGGTGGTCCCTGCCAGCGGTGAGTCGGTGACATCGGTGGTGATGTCCACCCGCTCTCGGCTCGCCGCCAAGAGCGCCCTCAGCGCCGCGGGCGCGACGCCCTGCAACCCGATCAGGTCCTTGCTGTTCCAACGCTCGTTGTTCCGGAGGGCGGGGCTCCGCGAGGGGGTTCGGGGGCGACCCTTGGACGGCGCTCGACGCGTGGCTGGCATGTCCGCATGGTATCGCCCGAGGCACGGCGGTCATTTCACTAACGCGTCGGCGCCGCGGCGGAGCGGTCCGGCGATCAACATCGCCGTGGGAAACGCGACCAGCCAGCCGATCGCGGCGTGCCGCAGCCATCGGCTCACGAGCTGTGCGTCCACGCCCGCGACCATGACGACGTTCGCCAGCGAGACGACTCCGGCAAGGGCACCGGAGAAGAGCAGGATGAACAGCACCGAGGCCCCGCGGCGGGAGAGCATGGCCGAGTATCGGTCGCGGCCGAGCGCACGCTTGATGGGTGGACGGATGCGGCGAACAGGCTAGTGGCCGCCGCCGTGGGCGTCCTTCTTGGCGTCCTTCTTCGCGCCGCCGTGCGAGTCCTTCTTGGCGTCGCCGTGCCCGCCGGCGTCCTTCTTGGTGCCGCTGAGCTTGGCGGCCATGGCGTCGGAGAGGGCGTACGTGACTTTCTTTTTCCGCAAGGTTGGGGTGCCGCCCAGGCCCTGCTCCTCGCCGTGCCCGTCCGGCGCGTGCGGGTCGGCGTGACCGGAAGCGTCGGCGGTGTGCGCTTCGGCGGGTCCGTCGGCGTGCTCATCGTCGTCGTCGTGACCAGCGGTCGCGTGTCCCCCGGGGAAATCGCTGACCAGCGTGCTGGGTGCCTTGGTCGCGACCGGCTGCTCGGGCCGTTGCAGCATCAAACGGTAACCCCAGACCAGGGTCGCGAGGAAGATGGTGTTGACTCCCAGCCAGCCCACGGTGTCGCGGACGATCTTGGGCTTGCCCGCCAGCGGCTTGGCGCACGCGACGGCCAGGCCCGCGGTGCGGCCGGCGACCGCCCGCGACAGGCGTTCTGCCAAAGAGGGGCCGCGGGGCGCGGCTCGCGCGGGAACCGGAGCGGCAGGAGCCGCGGGGGCGGCGGGAGCCGGAGCGGGCGCGGCCGCCGAAACCGGTTCGGGAGCTGGTGCCGGGGCGGGCGGCGCGTTTGCTTCCGAAGCCGCCGCGGCGACCGGTGCCTCGGCGACCGCCGGAGCGGCTGCAGCGGCGGGAGCGGGCGCGGCGGCGGGGTCCGCGGACAGCAGCTCGTCGGTGAGACGGGCAAGTTGATCGTCCAGGGCCGAGATGTCGGCGGCGGTCTCTTCCCGTGCCGGCATCGCGGGCCGAGACGGAGCCGCAGTCACAGTCTCGACGGGCGCGGGAGGGGCCGTGGGAGCCGCACTCGCATCCGGCTCGGCGATTGGTGCCGCAGTCTCGCCCGACTCGGCAGCGTCGACGGGTTCGGTGGCCGCCGCCGTGGGCTCCGTGGTCGCTGGCGTCGCTTCGGTCTCGGGCGGGGCGGTGGGAGTCGCTTGGTCGGTCGGAGTGGCCGGCTCGGCGGGCTGCGTCGCGACCTCGGCGACCGCTTCCGGAACGGCGGGCGCAGCGTCGCTCGGAATCGCGTCGTCAATCGTGCGGTTCGCGTCCGCTGCCGCGGGTTCGGCGGAGGCCAGCTCCGTCGCCGAGGTCGGTACGGACACCGGCTCGGTCGCGGTGGGTTCGTTGGTCGGATCGGTGTCTTGCTTCGCGGCGTCGTCCTGTTTCGACAGCGTCTCCGCAAGGTCGGCGAGCGATCCCGTCGCGGGCGTCTCATCCACGAACTGGCTCACCAGCGAATCGACCTGGGCCTCGATCGAGGAAACCGCGGCTTCGGCGGCCGCCGCGGCTGACTCGGGCTTCGGCGCATCGGCGAGCGGCGCGTTGGGAGTCAGCGCATCTGGCGCGGCTTTCGGCGGATCATTCTTCTCCTGCTCGGCGAGCAGCGCGTCCAACTGCGCATCCAGCGACGCCAGCTCGTTGGCTGGATCGGGACCGCCTGGTTGCTTGCCTGCCTGCGACATCGATCCGCGCGCCTCCCGTCACGCCTCCTGAGCGTGATCGTCGTGTCTCGGTCATCGACCAAGCGGCCAAGCCGCTCCACCACCGGCAACTCTATCGGACCAGTCTCGGGCAGTTTCCGCCCGCACGAAACGCCGAGACCGGCGATTCCCTCCGACTCGCTCGCCCGCCGCAGGCTCTCGGACCTTCTCTACCCTGCTGGCGTGGCCCGGCATCGCATCCTTCTTGACGATCCATCGCTCACGCTCGTAGCGGGAAGCCGCGTGGTCGTCGGCGGCGACGAGGCCCACCACGCGGCACGGGTCAAACGCTGCGCGGTCGGCGACGCGGTTGACGTGCTGAACGGCATGGGCGTGCGGGGCGAATCCGCGATCGCCGCGATCCGAAAATCGCGCGACGGATGGGAGCTCGAGCTTGAGATTCGTGCGGTGCAGCAGTCCCCCCGCCCGCGCCCGCGGCTGGAGGTCTTTGCCGCGGCGGCCAAGGGCGAGCGGCTCGAAGAGATGATCGACGGCTTGTCGCAAGTCGGCGCGGACGTGTACCGCCCGCTGCTCTCCAAACGCACGGTCGTGGACCCGCGCGAGGGAAAGCTCACGCGCCTGCGGCGGGTCGCGCACGAATCCATGAAGCAGTGTGGTCGCACGTGGGCGATGGAGATCGGCGAGCCGATTGCGTTCAAGGACGCGTTGTCAGGCCCAGACGCGGGGACGGTGGTGCTGGCGGCGGACGCCACGGGCGGAGCGCCGCCGGCGCGGCAGATCGCGGAAGCGGAGCGTGTCATCCTGCTGGTCGGGCCTGAGGGCGGATTCAGCGAGGACGAGTTCACGCAGCTCAAGGCGGCGGACGTGCCGACGTTCAGGTTCTCGCCTCATGTGCTGCGAGTGGAGACGGCGGCGGTGGTCGGGGCGGCGTTGCTGCGGACGCTTTCATCCCCGCGTTAGAGGGGTGCGCTTTCGCCGCGGCTGCCCGATGGCTCAGAGAGTCGGGCGCGGACAACCGCTACTCTTGCCCATGAGCCTCCGATTCCGCAAGCGTCTCCTCGAGCACCTCAAGCACGAGGACTACACGCCGCGGAGCATCAGCCATCTCAGGGAAGACCTTGCGGTCGATGAGGACGATGCCTCCGAGTTCGAGGCCGCGGTGAAGTCGCTCGCCGATGAACGAGCGGTCGAGATCTCGCAGAACGGATTGATCGGCTTGCCCTCGGTCGAGAAGATGGGTGGCACAGTCATCGGCACGTTCCGCAAGGCGATGAAGGGCTTCGGCTTTGTGCAGCCTGAGGTGGCGGTGCGCGAAGGCTCGATCTTCATTCCGGCCGAGGACACCGGCGATGCGCTCAGCGGCGACAAGGTGAAGGTTGCGGTGCGGCGAGACACCGGGCGGGCCCGGGCCGGCGCGGGCGACGGGCCGCAGTTTGTCGGAGCCATCGTCGAAGTCGTGAAGCGCAAGCGCAGCAGTTTCTCGGGCGAACTCGTGAAGCGCGGCCAGCAGTGGGTTGTGTTCCCAGACGGTCGCGAGGTAACCGAACCGATCGTGGTGCGCGACGCGGCGGCCAAGAACGCGCCCGAGGGCAGCAAGGTCATCATCGAATTGGTCGCGTACCCGCAGGGCAACGTGCTGGGCGAGGGCGTGATCACCAAGGTGCTCGGTGCCGCGGGCATGCCCGATGTTGAGACCCAGGCCGTCATCGCGGCGTACGACCTGCCCGGCGAGTTTCCCGAAGAATGCAACGACCAAGCCCGCGATGTCACGGTCGTCTACGACAGGCAGATCGCGGAGTTCCAGGATGTCGGCGCCAAGTGCTTCGACAAGGAAGGCTGGGGCGGGCGGACCGACCTGACCAACGACTTCATCATTACGATCGACCCACCGGACGCCAAGGACTACGACGACGCGATCAGCATCCGCCCGAGCAAGCACGTGCCGGGTGGGTGGGACCTGGCGGTGCACATCGCCGACGTGGCGCACTTCATCCCGCCGGGTTCACCGATCGATGTCGAGGCGCGGGACCGCGCGAACAGCGTCTACCTGCCGCGGCGGGTGATCCCGATGATCCCGGAGCTGCTCAGCAACGGCATCTGCTCGCTGCAGGAGGGTGTGCATCGCTTCTGCAAGACGGCGATGATGACGTACGACAAGTCCGGCGCGTGCGTGCTCGAAGGCGTGCAGAACACGCTCATCAAGAGCGCCAAGCGGCTGACGTATCTCGAAGCGCAGGCCCTCATCGACGGCGATTTCAACGAGGCCCGCAAGCACGCCAAGACCCCGCCCAGGTACAGCGATCAATTGATCGAGACGCTGCAGCAGATGGACGCGTGCGCGAAGGCCATCCAGGGGCGTCGCCAGCGTCAGGGGATGATCAGCCTTGAGTTGCCCGACGTGGTGCTCATCTACGACGACAACGGGCACGTGGTCGACGCCGAGCGCGAGGACGACGCGTTCACGCACACGCTGATCGAGATGTTCATGGTCGAGGCGAATGAGGTGCTGGCGCGGCTGTTCGAGAAGCTGGGCGTGCCGCTGCTGCGGCGCACGCACCCCGACCCGACGCCGGGCGATGTGGATTCGCTCCGCAAGGCGGCGATGGTCGCGGGCTTCCGCATCCCCAAGAATCCGACGCGTGAGGAGCTGCAGGCGCTCCTGAACGCGACCCGCGGCACGCCCGCGAGCCGTGCCGTGCACATGGCCGTGCTGCGGACCATGAGCCGGGCCGAGTACTCCCCGGCGATGATCGGCCACTTCGCGCTCGCCAGCGAGGCCTACGCGCACTTCACCAGCCCGATCCGCCGCTACGCCGACCTCACCGTGCACCGCGCGCTCGCCGAGTACCTGCGTCAGACCGACAACGGCACGAAGCGCCCCAAGGGCGACGGCGAACGCCGCGAGCTGGGCCGCATCCTCCGTGATTCCAAGATGTGCCCGGACGAGGCCGAGCTCGTCGAGATCGGTCGGCACGCGACGCGGCGCGAGGAAGCCGCGACCGAGGCCGAGCGGGCGCTGCGCAGCTTCCTGGTGCTCCAGCTTCTCGAGAAGCACATCGGCGAGAGCTTCGACGCGGTGATCACGGGCCTCAACCCCCGCGGCGTGTTTATTCAGATCGACAAGTACCTCGCCGAGGGGTTCGTCAAGAAGGAAGACCTGCCCGGCGACGTGACCCGCGGCAACCTGTCGCCCTTCTGGCGAGTGGACCCACGTACCGGTGCGCTCGTCGATGCCCGCTCGGGCCGCTCGTACAACATGGGCGACCGCGTGAGCGTGAAGATCGTGGCGGTGGACCTGCAGAAGCGGCAGATGGAATGCGTCGTGGACAACGCCGAGGGACGTGCCGCGGGCAAGGCCAAGAAGATCGCCGAGAAGCCGGGCGGACTGGGGCTCGGGGGCGGCTTCGTGAAAGGCCAGGGTGCGGGTTTCGGCAACCTCGGCCGCGACGGCGGCACGCGGCGCAGCCAGAAGAGCAAGTCCCGCGACAAGGGTAAGCCGAATTGGAGACGAGATAAGGGACGGTGAGTGCCTACTCGCCCTTCCCGCTCCCCACCACCACCCAGTCCCCGTTCTTGCTTTCGTGCAGGTGCATGACCTCGGCGGCGAGCGTGGTGACTTGCTCGTTGTAACGGAACCAGTGCACGCACAGAGCCGCGAGGATGCCGCAGCAGATCCACGCGCCCACTTCGGCGGCTCGGTGGCGGCGGATGCGCCACAAGATGAACACGCCGCAGACCACAGTCGCGGATTTCCAGAGAACGATCGAGCACACCCCGCCGTAGACCATCAGGAACCGGGCGATCGGGTTCACCTCGGTCATGCCGACGGTGGTGGCGTAAGCCAGCGTCATCTTGAGGTCCGCGAGGCTCATCAGGACGATGGCCAGGGCGTAGCACAGGAACCGCAGATCGCGGCGGCTCCAGTGGTGGCGGTGGCACCAGCCCCGGAAGGCGGTGAACGCTCGAGCGAGCGGGCCGGCCGCGAACGCCGATTCGGGTGGAGTGGGCGGGGCGGGTGGGGCGGGTGGGACGAGCAGGGCGATCACCGGGACGCCGGCGTGCGTCTGGGCGGGATCGGGGGTGCTGGCCGCCAGGGGCAGGACGCCCGCGGCGGGTCCGGGTGCACGCGCCATGATCTGTGCCGGATCGGCCGGTCGCGCGGGCGGCTGAAGGGCGATGTCAAGCCAGACCCGTAGACTTCACAAACCCCACGACCGACTGGGACGAACAGAATGCCTGGAAGGTCTTGGAAGCACGAAACTTATGTCTCTCTCTCGGTTCTCGGTCCGCGGCTCGTGATGCTCCTTGACGGCTCCTTGACGGCACGCCACTGCTCTCGAGACCGGTTCCTCCGCCGGTCGCTAGAGCCTCGCCCCCGGATTAGTTGGCCAGATTCGTTGATGAGAAAGGCAACGAACCGGCACGCTCGCTCGCTGTACCGGTATCTAGTCTTCTCGTGCTCCTTCCGCCGGATGGACTCCATGCGTGAGCGTCGGACAACTCGGGGTGGGCTGATGGCGCGGGCCGCCGCGTTGGTGATCGCTCTCGCCAGCGGCGTGGCCCCGGCGCAGCAGTCGCCCGTCTACCCCGACGACTCCGTGCAGGCACGCGAGGCTCTTCTCCGCGTCGACGAACTGCAGGGCGCTGGCAACCTCGCCGAGGCGGCACGCGTGCTGCAGACTTTGCTCGATCTCGAGGGTGATAAGGTGCTGGAGGCGAGCACCGATCCGGACCTGTTCATCAGCGTCCGCGAGCGCGTGCATCGCCTGCTCCTCGAGAAGACGCCGCTCCTGGAGCGGTACCGCAGCAGCGAGGGACCCCGGGCTCAGAAGCTGCTCGACGAAGGGCAGCACGCCCTCGTGGAAGCGACGCGTTTGCTCACGAGCGCGGGCTTCGAGGCCGCGCTTCGGGTTGCGCAGATCCACCTGGAGTCCGGGCGCTTCGAGGCGGCGCGGCTGACGCTCGAGCAGCTCGAGAAGCATCCCGACCGCCGCGGCAGCGCCGACGCCGCCCGCTTGGCGGGACGCGTCGCGCGATTTATCACCCGATCCGAGGTCCGCGCCTGGGCCGGTCGCTGGATGAGCGAGGCGTCGGTACCCGCCAACCCGACGGCAAACGAGACGGTGACGCTCGAGGTGCCCGCGGAGCTGCGGGCTGTGGCGCTCGCGCCGCAGACGCCCTCGCCGGGCGGTCCGGAGTGGGCGACGCTGCCGAACAAGCCGCTGATCTCGACGACCGTGCTGACCCGTCCGGTCCGCGACGAAGAAGACGAGGACGAGGAGCCGATCGAGTTCGCGCAGCAGGCGGCGACGCGGCCCTGGATCCTCCCCGCGGTCTCGGGCGACGTGGTGGTGGTCAACAACGCGTCGTACGTGCAGGGGCTGGATCGATTCACGCTGGCGCCGCTCTGGAGCGTGCGCCCCTCCGGTCGCGACGCGGCCCGCGGCGGCTCGCCCCGCAGCGCCTCGCAGATCGCCCGGCTCGAGGACAGTGCGTGGGTGCACATCGACGGCCCGATCGCCTTGGCCGCCACCGGGTTCGCGACCGAGTCCGGTCGCGAGGGCGACCGCCGCCTGCACGCCATGGACGCCCGCACCGGGCGGGTGCTGTGGTCGATCGATCCCGCGTCGGCCGACCGTCGCCTGGAGGGCTACGCGGTCCGCGGCGAGCCAGCGATCGTCGAGGGCACGGCGGTGGTCCCGATGCGCCGGAACTCGTCGATCCGGCGCATTTCGGGCGCGTTGTTCGCGGGCTTTGACGCCTGGACGGGCGAGCTGCGGTGGATCCGTCCGATCTGCTCGGTGGGTGTGCTGCCTTACAACCGCTCGCCGCACGTTGCCGAGCGTTGCGTGGCCCAGGCTGGCGTGGTTTACAAGGCCGACGGCCTGGGCGTCGTCTCCGCGATCGAGGCCGCGAGCGGACGCGTGGTCTGGGTCCGGCGCCAGCCGGTGCAGCCCGAGGCCCGCGCGCTGGCATCGCTCTCGATCACGGGGATGCTCCAGCCCTGGACCTCGACCGGCGTGATCGTGGACGGGACGTCGCTCATCACGCTGGCACCCGACTCGTTCAGCATCCTGCGGCTGTCGGCGGTGGATGGCTCGCTCTTGGGTCGTCGAGGCGTGGACGAGCTCGGCGAGGAGCCGGTGCTGCCGCTCTATATCCTCCGCGCGGGCGAACGCTTGATCGCCGTGGGACAGGATCGATTGGTCTCGCTCTCGATGCGTGACTTCGAGCGCGACGCGCCCCGCGGCAGCCTCCAGGTCCGCGACCCCGGCATCGCCGGCCGCATCAGCGTCGTGGGCTCGAGCCTGCTGGTCCCTGTCGAGGACAAGGTGCTGGAGCTCGACGCGACCGAGCTCAAGGTCCGATCGACCCACGCGGTGGCGTCGTCGGGCAACCTGATCGCGTTGCCGGACTCGCTCCTGATCGCGGGTGGCTCGGAGATCCACGCGTACCTCAAGTGGGAGACCGCCGAGACGATCCTGACCCAGCGGATGAACAAGTCGCCCGACGACACCGGCCCGGCGCTGTCGATGGCGAACCTGGCGTTCCGCTCGGGGCGTTACACCCGCATCGCGCCCGCGGTGGACCGCGTGCTGGAGATCCGCGATCGGCTGCCGGACGCGGCGGCGGTGCAGGCGGCCCGGCGTCGGCTGATCGACTCGCTGCGGGTGATGCTCGCCGCGGGGCGCCAGCGCTGGGACCCGGGCAGCGACTCCCGCAGCGACCAGGCCGAGAGCCCGCCGCTGACGGTCTTGACCGACCTCTCCACCCGGTTCGCCCGCGCGGCCGAGTCGCCCGCCGAGCTGGCGGAGCAAGAGCTCATCGCGGGCTGGCTGGGCGAGGCGCGTGCCAACCCGGCCCAGAGCCTCGAGTCGTACACGCGTGTGCTCGCCGACGCCTCGCTCGCCGAGTCGATGGTGCACAACGACCTGGGCGTGCCGGCTCCGGCATCGGTGGTCGCGACCGAGCGGCTGCTGGCGCTGGTGCGTCGCGTCGGCTCGGGGCCGTACGAGCCCTTCGCGGTGCAGGCCGCCCGCGAGCTGGAAGAGCTTGGCGCGTCCGCCAAGCCCGCGGAGTTGGCGGCCCTCGCGGCCCGATTCCCCGCGTCCTCGGCCGCGGCAGACGCGTGGGCTCGCGTGGCCGACGCCGAGGCGTCCGAGCCCGACGCGCAGGTGCGGGCTCTGGCCTTGGCGCTGCGCGCCCTGGAGCACGCCCAAGGACCGCGCACACCCAAGGCCGCCAGCGACGCGAAGGCGTTGGGAGGACGCTTGCTCGCCACGCTTCTCTCGCAGGGCCGCGTGAGCGAGGCCAACCGGGTGGCATTCTCGTTCCCCGCGCGCTTCGCGGGAGCGACGGTCGAATTCACGCCCGCGGCACCCACGGGCCTCGCGCATCAGCCCCGCCCGCGGCTGGGGAGGGAGCTCTCCGACGATGTCCGCACGCTCGTGGGCTGGGTGATCGCGCCGCCCAAGATCACCGACAACCCCGGCCGCCCCACCGACCGCACCGTGCTCATCTCGCCGGGGCGGCACCTGGTGGCGCTCTACGCCACCGCGCTCACCGATCCGTCGGTCGAGCCGCTGTGGACCCGGCGTTATGAGCAGCGCTCGCCCCGGGTCATCCGCATCGACGCCGACGCGACGTATCTCTACTGGCCCGCCGACTCGCGGGCGGACCGCACCGGGGGCGTGATCGAGCGGATCCGCAACGACGGCTCGAGCGCGTGGCTGAGCCGCGAGATCATCCAGCAGCTCGACGAGATCGAGGCCCGCGACCCCGAGGAGTCCACGCCCTTCTCGACGCCGCTCGACGGCTCGGTGAGCCCGGGCGACCTGCTGGTGGCGATGGACGACGCCACGCTCATCCTGTTGGAGCGCGTGGGCCGCATCCTGTGCATCGATCTGTCCAGCGGGAAGACGCTGTGGACGGCGCGTCTGCCCAAGACCCGGATCTACGACGCCGCGCTCAGCGGCGAGCTCTTGGTCGTGGGCGGCGCCAACACCGATCGCGATGCCGCCGTCGCCTTCCGCGGGCGCAGCGCGTTCCTGCCCATGACGCTGGTGGCCTTTGACCGCAAGCGCGGCGGCACGCCGCGAGACCTGCGTCCGGCGCTCGCACGCGGGCTGAACCTGGGCGACGACAAGAACCTCGCCGCCACGCTCGGTGAGTTCCAGCAGGTCCGCTGGCTGCGGACCATCCCCGCGACCAACGGCCCGGGGCGCATCCTGCTCGGCATGCACAACCGCGTGATCGCCTTTGACACCTCGGGCGAGAGCGTGCTCTGGAATTTCGATCAACCGTCCGTCACGCGCTCGGCTGAATGCTGGATCCACGCCGACCGCGCGTATGTGCTGAACGAGGATCGGGCGGTCGTCACCCTCTCGCTCGCCGACGGCACCCAGCCGCATAACCCCCTCGACCCCCGTGAGCGCTTGCCGCAGGAAGGCCCGATCTCGGTGGCACCGCTGGGCGAGGGCGCAATCGGGTTTGTCAGCGGGCACGGCGTGGCGATCTTCTCGCGCAAGGGCGAACTGATCGGCCTGGACGCCACCCAGCACAGCCGCGAGAACGCTCACCTTTTCGCTCTGGGCGAGAGCACGGTTGTGATGGTGCCCGACCAGGCCCCCGAGCCGGACGGGACGATCACGGCCGACCTGCGCATTCTGGGCTTGCCGAGCGGGAAGCTGCTCTCGACCAGGGCCTTGTCGCTGGGCCGATCCCCGCGCGCGGTTGCTGCGCTCGACGGTCGGGTGCTGCTCACGGCCGGGGGCGTCACGATGGTGCTCCCGCTGCCGGCGAGCGGCAAGCCGTAACGCTCCTGCTGGCCACGCTCCCGCGCGTCCCGCACGCTAAACTCGCCGCATGACCGCTCGCGTCTCGCTTGCCCCGTTGCTCCCTCTCTGCGTCTGCCTGTGTGCGTTCCTGGGCGGGTGCTTCGGCGTCGCATCGCCCGTGCTCACGGTCGTCGAGATCCGGCCCGAGAGCGTCACCACCGAGGGCCGCCGCTTCGTCGTTGTCATCGACGCCGAGAATCGCTCCGACAGCGCCCTGCCGCTCAAGGACGCGACCTATTCCCTCATCGTCGACGGCAAGAAGGTCTTCGAGGGCCAGCGCTCGCCCGAGTCCACGCTCCGCAAGTTCTCGACCCAGCGGCTCTACTTCCCAGTCGCCGTGCCGAGCTCGACCAACCTTGCGTCCGGCAACGCCGAGTTCCGCGTCTCGGGCTCGGTGGTCTACCTGCCCCCCGGCAAGCTCAACGAAATCCTGTACGACTACAACCTGCTCCGCCCGACGACGGGTTTCGGCGGGAGCAAGCCGGTGGACCTGAACAAGGCGCCGCAGACTGTGTCGATGACGCCCTGAGGTTGCTCGCCGCGATCACCTCGCTCAGACCGCCGCCAACGGGTCCGCGTCGTTCTTGGACACGATGCACGCCACACCCGGCAGCATGGACTCGACCCGCTTGGCCAGCCGTGGCAGGTAGCCGCGCTCGGTGCTGGTGTGCTCGCCCAGCAGGATCGAGAGCCCGCGGTCGAGGCAGGCGGTGACCTCGTGGTGGCGCATCTCGCCGGTGATGAACAGCTCGCAGCCCTCGGCCGAAGCAACGCCGGCCAGCTCCGCACCCGCGCCGCAGCAGACCCCGATCACGCTCACGGGTTTGTCCAGATCCGGCGTCGCCACCCGCACCATGCTGCGCCCGATGTGCTTCTTCATCCGCTCGGCCAGAACGCGGATCGGGGCCGGGCGATCGAGCGCGACGCGGCGTCCCGAACCGATGCCACGCGTCGGCTTGGGCAGAAGCTCGTACACATCGATCGGCGGCTCTTCGTAGGGATGGAACTGGCGGAGTGTTTCGATTGCGAGCGGGAGAGCTGCTTTGGAGCAGACCATCTCCAGCCTCAGCTCCGACACCGACTCGAGCACGCCGCGACGCCCCACGCTGGGCTGCGACGACTCGTCGCCGAGGAACGTGCCAGTGCCCGGGGCGGCGAACGAGCACACGGTGTACGCGCCGATGATGCCCGCGCCCGCCGTCGCGAGGGCATTGCGCACCTTGTCCACGTCGCTCAGCGGGACAAACGTGACGACCTTGACCTCCGCCGTGGCGGGACGGGCCGCGTGCGACTTGAGCGCTCGGCAATCGCCCGGCACTTTTCCTGGAGTCTCAGACAACCCCTCGCACAGCCAATCGGTCATCCCGCCGGGCACCGCATCGAGCGCGGTATGAGGCGAGTAGACCGCCATGCCCATCTCCGCCGCCCGCAGCAACACCCGCTCCTTCGGCGTGCGATCCGTCAACGCCTTGAGCGGCTCCCAGATCGGCGGGTGATAGGCGACGATCGCGCCCGCGTTGGCCCGCTCGGCCTCGGCCATCACTGACTCGTTGAGGTCGATCGTCAGCAGCACCGGCGAACGCAGCGGCGACCGCAGCCGCCCGACGTGCAGCCCCACCTTGTCCCAGGGCTCGGCGAAAGACAGCGGAGCGATCGTCTCCATCACGCGGACCAGGTCAGCAACGACCATGCGACACTCCTGTGGGGCGCGATTCTAGTAGCCGCCAATCGCCACTTCGATGTTCGGGGATGCACGGGAGAGAAAACGGAGAAGCGAAGCAGGCTGAGACGCGCGGCATAGGTCGATCGAGAGATGCCGCATCACACCGAAACTGCCATCCACGTTTCCAAGCAAGCGTCTCCCTCGCGTCTCTCCGCACCCTCTGCGTCTCCGCGTCCTTTTGATTCCAACCACGCCCGACCTCGCCGCGGCCTCCAACGATCCCGCATGCCCGACGCGTTGGCGTACGCCAAGCTCAATCTCTGCCTCGCCGTGGCGCCGCCCGAGCCCGCGATCCACGCCGACGGCACGCCCAACCGCCGCGCCGGATGGCACCGTATCTCGTCCTGGTTCGCCTGCATCGATCTCGCCGATCGCGTGCAGGTGGACCGCACCGATGCCCCCGGCACGATCGACGCCGAGATCCGATTCGCCGCGCAGTCCGACGGCACGCCGCTGGGTGTGGTCGATTGGGCCGTCGAGAAGGACCTCGCGGTGCGGGCGCTGCGGGCGTTGCTCGAACGGGTTGGCCCGGGCGCAACAAGCCAGGTTGGCTTCCGCCTCCGCATCGAAAAGCACATCCCCACCGGCGGCGGGCTGGGAGGCGGCTCGAGCGACGCCGCGGCGGCGCTGCGACTCGGAAACGAAGCACTGGGTGCGCCGCTGTCGGCCGCGGAGCTCCGCGCGATCGGCGCCAGGCTCGGCAGCGATGTGCCCTTCTTCATCGACGACACGTCCGTCGCGCGCCCGGCGCTGGTCGGAGGCTTTGGCGATCAGATCGAACGGACGTCACCCCTCCCCGGCGCGGCAGCGGTGCTGGTGATGCCGCCGATCGCGTGCCCGACGCCTGGGGTCTATAAGGCGTTCGACGCCTGGATGACCGAGCACCAAGCGTTCAGGTTCCGAGACGCCGAGGCCCGCGCGCTCGCGACCGATGCGCCCGCCGTACTCCGCGAGCTGAACGCACGGCTGTTCAACGACCTCGCCGATCCCGCGATGCAGGTGGCCCCGTCGCTCCGCTCCGTCCACGCGGCATGCGAACGGGTTCGCCGTCCGTTCCATGTCACTGGCAGCGGCAGCACGCTCTTTTCGCTGGTCGCGGCGGACGAGGCCGAGGAACTGGCTCGCACGCTTCGGGCCGCAGTGCCGAGCGACTGCCGCGTGCTTTCCGCCCGCGTTCTGGGCTAGCGGGGCCTGGGCGACCAATCAATCGCCGGGCAAGAACCATCCGCGGACCTGGCGTTCAGATCGCCCCGCGGCCCGCCGATACACTCGCCAGCGTCCCGACTTTTCTCTGTTCCCGAGCGCACCCATGGCCAAGAACGGCAAATCCGGCTACTACATCGGCATCGATCTAGGCGGCACCAACATGCAGGTGGGTGTCGTCTCTTCCGAGCTCAAGCTGCTCAGCCAGGCCAAGAAGAAGACCAAGGCCGAGGAAGGTCTTGAGGGCGTCATGAACCGCATCGTCGAGGGCATCGTCGAGGCCTGCGGCGAAGCCAAGGTCAAGCTCACGGACCTGGAGGCCATCGGACTCGCGGCCCCGGGTGCGGTCGATCCCGCCGAGGGCGTGGTGCTCGAGGCCGGCAACCTCCGCTGGACCAACGTCAACGCCTCGTCCATCCTGCAGAAGAAGACCGGCGTCAAGACGTACCTCGACAACGATGTCAACGCAGCGGTGTGGGGCGAGAACAAGCTCGGCGCCGGTAAGAACGCCAAGCACCTTCTTGGCGTCTGGCTCGGCACCGGCATCGGCGGCGGGCTCATCCTCAACGGCGAGCTGTACTACGGGCCGCTCATGACCGCGGGCGAGATCGGGCACATGATCGCCATCCCGTTCAACCCGCCCGGTGAACGCTCACTCGAGCACAACTGCTCCCGCACCAGCGTCGTCAACCGCATCGTCAAGCTCATCAAGGCCAACCGCAAGAGCAAGCTCACCGAGTACGCCGAGGGCGATCTCGAGAAGATCAAGAGCAAGCTCGTCGCCAAGGCCTACGAGGAAAAGGACGAGCTCACCGTCGAGGTGCTCAACAACGCGGCGGAGCTCCTGGGCATCACGCTCGGCGGCGTCGTGACCCTGCTCTCGATCGACCGCATCGTCCTGGGCGGCGGCCTCACCGAGGCCATGGGCTCCAACTGGGTGGGCCTCGTCGAACAGCACACCCGCCGCTTCGCGTTCCCCGACCGCTGCAAGCAGGTCAAGGTCGTGGCGAGCACGCTGGAAGACAAGGCCGGCCTGCTGGGCGCGGCGATGATCGCGATGGAACGGCACGAGAAGTAGGCAAAGGGCCAAATCGCCAAATGGCCAGATCAAGGCACATGCCCACTTGCCAGACGTCTTGCTTTGGCGATTCTGAGGTTTGGCCCTTTGGCCATTTTCCTCACGCCCCGAGGGGTCGCCCCAGCGCCATCCGCTTCTCCACCACGAACTTCTTGTGGTGCAGCACGTGCTCGACGTAGTGGGTGACTATCCATCCGAGCGAAATGATGCCGCGGACGCTGTGGACGCCCTCGCGCTCGAAGGCTTCGTCGGGGAGGTTGACCAGCAGCTCAGCGGTGTGGCGACGGTTGATCGCGAAGAGCTCGCAGGCGTTGGCCGCGGATCGCTTGTCGTAGGCGAGCAGACCCGCGTACCGCGACTCGTCGTAGTTCATGAGCAGGGGCAGGTCCATGGCGGCGATGCGCTTGATGCGATCGGTCGCGACCAGGTCGCTGTCGAGGGTGTGGAAGACGCACTGCGCGATGCTCCACGTCCCCGGCACCGGGTGGGCGTTGAGCTGATCGCGGGTGAGCCCGGCGATCCACGACTTGAGTTCGTCGGCCTGAGCGGCGTACGCGTCGATGGCGGTGCGGTCCATGGCGACAGAGTATCACGAGCGCGGAGCTCTCCACATCCCACATCCCATATCCCATATCCAAGCATCCCCCTCTCCCCCGATTCGTACACTTCTCCGTGCTGATCCTCACCGTCCTGCAAGGCCCCGACAAGGGCCGGACGTTCCAGCTCCCCGATCACGAGCCGCAGCTCATCGGCCGCTCCGGTGAGGCGCTGCCCATCTCCGATAGCACCGTGAGCCGCCGGCACGCCGAGATGACGCCCGACAGCGGGGCGTGGTTCATCCGCGACCTCCAGTCGCAGAACGGGACCTACGTCAATGCCGAGAAGATCAAGGACCGCGTCCGCCTCCGCCCCGGCGATCAGATCCGCGTGGGTTCGACGCTCATGGTCTTCGGGTTTACCGAGTCAAGCGACCCCGACATCATCCGCCTCGCCAAGCCCAACCAGATGGACGCGTCGATCGAGCGCACGCTCGCGGGCGATGTGCTCAACCCGCGCTCCAATCCAAACGACGAATCGCTGGTCATGTCCGAGCCCGAGCCCCGGATCGCCGCGGCTCACCACCTCCGCGTCATCTACCAGCTCACCAGCCTCACCAGCCAGCTCAGCGACAAGCAGGAGCTTCTCAAGAGCGTGATGGAGATGGTGTTCCGCGAGTTCAAGCCCGAGCGCGGCTTCATCGTGCTGACCAAGCAGGGCGATCCCGATCAGCCCAAGCCCGCGGTCGTCAAGTACCGCACCGCGCCCGCCAGCGAGGACGACGCTCGGATCCATATCCCGCGCACGATCCTTCAGCACGTGCTCAAGAAGAGCGAGGGCGTGCTCTCGTCCAACGCGATGAACGACCCGCGGTTCGCCGCGGGCGACAGCGTGCAGCGCATGCACGTGCGCAGCGCCATCTGCGCTCCCATCAGCTTCCGCGGGACGACGTTCGGCGCGATCTACATCGACAGCACGCTCGCGAACTACACGTTCACCGCCGAGCAGCTCGCGCTGATGAACGCCGTGGGTCAGCACGCGGGCCTGGCGCTCGCCAACGCCGAGGGGTACGCGCGTCGCCTCCGCACCGAGCGTCTGGCGGCGGTGGGCGAGACGGTCGCGAGCCTCTCGCACTCGATCAAGAACATCCTGCAGGGCATCCGGGGCGGGGCCGACGTCGTCGAGCTGGGGCTGCGCAAGGACGATCTCAAAATCGCCAAGGGCGGCTGGGACATCTTCAAGCGCAACCTCGACCGCATCGTGAGCCTCACCAGCAACATGCTCGCGTACTCGCGTCACCGAAAGCCCGAGGTCGAGCTGCAGAAGCTCCAGACCGTCGTGGAGGACTGCGTCGAGCTGCTGCGAGCCACCGCCGAGGCGCGGCAGGTGGCGGTGATCGTGGACATCGACCCGGAGATGCCGCCGATCGGGTTTGATCCGAGCCTCATGCACCAGGCGGTGATGAACCTCTTGACCAACGCGGTCGACGCCGTGGAACCGGGAAAGGGCGTCGTGACGGTGCGTGCCTCCTATCGCCACCTCGCGCCCGGCACGCCGGCTTCGCAGGCGTTGTCGGCGCCGCTCAACCCGGCGCAGTCGGGCATGGCCTGGGCGATCCTCGATGTGATCGACAACGGTCCGGGCATCCCCAAGGGCAAGCAGCAGTGGGTCTTTGAACCTTTTAATACCACCAAGGGTCTTCGTGGCACGGGCCTCGGCCTTGCGGTGGCCAAGCGGGTCGCTGAGGAGCATCGCGGATCAATTTCTCTTGAGAGTGATGAAGGCCGGGGCAGCACGTTCCGGATGATGGTTCCGGCGGATCCCCTGGCGCAGATTGACCCCAGCGCGACGACGGGCGAGAAAGACACGGGGCGGCGATCGGAATAACCCATCGAGCTGGCCCCGCCCGGTCAAAGTCCGAGCGCGATATCCGCGCCCGTCACCCCGCCGCAACGCCCGGCGTGTGCTAGTCTTCTGCTTCGCCGCCCGGCCGGGTGACGAGAAGGCGTTCGTGTCCGTATTCGTGCCAAGCCTCGTGAACGGAATCCGACTTTGAAGACCGCTTCCTCGACGTCGACGCACTCTGGGTCCCACGCCGGGACGCACGCCAACGGCCAGGCCGGCGGGCACGACCGCATGATCGAGCCGCGGAAGAAGGCCTCGCGTTCCACGCTCGCGGCTCACGCCAAGTTCCTCGCCGAGTTCATCACCCACCCCGGGCGCATGGGCGCCGTGGCGGCCAGCTCGCCCGCGCTCGCCAAGCGCATGGCCGACCAGATCGACTGGTCGGGCGTGCGCTCGATCGTCGAGTTCGGCTCGGGCACCGGCGTTGTCACCGAGGAGCTGGCGAAGCGGACTCCCGCGGGCGCCAAGTTCTTCACCATCGAGCGCAGCCCGGAGCTCGCGGCGGTCTGCCGCAAGCGTCTCCCGCACGTGAAGCTGTACGAGGACAGCGCCGAGAACATCGTCGAACTGTGCCGCAAGGAAGGGATCGCGGAGCTCGACGTGGTGGTGAGCTGCCTGCCTTGGGCGAGCTTCCCCGAGAAGCTGCAGGACTCGATCCTCGCGGCCACTATGAAGGTGCTCAAGCCGGGCGGAACGTTCGTGATGTTCGGCTATCAGATGGGGCTGTTCACGCCCGCCGGGCGGCGCTTCCACAGCCGCCTCCCGCAGTACTTCGACAACGTGCGGCGTTCACGGGTCGTGTGGCTGAACCTGCCGCCCGCGCTCGTCTTCATGGGCGAACGCAAGCAGCAGCCCGTGGGCGTCTGATCAGTACGCCCCGCGCCCCGTCAGCACCACCCACACGGTCTTGATCACAATGTAAAGGTCGAGCCAGATCGACCAGTTGCGAACGTAGTACGCGTCCAGCGTCACGCGGTCGCTGTACGACAGGTCGTTGCGCCCCGACACCTGCCACAAGCCCGTCATCCCCGGCAGCGAGCGCGTGTACACCGACGCCAGCTCCTCGTACTTGGCCGTCTCGCCGGTCGTGATCGGTCGCGGGCCGACCAGACTCATCTGCCCCAGGAGCACGTTGAAGATCTGCGGCAATTCATCGACGCTGGTGCGACGCAGCCAGCGCCCCACCCGCGTCAGTCGCGGGTCGTTCTTGAGCTTCTGGGTCTCGTCCCATTCCTTCTTCAGCGCGGGATCACGCGCCAGAGCGTCGCGCAGCACCTGGTCGTTGTTGGTGACCATGGTCCGGAACTTCATCTGGTGGAAGATCTTGCCGCTGAAACCCACGCGACGCAGACCGATCAGGACCGGGCCCTTGGAATCCAGCTTGATCAACGCCGCGAGCACCGCGAACACCGGGAGGAAGACCGGCAGCAGCACGCACAACGCCAGCAGATCGAGCGAGCGCTTCAAGAGTCGGCGGCTGGGATCCAGCAGCCGGTGCTCGATCTCCAGGCCCAGCATGCCGCCCAGATCGCGCCCGGTCATCCACAGCGTCGCCGGCAGCGGCAGATCCGGGATGAGCACGACGTGGCGGAAGGACTGGAGCGGTCCTTCCAGGAGGTGCCGGATCGTCTCCCGCGACATGCTCTCGGTGCCAACCAGCGCGTAGGGCACCTTGCCCGCCTCGCGCAGCGTGGGCGTCAGCGTCTGGGCGTCCATGACCGGGATGGACGCGATGTGCGTCGGCGCCGTGGGGTCGCTCGTCACGATCGCGCGGGCCCGCAGCCCCAGATTCGGGTATCTCCCGAGCTGCACCACCAGGCGTTCAACCGCGCGGGCGTTGCCGAATATCACCGCCGGGTATCCGAACCACGAGGCCTTCTTGAAGACAAGCTTGGTCACCGTGCGGGCGATGGGCACGGCGATGAAGCACAGCGCCCAAGCGATCATGAACACCGCCCGCGAGTACACCGGTCCCTGCTTGAACATGAACGTGCCGGTCGCGAAGACCAAGAAGACCAGCGAGATGACCATCCCCTGGCGGCGGAACTCCTCGACCGGGTGCGTGCCCACACCGGGATAGAGCTTCACCATCGCCGACACACCCAGGAACACCAGCAGCATCGGCCACAGGTCGAGGTACTCGCCGGGCACGATCTGACGCTCGACCACCGTCCACAGCCAGACCGCGGCCGTGCCGCACGCCGTGAAGACGATGAGATCGGCCGCGGCCAGGACCACGCCCGTGAGCCAGTACCACCGTCCGAAATGAAGGATCGGGGCCCCCGCCGAGGCGCTCCCCGGCCGGGGCTTGGGCTCGATCAGCACCGAAGTTTGCACACCCGCTTTCAAGCTACAAAGGGTACGGAGGCGCCCCCGAGCACGCACCGACCCGCATGCTTTCCCACTGCCCCACTCCCCCACTGCTCCACTATTCCACTATTCCACTTCCCTTAGAAATGATCCGTCATCCAAGGCGTTCCCTGCCCGAACGCCGCGGCGAGCAGGTCCATGCCCGCCTCGTCGCCCTCGCACATTCCCAAAAGCGCCGCCTGCCGAGGCGTGTACAGGCCGCTGTACATCGCGGCGAATCCTTTGATGTCGCACGCGACACGTCCGCCGCCGGTGGCCCCGCGGCAGACGCTGGCGCGGCCGTGCTCGATGTGCACGGCCCACTGCCCGGCGTTGGCGGCGACCACGTCGTCGCGGATCTCAAGCGTCACCCCGCCGCGGACCGCGCTCGAGTAGCCGCGGTCCTCGATCGCCTTGGCGACGTTGATCACACGGAGCATCCAGTAGTCTTTGAACTTCACCTCGTATCGCTGCTGCGGCAGCAGGGTGACCAGCGGGTGCATCGGGCCGCCGCCGAGCGTCACGCTGTTGGCCATGGGCTCAAAGTCCGCGAGCAACCCGATGAGCGCGCGGGCCGCGTCGGCGTCCGCGAAGGCGATGTCGCTGAGCGTGAGCTCCTGCCGCCCGCTCGAGGCGTCACGCGATTGGCTCAGATACAGATACCCGGTCAACGCGCCGGCGTCGTCCAAGACGCCGAAGCCCTGGTATTCCGCGTCCCACATCTTCCGGATGCGCTTCCACCCGTACGGCGCTCGCTCCAGGGCACCGGCCCAGTTCGCCGCGAACGCGCGGTACACGGCCTCGACGCGGGGGTGATCTGCGTCGCTGATCGCGATCACGCGCCGTGCCTTGCCGATGCCGACCAGTCGAGCGACCGGGATCTTGGTGAGGAACCGGTGCCCGGCCTGCTCGTACCCGCTCTGGCGGTAGAGCGCTTGAGTGGAGGCGTAGAGCCCGCCGAGAGGCACGCCCTCGTCGAAGGCCTCGCGGACGATCATCTCCATCATCCGCCTCGCATATCCGCGGCCACGCATCTCCGGCGCGGTGCCGACGCCCGCGATGCCCATCAGCTTCACGCACCGCCCGCCGAAGTACTGCCCCATGTCCACACGGCGCAGCATGGCCGGGATCGCGGCCCCGTCGCGCAGCACGCGGAGGTGCTCCAACCCGTGCTCGGTGAGCCACTTGGTCACGCCCTCGGTCGTGCCGGCGAAGGCCAGGGTGATGATGCGCACCAGAGTCGGGATGTCCGCATCGGTGGGTCGCGTGAGCTGCAGCGTCTCGGCCATGGTCATCCTCCGGTGGATCGCGCCACAGAACGCGGAGCGGTCCCGCTGTCCACGCCATCCCGAGGCGCGGGTCGTGTCAGGGCGTCTTGTAGGTTTCCCGATCCAGTATCTCCATGTACCGGGTCGGGTCGGGCATCGGTGCAAAGCCGAACTGCTGATACAACCCGTGCGCATCCCGCGTTTTGAGCGCGAAACACCGCACGCCACGGATCGCCGGCTCGGCCACGATCGCCCGCATCAGCAGCTTGCCCAGCCCGGCACCCCGGTGCGCCTCCAGCACGAACACGTCGCACAGGTACGCGAAGCTGGCCTGATCTGTCACCACCCGCGCGAAACCCACTTGGGACCAGCCGCCTTCCGGGCCGCGTTGCTTGTGCGCGGTGTCGTACACCCCCCAGCACAGCGAGTGGGCGATCGCACGCTCGACCCGGGCGCGGGCGATGCCGGGCGACCAGTAGCAGGTCGATAAAAATCCGTAGATCACGTCCACGTCCAGCCGTGCCTTGTCCGACGAAACGATGTAGCGAGCGCTGTCCATCGAACATGCTACGGCCACGCTGTCGGCTGCTATACATAATCCGCTGCACTTCGCTCCGTTGCGGATATGCTGTTCCGCGATGAGCCTCCTCATCCGTCGCTGCCGCGCCCTCACGCTCGAACCGCCCCCCGGGCACTCCGGCCCTCGCACCGGCGGATCGTTGCGCACACTCACCATCCAGGACAACGTCGACGTAGTGGTCCGCGCCGGCAAGGTCGAGTCCTTCGGCGAGTCGCTCACCATCCCGCCGGGTTGCCAGGTCATCGACGCCCACGGCGACCTGCTGATGCCCGGCTTTGTGGACTGCCACACCCATCTCTGCTGGGCCGGCGATCGTCTCGGCGAATGGGCTCGGCAGCTCGACGGGGTGCCCTACCTCGACATCCTCCGCTCCGGCGGCGGCATCATGTCCACCGTCCGCGCCGTCCGCGAGACGCCGCTGCAGATCCTCACCGATCTCGTGCGCCGTCGACTCGACACCATTCTCCGCCACGGAACCACCACCGTCGAGATCAAGTCCGGCTACGGCCTCGCGACCGACGCCGAGATCAAGATGCTCCGGGCCATCCGCGACGCAGCCGTCACCTGGCCCGGCACCGTCGTCCTGACGGCGCTGCTCGGGCACGCCATCGACCCCAACCTCGGCGCCGCCGCGTTCGTCGACCGCACCATCCGCGAGACGCTCCCCGCGGTGCACGCCGAGTTCCCCGGCATCGCCATCGATCTCTTCTGCGAGGAGGGCGCGTGGTCGCTCGCCGACGCGGTCCGCCTGCTCGAGGCGGCTCGCGAGCTCGGTCATCCCGTGCGAGCGCACGCCGACCAGTTCACCAGCAAGGGACTCGTTCCCGAGGCCGTACGCCTCGGCGCCCGCAGCGTCGATCATCTCGAACGCACCACTCCCCGCGATCTCGAACTGCTCGCCGGTTCGCAGACCTTCGGGGTCGGCCTGCCCATCACGTCGCTCAGCACCACGATGGTGGCCCACCGCCACACCGACGCCGGGCCCGCATTCACCGGGGCCACGCCGCCGATCCAGTTCGCCAACCTGCGCTCCCTCGTGGATCTCGGCGGTCGCGTCTGCATCGCCACCAACGCCAACCCCGGTTCCTCGCCCTCGTACTCCATGCCAATGGCCATCGCGCTCGCCACCCGATTCTGCGGCCTCACGCCCGAAGAGGCGATCTCCGCGGCGACCATCAACCCGGCGCTGCTCCTGGGCTTCAAGGATCGCGGCGTCATCGCCCCGGGAAAACGCGCCGACCTCATCCTGCTCCGGCACACCGACCCACGCGAACTCGCGTACGAGCTCGGCGGCGACCCGGTCCGCGGCGTGATCGTCAACGGGCAGGTGGCCCGTTACTACGCGACCTAAACAACCCACGCGGTCGCTCAGTCCAGATCCTCGTCCTCGAATCCGGTCTCTTCGACCTTGATCTCGGTCCCGATCAGCGGCAGGCGCACCACGCCCTGCCGCGCGTCGTAGCCGCGCCACACCATCACGCCCCAGCCGATCGCGAACAGCAGCAGCAGCATCCCCGCGACGGGACGGCTGGAACGGATCGCGTCAGAAGCGTCGGCGTGCTTCTTGCCGTCGACCATCGAGAGGGCGATGAACTCGCGATGGCGGAGCGTGTGCAGCACGATCCCGACGAGGTGCACGCCGATGAGCCCGAGCAGCACATACGCCAGGATCTCGTGGAAGTCCTTGACCTGCTTGTTCCCCTGACCGAGCTGGTACCCGCTGAGCACCGACACCAGGGGCACGATCAACATCAGGAACACGAAGTACGCCGATCCCGGGTTGTGCCCCGCATGACGCGTCTCGCGCCAACGCAGCGCATCAAAGACGTACTTCGCCACCGCCTTGGGGCTGAAAGCAAACGACCAGAATCGGGCGTGCCGCGTGCCCACCAGGCCCCAGACGATCCGCAGCACGATCAGCGGCACCGCGATCAACGCCAGCACGCTGTGATACGCAAACCACGGGCTCGAGTCCTTCACGAGCAGGGAGATCGCCAGGGCACCGGCGATCAGCCCCGTCAGCATCCAGTGGAAAAGGCGGACGGGAAGATCCCAGATGAGGACGCGTGGCATACTCGATTGTTCGCCCGCACCGGCGCGAGGCCAAGCACGGCGGGAGGCGTCAAGCCGAACCGACGCAGCACGACCTGCGAACCCGATGCTCACCGACCCAGTTCTTCCTCCCACTCTTCGATCGTCCGAGGCCAGTCGTCCTTGAGCAGCCGCGACAGCGAGCGATCGGCGAGCACTTTCCCGCCGGTCTGGCAGGTGGCACAGTAGTTCGTTTCGTTCTCGGCGTGCACGATCCGCTGCACGGGCGAGCCGCACACCGGGCACGGACGCCCGTACCTCCCGTGGACGCTGAAGTCTGGTCGGAACGCGGTGATCTCGCCCACACCCGGAAACCGCCCGCCGAACTCGCGCTCCAGTCGCTCGCACCACATGGCCAGAACAACGCGCGCCGATTCGTGCAGTCGCGACACCTCCGCCGCATCGAGCGCCGAGGTGAGCCGCACGGGGCTGAGCGTGGCGTGGTGCAGGATCTCATCGGAGTACGCGTTGCCGATGCCGCTGAACGCGCGGGGGTCGGTCAGGCGGCGCTTGAGCGTGCGGTTCTCCCCTCGGAGCACACGCTCGAACGCGTCCCGCGAGCACGTCAGCGGCTCGATCCCGCCGGGGTCCAAGGCCGCAAGCCCGGATCTTCCTCGCACCACATGCAGGGACGCACGCTTCTTGGGGCTCGCCTCGGTGAACACCAGGGTTGCACGACCGCTGGCGGAAGCAGATCCTTCCAAGCCAGCCGCATGCTTCTCCGGTTCAAAGACAAACGCCGCCAGGTCCAACTTGCCTCGCGCCGCGACATCGCCTTCTTTCCACAACAGCCGTCCGGCGATCATGAGGTGCAGCACCAGGAAGAGGTCGCTATCCAGCCAGATCACGATCCGCTTGCCCAGCCGCTCCACGGATCGCACGCGCTTGCCCTCTGCCTCCTCCAGAGGAGGATCGAAGGTGCGGAGCAGAAACGGGCTCTTGACGCGTGCCGCACGCAGCACCGCGCCCGAGGCACGTTTCCGCAACGCGCCGCACAGAAGCTCGATGTCTGGGAGTTCGGGCATGCGCGATTCCGTCACTGATTTCCGAAATCCTGAATCGCCGGTGCGGACCGTCGGAAAGCCTGTGATCCCGAGCCGATCGCGTCGGTGTTCGGCACGATCGGTTCGGCAAGGAGTCTCACGATGAAGAACCGCCGATTCTTGTCACGCTCCCTGACCGTTCTCGCGGCCGGTGCCGTGGCGCTGATGGGAGCCGCGGCCCTCGCCGCCAAGGTGCCCGAGCCGCCGCACTGCCCGGACGTCTACGCCCCCGTTCTTTGTTCCAACGGGTTCGTGTACGCCAACGGCTGTTACGCGTCGCTGAGCGGGCAGACGGATTGCGTGCCGTACAACGAGGAGCCCGGCTCGGAGTCCTGATCGCACGATCTCCGCGTCCCCGCTCACGCGGCGGCGCGGATTTCCCAGTCCCGGTCGACCGACGCGATTCCTTCTGCACACGCCGACCCGGAATTTGTACATTACTGCTCATTTCCAACAAGCATTGCGTAATCGACATCCTTTTTCGCGCACAGCCCTTGTAAACACGGGTGCAATTGATACCGTGGCGACACCGCGGCGTTCTTCCGCGTGCGTTCTCTGCGACATCCCGACGGTCCCATGGCTCGACGCCGCCGATGGTCGGCGGCTTCTTGTGGTCCTCATTGAGGAGTCCTGCAGATGCGAAGCAATCACAAGGCCCTGTCCCTGCTTGCGCTCGTCGCCGCCGCCGGCGTGACGGTCCTCGCGACCGACACGCTCGCCGGTCGTTTGCCCGTGCCGCCGCCGAACCCACCCATCTGCCCCGACGTGTACGCGCCGGTCATCTGCGCCAACGGCGTGGTCTACCCCAATTACTGCTACGCGATCGCGTCCGGACAGAGCAACTGCGTCCCCTACGGCGACAGCCCGATCTAACCCCGCCTTCGACGCGGCCACGCGGAAAGCCCGCGCTCGCGTCGCAAGCTTCGATTCGACAAGACCTTCCAGCACGAACGCGGCCGCGCGTTCGTGCTTTTTTCTTCCTCGGGTGTTCACCGGGTACGGTGCCCGGAATCTGGATTGTCCCGCATCATCGACCTGCCCAAGCGTTGCCACCTGTGGTAGTCTGCGGCTTCCGGCCGTTGGCCGCGTTGGCTCGCGGTCGGTGCAAGGAGCATCCCATGCAGAACTCGAAGAAGGCGCAGCTCACTTGTGTTTGTCTCGCGGCCCTCGCCGTCGTCGCAACCGCGACCTCGGCCCTCGCCGCCCGTCCGCCCAAGAACCCGCCCGCGTGCCCTGACGTCTATGCGCCCGTCATCTGCGCCGACGGCAACATCTACTCCAACGGCTGCTACGCGAGCATCGCGGGCCAGACCAACTGCGTCCCGTGGGGCGGCGACGAGTCGTAATCACGCGCCATCAGACATCGCGGCCGCGGAAACGCCGCCGCGTTGATTCCCAGCACGTCGTGCCATGCCTCTCCGCTTTGCGCGATCCGCGGCGGACGACGTTGTAGTTCTCACACGCGCGTACCCACGGCTCGATCCGACCTCGCACCCAATGCGAAGTTTGCACCGATGTTTCCGCAAACTGTTGCACAAAGTGCAAGCTCTGATAATCTGATCTCCGGTGACACGCGGAGCCGCGTGGGTGTTCGCGTGGACCTGAGGAGCACAGTCATGAAGAACGGAAAGAAACTGTCGGCCGCCTGTCTCGTGGTTGGTGTCGTCGCCGTCGTCGCCACCGCGACTTCGGCTCTCGCGGCGAAGCCGATCGGCGGCCTCTGCGGCCCGCGTTACTGCCTCGACGTGTGGCGTCCCGTGATCTGCCCCAACGGCCAGGTCTACAGCAACGACTGCTACGCCGCCCGCGCGTGCCAGACCAACTGCGTGCCCTACGGCGGAAGCGCGAGCTAAAGCCGAACATCAGTCGATTGAACAAAGCCGCTGTTCGCAGCGGCTTCTTTGTTTTTGGGAACTCCCCGGTAAACTGGGCGCATGCGATTCACTCCCATCGTTGTTCTCGGGCTTACCGCCCCCGCGTTCGCGAACACCGTCACGTTCTACTCGTCGCGTGCCGCGTGGGAAGCCGTAACCATCGACCGCGTTGTTCTGGCCACCTTCAGCGAACCGGTCTGGCCGGTCAACCAGGTGCTGACGGGCGACTGGACCCTCAACGGCGTGACCTATCGGGGCAAGGGGGGTACCCCGCAGCCCAACATCTATGTCATCAATCCGTCGCCCCTCAACGGACCAGCCCTGACCGCCAACGGCGACGAGGACATCGACATCATCCTCGCCAATCCGGTGCGGAGCTTCGGATTCGATGTTCAAGTGAATCAATTCGGATCGGTGTTCGTGCGTGCGTTCGACGCATCGGACCGCGAGATGGGCTTCCTGGAGCTGCCGGCGAGCACGAGCGGGTTCTTCGGCATCACCGCCGTCGGCGGCGTCTCCCGCGTCAACTTCAAGTCGGTGAACGGCGCGATCGCCAACAGCCTGCTTGACGACGTCACCGGTGCGAGTGTCGTCTGCCCCGCTGATCTCAACGCCGACAACCTTGTTGACGACGCGGACTTCTCCATCTTTGTTGTGTCGTACAACTCGCTGCTCTGCAACGACCCGCTGGTCGCCCCCGGTTGCCCGGGTGATCTGGACCTCGATGGTCTGACCAACGACGCCGATTTCTCCCTCTTCGCTCGGGCGTACGACGAACTTCTTTGCCCGTGAAGCAGTGTTCCGCGGAATTCCGTGCGCACTCTGTTTGCGTATCTCGCCTCCTGAGATGGGACGCGGCGCTCTCGTCGCGGCACCGCATCAGGAATTGCTCATGAACACCCGGCTCGATCGTTCTTCCCTTGGTTTCGGGCTCGCGCTGTGCGGGGGCACACTGGCCGCGGCGGCTAACCCCGCCTGCCTCTCCGACGAGTTCGACAACCCCGCCACGCACACCAACTGGACCCGCATCGAGCAGGCCGAGTCGTGGCCCAACGACCCGCTGCAGACGTGGAACATCAACACCGCGACGCCGGGCTCGATGACGATGATCCCGCACACCGTCACCTGGTACCAGAACTACCGCGGGCCGCTGGTGTTCAAGCCGGTGACGGGGGACTTTGCGATCACCGCGTCGGTGCGTGCCACCGCCCGCGACGGCGTGTCGGTGCCATCGGCGCAGTTTTCTCTGGCGGGGCTCATGCTGCGCACACCGCGGGCGATCACGCCGGCGACGTGGACGCCCGGTGGCGAGAACTACGTGTTCCTGTCCACCGGCTACGGCTTTGCCAATCCGGCGCGGTTTCAGTACGAGGTGAAGACGACGATTGACGGCGACTCGCAGCTCATCCTGTCCGATGCGCCGGGACCGGAGACTGTCTTGCAGCTTGTGAAGATCGGGCCGCATGTGATTTGTCTCCGCCAGCCGCTCGGCGGCCAGTGGGTGGTGCACGCGCGGTACCGGCGCGACGACATGCCCGCGACGGTGCAGGCCGGGCTGGTGTCGTACACGGATTGGCAGAAGGTGTCGATCTTCGATCCGTTCCTGCACAACACGAGCACGCTCCATCCGCCGTTGGCTTCTGGTGTCGTCGATCCGAACCCGTTTGTGCCGTTCAATCCGGATCTGCGAGCGGAGTTCCGTTACGCGCGGTTCGCCGCCCCGGTGGTGCCCGCGGCGTTGGTCGGTGCCGATCTCTCGAACCCGGCGGCAGTCTCGGATGCGGAGCTGCTCGCGTTCCTCGGCGGTGCGCTCAACGTCGTCGGCTCGTGCAGCACCTGCCCCGCGGATCTCAACGGCGACGGATTCGTGGACGATGCCGACTTTGTGCTCTTCGCCAGCGCGTACAACACGCTCGACTGCGCGGACCCGGCCATGCTTCCCGGCTGCCCGGCGGACCTCAACGTCGACGCGTTCGTGGATGATGCGGACTTTGTGTTGTTCGCGGGGGCGTACAACGAGTTGTTATGTCCGTGAGGCCCGGGGTGCCACTGACCTTGGCTTTGCAAGGTCAGTGCTCTCCGCCACGATCAACGCGAACGCACTGACCTCGCAGAGCCGAGGTCAGTGGCACGTGGTCAATGCCACGCTCCCCCGTGATGCGGGTTGGCGAGGTTCACCACAAGTACACTGGCCGAGCAGCGTTGCGCGGTTAGAGTGACCATGAATCGCTGATGCATCGGCGGCGGTATCGACTTGGTGTCGCCGCGATGCGATGCCGCGCGGAGCGCTGCTGCGCGAACGGATTCGTCGTACAGGACATCGGCTCCCGCGCACGCGGATGAGTGGTTCATCGCTGCGCGCCCGCCATGGACCCAGAAAAGGAATGACCCATGCAGACCGTTCCACGCGCGTTGGCCGCCGTCGCCATGTCCGCCTCATCGAGCCTCGCCGGTGCGGCGTTCTATTTCGACTACTTCCCCTGGCTGCAGCAGACCCGCGATGCACACCTCGTCTCCACGTTCAGCGCCCCGACGTGGCCGATCGGGCAGGTCATCTTCGGCGCTTGGTACGAGGGCGAGGCGAGGTTCGTCGGGCTCGCGGGCGAGCCCTCGGCGAACCTGTACGTCATGCCGGACTTCGCCTCGCCGCTGTCGGGGCCTGCGCTGTGCGCCCAAGGCATGGAGGACATCGAGATTCGTTTCGACGAGCCGGTCCGCGCTATCTCGTTTGATTACGCCGTCAGCGTGCCAGGCAATGCCCGGGCCCGGTTCATCGACGACGCCGGGCGTGTCGTCGGCGATGCGACGCTGGCCGCGGGGAGCGTTGGCGTCATCGGGTTCGTGTCCGCGGGCACGATCCGCACCGTGCGCTTCTCCGGCAGCGGGCTGAGCACTGGCGACAACTTCATCGACAACCTGTCGGTCGGCGATCACCGCTGCCCGGCCGATCTGAACAGCGACGGCGTGGTCACCGACGCCGACTTCACGCTGTTCGCACGCCGCTACGACATCGTGGATTGCAACAACCCCAACATGGGCGGCGGGTGCGTCGGCGATCTCAACCGCGACTGGGCGGTGGATGATGCGGACTTCCAGATCTTCGCCGTGGCGTACGACAAGCTGCTGTGCGACTGAGCCAAGACACCGCGGCGGTCGGGAATGACCGCCGCGGTGTCGACAGGTTCACGGCTGATTGTGGTACGCGTGTTACTTCGCTCCGCTCCAGCGCTGGGCTTCGAACGCGGCTTCAAGCGGGACGCCCGCCAGGTTCTTCACCTGCGTGCTGATGGTCTTTTCCGCGATCACGCCGATGACTTCGAGCGCCTGCCGACGCGAGTACCCCGCGCCGAGGAACGCGGCGAGCTCCTCGTCGCTCACTGCGCCCTTGGTCGCGATCAGCCGGACGGTGAACGCTCGCAAAGACTCGAGCTTCGCGTCCTCGATCGACGCCCCGCGGCGGAGCGCGTCGAGCTCGGACGCCTGGCGCGACATCCCCGATGCCACGGTGCAGTGACCGGCGACGCAGTATGCGTTGCCCAGCTCCCGGGCCGCCACGATGGACACCAGGTTCCGCTCGACCGGGGTGAGTTCTCCCGTCGCCAGCGCCTGGTTCAGCTCGGTCACGCCGCGGAGCAGCGCGGGCGATTCGGCGATTGTCGCGTTCATGTTGGGCACGAAGCCGAACGCCTTCTGGATAGCTTCGAGGATCCCGCCCGAAGCCGGCGACGCCGACTGGGGCGTGTGGATCGCGAAGCCGCGTTCGGTTTTGCCCGCGGCGGCGTCGAGCACTCCCGCGGCGTGGACACCGGCCACTCCGGCCCCAACCGCCCCCACCGCGACCACCGACGCCGAAACCAACTCAGACAGCTTCTTCATGACGATTGCCTTTCCTTGTTTGTGCCACGCACCACTCGGCGCGGCCAGAGCCCCACACGCACGGAAACAAGCCGCGTGTCATCCGAACACCGCGATCACACCGGTCGTTGAGAGCAGGCGTTCACACCAGCCGATGCCCGCCGTCCACGTGCAGAACTTCCGCGTTCATCGATGGGTTGCGCATCAAGAACAACGCCGCGTCGGCGAGTTCCTCGGGCGTGGCTAACGCTTGGGTCGGGATCTTCGTTGCGACCGACTCGAACATGGCTGCTTTGCCCGCGCCGAGAATCGGGTCCCACATCGGGGTGTCGGTCCAGCCGGGGGAGAGGGCGTTGACCCGAATGGGCGCGAGCTCGAGCGCCAGACAGCGGGCCAACTGCTCCGAAGCCGCGGTCGCGACGGCCGTCGCCCACGCGCCCGCCACCGGCCGGTCGGTGGAGAGTCCGCCGGTGAGAACGATGGAGCCGCCGGCCTTCATCCGCGGCACCGCGGCACGAACGACATGAGCCGCGGCGTGGACTCTGCCCAACGCCGTCGCGAGCGCGTCGACCGGCCCGTCGCGGAACCCGCCGCCGACAAACGAACCCGCGGTCACCAGCAGATGGGTCGTCGCGTCGATCTCGGCGAAGACCCGAGCCACCGCCGCCGCGTCGAGGGCATCCACGCTCCGCGTCGTCAGCCGCCCGCCCAAGCCGTGGGCGCCCGCCGCCTCGCTCAGTGAGTGCAGGCGATCGGGTGAGCGGGCCAACCCGGTCACCTTTGCCCCGGCTTTGAGCGCCGCCAAGGTCGCCGCCCGCCCGATCCCCGAGCTCGCCCCCACCACCACAACGTGCTGACCTTTCATGGAATTCCTTTCATACTGTACAGTCTAAAATAGGAGAAGAAAACTACCCCGCGAGCACCGCTTCCGCCACCGCACAGATCTCGGCGGCCTTCTGGCGCTGAATGCCCCGACGCCCCTGCAGCGCCAAGCCCTGACCCAGATTGGCAAAGAACTCGGCTACCGCCCGCTCGTCGATGGATGCGGCCAGCTCGCCACGCTCCTTGCCCCGGGCGATGGCGTCGCGAAACGCCTTCTCGATCCGGCCGTTGTGTTTGTCGCAGATGGCGGCGACGTCTTTGTCCTGGTCGGCGAACTCGATGAGCGAGTTGCAGACCAAACAGCCCTTGAAACCGGACTTGGAGACCCGATCGGCCCAGCCGTTGAGCACCGCCCGGATCGATTCCATCACGGGTCGATCGCGCCCCAGTTCGTCGATCAGCCATTGGAAGCGGGTGTAGCCGTAGTGATCCAGGGCCTTGAGGAACAAGGCCCGCTTGTCGCCAAAGGTGTGGTAGAGGCTCTGACGAACGACGCCGGTCGCTTCGGACAACTCGTCGATGCTGGCCCGCTCAAAGCCGCGGGCGAGGAACACAACCATGGCCCGCTCGAGGGCCTCACCGGCGTCAAAGGTGCGAGGGCGTCCGGCCATAGTTCTAGACTATACATTCTAAAATTGAGTTGTCAAGGCGTTTGTTCACCGTTGCACACCAGAATCCCGGCGTTGCGTCCGCCGCCAGCTTGTTTCGCCCGCTTGTCACCGTGGCGGCTCCCACCTACCATGTCGACCCACCCCGAAGCGCACGCCCAGGGGAGGGACAACTCGGACCGCGTGTACTACCGCTCCGACCCCACCGGATCGCCTTGGCCTAAAGCCTTGGCGGACAGGCACATGGGCTTCGCCGCCCGGGGTTCCTGGAGCCGCTCGTCTCCCGCTCGTATGGCGGGTTGGCACGGCTCTCGGCGGACGGTGGGAGGTTGATATCGATGGCGAAAAAAGAAGTCACACAGGTTTTCAAGATCATGGCCCCGGGTGGGCAGGCGACGCCTGCGCCACCGCTTGGTCCCGTGCTGGGCTCCAAGGGCGTGAACCCCGGTCAGTTCATCCAGAAGTTCAACGCCGCCACGGCGTCCTTCAAGGGCAAGGTCGTTGGTTGCATCGTCACGGTGTACAACGACAAGAGCTTCGACCTCGAGGTCAAGAGCTCGCCCGCCAGCGTCCTTATTAAGGATGCGGCCAAGGTCGAGAAGGGCTCGGGCGTCCCCAACAAGAACAAGGTCGGTCAGATCACCAAGACCCAGGTCAAGGCGATCGCGGCGACCAAGCAGGCCGACCTCAACGCTGCCAGCGTTGAAGCCGCCATGCGGATCATCGAAGGCACGGCACGCTCCATGGGTGTGACCGTTGTGGAAGGCTAATCAACTCTACAACGAGAAAGGAACACACCCATGCAGTACACCACCAAGCGCACCAAGAACAACAACCCGCTGCGCGTGAAGGACCCGGTTGAACCCGCGGCCGCCATCGCAGCACTCAAGAAGTTCAAGCCCACCAAGTTCGATCAGACCGTCAACGTCTGCTTCCACCTTGGCATCGACACCGCCCAGGCCGATCAGGCCCTCCGCGGCTCGCTCAGCCTCCCCAAGGGCATCGGCAAGACCAAGAAGGTCATCGCCTTCTGCCAGAGCGACGTCGCCAAGGACGCGCTCGCCAACGGCGCCACCAAGGCCGGCGGCGAAGAGCTCGTGGCCGAGATCGAGAAGGGCTGGATGGACTTCGACGTCGCCATCGCGTCCCCGGACATGATGCGCGTAGTGTCGAAGCTCGGTAAGGTCCTGGGCCCGAAGGGTCTCATGCCCAGCCCCAAGGCCGGCACCGTGACCACCAACGTGCCCCAGGCCGTCAAGGAATACTCGGCCGGCAAGGTCGAGTACCGGGCCGACAAGGGCGGCAACGTGCACGCGGTGATCGGGAAGATGTCCTTCAAGGACACCGACCTGGTCGAGAACCTCGAGCACTTCATCCGCGCCATCGAGAAGGTCCGCCCCGCGACCGCCAAGGGCGTGTACATCAAGAAGATCACCGTCAGCGGCGTCATGACCCCGGGCGTCCCCGTCCGCTACGTCAACGCCGCCGAGACCGAAGAGTGAACCACCTCGCCGCGGTTCGTTCCGCGGCATGAAAGGAACGTCTTATGTCAAAGACCGTGAAAAACATGATCATGCGCGACTACACGACGCGCATGGGCGAGGTGCAGGAAGCGATGGTCATCGGCGTCCGTGGCCTCAACGCCAAGGACACCCACAAGCTCCGCTCCGGCCTTGCGAAGAAGAAGATCAAGGTCACCGTCGTCCGCAACGCGCTGGCGACCAAGACCCTTGAGAACCACAAGCTCAAGCCGCTGTCCGAGTTCTTCACCGGCAGCACGGCCATCGCCTACGGCGGCTCGTCGATCGTCGAGCTCGCCCGCGAGGTCGTCACGCTGACCAAGGACATGCCCAAGGTCGAGCTGCGTGGCGCGATCCTCGACGGCACCGTCTTCAAGGGCAAGGAAGGCTGCAAGCAGCTCTCCGAGTTCCCCACCAAGGACGAGGCCATCGGCAAGGTCGTCACCCTCATCCTCAGCCCCGCCAAGAACGTCATGGGCCAGATCCTCGGCCCGGGACGCACCATCGGTGGCCTGGTCAAGGCCGTCGAGACCAAGCTCGAGAAGGGCGAGGCGATCGCGAAGATCGCTTGAGAGGGCAGAGGCACTTGGCACTAGGCATTGGGCACTAGGGTCAAGACAGACTGATTCAGATTCAAAGACCGCGGCGCGATGAGCGCCGCGGTTTTTTCTTGGACGTGGTGCGTGGCTGGGCGCGGCCTTCCAAGGCCCCGCGCCATGGAACCTCCACCAGTGCTGAAACGGGGTTCGCGCCGCGTCCTTCTTGAGGTGGCGTTCACCCCACCCGCGTGCATGGGGCGTGTTTTTGGCACAGGCGTTACAGACGGCACAGGCGCTTCGGTCGCGTGTCGATTCGTGCGCAGGCCTTTCTTCGGCGGGGAGTGTTTCCGATGTTCAGTCTGCCGGTCGGTCTGTCGCGCGGCGACGGACGGCCGGGCTCGGCCGCGCTCTCGCGAGCCGGGAGGGGATTACAGGTTCCTCGCGCCGTCCGTTGAGTCACGGATCAAGCGGGGTCGAGCACATTGGGGCAGCGGCCCCGCACGCAAGGAGTCACCATGAAGCGCACCGTTCGCAAGGCTTTCACGCTGGTCGAAATTCTGATCGTCGTCGTCATCCTCGGCATTCTGGCCGCGATCGTCGTCCCGCAGTTCACCAACGCGACGCAGGACGCCCAGGCCGGCAACATCAAGGCTCAGCTGGACACGCTGAACAACCAGATCGAGCTGTTCCGCGCCCGCACGAACAACTATCCGTCGATCACGGACTTCAACACGGCTTCGACCACGAACACCGCTTACACGACCTGGGGCCCGCTGATCGACGGCGGCTACGTCAAGGCTCCCCCGGTTAACCCCTTCAACGGCTCGAGCACCGTTGCCGCTGCCGCCGCCGCTGGCGTGGGCTGGCACTGGAACTCCACCACCAACACCCTGGGTGCAGTGAACTTCAACGAGTCGACCGGCAAGATCGACCCGTCCACTCCTTGAGTGCGGCTTGATCTGATCCGATCCTAGAACGGCCGATTCCTTGAACGGGATCGGCCGGCTTTGTTCAGGCGAGTGTCCGTGAGGAGAGGCCCCGATGAAGCAGGCACTACGTAAAGGCTTCACGCTGGTCGAGATTCTGATCGTGGTGGTGATCTTGGGAATCCTGGCGGCGATCATCGTGCCGCAGTACTCCAAAGCCACCAACGATGCCAAGCACCAAGCGACCGTTGACCAACTCGTGAAGCTGCGTCAGGCGGTTTCGGTCTATTACGTGCGTAACAACGCGACGTTTCCAGCGATCACGGCCGGCGCTGGCACGTGGGGCGAATTAATGACTGATGGCTACTTCCGCTACGTGCCGGAGAACCTACATGTGGGCGGGCCCAACTCCAGCGTGATCACCATCGGGACCGCCGCCGACACGGCGAAGACAACCGCCTACGGCTGGATCTTCAACCCCGCCACCGGCGACGTGTGGGCCGCGTCGTTCGATGCCAACGACAAGCCCCTGCCCTAACGCAAGGACGCCATGCGCCACGCTCTCGCTCCCAAGCTCGTTGCACGCCGCGGGTACACGCTCGTTGAAGTGCTGATCGTCGTGACCGTGCTCGGCATCGCCGGCGCGGTCGCCGCTCCCGCCTTCAGCCAGACCGGCGTGCTCCGCGTCCAGGCCGCGTTGCGGTCGATCGTGGCGGACATCAACGAGGCCCAGGCCGATGCGCTCGCCATGCAGCAGAGCCGCGCCGTCATCTTCGACGCCGCGTCCACCTCGTACACCGTCGTCCGCGTCCCCGGCACGACCATCGATCCGGTTGCCGACGCCTTGTTCACCACCCACGTCGGCGGCAGCCGCTACGGCGAGGCTCGGTTCGCGAGCGTCTCGTTCAACAGCGGCAGCACGCTGATCTTCGATGAGATGGGCTCGCCCGTCTCCGCCGCGGGCAGCAGCACCCCCGCGAACGAAGGCTCGCTCGAGGTCACGGGCTCGGGCCAGCGGTTCCGGATCGCGGTCCAGCCGTACACGGGGCGCGTGGTCGTGAGCAAGGTCGAGACCACGCAGCAGGGCGGCACCAGCCCGATCTCGCCGGGCGGCCAG
>DASVYC010000065.1:0-18912 GCA_036392375.1 Phycisphaerales bacterium
GTAAACCGCAGGAGCGGCGGCGACGAAGACGACAGCCCCGCGACGCCGTCACCGCTCGGGAAGCTGCTCGCGGCGCTGGGGTCGGCAACGTCGCCGTCGAGCAGCTGACCCGACAACGCCGAGGCCGGCGGCGTCAACAGCGAGACCGTGTACGCACTGGGGCTCAGCTTGCTCTCGAAGGCCAACGTTCCGACTTGCGTTGCCGGGTTGTACGAGAACGTGAACGGCACCGGGTCGCCGCTCGCGCGCGTGACCTCGAAGCTGGCGCCCGACACGCTCATCGCCTCGCTGAAGGTGAGCTGCACCGCATCAGGCGAGCCTGAGAAGTCGGACACACCGCCCGCCGCGGGTGCCGTCTCCAACACGACCGGCGGCCCGACCAGCGGCGCCTCGCCCGAGATGCCGTAGTTCAACACCCAGCCGTCGGGGTCGACGAGGAAATCGGTCGCCGTCGCGGCACCCGACCCGCGCACAAAGAAGCTGGTCCGCGCCTTGGGTGTGACCACATGATCCACGTTGCCCGCCGGGGTGAGCAGGCGGACCCGCAGCGGCGTCGTGAACGTCGGCCAGGCCGCGTCCTGAGTCTGGCGGATGTGCATCCGCGTCCAGTTCTTCCCGTTGAGCGTGAAGCTCTGCAGGCCCTTGGCGTATGTCGGGGCGCCCGGCCCGTACACCCACTCGCTGAAGAATGGCTGCAGGTCGCGGCCGGTCACCTGCTCCGCCACGGCGCGGAACTGCTCGGTCGTGCTGGCGGAACCCGCGTACTGCGCCCGCCAGGCCCGCAGCGTCTCGTAGAACGCCGCATCGCCCACCATCCCACGCAGCATGTGGAACACCCACGAGCCCTTGCGATAACGCAGGTCGTAGTTGAACAACTCCGGGTCGTTGGTTGTGTCGAAGGCGTACACCGTCCCGAACACCGCCGACGCCCGCGGCTTCAACTGACCCTGCATGTACCCACGCAGCGTCGTCAGACCCGACGAGCCGGGACGCAGCTCGTAGTAGATCGCCTCGCTGTAGGACGCGAGACCCTCGTTGAGCCACAGGTCGTTCCACGTGCGGCACGTCAGCTCGTCGCCCCACCACATGTGCGCCAACTCGTGCGCGGTCACGACATCCCAGAACGTCCCCTGCCCCGACATGGTCTGGTGCTCCATGCCGCCGACGAACGGGAACTGGTAGATTCCGTAGCCCTCGTCGGGGAACGGATACTCGCCGAAGAGCGGCCGGAAGATGTCGAGCATGCTCGACACCTTCTCCCATTCCGCCCGGCGAGCCGGAGTGTCCCATGAGCTGTAGATGTAGTACCGGAGCGGGAACGACACCGTGCCGCCGTTGATCCCGGGCGCGGTGTAGGTCTGGTTCCAATTGGTGTACTGGGCGATGCTGAAGCACGCGAGGTACGTCGACATGGGGTAGTTGCTGACCCATCGCGTCACGACCTGGCCGTTGCCAAGCGGCGTCACGGATTGCAGCGTGCCGTTCGACACACCCGTGAGGGCCGCGTCGTGGGTGATCTCGACCTCCCAGGTCGCCTTGTCGATGTTGTCGCCCGGCTGCCCGAAATCCCCGTCCTTGCAGGGCCACCACGTCGCCGCGAAGTAGGGCTGGCTCAGCGAGCTCACCACCGGCAGCCCGCCCTGGGTGTCCCAGAAGACGGATCCGAACCCGAGCGACTGATGCGCCGAGCCCGCGTACGGGATCGTGACCGTGAACGTCTCGCCGCTGTTGTACACGCGATCGAGCGTCACGAGCTTTCCCCACGTCCCGACGCTCGCGGGGGCCGCGACGGGCGTGCCGCTCACCAGCACCTGCCCGATCGCGAAGGTGTTGTTCACGACAAAGGTGAACGTGCTCAGCCCGTCGACCAGACTCTTCACAGTGATTGTGCTGGTGCCGGTGATCGACTGCGTCGCCGGGAAGGCCTCGAGCTGAACCCGGTTGTGCACCACATCGGTGTCGCTCAGCGCCGAACGGTCGCCGAAGACCAACGAAGGCGGCCTGGCGCCAACCGGTGGCAGCCCCATCGCGTGCCGCGCCCGGGCGAGCTGGGCCTTTCCGCAGCCCTCGTGACACGCCGAGCCGTGCTCGTGCGGAGTCCAATCCTGTGCCCGCGACGCCGCCACCACGGAGCACGCCAGCCCCGCGGCGACCATCACAGCGTTTCGACAATGCCACCCTGCCACGCGTACCTCTCGCCTCCGGCTGCCTCCCCGGGCCCGCTCCACACGAAGTCGGCGTTCCCCTCCGCGAATCCTTCGCCCGACGAGTCAGATGTGGTGCACAAACGTCCCGATTGCACGCGCAATCCGCCGCCGGACCGAAAATACAGCGGAATCTGCGGACGATCCCTGTGAACCCCCAGGGGGATCACTCCTAACTCACACCGTACCCGAACGAGCCCCGCCCGCCCACACGCGCGGCTGCTACTCTTGATCGACCGCGCGGGTGTAGCTCAGTGGTAGAGCGTCAGCCTTCCAAGCTGAATGTCGAGGGTTCAAATCCCTTCGCCCGCTTTCGTAGATCTGCCCGAGCCGACCGGTGCACGAGACGTCGAACGTGTGACGGGGATTGGGACCCGCCGTCGAGTTTCGGCCACAGTCGCCAAAACGCAACTCCCGCTGAACCGACGATCCCGGCGGTTCGATGTTGCGTTTCATGAACGTCCCCGATCCGATCCCGCCCTTTCACCGTCAACCCGAGGCTGCCGACGGCCAGCAGCCGCTGCCGCGGAGCATCACCCGGGTGGACAGCGGTCCGGTGCAGATCGATCGCGTCGCCGCGCTGGTGCACGAACTCGACAACCTGCTGGACGGCTCGCTGCGCTGCGTTGGTCTCGCCGTTCGGACGCTCAACGCCAGCACCGGCACTGTCGGCCTGAGCGAGATCGACTCGGTGCGGCATCAGCTCGAGACCGCGGCCAAGGCGCTCGAGCGCATGGCCGGGCTCGTGCATGCGGCCATGAAGGGACGAAGCTTCTCGATCGGTTCGCAGCTCACCGACGAGGCCCCCGCGGTCTCGCTGCGCGACGCCATCGAGCACGCCGCCGACGTGGTACGCCTCTCGGCCCAGCAGCACCACACCACCATCGGCGTCGACATCGACCCGCTCATCGCCGACGCACCCGCCGGGCCGCTGTACTCGGCCCTGCTCAACGGCATCAAGAACGCGGTGGAGTCCATCGCATCCGTCGGTGGACGGGGCAACGTGCAGGTCGTCTGCCGCATGGAAGCGACCGCCACCACGCGCTCGCGGACGCAGCCGCTCGCGCGCTGGGTCCGCATCAACATCATCGACGACGGCGCCGGGATCGCCCGCGGTGTGTCCGCGGCCAAGCTCTTCGACGCCGGCTTCACCACCAAGCCCGACGGCCACGGCATCGGGCTGGCCCTCACCCGCAGCATCCTCGAACGCCTCGGCGGGCACGCCGAACTCAACGCCCGCGACGACACAAGCTCGCGTCGACCCGGGGCGGTGCTCACGCTCCGCTTCCCGCTCGCCGAGCACGACACCCGGAAGGTGGGCTGAGGCATGCCAGACCCCGGAAGCAACCCCACCGCGCCGCGCCCGCGTGTGCTCATCGTGGACGATGACACGATCGTCGCCGAGTCGCTTGCCGAGTTCCTTAACCGCGAGGGCTACGCCGCGGCGACCTGCCTCAGCGCCGCCGAAGCGCTCGTGACGCTGGAGAAAGCGGACGAAACCGAGGCCGGTCCCTTCGCGCTCGCGCTCCTCGACGTCACGCTGCAGGGCACGTCGGGCATCGAGCTGCTGCGGGAGATCGCCAAGCGCCGCCTGGGTGTCGCCTGCGTCATGCTCACGGGCTACGGCACCATCGAGTCCGCCGTCGAGGCCCTCCGCCTCGGAGCCTGCGACTATCTCATCAAGCCGGTGGTGGACAAGGAACTGCGTCTCAGCCTCGAACGCGCCATCCGCCAGCGCGCCCTGCTGCAGGAGAACAAGACGCTCCGCAAGCAGCTTGACGGCCGCCGCGGGCTGGAGACAATCGTCGGATCCGATCACCGGATGCGGAAGATCTACGAGTTGATCGAGGCCGTCGCCCCCAGCCGCACCACGGTGCTGATGACCGGCGAGTCGGGCACGGGCAAGAGTCTGATCGCGCACGCCATCCACAAGGCAAGCCCGCGCGCGTCCCGACCATTCGTCGAACTCTCCTGCGGCAGCATCCCCGAAACCCTGCTGGAATCCGAGCTCTTCGGTCACGTCAAGGGCGCGTTCACCGGCGCGCACGCCGACAAGGTCGGCCGGTTCCAGGCCGCCGACGGCGGGACCATCTTCCTCGACGAGATCAACAGCGCCAGCCCCGCGATGCAGCTCAAGCTGCTCCGCGTGCTGCAGGAGCGGAAGTTCGAGCCCGTGGGCTCGACGCAGACGATCGAGGTGGACGCACGCGTCATTCTCGCCAGCAACCAGCCGCTCGAGACCCTGGTCGCCGACGGCCGATTCCGCCAGGACCTCTACTACCGCATCAACGTCGTCAAGATCGAGCTCCCGCCGCTGCGGGAGCGTCTGAGCGACATCCCCGCGCTCGCCGCCCATTTCCTGCAGAAGCACGCGGCCGAATTGGGCAAGCAGGTCGTGGGCTTCTCGCCCGACGCTGTCGCGGCTCTGCAGCGGTACGCATTCCCGGGCAACGTGCGTGAGCTCGCGAACGTGGTCGAGCGGGCCGCGGTCCTGTCGCGGACGCCGACCATCGAGCTCGCCGATCTGCCGCCGCAGATCGTGGGCGACGCACCCAAGCTGGCCCTCACAGCGGCCACCAACGACGACGAGGCATGGACGCCCATGTCGCTCGAGGACGCGCTCAAGGAACCGGAACGCAAGATCATCCAGCGGGCTCTTCGGGCCAACAACTTCAACCGCCAGAAGACCGCCGAGCAGCTGGGCATCAACCGGACCACGCTCTACAAGCGCATGAAGGTCCTGGGTATGCAGCCCGACGACGAGCGTGCGGCGTAAGCACCCGCTCCGTCGCCGCGACTCAGTCGTAGCCGCTCTTGCGGTTCTTCTTGATCTCCGAGCGCCGCTTCTTGCCCTCGATCCGCCGCTCCTTTGAGCCGCGGCTAGGCTTGGTCGCCTTGCGCACCTTGGGCCGCTTCTGGGCCAGGACCAGGATCTCCCGAAGCTTCTCGAAGCACGCGTCGCGGTTGCGGCCCTGCGATCGGTTGTCGTCGGCCTCGATCAGCACATCGCCCGATGGCGTCACAAGGTGCGGCGCGATGTGCCGCAGCCGCTCGCGGGCCTCGGGATGGATCGGGATGTCGTTCAGCGCGATGCGGAGCTGACACCGCGTCGCACGCTTGTTGACGTTCTGCCCGCCGGGTCCCGAGCTGCTCGAGAAAGTGACCTCGACAAGCCCGGGCGACATCCGCACGCCGGGGGCGAGTTCGAGTCCGGCGGGCGTTGGGGTGAGATCGCTCATGCTGATCCACGAGGCAGGAACCAAGCCGCGGAAGGACAATCACGGGCACCGGCCTCAGCGAGTGCAGCGTGTGGGTCGGCGTCTGCTCCGCGACAGATCGTATCGACCTCGTTTCCCAGCGGATTCGGGCGGATGCACCCGATTTCGCACCAGGCCCGCGGGGCTCCGCCGATAGTGAAACCATGTCTTCTGCAACCTCTGCTGCCGCTGTCGCCCAGTCTCCAGCGAACTCCAACGCCGCGTTCTTCGAACGCATGGCCAAGCCGCGCTCGCCGCAATTGTCGGGCAACGAAGCGATGCGGCAGCAGATCCTCGCCCGCACCGCGGCGTGGCTCGCCGCGTCCGGCGTGACGCGCATCGCCCTCTTCGGCGCCGGTCGCCACAGCCGCCCCATCATCCGCCAGCCTTGGCAGGCCCACGGCATCCGCGTCGCGCTCGTGCTCGACGACAACCCGCGTCTGCCCACCATGGGCGGCGTGCCGGTGGTCCGCCCCGGCGACGCGCCCCTTCCCGCCGACATCGGCGCCGTCGTCATCAGCTCGGAGTGCTACGAGGCCCAGCTCTTCGACCGGGCCGCGCGGTTGTTCGGGACGACCGGCATCCCCATCGTGCGTCTCTACACCACCGACGACACCGCTTACGAGGCGAGCGCCACGCTCGACCGCCTCCGCGCCGTTCCGGGCCTCGCCGATGCCGACGCACGCTGGCTCGTGGACAACCGCGGCGAGCGCCACGATGCCACTCTCCCCATGCTCCCGCCGGCCCGCACCGAGCTGCACCTGCGCCGCTACGAGCTCGCCGCCGACCTCATGGATCGGCTCGCCCTCACGTCGGTTGCCGACATGGCCTGCGGCACGGGCTACGGCGCCACGCTGCTTGCTCCCCCGCACGCGCACCCACGGCGCGCGTACGTGGGCGTCGATCTCGATGCTCGCACCATCGAATATGCCAGCACCCGACACGCTGGTCCCGGGCGAGCTTTCCTCTGCTGCTCCGCGATCGACACGCCGATCCCGAGCGCAAGCGTCGATCTCGTCGCGAGCTTCGAGACCATCGAGCACATCGAGGCAACCGAGGCTCTGGTCAATGAGTATGCCCGTGTTCTGCGGCCCGAAGGGGTCTTGGTCGTAAGCACTCCCAACAAGCTGGGCCCGACCCCGTATCACGTGCACGATTTCGGTGCACCCGACTTCCTGGCGACGCTGGACGGACGGTTCGAGGTGCGGGAGGTGCTGGGGCAACTGCCCCTGGACGACATGCACGACCCGGATTTGCCGCCCGGGATGTGGCGGATCGAACTGGGGCGAGCCCGCATGGGACGTGACTTGGGCCCCGCCGACGATCCGCGTCGCAATCCCGACTTTCTCGTGGCGATTGCGCGGCGACGCGAACGGTGATCACGCCACGGGTTTCGCTCGCATGGACCTCAAAAAAGAAGCGGGGGCCGACGTGTCGGCCCCCGCTTTCAGATGTCACGAACCAACCGGGCGGACCCGGAAGGGATTAGCGACGACGGCGACCGGCAACCACGCCAGCGAGGCCGACGAGGGCGAGAGCGCCCGGAGCCGGAACCTCGGTGTAGGTGATGTTGTCGATGCCGACCCAGTCATTGAAATCGCCGTGGGCGACCGCGGCGAAGAAAGCCGTGCCGCTGAGGGCGCCACCGATGCGCTCCACGCCACCGATGCCGTTGGACTGGAAGAGGTCCACGAGGGTCGTGCCGTCCGCGGCGAACAGGGCCACGAAGGTCTGCAGGCCGTCGACGCCGCCGGTGTCACCGATCACGTCCATTTCGAACGAGTTGATGCCGGTGCTGAAGGAGATCAGGAAGGAGGGGTCGCCGTCCTCGCTGAGCCAGTCGAGGTCGAAGGCGTGCAGGACGTTGCCGAGGGAGGCGTTGTAGCCGCCGCCGACGTCGGTGCTGGTCGCGTGCATGCCGGTGTTGGTGGCCCAGCTACCGCCGCTGAACGCGTTGGGGGTGAAGTTCACGCCCCAAGCGGCGTACTGCGTGTTGATGTCGGTCAGGTCAGCGATGGCGTTGCCGAGCGCGTCCTGATCGAAATTGATGTTGCGGGTGGCGGCGGAAGCGGTACCGGCGATCGCGAGAACCGCGAGCGCCCCGAAAGCGAACTTCTTCATATCTCTCTCCATCTCCCAAGAACTTGAATGAACCACCGGTGGCGGAAAACACCGGTCGTCGGAGACACCCCCGACGAGGAACGAGCATACCTACGCACCCCGGAATTGGAACATCAATTTTGCCCTTTCGGTGCAGAATCGGTAAAACTCGGTGGCGAAACTTGATTTTACTATTTTGTTTGGGTCATACGCCGTGAGAACACAGGGCGTTTGACCCAATTCGAAAGCAACACAGCCGCCCAGAGGGGCGGCTGTGTTGATCAAAGCCTGATTGTCGAGCCATCTCAACGACGGCGACGGCCGGCCGCGAGGCCGAGGACGCCAGCCAGCGCCAGGGCGCCGGGGGCGGGGATGCTGGTGAACTCAACGTCATCGAGGCCGATGATGTTGGAGTTGTCGCCCAGCGGGCCGCCGTCGGTCACGAAGTAGCGGAACGCGAAGCGGCCGCTGACCGGGCCGCCGAGGCCCGAGATCGTGATGGTGAACTTGGTCCAGCCGTCGGGATAGCCGCCCTGGATGAGACCGGCGTTGATGTCCAGGAGCAGGGTGCTGAAGTCACCCACACCGAAGGCGCCGGCTCCGATGTTGGTGCTCGCGCCGTTGGTGCTCATGCGGACCTGCATGCGGTCGGGGTAGATGCTGCCGGTCGAGGTGCGGGTCCAGAACGAGAGCGTGTCGCCGTTCTGGATGGTGTCCACCGGCGAGAACAGCCACGCGCTGATGGTGCCGACCTCGCTGGTCGAGTTGAAGTTCGCGAGCGCCTGACCGACGCCCGAGTGCGCTGCCCAGACGGTGGCATTCGGGATCGAGTTCCAGCCGTTGGTGTTCGTGCCGAGCGGATTGCTGGCGTTGGCGACCGCCCAACCCGGCGAAACGCCCTCGAAGCCCTCCGAGAAACTGGCCGAGGCCACACCGGCGACCGAACCCATCGCAATCAACGCAAAGATACCGTGCTTCATGTCTCTTCTCCTCAAAAGCTCGTGCTGCAATCCCATCCGGTCGGCGGAAGACCGGGTGCCGTGAAAACGAACGGCGACGAATGCTAACCGCTCATAGGGGGTTTCCCAACGAGCAATATTCAGAAACTTGCTTGAAGGCTGGAAAAGAGTTGGATTTTCTCTGTATTTTGAATTTGTTTGGTGTGCATGTGCCGTTCCCGGACCACCGTGACAGGGGGGTAAAAGGGGGCAATGAGTGCCGAACCTGGAGCCTCCGCAGAGGCTAGTATCTGTCATGTCGACTGCGACCGAGTCTCAAGCCACAACCAGCCCTGTCGTCCTCACCCCCACCGCGGCTCGTGAGGTCAAGACGATCATCCAGCAGCAGGAACTCGACGCCGACAAGGTCTGCCTCCGCGTCGGCGTGAAGGGTGGCGGATGCTCCGGCTTCTCGTACATCCTCGACCTGACCGAGACCAAGAAGGACACCGACGAGGTGTTCGAACAGCACGGCGTGCGGATCATCTGTGATCCCAAGAGCCTGCTGTACCTGACCGGCGTGACCGTCGATTTCAAGGACGAGATCATGGGCCGGGGCTTCGTGTTCCAGAATCCCAACGCCACCAGCACCTGCGGCTGCGGCTCGTCCTTCTCCGCCTGAGCGGTTCGGGAAGCAACGGCCAAACCGGGGCTGGCTCGGTTGTCGCGCGCCCGCTGGGGCGTCTGGTGGCATCGAATGCCCGGAATTCACGCAAGTCCGCGGTGATTTCGCATTCGTGGTTGTCGGTGTCTTTGGTGTCCGGTACACTGGGCTCCAGAATTCGGGCGGCACGTTGAGCCGACGGTTCGGGTGCCCGCCGGGTTTGTTGCCAGAGGGGCGAGAGGTGGGTGGGAAACAGCACCGGAGCGGCGGGTGGCCGCGGGTGACTGTGGGTCGTGTTGCGTCGCAGGGATTGCGCGATGAGCCAAGCCGCGTACGGACAAGAAACCACGCAGAGCTACGCGCCGCCGACGGTGACGCAATTTTCGGTTTTCCTGACCAACAAGGTGGGGAAGCTCTTTGACCTGGTGGAGGCCTTCGACGGCTCGACATGTGCGATCTGCGCGTTGTCGGTGCACGAGGCGACCGACCACGCGGTGGTACGGCTGATCACCAACTGTGCGGCCGATGCGCGGCGCGTGCTGAACAACGAGAAACTGCCGTTCAGCGAGAAGGAAGTCCTGGTCGTTGAACTCTCGAAGGGGCACACGCTGGCGAGCATGTGCCTTTCTCTTTTAGGGGCCGAGCTGTTCATCCAGTTCGCCTACCCGCTGATGCTGCGGCCCAACGGCACCCCCACCATCGCGCTCGCGGTAGATGATCCGACGCTGGCGGGGCAGATCCTGCGGCGGAAAGAGTTCCGGATCTTCGGGGAGTGCGATCTCCCCAGCGACGGCGAGCATCAGCACTAACAGGTCCGCCGCGGATTCTCATGCGTACGCCATGATCGCCCTCGTTCAGCGCTGTCTCCAATGTTCCGTCGAGGTTGACGGCGTGACCGTCGGCGCGATCGGACGTGGGCTCACGGTCTTCGTCGGCTTCCAGCCCGGCGACGCTGAGACGCTTGATGAGAAGCTCGTGATCAAGCTGCTCTCGCTGCGTGTGTTCGCCGATGAGGCGGGCAAGATGAACAAGAGCGTTGTGGACGCCAGTGGGAACATCCTGCTGATCCCCAACTTCACGCTGGCCGCCGACACCAGCGGCGGGAACCGCCCGAGCTTCACGTCGGCGATGCCGCCGGATCAGGCCCGGCCTCGATTCGAGCGCCTGGTTGACCTGCTCAAGGCGCGATTGCGCGATGCCCAGAGCGGCCGCTTCGGAGCGGACATGAAGATCCAGGTGCTCAACGACGGGCCGGTGAATCTGATCCTGCGGCTGCCCTGATGACGGCAGCCGCTAGTGCACACCCTCGGCCGCGAGCCAGCGCTCGGCGTCGAGGGCGGCCATGCAGCCCATGCCCGACGCGGTCACGGCCTGGCGGTAGTGGCTGTCGGCCACGTCGCCGGCGGCGAAGACGCCCGGAATGTTGGTGTACGAGTTGCGCTGCTTGAGGGCGATGTACCCGCTCTCGTCGAGCTCGATGCCGCTGCCCTTCAGGAACTTGGTCGCGGGCGTGTGGCCGATGGCGATGAAGAGACCCTTGACGTCGAGCGTCGAGAGTTCGCCGGTGACGGTGTCCTTGAGACGCACGCCGGTGATCTTGTCTTCGCCCAGCACGTCTTCAACGGCCTTGTTGAAGAGCACCTTGGCGTTGGGACGTTCCATGAAGCGCTTCTGCATGATCTTGGACGCGCGGAGCGAGTCGCGGCGGTGGATGATGTAGACGGTGGAGGCGAACTTGGTGAGGTAGGTTGCTTCTTCCATCGCGGTGTCGCCGCCGCCGACGACGGCGAGGGGCTGATCGCGGAACACGGGCAGCGCGCCATCGCAGACCGCGCAGGCGGAGACGCCGCCGCCCATGGTGGCGAGCCGCATCTCGTTGGGCAGGCCGAGCCAGTTGGCGACGGCACCGGTGGCGATGATGACGCTGTGGGCCTTCACGATCTCACCGTTCGAGATGTGGAGCTCGAAGGGACGCTTGGAGAAGTCGCAGCGGGTGACGTCCTCTCCGATGACCTTGGTGCCGAAGCGTTCGGCCTGCTGCTGGAAGAGGCCCATCATCTCGGGGCCCATGACGCCGTGCGGGAAACCGGGGTAGTTCTCGACCTCGGTGGTGAGCATGAGCTGTCCACCGGGGAGCACCGGGCCGGGGTCCTGCTTGGGGACGCCGGTGTACACAACGGGGTGCAACTGGGCCCGGGCGGCGTAGATGGCGGCGGTCCAGCCGGCGGGGCCGGAGCCGATGATGACGACCTTTTTGATGTTGTCGCTGTGCACCGATGCGCTCACGCGTGGATTCCTTTGCCGATCACCTGTGATTTCGATGCCGCCGCCGGCGCCGTGATGCACGGCGTCGGAATCGCCGCTGGGACGCGGTTTACTTGAGCTCGCCGATCTCGGAGAGGTGCTGACGGTAGAGGCTCAGCACGCTGGGCCAGATGAGGTAGTCCACATCGGGCACCTTCTCGACGGTGTTCTGCACGCGGTCGGCAAAGCCGGGACGGTTGTCCGGGCCGACGCTGTAGATCACGCAGGTATCGTCGCGGAGCTTGACCGAGAAATTGACACCGCCGCCGGCGACGATCTTCAGCTCGTGCGGCACCGGGTCCGCGTTCTTGTTCAACGTGGTGTCGCGGATGGGCACGAAGTACTCGAGCGGCGGGCGGGCGTTGTTGGTGAGGTTGGGGTTGAACGGATCGACATCCAGCCGCTGCATCCACTGCGGCGCGATCGACGAGAGCTTGGGCGGGAACTGCTTGCGAGCGTAGAAGAAGCCCACGATTCCCAGCGCCTGACGCGTGCCCACGACCTCGACACGCACCGCCTGGCGGAGATTGAACAGCTCGCTCATATCCGGGACGGTGGCGGCGAGCAGCGCGAACTGGTTGGGATCCATCTTGCTGCGCTCGAACGGGAGCTGGTTCAGCGTGTGGAACCACTCCAGCGGCCAACGCTTGCGGTAGTCGTCGCCCAGTTTCTTGGCCTCGTCGGTGGTCGAGGCCCAATCAGCGTGGGCCGCCCCCGCGCTCTTCCACGTCGCCGCTTCGCTGAACAGACGCAGGGGACGCTCGGCCGACGTGAGCGAGGCCATGGTGGTCGGGAACGTCCGGTCGTTCACACCCGCGCGGGGGACCATCACCAGCGCGATTGCCTGCTCGGCGCCGATCAGATCGGCCTGGGGCAGGAGGATGCGGTCGATCCGAAGATCGGCGGTGTTGTCGAGGCGGTCGATCGCGGCCTTGAGCTGGTCGCCGGTGAGTTCCTTTTTGCCCCGGAAATCGACGTACGCGATGTCCCGCATCCGCTCCAGCGACGAGACCATCGTCGTCAGACCCCAGCGAGCCTCCTTGAAGAACTGACGATCGGCGAACTGGCGGCCCAGGGCGAGCAATCGCTCCATCAGCTCCAGCGCGTCGTTGACCTTCGAATCCTGCTGCAGGCGGGTCGCCTCGATGTTCACCAGCACCGCGAGCTCGTCGAGCTTGGGGAGCGTGAAAAACTGCGCGGCGGAGAGCAGCGGCGGATCGCCCAGCTCCGTGTAGAGCTTCGCCCGCACCAGGTCGGGCGTGACGCTCGACACGCCGTAGCCCTGGCCCCACGCCATCGGCGTTCCGGTCTTCACGGGCTCGGTCGCTTTCTTGAGCGCCTCGAGCGCCGCCTTCTGCGGCGGCTTGGCGGCCCACGCGATCGCGTCGTTCCACGCCAGCATCCCCGGACCCACAAGACGCGCCTTCTCGAGATCACGCACCGCGGGGGGCGGCGCCTCGAGGCCCTTGAGCGCGGGGATCAGGATGGTGTCGCTGCGGCGGTCGCCCGGGATATCGGCGTACATCGCGTTGACCCGCGCGATCGCGTCCTGGGCCGGGGCTTGGGGCGCGCAGATGCTGGCCAGAGCCACCACCGCCGCCGTCACCGTGTGTCGAACCGAGAATCGAGTCGTCAGCATGGCCGATCGTAGCCGACGGTCGCTTGGTGTACGGTCCGGGAGCGGGTCCTGAGAGCAACCGGCGCGGAAAAAAACGCGGCCGGAGCAGATGCTCCGGCCGCGTCTCACAAGTCGATCGATCACGCTCGGCGGTCAGGCCGAACGCGGAGAGCAGATTCAGCTCGCGCGGGAACCTTCAAAGGAGACCGACGCGCCGCGGACGCCACGGGGCGGGGCCGACTCGTCGCTGCGGCCGGCGTCACGGAAGAACTTGCTGGGGCGCTCGTCGGTCAGGCGCTGGTTCAGCTTGGTGAGGGCCTCGTCCACGATCTGGCGGACGCGCTCGCGGCTGATGCCAACCTCGTCGGCGACTTCCTTGAGCGTCAGGGGCTCGCAGCCGTCGAGGCCGAAGCGGAGACGGAGGATGCGGGCCTCGCGGTCGTCGATGGTCTCGAGCAGGCGGCGGAGGGTGCCGAGCTCGTCGTCACGCAGCACGTTCTCGTGCGGGGTGGAGCCCTTGGAGTCGGCGAGGATGTCGCTCATCTTGAGCAGGTCGCCGTCGACATCGCGGGTCTCGCCGCTGCTCTGGAAGGCCTTGACGGCCCGCTTGATGACGCGGAGCTTCTTGACCGGGAGATCCATCGCCTTGGCAAGCTCGGTCAGGCTGGGCGGGTAGCCCAACTCACCCTCGAGCTTGCGGGCGGCGATCTTCCACTTGGCGATCAGCTCGACCATGTAGGCCGGGACGTGCACGGGCTGGGTCGCGTTGACCAGGGCCCGCTTGATGGCCTGCTTGATCCACCAGCTCGCGTAGGTGCTGAACCGAGCGCCCTGGGAGGGGTCGAAGCCCTCGACGGCGCGCATGAGGCCGATGTTGCCCTCTTCGATCAGGTCGGAGAGGGGCAGGCCACGGTTGGAATAGTTCTTGGCAATCGCGACCACGAGGCGCAGGTTGGCGCGGATCATCCGCTCCCGCGACTTGGCGCAATTGTCGTTGATGATCGCCCAGCCGAGTTCTTTCTCCTCGTCGGCCGTCAGCAACTTGGTCTTGTTGATCTCTTGGAAGTACAGCTGCAGGTCAGACTGGACCTGAGCAGAACCCGTACGGGCTCGAGCGGAACTCGTCGCCACTGTTCTACCACCTTCTGGGGCACCACACCCCTCTCGCTCCTCGCCCGGTCGCACAAACCGGGCACACCACGGGACTCGCTACGCAGTTTTCTGCCATCCGGTTGCAATCGACCCGCGGAAGAGGTCTCGTGAACCGGGTGGAGCGCTCTGCGCAATTCCTCCCATATGAACCATGTCACAAACTGCGTCAAATGCAAACCCGGCAGGCAGAAAATGTGAAAATTTTCCGAGAACTCCGGCATCGGACCGGGCGAAATCTTCCGAAATAGTCCGAGAGGCCTTGACACCCTTCCATATACCGCACAAATTGGCCATCTACACTCCGCTCGATGTCCCGTGATCTTTCATCCATGCTGAACGAGTGGCCTTACGAGCCGGGCGCGATCAACGCCCGGATCGTGGAGGGCGACGACGGCACACCGCGGATCCAGATTCGCGTGGACTTGGGCATCCTTCAGATGTTCCCCACCGGCCGACCAGACGGGCAGCAGCCCCACGGGTTCCCCAGCCTGCTGGAGTACTACGAGGCGCAGCTCGACGGAACCGAGGGGGAGGACGAGGCCGGGGGGGCGGAGAAGTTCGCGCTCGCGCCCGAGGATTGCCGCTTGCTGCGGGAAGAGGCGGTCCAGTACTACCACCGGTATCTCGCGCTCCTGGCCTTGGAGGACTTCGAGGGGGTGGTGCGGGACACGACGCGGAACCTGCGGGTGCTGGACCTGTGCGCGGCCCACGCCGAGACCGAGGGTGATCGCAGCGTGCTTGAGCAGTTCCGTCCCTACATCCTGATGCTCCGGGCCCGGGCGATGGCGAGCCAGGCCATCAAGGACAACGAACCCAAGGCCGCCGTGGTGGCGCTGGATCAGGGCCTCGACGCTCTGCGGCAGTACTTCGCCAACTCGGGACAGCCGCAGCTCTTTGACGCATCGGCGGAGGCCGACATGCTCCGCGGCATGCGCGAGTCGCTGGTGCCGAAGCTTCCGGTGTCGCAGCAGTCTGAGCTTCGGGCGCGGCTGGCGTCGGCGATCGAGCAGGAGAACTACGAACTGGCCGCGATTCTCCGCGACGAGTTGAAGCTGCTGGGCGTGACGGCCGCGCCGCTGCCGGCGGGCAAGGGCGAGAAGCCGCCTGAGAAGAACTCGCAATCCGGGGAGTGAGAGTTTTGAATATCGCGCGGGGCGCGTGCCGCTCCATGCGCGGGCGTCGTCATTTCCGCTCGGTGCGGGATTCGATCGGCAGGAAATCTGCGGCCCGCCCCTCGGCCCATTCCTTGAACTTGGGCCAGAACACCTCGCGGAGCAGGATCTTGATGCACGCCGCGACCGGGATCGCGATGAGCAGGCCGTAGATACCGCCCAACGCGCCGCCCGCGAACGAGGCGAAGACGATGGTGGGCGTGTCCATCCCGGTGTTGTTGCCCTGGATGGTGGGGGTGAGCACGTAGTCGTCGAGCATCTGGCAGGCGATGTAGACGACGAGCGGGCCCGCGATCGTCCACCACCAGGCCGACTGCCAGCCGACGCCGCTGGGTTCGACGGCCATCGCGATCATCGCCGCGGGCACGACGATGAAGTGGATGTAGGGCATGATGAACAGGGCGCCGACCAGGGGCCCGAAGATCAGCGGGGCGGGCACGCCCACGGCCCAGTACGCCAGGGTGGCGAAGACGCCCAGGATCGCGCAGATTGTCACACGCCCGCGCACAAACCCCGCGATCACGCGGTCCATCTGGTGCAACAGGTCGATGATGCGTCCCTTGCGGCGCTCTGGGATCAGGCTCTCCCAGAATGCCAGCACGCTGCCCCAGCCGGTGCAGAAGAAGAAAAAGAAGAACGCCGTGAGCGCACCGGTGAAGATGAGGACGCCGATCGACGCGAAGACGCTCGCGATCGCGGTGAAGGCGTTGGCGCCGGTGGCGAGTGCCTGCGTGCCCAGCTCGCGGGAGTGGTCCCGGATCCAGAGCAGCACACCGCGGACGATCGAGCGGGCGTCGCCGGGGGCGGCGGCGACCTGCTCCTCGGCGTTGATCTCGTCTGTGGACGGATTGGCCGACGCGGGCTTCTGCTTCGCATCCTCGGGAGGCCGCTGCTCAGGCGTCTGACTCTGAGGCGGCGTGGTCGAGTCCGACGGAGATTGGTCGACCGAATCCGGGGGCGAAGGCTCCTGACCCTTGAGCTTCTCCTTGACCAGGAAATCCCGCAGCCGGACCCACCCCCGGCCCTCCTGCGTGATGCGAGAACGCAGCGCTTCGTCCTCGGGCTTGTCCACCGAGCGGACGAGCAGGTCGATGTTGGACGCGGTGCTCTGGGCCAGGTGCAACCCCTGCACCACCGCGAACGTCGTGATCAGCACCGCGGGCACCACCACCACCGCGCCCGCGAGCAGGATGATGCCCGTGGCGGCGGCGTTGCGCGAGACGATGCGGCGGCGGGTCAGCCAGCTCACCAGCGGCTCGAACAGATACGCGAGCGCGAGCGCGAGCAGGATCGGCACGGTCACGATGCTCGCGACGTAGCCGACGTAGATGAGTCCCATGATCAGGAGCAGGATCAGCACATCGCGGACGGGCTGGATCTCCCACAGGTGGAGCGTCTTCCAGTCACGGGGATTGGCGGGCGGGTTGGGCATCGATCACCATCGAAGAGGCGGGCTTCAACTTCAAGGGCTCGAAGGGACTGAAGAGGGATTCAAAGGGGAAAGGCTCGGAGAGAATAGCGAAACCGCGCGGACCCGACGCGAGCGTCGCTTGCACACGCTGGGGGTTCGTTCAGCCGTTGGCAGTCCGTTGGGCCGCTCAGCGACCGGTGCCCGCCGACTCGCCGTCGCGGAGCGCGTCGCCGACGGAACGGAACGCCTCGTGGAAATCGAAGACGCCTTCGAAGTCCTCGAGCGTGTCTTCCTCGGTCTTGCGCATCAAGCCCAGGTCGATCATCGCAAACACGATCTTGCCGAAGTCCTCGGTGCGGTTGATGTTCCAGCGGTGCAGGACGGTGCGGGCCATCAGGCCGTAGCGCTGCACTGCGAAGCTCTTGAGCCCCAGGCAGAGCTGCTGCCCGTTGATGTGGCGGCTCTGGTCATCGGGGGCGAGCTCGCGGACCTCGTCGCGGTGGCCGTGGATCATGCGGACGGTGTGTCCCAGCCCCTCGCTCACGAAGTGAAACGCTTCGGGCGGATAGGGAGCGAGGGTCTTGAGCTTGGTCCAATCGATCGGCTCGGGAGAGCCGGCGTTGGAAAAGTCCTGAGGCTGAAAGGGCTTGGCGTCGGACACGTGGGCACTCCGCCGTCGGGCTCTCGTGCCCGACTTGATCTCTTTCCTTCGGCGAATCGTAGCGTGGCTTGCCAGAGATTCGGGGTAAGAAACGAAACCAGTGGAAGGGAGAGGTTCGGGTGGCGTCTCGGCGGGGAATCGCGCGGGAAGGGGCGGAGCGAAACCCGGTACGGGTCGATCGTGCTGGCGGTCGCGGGTTACCGTGGCTGGTGGCGTCGCTTCCTCGGACGGCTGGCGTGATCTGACTCGGGATCGACAAAGCGGAGCAGCCGCCTGGCCCAGTGACCTGCGTAATCCACACCGATGCGTGGAGTTCGGGTCGGGCGGCGGACCGGATGCTCCGCGGGCTCGAGCCAGAGTTCGTCGCTGGTCAGGAGATCGATCCCGTTCAGCGAGCGGTCGATCGCGAACGCGTCGCACAGGCGTGCGGGGCCGGAGGCGAGGGCTCGGCTGGGTGCGTCGGCCCGCAGGCCGCGAAGCTCGCGCATTGGTGCGAGGCCCTCGACCGGCTCGGCGGCACGGATCAAAACCGCCTGCGGATCACCCTCGGCGGCGCACACCACGTTGAAGCAGTGATGCATGCCATAGGTGAAGTAGACGTAGGCGGTGCCGGGCTTGGCGTACATCGCCTCGTTGCGGGGTGTCCGCCGACCGCCGAAAGCGTGACTGGCGCGATCGCGGACGCCGATGTAGGCCTCGGTCTCGACGATGCGGCCGCGGAGGATGAGGCCGGAGGAGAGGCGGCGGGCGAGGGTGGTGCCGAGCAGATCCACCGCCAGAGACGAGGCAGGCTGCGCCAAGAACATCCGTGACACTCGTTTGGGGCGCTTCGGATTGGCCATCGATTCTCTGGACTGGCCATGCTCTAGCCAGGCATTCTGCGAATAAGACGAGCAGCACGGCTCTGTTTCTTGCGAAACAGTTCGGCGAGTTCCGCCGACGGAGCACATCGCTCCGGCGCGAAACCCATCCATGTGGGAAAAGCCAATATCGCCTGCTCCCACACCTCGCGATACTGATCGCCAGGTTCGCCGCAGACCAACCGGGCCCGGTGGTTCCACAGCACTCTCAGAAGGACGATGTCCCGAAAATCCAGGGGTTCTAACCCCGGCAGCTCGTCCGACCACATCAGCCCGTCACTCATCATTTCATATTGCACAGTCGCCATCGGGTCCGGAACGGACGCGACTGCGAAGAGCGTGCGGTACTTTGCGATCAGCGCGAAACAGGTCTCATTCAGATCATCCTGCACTGCCCCACTCCTTACGCGTACGCGTGCAATCCTGGCAGCAGCAGATTCACCCCGAAGTACGTCCACAGCATCACGATGAACCCCGCGACGCTCAGCCACGCTGTGACGAGCGACTTGTTGCGGCCGGTCGTGAACCGCAGGTGGATGACGATCAGGTAGACGATCCAGGTGATGAGAGC
>DASVYC010000066.1:0-8539 GCA_036392375.1 Phycisphaerales bacterium
TAGACGCTTCGTCGCGCGCGATCGACAACACATTGTCGATGCGTCAGGCCGCCAACCGCAGGAGTTTGAACAGATGCTGCATCTGACGCTGCACGGCCTGATACTGCAGGTCGATCTCAGCCGTCGCGCCGATCTTGGGGCCGGACTTGCACCGCCCCTTGTACGTCAGCAGCGGCTTGAGCACCTTCTCGCGGAGCACGGTGTACCCGGCCATAAGGCGCAGCCCATCTGGCGTGACCTCGTAGCGGTGCGAGCGATCACCCGCCTTGCGCACCAGACCCTTGGCGCGAAGCTTCTTGAGGTCGTAGGAGGCGTGTCGCGGCGCGTAGTCGCCGGCCCCCTTCCACGTCTCGCGCAGCTTCGTGGCCAGGTCCGACGCGGTGAAGCCGCGCGGCACGAGCGCCAACGACACGACGCCGGCGATCACGGCGCGCACGCGGGCCTTGTTGAGGTCGATGCCGCCGACGCGGGTCTTGCCGACCACGCCGGGAGTGGGCAGCTCCTCGATGGACTTGTCGCTGATCCACGCCACGTCAACGCAACGCAGCGCTTCGAGGAAGCGGCCCAGGAGCTCCGAGAGCTTCCCGACCACCTCGGGGAACTTTTCCAGCAGTCGGCCGCACTTGAGCTCGGCCACGTTGTGGGCGATCGCCTCGGTCCGCAGCACGCACTCGCCTTTGGTGTAGATCTTCAGGGTCAAGCGCCCAAAGTGGACCTTGAAGATCGTCAGGTCGTACACAGGCATCTCGAGCACGGTCTCTTCGCGGGGCGGTTCACCGTTGGGTCGTGCGCGTCGGCGGTGCTTGACCCCGAAGATGGTCATCACCCGCCGGATATCCAGGAGCGATCGTGTCCGATCGATCACCCCGTTGAACACCTGCTCCATGTGGTGCCCGTTGTGGAACAGCAGGTTGCGGCTGTACTCGACCTGGAAGACCGAGTAGCGGTAGCGGAAGCCGGTTCGCCTCTGATCCTCGAAGGGCAGTCCGAAGCAGACGCACCGGTAGATCCACCGCTCGCAGACCTGCTCGAGCCGCCCTACAGCGGTCGGCGACCGCAAGGCGTCCGCGACCCGGGCCAGGGCTTCTGCGTCGGCGACCTCCGTGAAGCAGTTGCCCTCCTTGGCGAACGCGATGCCTTTCTTCCGTGCCTGGCACGCGGTGAACTCGTGGCCGTTGAGCATGACCTGCGCCGAGAACGGCGCGTGCCCGCTCATCTTGATGGTGACGTGCCCCCACTCGGCATCCATGATGTGGAACGAGTAGTGGTACACGAAAGGCATGGGCTGCTTGCGCTTGAGGTGCAGCCCGCCGTTGGGGAACCGCAGCACCTGCCACACGGGCGTGGGCACGCGGTTGACCATCACAGCGAAGATGCCGGTGAAGTTCGGGTCGGTCGGTCTGTGCTGCTCGGCGATCTGGTGCTTGCGGTCGCCGACCTTGCAGTAGATGACCGGGATGTTGTGCTTCTTGGCCCAGCCGCGCACGCGGCGCGCGAAGCGCCCGGCGACGCGCATCAGGTGCGTGTCGTCGAGGTTGGCGTCGCCGCCCTGCCACTCGCGCCAGAAGGTGCGGAATCCGCCGGGCGATCCGCCCAGCGCGAAGAAGGCGTTGATGACGATCCGGTCCACGACGTCGTAGGTGTTGTCCAGCAGCGGCGCGTAGTACGCCGTGAACGGGTCGGGGGTGTTCATGGGCGACTCCATACAAAGGATGGAGCGCGATCGTACCGGCCGCTCGATCTGCGGCGCAGCCGCCACATCTGCCGGGCGCAGTCCCGGCCGATGGCTAGGTACTTCCCCGCCGGAATCGAGAGCCGACGCCCGCGGGAACAGCTGCGCTTGGAGACAGAGTTTGTTTGCGCGTCCGAGCGCCGACGGTCGCGTGGCGGGGATTGGTACGCCCCGCCGCGAGGACGCGACGTGGGCGATCGTGGGCCAACCCGTGGCCAACGGGCGGGTGGGGAAGCCGCGCTGGGCGGACCGCTTTCCCGCGCCGCCCACATGTTTGGCCGAGTTGCCCACATATCGCAGAATCATCGAGAAATGCAGGCCGAACGCCTTGCCTGTTCCCCGTCAGCCGGCCAATGTGTGTCCAACGCGAGCGGGAACAACGCACCCCCCGCACGCGACGGAGACCACGAACATGAACGCGACCACGAAGACAACGCTTGACCTCGCCAAGACCCTCGCCAAGAGCGGGTTCCACATCCCCGCGATCGAGATCCACACGCCCGACGGGCGCACCTGGAACATCGCGACGGTCCCCGCAGGACGCGGCCGCCACCTCGACGGGCACTGGGGCCCACGCCCCGGAGCGCTCGGCGGCTTCCGCCTCTTCGAGATCGACCGGGATACCGACACCCCCAACGAGCACGACGCGATCGACGGCGACACCTGGGCCGCCGATGAGTTGGTCGACTACCTCCGGGCGGTTGGCCAGCCGAAAGACACGACGAGTTGGGACCGCAAGAACGACAACCACCCGACGACCTGAAGCCCGCGAAATGCGGGCTTCTGTGTTTACCGGAGACACCACGCACCACAAACGACGAGAGGTACCAGTATGAAGAAGAACACCCCCAAGACCAAGACCACGAAGCCCGAACCGACCGCCGCCCAGATGTACGCCACGAGGCGGAACGACATCGCCCGCCTGATCGATGTGCTGCAGATGGAACTCGACAAGCACGACGAGCAGGCCAAAGCCGACCCGACCAACTGGGGCATCACCGGCAACCTCGGCAAGGTCCGCAGCGACCTGATGGACACGGTCGGGTTCCTCAGCAACATGGAACGCGACGACATGGAGCGGTTCCTGAACGACGCCGAGTGACCGCACGCCACGCACCCACCCCAAAGGAGCAACGCCATGAACATCAAGATGATCGTGATCGAGGGCATCGACCAAGACATCAGCATTCGCCGCACCGAGCGCGGAGCGGAAGTGACCATCGAACAGCACACGCGCCGAGCGGGCAGACAGGACATCTGCATCGCCCACATCGCCCGCGACGAGGACCGGGAGGCCCGCTACGCCAACGCGGTCGAGGTTGCCAAGGTGGTCTACGGCACCGACCGCCACGGACGCCCCGCCGCCACCAACTCGATGGTCCACGAGGTGCTCAACGAGATGGAGCGCGTCGCGGGCTGCTGACCCGCCCCACGCGGCGTCGCGGGGAACCGCGATGGCCACGTTTCCCCGCCGCAATGTGCGGCGGGGGTTCCAACCCCCAGTTCGGAGATGACCATGAGCACGAAGACGAAGAAGCCCGCCAAGCCCCGCACCCCCCGCACCCCGAAGATGTCCAAGAGCGCTGCCCGCGCGGAGGCAACCGCCAAGACAGACCGCCTCCGCAAGGCGGCCCTCGCCGAGATCAACGACCGGTTGGCGGGCGGGAAGCAGGACCACGAGGTCCCCAGCGAAAAGGAGGTCGCCAACAACGCGAACCCTGACGCGGCTACCAAGGGCAAGAAGGTCAAGGGCGAGAAGGCGCCCAAGACGCCGAGGGCCCCGAAGCCCGCAAAGGAGCCCAAGCCCAAGCGCGTCAGCGCCCTCGACGCCGCCGCGCAGGTGCTCGCCGCGAGCGATGTCCCGATGCGGGCCAAGGAGATGATCGCAGCGATGGAGGCCAAGAAACTCTGGACCAGCCCCGGCGGTAAGACGCCCGAGGCCACGCTCTACGCCGCCATCATCCGGGAGATCGCCGCCAAGGGCACCGCCGCCCGCTTCAAGAAGCACGAGCGCGGCGTCTTTGTCGCGGGGAAGGGAGCATGAGCGATGAGCGCCACCCCCGCCCCGCAGCCCGCGCCGACCCAAGCGCAACTCGAGGCCGTGCTTCAGGCAGCGCTCTACCTCCTTGGCGCGAGGCAGGACCGGATGGTCACGATCGAGGAGTGGACGGACCTCGCCCGAGCCGTCGCGGCCTGCCAAGAGCGCAAGACGGCCGACTACCTGACCGAGCACGACCTCGAGGACATTGCCGAGCGCTACGCCCTCGAATGGGACGAAGCCACCGACGGAGACCTGCCCACCTTCGACGAGGAGTGATGCCGGCCGCTCCGGCAACACCTCATCGCACCCCGGTCCGGAACCGGGGTGTTTCTTCGGTCGGTCACGGGATCGGAACCGTTATGTCGGCCCGGGTCGTGGGCCAACGGCGGCCCCGCCCCCCTTTCAGCACCCGAACCCGATACGATGGCCTCTTCCGGAGCCCTGCCTGCGCCTGCAACGCACCCTATGACCACGTCCGCGCCGCTCGTCGCGCCCGGGCAGCCAGCGGCAACCGGACCGGCATCGTGGAGCGTGCATGGCGAAGAACTCGGCGAAAACGCAATCGAAGCAACAGCAACCGGCACCGAATGGGCGACGTGCCGCTCCGGCAAAGTCTCCGTCCGGCTCGGCTGCAAAAGCCCCCGCAGCAGCCCCCGTGCAGTTGGCCGTCAAGCGCGACGAGGCCAAGGGCCTGATCTGGTCCCATGTCCGCGGCAAGTGGCTCGTGGAAACACCGGAGGAGACCATCCGGCAGACATACCTGCCGATTCTGGTCAACGAGTACGGATTTCGGCTTGAGCAGATTGCCGAGGAGGAGTCCGTCGTCGGCCGCGGGTCCGCCGGCGCTCGCGCAGACTTCCTGATCTGGCGAACCATTCAGGACCGCACCGACGACAAGCCAGCGTTCATCGTCATCGAGTGCAAGTCCGACAACGTGACCATCCGTCAGGAGGACTATTCGCAGGGCGAGAACTACGCCCGGCGCGAGGGCGCGGCGTTCTTCGTCACCCACAACAGCCGCGAGACCAAGTACTGGCGGGTCCGCACCGACAAGCGCCCGGGCTACCTCGAAGAGATCGAGAACATTCCGCACGCGGACGCTTCCGATGCCGAGATCGAAAAGCTGCTCAACCGGCTCAAGACCTTCAAGGAAGACGAGTTCGCCGACCTGTTGCACTCGTGCCACAACGTCATCCGCAACCGCGAGCATCTCGATCCCGCCGCGGCCTTCGACGAGATCGCCAAGGTCTTGTTCATGAAGGTCACCATCGAGCGCCGGCTCCGCGCCGGCCGCGTTCGCAGCAACCTGTTCACGGCCGACAGCCTCGATGAGGACCGCCGCCGGTTCTCAAATCCCGTCGAGAACCTCTTCGAAGAGACCAAGCGCGAGTACGCCGACGACAACATCTTCGACGGCGACGAGAAGATCAACCTGAAGTTCGACACCGTCCGCGAGATCGTCCGTCTCCTCGAGCGGTACAACCTCTCCGACACCAGCGAGGACGTGAAGGGCATCGCCTTCGAGCGATTCCTCGGGCGCACCTTCCGCGGTGAAATCGGCCAGTTCTTCACGCCGCGATCAATCGTCGAGTTCATGATCCGCATGGTGGACCCGCAGGAGGGTGAGATCATCTGCGACCCCGCCAGCGGCTCGGGCGGCTTCCTCATCCGCTTCTTCGAGATCGTGCGGGAAAAGGTCCTCCGGGATGTGGATCGCGAGTACGCTGAGTTCGTCGCGTCGCTTGAAGGAAAGAAGCTCTCGGAGGCCAAGCGTGCCGAACTGCTCCGCGAGAAGGACGAACAGCGCCGCGCCGCCATCGATCAGCACTCCGAGGATTCCCGTCTCTGGAAGCTGGCCAACCGCTGCATCTACGGGTGCGACGCGAACGACCGCATGGCCCGCACCAGCAAGATGAACATGATCATGCACGGCGACGGTCACGGCGGCGTGCATCACCACAACGGCTTCATCAACGTCAACGGCATCTTTGAGGGCAGGTTCGACATCATCCTGACCAATCCGCCCTTCGGGGCCAACGTCGAACCGACCGATCGCATCACCGAAGGCGATGTGCGCACCACAGACGAGCAGCGCCGGCGCTATTCGCGGGCCTACGGAAAGGCGTACACAGACGCACAGGAGCGCGTACTGAAGGCTCTGGAGGCCAAGGCGCCCATCGGCTCGCTCTTCGATCTTCCCCACAAGGGCGAGGACAACGAAGCCGAGCGTGCACGGCACAAGCCGGGCAAGATCAAGACGGAGATTCTCTTCATCGAGCGATGCCTGTCCCTGCTCAAGCCGGGGGGACGGCTCGGCATCGTGCTGCCAGAGGGCATCTTCAACAATCCCTCGCTCCAATACGTTCGGGAGTTCTGCGAGGACCGCGCCCGCATCCTCGCCGTCGTCAGCCTCCCGCAAGAGGCCTTCTTCGCTGCCGGCGCGACGGTGAAGGCTTCACTGCTCTTCGTGCAGAAGTACACCGAGGCGGAGGCGGCCAAGTTCGCCAAGGTGCGCGACACGGCGATCAAGGAGGTCGAGGCGAAGCACGCCCCGGCCATCGCGGCCGAAACGGCGAGGCTCGAAGCCGAGATCGACGCAGCCAAGCAGGCCAAGGACGCGAACCGGCGTAAAGCCGCTCAGTCGCAACTCAAGCAGTATCTGGCTCGCATGGCAGAGCAGAAACGGCTCGAGGCAAGGGCGCTGCTCCGCGAGCGTTTCGACTATCCCGTGTTCTTGTACGACGCGAAACACATCGGCATCTCCGCGACCGGCGAGCCGGATACCTGCGAGTTGCATCGTGATCCCGTTCTTGGCCTGCCCGAAGGGATGCAGGAACAGACCACGGCGCTCATGCAGTACCGTCTGTTCCGCCGCAACCCGGATGCCTTTATTGCCGCGATCTCGAAGCGGGAGGTGTCCCGGTGAACGTTGCGCCTCAGGCTTACGCGGTGCGATGGCGAGACGCCAATCGCTGGGATATCAAGGCGGCCCGGGCCACGCAGTTCCGGCTGGCCCATCCCCACTTCCGGCCTCTGGCCCATTTCGCGGAGGAGGCAACGGTCACGGTCAACCCCGCGGCGAAGCCCGATCATGAGTGGCCGGTCTACGGCGTGAACAACTCCACGGGAGTATTTCTCAGCCACCGTCAGCGCGGAGCCGACTTCAACGCGGCCTACAAACGGATCGAGAAAGACTGGTTCTTCCACAATCCAACGCGAGCCAACGTCGGTTCGCTCGGCCGCGTCCCCGAAGTGCCAACTGATGCGATCACGAGTCCGGAGTACCAAGTCTGGCGATTGACTGGTCAGCTCATCCCGGCGTTCGTTGAGATCCTGATCCGTACTCGGTACTTCCTCGAACTGATCGACTGCCACCGCGTGGGCGCGGTCAAAGAACGGCTCTTTGTGTCGAATCTGCTGGAGATCCCTGTTCCCGATCTCGCCGAACCACAGCAGCGAGCAATTGTCACTGCGTTCGAGAAGTCCAAGGCGAAGGCGGCCGCGCTGCGAGCCAAGGCCGACGAACTCGATGCCGCTGTGGAAGCGGACTTTCTGAAGGCTCTGGGCCTCACACCTCCAGCGGCGAGGACACTCCCGAAGGTGCTTGCAGTGCAGTGGAGTGACGCAGAGCGATGGTCGGTTCTATTCCACCAGATCGCCGCGATCGCCGTGGATCTCGACTCGGGCAAGTACACACCCCAACCGCTTGGTGAACTGCTGACACTCGTTCAGTACGGGTCGAGTCAGAAGGCGGATCGTTCTGGCCGAGGAACACCCATCATCCGCATGAACAACATCGTGGACGGCGTGTTCGATCTCTCCGACCTCAAGTTCGTCCAGTTGTCGAAGGCTGAGACGGAGTCGCTTCTGCTCGAACGTGACGACATCCTGATCAACCGGACGAACAGCAAGGAACTTGTCGGGAAGTGTGCAGTGTTCGAGGCAGAGGGTGCGTTTGTGTTCGCCTCGTATCTCATTCGACTTCGTGCCGATGGCGAGCGTGCCGATCCCGCGTTTCTTGCCTATGTCATCAATAGCTCTATCGGCCGAGGGCAGATCGACCAGGTGAGCCGCCAGATCGGCGGGCAGGCAAACATCAACACCGACGAGATTCGCGCGATCCGAATACCGTGCCCCGACCCTTCCGTGCAGCGATCGCTGATGAAGCCCGTTCTGGTGGCTCGCAAGAGGATTGCCGCCCTTCGCGAGCAGGCCGCGCAGGCAGAGCGAGCCGCATTCGATCACGCAGAGATGTTGATCCTGGGTGACAAGCCCCAGGTGGTTGCCGACAGTGGTGCCGGCGAGGGTGTTCGGTTGTGACGTCCTGCCCCGTACATGTGGACCTGCTGGGTCGCGCGCAAACACGGGGTCGTCTCGCCGCGAGACGCGGCCGCCTACCCCGAGCGTGCAGCACGCGATGAGGTGGGGGCGATGATTCTCCGGGCCAAGCCCCTTCCGACGGCCGCCGCGATGAAGTCCGAAGGCCGAACGGCCTGGACAATTCCGAGCCGCGCTGAACCGCACGACCGCAATAGCCAAGACCGGCTTCAATCTGGAGGACCTGCGGATCGCGTTCGCGGCGATTCCCAAGGCCGCGGCGGTTCATCCTAACCTGCCGCGCGCCAATCGAAGGCTATTCAACACGACCGAGACGCTGCTGAACGCCATCGCCGCGCTCGCAATGATCGGCGAGAGCAGCCACCCCGTGAACGAGAACAGCACGCCCGCCGCGATGGGGATTCCGATGACGTTGTAGATGAACGCCC